>NZ_JAQZAD010000031.1:0-129717 GCF_028640935.1 Pseudomonas sp. SHLD1
TGGGCTGCCAGGTGCTGCTCAAGCGCGAAGACCTGCAGCCGGTGTTTTCCTTCAAGATCCGCGGCGCCTACACCAAGCTGGCCAGCCTCTCGGCCAGCGAGAAGGCCCGCGGGGTGATCACCGCCAGCGCCGGCAACCATGCCCAGGGCCTGTCCCTCGCGGCCCGCGAGCTGGGCGTGCGGGCGATCATCGTCATGCCGCGCACCACCCCCGAACTCAAGGTCATCGGCGTGCAGTCGCGTGGCGGCGAGGTGGTGCTGCACGGCGACGCCTTTCCCGAGGCCCTGGCCGAGGCGCTGCGCCTGGTCGAGGAGCAGGGCTACACCTTCGTGCCGCCCTATGACGATCCCGATGTCATCGCCGGCCAGGGCACCGTGGCCATGGAGATCCTGCGCCAGCATCCCGGGCGTTTGGACGCCATCTTCGTCCCGGTTGGTGGCGGCGGTCTGATCGCCGGCATCGCCGCCTATGTGAAATACCTGCGGCCCGAGATCAAGGTCATCGGCGTCGAGCCGGACGACTCCAACTGCCTGCAGCAGGCCATGGCGGCGGGTGAGCGGGTGGTCTTGCCGCGCGTGGGACTGTTCGCCGATGGCGTGGCCGTGGCCCAGATCGGCCATCACACCTTCGAGATCTGCCAGCGTTATGTCGACGAGGTGATCACGGTCAGCAGCGACGAGATCTGCGCGGCGATCAAGGACATCTACGACGACACCCGCTCCATCACCGAGCCCTCGGGGGCCCTGGGCGTGGCCGGGATCAAGAAGTACGCCGAGCGTGAAGGCTCCGGCGGCCAGGTGCTGGTGGCCATCGATTCCGGCGCCAACATCAACTTCGACCGCCTGCGCCACGTGGCCGAACGCGCCGAACTGGGTGAGCAGCGCGAAGCCATCATCGCCGTGACCATCCCCGAGCGGCCAGGGAGCTTCCGGGCCTTCTGCGAGGCCCTGGGCCGGCGGCAGATCACCGAATTCAACTACCGCTACCACACCGGCGAAGAGGCGCACATCTTCGTCGGCGTCCAGACCCATCCGCAGCGCGATCCGCGCGAGGCGCTGCTACAGGGGCTGCGCGACCAGGGTTTCCCGGTGCTGGACCTGACCGACAACGAACTGGCCAAGCTGCATATCCGCCACACCGTGGGTGGCCATGCCGCGCGGGTCGGCCAGGAGCAGGTGTTCCGCTTCGAATTCCCCGAGCGACCGGGCGCGCTGTTCGACTTCCTCGAAAAGCTGGGCGGACGCTGGAACATCAGCATGTTCCATTACCGCAACCACGGCGCGGCGGACGGCCGGGTGTTCGCTGGGCTGGAAGCCAGCCAGGCCGAACGGCCGGAGCTGCTGGCGACCTTGGATGCCATCGGCTATCGCTATTGGGACGAGACGGAGAATCCGGCGTACCGGTTGTTCCTGGGCTGAGGTCTGGCGGTGTTGGGCTTCGCCAGGCTCAGCGCCAACCCATGGGGCATACGGGTAATGGCGCAGTCTTATCCACCGCTGGCGCCGACGTGTGTCAGTGGAAAACGCTACGCGGTTTTCCACGCTACGGCGAAGATCGCGGCCATGGGCCGCTCCTACAGGGAATGACGCCTTTGTAGGAGCGACCGCATCGACGGACCGCCATGGGCATAATGAGCCCCCAAGCCCACGCTGGACCAGACCGCCCGCTCTCCCTCGGGGAGAGGGCTGGGGTGAGGGCGGCCAGACACCGCCAGTCCCGCCCGTTGGGCTTCGCTGCGCTCAGCGGCAACCTACGAAGCCAGCGGCTCCACTTGGATATCCGTCAGTCCATGCACCTCCGCCTGGCGCAGGATGGCCGCGGCTGGGGCATCGGCGGGCGGCAGGGCCAGGCTGTTCTCGGCGTCGGCGCGAAGGTGCTCCAGCACGGCCAGGGCCGCTTCATGGGGCGCGAGCGTCGACTGCGGATGGTCGAGATCGAGCTGACGGGACTCGCCGTCCTTGTGGTAGTGGACGCGAAACGTGGGCATGGCGGCGGCCTCGGGCGGGTTTCTAGACAGACCCACCCGAGCGCGCCGCCGTTCCGGCCTACTTGAGGATGACCAGCTTGCCCTTGAGGGCGACACCGGCCATGAGGGCGCCGGCGTGGCACTCGTAGCGGCTGGGATCGCTCCACTCGTTCTTCTTGTAGTAGCTGGTGATATCGGTGACCGCATTGGCACCGGCGGCCTTGGCGGCTTCCTGCAGGCGGATCAGCGCCGATTGCAGCACCCAGCGGCAGGCGACCTCGTCGGTCTTGTTGAAGGCGTTGGTCTTCTGGTTGGTGGTGATGCTGGAGTTGACCACCGTGGCCTTGCCCGGCACCGGGTTGCCGGCCAGGTAGAACTTCACGCTGCCATCCAGACGCTTGGCGGCCAGGGCTTCCTGGACGACTTCGGCGAAGGGCAGTTGCAGGGTGGTGTCGCGGGCCTGGGCGGCGCTGGGCAGCAGGGTGGCCAGGGCCAGGGCCAGGGCCAGGGCGAGGGTAGGGGCTAGGGTACGCATGGCGACTTCCTTGTGGTGGTGGGGATGACTGTTTAACCCAGAACGCCCGCTCCGTCAGCCTGGAGACCGGCGTTCTGCGATATCGCGCAGGCCGCGGGCGGTCATTCCGCGTCGGCTGCGGGGGCGGGCAGCTGCAATTGCCTGCGGATGTCGGCGTCGAGCAGCTGGACCCATTTGTTGTAGTTGCGATGGATGCGCTCGCCGTCGTAGTCGAGGCCGGCGCTGTCGCGGTAGCGGATCTGGTAGCCCTTGGTGCTGTAGGGGATGTCGACCCAAGCCTGGTGGCGATCGCGCACCACGATGCTGGCGACCACCAGGCCGGGGCTCTCCTGGCCGACGCTCCAGCCACGGCGTTCGAGGGTGTCGACGATGGCGCGGCGGACATCGGCGGCGTTCTCCGTACGGTCGGCGGGAAAGACCTCCTGGGGCGTCACCAGGGGCGCGCGGGTGCAGGCCGCCAGGAACAGCAGAGCGGAGACGAGCAGCAGGCGACGCAACATGGGAGTACCTCGAGCTATGGCCATCAGGACCAGCGACGGAAGATCAGCGAGGTGTTGACCCCGCCAAAGGCGAAATTGTTGTTCATCACATGCTCGGTACGCAGCGCCCGCGGTCCGTCACGCAGATAGTCCAGCTCGCCGCACTGGGGGTCCAGGTCATCAAGGTTGAGCGTGGGCACGAACAGCTCGTCGTTCATCATGGCGATGCTGAACCAGGATTCCAGGGCGCCACAGGCCCCGAGGGTATGGCCCAGGTAGCTCTTCTGCGAGCTGATGGGCATGCGGGCGCCGAACAGCGCCTGGGTGGCCCGTGTCTCGGCGATGTCGCCCTGTTCGGTGGCGGTGCCGTGGCCGTTGACGTAGCCGATGGCCTCCGGCGTCAGCCCGGCGTCTTCCAGGGCCAGCTCCATGGCGCGCTGCATGGTGGCCTGTTCCGGGCGGGTGGAGTGCTGGCCGTCGGCGTTGCTGCCGAAGCCGACGATCTCGGCATGGATGTGCGCGCCGCGCGCCAGGGCGTGCTCCAGCTCTTCCAGCACCAGGATGCCGGCGCCTTCGCCGATCACCAGGCCGTCGCGCCCCTTGTCGTAGGGGCGCGGCGAGGTATGGGGGGCATCGTTGCGCAGGCTGGTGGCATAGAGGGTGTCGAAGACCATGGCCTCGCTGGGACAGAGTTCCTCGGCGCCGCCCGCCAGCATCAGCGGCAGGCGCCCGAACTTGATGGCCTCGTAGGCGTAGCCGATGCCCTGGCTGCCGCTGGTGCAGGCGCTGGAGGTGGGGATCAGCCGACCCTTGAGCCCAAAGAACAGACTCAGGTTGGCGGCCGCCGTGTGCGGCATCATGCGCACATAGGTGTTGGCGTTGAGGCCCACCGCGGCGTCGCTGAGCAGCATGTTGGCCAGCGCCTTGATGTCGTCGGTGCTGCCGGTGGAGGAACCACAGGCCACGCCCATGCGGCCGTCGGTGATGCCGGGATCATTCAGCAGCCCGGCATCGGCCAGGGCGCGTTCGCCGGCGGCCACCGCCAGCTGGGAGACGCGGCCCATGCTGCGCAGCTGCTTGCGCGTCCAGTGGCTGGGCACCTGGAAGTCGACGATGGGTCCGCCCAGGCGGGTGTTCATCTCGGTATAGCGATCCCAGGCGTCCATGCGGCGAATGCCGCTGTGGCCGGCCAGGAAGAGATCGCGGATGGTCGGCCAGTCACTGCCCAGGGCGGTGACGCCGGCCATCCCGGTGATCACGACGCGGCGCGCGCTCATCAGCACAGCCCTCCGTTGACCGCCAGCACCTGGCGGGTGATGTAGCCGGCCTCCGGGGCGAGCAGGAAGGCCACCGCATGGGCCACCTCCTCGGGGGTGCCCATGCGCCCGGCGGGGATCATCTCGAGGATCTTGTCCACCGGCACGTGCTCGTCGAGGATCTCGGTGTCGATCAGCCCCGGGGCCACGCAGTTGACGGTGATCCTGCGCTTGGCCAGCTCCACCGCCAGGGCCTTGGCGGCGCCGATCAGCCCCGCCTTGGAGGCGCTGTAGTTGACCTGGCCGCGATTGCCGATCAGCCCGGAGACCGAGGTGATGCAGACGATACGCCCCGGCGCGCGGCGGCGGATCATCGGCATGACCACCGGGTGCAGGACATTGTAGAAGCCGTCGAGATTGGTGCGCAGGACCACGTCCCAGTCTTCCCCGGTCAGCGCCGGAAAGGCGCCGTCGCGGGTCAGACCGGCGTTGCAGACCACGCCGTAGTAGCCGCCGTGGGCTTCGGTATCGGCGTCGAGGATGGCCGCGCAGGCGGCGCGGTCGCCGACGTCGAATTGCAGCACCCGGGCCGTGCGACCCAGGGCCTCGACCTCGGTGCGCACGGCCTCGGCTTCCTCGCGACGGCTGCGGCAGTGCAGCACCAGGTCGTGCCCGGCCGCGGCCAGGCGCAGGGCGATGGCGCGGCCCAGGCCGCGGCTGGAACCGGTCACCAGGACCGGAGCGGGGGCGACGCTCATGGCGCGGGCTCCTCTAGATACAGATCCGCCCGGGGCGGACGATAGACGTTCAGGCGGGCGCTGGCCTGGCAGCCAGGACCCTGCAGGTGGCAGTCGAAGATGGCCATGCCATCGTCGTTCTGCAGTGCCGGCTGAGCCTGGATGCGCAACTCACCGCCAGCGGGAAAGGCCGCCACATCACAGGCGAACTGGCGGGTGCCGAGCAGGAAGCCCAGAGCCGGGGCCTCGCCACGGCGCCGCGCCTGGCAGCCGGCGAAGGCGGCCACGCTCTGGGCCATCAGCTCCACGCCGATCCAGGCCGGCAGGGCGCCGTCGGCGTCGGTGAAGAGGCCGGGGCGTACCACCAGGCGGGTCTCGATGCCCTGGTCGTCGCAGGCGAGGATCTCCTCGATCAGCAGCATGTCGCCGGCGTGGGGCACCAGCTCGGCGAGGGGCCAGGAACTCATGGCGTGGCTCCGAGGATGAGGCTGACGTTGCTGCCGCCAAAGGCGAAGCTGTTGCTCATGGCGTGGCGGCGGCCGTCCAGGCGGCTGTCGGCGTGGGCCAGCGCCAGGCGTGGCAGGGCCGGATCGGCCTGGCCGTCCCAGCGCTGCGGTGGCAGCTGGCCGGCCGGGTTGAGGACCGGGTCCAGGGTCAACCAGGCGAAGGCGGCTTCCAGGGCGCCGGCGGCGCCGAGGGTATGGCCGGTCAGCGGCTTGGTCGAGGAGCAGGGCACCCCGGCCGGGAATACCTCATGGGTGGCGTGGCTTTCCATGGCGTCGTTGTGTGGCGTGGCGGTGCCGTGCAGGTTGAGATAGCCGATGTCGCCCGGCTGCAGGCCGCTGGCGCGCAGCGCCGTCTGCATGGCCTGGACGGCGCCGCGACCGCTGGGGTCGGGGGCGGAGATGTGGTGGGCATCGGAACTGGCGCCGCCACCGAGCAGGGCGATGGGACCGGGTTCGCGGGTCAGCAGGAACAGCGCCGCGCCCTCGCCGATGTTGATGCCGCAGCGATTGACCGAGAAGGGATTGCACAGCGACTCGCTGACCGCTTCGAGGGCGGCGAAGCCGTTCAGGGTCAGGCCGCAGAGGCTGTCGACGCCACCGCAGAGCACGGCATCGCAATGGCCCTGGACCAGTAGCCGACGGGCGCTGAGCAGGGCGCGGGCGCTGCTGGTGCAGGCGGTGGAGAGGCCATAGCAGGGGCCGCTCAGGCCCAGGTAGCGGGCGAGGAAATCGGCCGGCGCGACCAGTTCCTGCTGGGCGTACTGATAGCCCTCGGGCAGCTGGCCGCTGCGCTGGTGCACGGCGATGCCCAGGCTGGCCTCGTGAATGCCGGAGGTGCTGGTGCCCAGCACCACGCCGATGCGCGCAGGACCGTGGCGCTCGATGGCCTGGCGCACCTGGGGCTCGATCTCGGTCAGGGCCGCCAGCAGGAGCTGGTTGTTGCGACTGAAGAAGGGGGCCCAGTCGGCGGGCCAGGCCGGCAGGGGGGCGCTGACGGTACCCACCGGCGGCTGGCGCTCGGGAATCCAGCCCGGGGTGGGCTGCATGCCCGCCGTGTCGCCGGCGAACAGGCCGCGCGCCACCTCGGCCTTGCCCTGGCCCAGGGCGCAGAGCAGGCCCAGGGCATTCAGGTAGGCACTCAAGGCGCGGACTCCGGCAGCAGGGTCAGGCGATAGCGCGACCCGTCCGGCGCCTCTAGCTCCAGGCGGTCGGTGGCGGGATAGCGCACCTGCCAGTCCTTGAGGCGACGGCTACCATCGGCGGCCTGTTGCCAGTCGTCCGCGGCATAGGTTCGCGGCAACCGCTCGGCCGGGGTCAGGGCGAACAGCAGCACGCTGAAGAAGGTGCGCGCCCGGGGATTGGGCGGCAGCAGGCCGTCGGCGTGCCAGGCGCCGTCGAGCAGCCGCTGGCGCGCCTGGGGCACGCCCAGGGGGTCGAACAGCGAAAAGCGCAGGGCTTGGCCTTCCGGCTGGATGGCCAGCAGCAGGGCGTCGCTGCCCTCGGCGGTCTGGCGTTCCACCTGGTAGACGAGGGCGCGCGCCAGCGGCGGCGGACTGCTGGGCAGCGGCGGCTGGCTGGCGCAGGCGGCGAGCAGCAGCAGGCAGGCCAGCGCGAAGACGAACGGACGGGGCAGGGTCATGCAGGATGGGCCGAATTCAGCTGGCAGAGCTCGACGAGCAGGCGCAGGCGCCGCTTGGGCTCCTTGACGAAGGGGTTGCGAAGGTCCCAGGCGTAGCCGGCGAGAATGGCGCAGATCATGCGGCGGATCTCGGGATCGGCGTTCTCGAAATAGATGACGTCCTGGAAGCTGCCATCGTACCAGCCCTCCACATAGGCACGGAACGTATCGACGCCCGCCTTGAGCGGTCGGGCGAATTCGCCCTCCCAGTCCACCGCCTCGCCACGCAGCTGGCGATCCACCAGCGGCGCAGCCAGGCTGGCCGAACGCAGGGCGATGGTGACGCCCGAGGAAAACACCGGATCGAGAAACTCGGCGGCGTTGCCCAGCAGGGCGAAGCCGGGGCCGTGCAGGCGCTTGACGTTGGCCGCATAGCCGCCCAGCTCGCGCACCGGGGTATCCCAGACCGCATTGTGCAGCACCCGGGCCAGACTCGGGGTCTCGGCGACCCAGTCGCGCAGACAGGTGGCGAGATCGGCGGCGCGTCCGGCATGGCGCTCGGCGGCGGCCACCACCCCGACCGAAGTGCGGCCGTCGCTGAAGGGGATGGTCCAGAACCAGACGTCGCGCCAGGTCGGGTGGGTGGTGATGAGGATGCGCTCGCGGTCGAAGCCGGGATCGTCGATGCGGTCCTCGACATGGGTGAAGAGGGCGCGGCGCACCGGGAAGTCCGAAGGGGCTTCCAGGTCCAGCAGGCGTGGCAGCACCCGGCCGTAGCCACTGGCGTCGAGCAGGAAGTCGGTGGTCAGCGCATAGGCGTGGCCGTCGTCGCCCAGCACCTCGATCCGGGTCTTTTCACCGCCTTCGCCCAGGGTCACGGCGGTCACCCGCTGGCCGTAGCGGATTGCCACGCCCTGGCGTGCGGCGTCGTCGGCGAGGATCTTGTCGAAGGGGCCGCGCTGGACCTGGAAGGTGCTGCGCCCGCCACTGTAGGTGTCGCGGAAGTCGAAGTCGGTGTAGCGCTCGCCCCAGGCGAAGGCGGCGCCGACCTTGGTCTGAAAAACGGCGGCCTCGACCGCCGGCAGCATCCCGGCTTCCTCGACGAAATCCAGGCTGTGGGAGAGCAGGCTCTCGCCGATGGAAAAGCGCGGAAAATGCTGGGCTTCCAGCACCAGCACCGGATGGCCGCGACGCTTGAGCAGCGCGGCGACCACGGCGCCGGCCGGGCCGGCACCGATGATGACCAGGGGATGATGTTCAACCATGACGAAGGTCCTTTTCGTGGGAGACGGGGGGCGAGGCCCAGGGTGCCAGCAGGAAGCTGAACACCAGCCCCAGGCTGATGGCCAGGCCGAAGTTGGCGATGGCCGGGGTGCTGCTGAGCAGCAGCAGTCCAAAGGACAGCCAGCTGCCGACGCCGGACAGCAGGCCGCCGAGCAGACTGACCGCCGCGCCGCCGATGGCCTCGTGCATGAGGATGGCGTAGTCCACGCCGATGGCGGTGATGAGCAGCAGGGCGAAGAGGCTGAACAGGGTCAGTGGCTGACCCAGCCAGCCGAGGCAGGCCAGGGCCGCCAGGGCGGCCAGGAGCGGCAGGCAGACGATGCGCAGCGCCGCGCGGCGACCGAAGGCCCAGAGCAGCAGGAGGAAGATCGCGCCCGAAGCCAGCAGCTTGAGTTCCACCGCCAGGCGCTGGGTGTGGACGAACAGTCCGCGCAATTCGCCGAGGCGATCCACCAGCTGCACGCCGGGCAGGCCCTCGGCCACCGTCTGCAGGACCTGGGCGTTGCCCAGCCCTTGCAGGCTGACCAGGCCGGCCGCGCCGCCATCGACGGTCCGGCCCAGCCAGAGCGGTCGCCAGAGCTCGCCCAGCGGGCCGGCCAGGGCCTGGTCGAGACTCAGGTCGGGCAACTGGCGCAGTTGATCGAGTTCGGCCTCCAGCGCCTCGGCCGGGATGCCTACCGCCAACAGGGGTTGCAGGCGCTCGCCCCAACCGGCCAGGGCCTGGCGCAGTTCGGCCTGGGCCGCGGCGGGAGCGACCAGGCCACTCAGGGCGCGATAGCCCTGCAGCTTGCCCTCGGCGACCAGGGCGTCGAGGCGCTTGCCCAGGACGGTCTGGCGCTGTAGCACCTCGTCGGCATCGCCGCCACGCACCAGGAAGAACTGGCTGGTGGGCTGCAGGCCGGTGAGACGGGCGATGGCTTGGGCTTCGCGGGTCAGCGCCGGGTCCTGGCCAAGCCAGAGGCGCAGGTCGTTCTGCAGGTGCAGCTGCCAGACGCCCGCGCCACAAAACGCCAGCAGCGCCAGCAGCAGCGGCAGGCTGCCGGTGCGCGCCAGCAGGCGCAGCCGCAGGTCGAGCAGGCGTTGCATCAGCCGCAGGGGCGCGGCCGGCGGCGCCAGGTCCAGGCATTGCCACCAGGCCGGCAACAGGCAGACGGTGGTGAGGTAGGCGCCGATCAGGCCGGCGGCGGAAAACGCCGCCACCTGGGTCAGCGCCGGAAAGGGCGTGCAGGCCAGCGCCAGGTAGCCCAGCAGATTGGTCGCCAGGCTCAGGGACAATCCCGGCAGGGTCTGGCGCAGGATGGCCGTGGCGTCCCAGGGGCCGCCCTTCCAGCTCTTGCTCAGGTAGTGCAGCGGATAGTCGGCGGCCACCCCGGTGAGGCTGGCGCCAAGGATCAGGGTGAGGGCGTTGATCTGGCCGAACAGCAGCACGCAGGCGGCGCTGCCGGCCAGCAGGGCCACGCCCACCGCCAGCAGGCTGAGCAGCACCCGCCAGCGGCGGAACAGCCCCAGCAGCAGGGCCAGGGTGCCAAGGGTGGCCAGCCCGCCGATCAGCGACATCTCGCGACTGGCGGTGGCCTGGCCGGCGGCGGCGTATCTCAGGCCGCTGGCGGCGAGTAGCTGACCGCCATCGGCGACCACCTCACGGCGGGCGGCCTCGATCAGGGCTTCCACCCGGGGCGGGGCGTCGAAGTCGAAGGCATCGGCGCGGGTACGGGCGCGGATCAGGGCCCAGGTCAGGCCGTCGCCCTGGGTCAGCAGCAAGCCGCTGCCGGCGTCGAATTGCACCTTGCTGGCCGGGGTGAGCTGGCGCTGCACCAGCAGGCCGAGGCCGAACCAGTCCTGCTCCAGGGGCAGGGCGCCGGCGCCGGCGAAGGGATCGAAGAGGGCCGCGGCTCGGGCCTGCAGATAGCTGTCGGGCGTCTTGAGCAGCTCGTCGCGCGCCGGCCCCAGTGCCAGCGCCAGGCGGCTAGCCAGGAGCTGCTGGCGCAGGCCGGGCAGGTCCGGCGTGAGTTGCCACTGCACCTTCTCGAACAGCGGTTCCCGGGACCAGGCCTGGCCCAGGCGCTCGGCCAGGGCGGCTACCCGCTCGCGCTGGGGATAACCGACCAGCAACAGGACTTCGCGATTGAGCGGCTCGGCCATGCGCGCCTCGGCCTGCAGGGTCAGGGCATCACCGGCGCCCTGGGGCAACAGCGCCAGCAGATCGGCCGCCACCGGCGGACCATGGCGCCACTGCCAGGCGCTGAGCGCCAGCAGGGCGAGCAGGAACAGCAGGAAGGGGCGCTGCAGCCGGGTCACTGGAAGACCGCGCGCTGCTCGGCGCTCAGGGTGTCGCGAGGCTGGCCGTCCAGCTTGAGTAGGCTGCGATCGCCCTGGGTCTCGCGGATTTCCACCCGTTCGACCAGGGCGCCGCCCTGGATGAAGATGCCGTCGAACACCTGCTTGAGCAGGGCGCCGCGCGGGGTCAGGCGCAGCTGCCAGTGACTGGCGTCGCCCGTCAGGGCCAGCTCGAAGTCGCGTTCCAGGCCGCTGCGATCACCGCCGAGCACGGCCAGGAACAGCGCGCTCTGGCGCGCGGCCAGGTCGCTGCCGGGCAAGGGCGTCCAGCCCGTCGGCGTCTGCTTGGCGATGGCGCCCGGGGTGATGCGATAGGTCTGCGCCAGGGGCTTTTCCAGCCGCCAGAGCAGGCCCAGGCCGCGGGCCAGGGTGAAGTGACCGCTGCTGGTGAGCGGCTGCGGCAGGGCGCGCAGATAGCGCTGCTGGACGAAGCTGCCCTCGACCGCCGCGGGGCGCGCCAGCTGGGCGGCCAGGTCATCGAGATCGAAGGCCTGGGCCAGGGGCGCGGCCAGGATGAACAGCAGGGCGATCAGCGTGCGCATGCCAGGGCCCTCTCCACGGCGTCGATAAAGACCTTGGGCGAGGCCAGCTGCATCTCGCGGCTGGCCAGGTCCACGGCGACCTGCACGGTGCTGGCGCGGGTCAGGCGCTCACCGGTGACGGCGTCGCTGATCAGGTAGTTGAGCTTGAGGCGATGCTCCCACTCCACCAGATCGGCGCGGACGCGGACGCGCTGCTGGAACAGCAGCGGACGGATGTAGCGGATCTGCAGGTCGATCACCGGCCAGCCATAGCCGGAGTCGCGCATCTGCAGGTAATTGTGGTCAAGGCGGTCGAGCAGCGCGCAGCGCGCCACCTCCAGATACTTCACATAATGGCCGTGCCAGGCGATCTCCATCATGTCGACGTCGAAGAAGGGGATCTGCATCTCCACCTCGACCTGCAGGGCACCGGTCTTACGCATAGAGCCTCCAGTGGCGGGCGCGAATCAGGGTCAGGGTCTGGCGCAGTTCGGCTTCCAGGGCACGGTCTTCGATCAGCGGCGGGAAGGTCTCGCCCAGCGCCCGGTGCATGGCGGCCAGGGGCACGGGCGGTTGCCCGCCCTGCGCACACCTGAGCCAGACGCCCTGCTGGGCAGCCAGCAGGGTGGCGGCGGCCACCTGCTCGGTGAGCTCCAGCACGCGCAGGGCGTCGCGGGCGGCGATGGTGCCCATGCTGACCTTGTCCTGGTTGTGGCATTCGGTGGAACGGGAGAAGACGCTGGCCGGCAGGGTGCCCTTGAGCGCCTCGGCGGTCCAGGCGCTGGCGCCGATCTGCACCGCCTTGAAGCCGTGGTTGAGCATGGCCCGCTCGGCCGGCGCGCCGGAGAGATTGCCCGGCAGGCCGTGGTTGTAGCGGGCGTCCACCAGCAGGGCGAGCTGGCGGTCGAGCAGGTCGGCGACGTTGGCCACCAGGGTCTTGAGACTGTCCATGGCGCAGGCGATATGGCCGCCATAGAAGTGGCCGCCATGCAGCACCCGCTCGTCCTCGGCGTCGATCAGCGGATTGTCGTTGGCGCTGTTGAGCTCGGTCTCGATGAACTGGCGCAGCCAGGGCAGGCTGTCGGCCAGCACGCCCAGCACATGGGGCGCGCAGCGCAGCGAATACCTGTCCTGCAGGCGGTGCAGGGGCGCGGCCGGCCCCTCTGCGGCCAGATCCGCGCGCAGCCAGGCGGCCACCTGGCCCTGGCCCGGATGGGGCTTGGCGGCGAACAGGCGCTGGTCGAAGTGCTCGGGATTGCCGGCCAGGGCCACCACGTTGAGCGCGGTGATGCGGGTCGCCAGGCGCAGCAGGTACTCGGCGCGGGAGAAGGCCAGGCAGGCCAGGCCGGTCATCACCGCGGTGCCGTTCATCAAGGCCAGGGCTTCCTTGGGCCTGAGCACCAGCGGCGTCCAGCCCAGCTCGGCATGGACGTCCGCGGCGTCCCGTATCTCGTTGCGCCAGAGCATCTGGCGCTCGCCGCAGAGGGCGGCAGCGACGTAGGACAGCGGGGTGAGATCGCCACTGGCGCCCACCGAACCCTCTTCGGGGATCAGCGGCAGGATGTCTTCGCGCAGGAAGGCGGTGAGGCGTTCGAGCAACTCGACGCGCACCCCGGAGACGCCCTGGCACAGCGACTGCAGCCGCGCGGCCAGCACCGCACGGGTCGCCGCCGGATCCAGGTGGCGGCCCAGGCCGCAACCGTGGAAGGTGTAGAGCTGGCGCGGCAGTGCCTCGACCTGGGCCAGGGGCACGGCGACCACGCAGGAATCGCCATAGCCGGTGGTGATGCCGTAGACCGAACCCTCGCGGGCCAGCAGCGACTCGACGAAGCGGGCGCCGCGGGCGATGCCGTCGCGAAAGGCGGCGTCGTCCTGCAATTCGGCCTGGGCCCGGCCCTCGGCCAGGGCGACCAGGTCTTCGACGGCAAGGGCCTGGCTACCAAAGCGAACACTAGCGTTCATCGCGACTCCAGAAGGGGTAGAAGTTGAACCACTGCCGCGGCGCCTTGAGGCAATGGGCGGCGAGGCGCTCGGCATAGGCCTGGGCCAGGCCCTGGATGCCGGCGGCGCGCTCCTGGCGGCGCCAGGCCGGGGCCGGGGCGAAGTCTTCCAGGTAGAGGTGGTAGCCGTCGGCTTCGCGCAGGCAGAACAGCAGGTTGGTCGGGCAGCGCAGCAGGTGCGCCAGCAGCCAGGGGCCCTGGGGGAAGGGCGCCGGGGCGCCGAGGAAATCCACCTCGACGGTCCGACCGCCGTGCAGCGGCACCCGGTCACCGGCGATGGCCAGCCATTCGCCGCGCTCCAGGCGTTCGCTGAGCTGCAGCATCACCGCCGGGTCCAGTTCGCTGACCTGGATCAGCCGCAGGTCGCTGGCGCCGGCTTCTTCCAAGAGGCGATTGAAGGCTTCGGCATGGCGGGTGTGCACCAGCACATTGAGGCGCACCCGCCGCCCCAGCTGGGCCAGGGCGCGACAGACCTCCAGATTGCCCAGGTGGGCGGTGACCAGGATCTCGCCACGCGGCGCGTGCATGCGGCTGTGCACCTGATCCGGGTCGTGCAGTTGCACCTGATCCAGGCCGAGGCGGCCGTTCCAGGCATCGAGCTTGTCCAGCAGGGCTTCGGCGAAGGCCATGAACTGGGCATAGCCGCTGCGCCAGCTGGGCTGCAGGTCGGGGCGCTTGCTCCAGTGGGCCAGGCGCTGCTGGTATTCGCGGATGCCGCGGCGGGCGCGGGCGCCGAACAGGAAGAAGTACAGCACGATCAGCCGCAACAGCGGAGCGATGGCGCGGCGGCCCAGGTGCCGCGCCAGCCAGGCGGTGAGCCGCATCAGCAGGGGGCTGCCGCGCTCGCGCTGCTGCGCCCAGTGGCCGCTCACGCGCGCACCCGGCGCCAGAGCAGGCGCGGCGCGCGCAGCAGCATGCCGAAGAACAGCCGGGTGTGCATGCGCGAGATCAGCACGTTGTCCTGCCAGAGGCGAAAGTGCGAGCGACCGTCCAGCGGGTAGTGCACCCGGGTCGGGCGCCAGCGCATGGGCTGCTCGCGCCAGGCCAGGCGCACCAGGATCTCCGGGTCGAAATCCATGCGCTTGCCCAGGCCGCCAGCGCGGATCACCGCCAGGGTTGGCGCCAGCGGATAGACGCGAAAGCCGCACATGCTGTCGCGGATCGCCAGGGATAGGCTGTTGATCCACACCCAGACATGGGTGAGGTAGCGGGCATAGAGCCGGCCCTTGGGCACCGAGTCGTCGAACTGCGGGTAGCCGCAGATCAGCGCCTCGGGATAGGCCTGGGCCTCGGCGAGAAAGGCGGCCACGTCGGCCAGGTCGTGCTGGCCGTCGGCATCCACCTGCAGGGCATGAGTGAAGCCCAGGCGCTGCGCCTCGGCGAGTCCGGCCATCACCGCGCCGCCCTTGCCCTGGTTGACCGGCAGCCGCAGCAGATGGACATCGGGCTGGGTCGCCAGCTCGTCCATCACCTGGGCGCAGGCGGGGCTGGAGGCATCGTCCACCAGCACGCAGGGCAGCGCGCGCTGGCGCAGCGCCTGGACCACCAGCGGCAGGGCGTGCTCATGGTCGAACACCGGGATCACCGCGCAGGCACGAAAGCTCATGGCTGCGCCGCCTTGAGCAGGATGCGCCCGGAGGAGCAGGCCGCGGCGCCCTGGCGAAAGGCGAAGTGCAACTTGCTGCGGGTGGCGTCGAAGTGGAAGGTCAGGGTCACCCGGTCGCCGGGGCGCAGCAGCTGCTGGAACTTGAGCACCTCCAGGCCGGCGAAGTCCGCGGGCAGATCCAGGTGCTGACGGGCCAGGCGCTGGGCCCAGCCGACCTGCACCACCCCGGGCACCACCGGCGCCGTGGGGAAGTGGCCGAAAAAGAACGCCAGGTCCGGGGCGATCTCCAGCTCCAGGCGCCAGCCGTCTGCGGTCTGCTCGACGCTCAGCGGCTCGATCTCCACCGGCCGTGGCTGGGCCAGCAGGCGTTCCACCTCGGCCTGGGCCAGCTTGCCCTGGGCGCTGTAGGGCAGCGCCAGCAGCAGGCGCCAGCGGCGCGGCAGGGCGATGGCCTCGCAATGGCCGGCCAGGTGTTCGCGCAAGTCGGCCACCAGGGCGCGCCGACCGCCATTGCGCAACTGGTGCAGGCCGCTTTCGCTCAGGGCGACCAGAGCGCCGAGCAGGGCGCGACCCTGTTGCACCACGCCCAGGCGGACGTCGGCGATGGCGGGATGGTCGAGCAGGCGCGCTTCCAGTGCCGGCAGGGCGATACGCTTCTCCTCCAGTTTGACGATGCGATCCAGCCGCCCGAGCAGCTCGAAGCGACCCTCTCCCAGCAGGCTCACACCGTCCATGGTCTGCTCGCGCACGCCCTGGGGCAGATAGGGCGAGGTCAGCCAGAGGGCGCCGTCAGCGTCCTGGCCCAGAGCGATGTTGGCGAAGGCCTGCCAGGGCTGCGGGCCCTGGCGCCAGGCAATGCCGCCCGTCTCGGAGCTGCCATAGACCTCGGTGGGGTATTGGCCGAAGCGCGCCTGGCAGGCCGTGGCCGCCGCTTCCGGCAGCACGCCGCCAGAGGAAAATACCCGCACCACCTGAGCGAGGATGGCGTCGTCGAGGTTCTCGCCCAGGCGCTTGAGCAGCGCCGGGCTGCTGATCCACACCGCGCGGCGGCCCTGGCGCAGCAGGGCGGCGGTCTCCCGCTGCAGCTCCTCGGTGAAGGGCAGCGCCTGGCGGGCGAAGGGGCGACCGGCGCAGAGCGGCCAGAGCACGCGAAACAGCAGGCCATAGATGTGCTGGGTGGAGACGCTGCCGAGGATGGTCGCCTCACCGAGGGACTCCCCCCACAGCCGCTCCAGGGCAGCGACCTCGTTGGCCAGCTGGAACAGCTGCTTGGCGATGGGCTTGGGCTCGCCACTGGAGCCCGAGGTGCTCAGGGTCAGCAGCGGTGCCTGGAGGTCGAGCACGGCAGGCGCCAAGGGCTCGGCGGCCGTCCAGCCGGCAAGATCGTCGAGCCAGGCGTCGAGTGTAGGCAGCAGCCGAGCACGGGTGGCGGGCTGGGCGTCGGCTGGCAGGATCACCTCGATGCCGGCGCGCCAGGCGCCGAGCAGGGCGCAGGCCAGGTCCTCGGCATCGTCCAGATGCAGCGCCAGGCGCTTGAGACCAGCGGCCTGGAAGGCCGCCGCCAGGCTCAGGGCGCGCTGCTTGAAGGCCGCATCCAGCGGGCTCGCGGCGCCCAGCAGGTCGGCGAGAGGGGTGAACGTCATGGCAGCCTCCGCACGCGCTGGCGGACCAGCCATTCACCGGCGAACAGCAGGCCCATCAGGCCATAGGCGATCACCCCGGTATAGAGCGTCCACCAGGCCAGGGGCGCCCAGAGCGCCAGGGCAGCGGCGGTGAGCGCGTTGAACAGAAAGAACAGGCACCAGACCTGGGTCACCCGCCGGGTATAGCGCACCGCGCGCGGCGGCAGCTCGGGTTCGCGCAGCCGTGCCAGGCGCTCGATCAGCGGCTGGCCGCGCAGCAGGCTCAGGCCGAACAGCGCCAGTAGGAAAAGACTGAGCAGCACCGGATACCAGCGCAACAGCACGGCGGCGTCGCTCAGGGCCAGCAGCAGGCAGAAGCCCAGGGCGACCAGGGCGGTGCCGCGCTGCAGGCCGTTGAGGCCGGGTTGCAGCAGGCGCAGGCCCCAGAGGGCACCGAGGCCGGCGGCGAACAGGCGCGGCGAGAGGTGCTGCAGGCCGAAGTAGACGGCGAAGGGATAGGCCAGGCCGAGCAGGAGCAGCAGGGCGCTGGCGACCAGGCCCAGGGGGGAGCGGGAAGGCAGGGCACTCATAGGCGGCGGATCAGGCGTCCGCCTGGCTGATGCGATGGACGGCCTCGACCACGTCACCCACGGTACGCACCTGGCGGAATTGCTCGGCGGCGATCTTGTGCCCGGTCTGGCGGCGCAGGTGGTCGATCAGGTCGACGGCGTCGATGCTGTCGATCTCCAGGTCCTCGTAGAGGTTGGCTTCCAGGGTCACCCGCTCGGGCTCCAGCTCGAAGAGTTCGACCAGGGCGCTGCGCAGGGTCTCGAAGATGGCTTCACGGCTTTGCATGGCGATCTCCTCAGGCGGCGCGCTGGGCGGCGACGAAGGCCGCAAGGGCATTGACGTTGGCGAAATGGGTGCGGGTGTCCTTGGCCTCGGCGTCGATGCGGATGCCGTAGCGCTTCTGGATCGCCAGGCCCAGCTCCAGGGCGTCCACCGAATCCAGGCCCAGGCCGTCGCCGAACAGGATCTGGTCGTCGCCGATGTCGTCGACGGTGACGTCCTCGAGGCCGAGCGCCTCGATGATCAGGCTTTTGAGCTCAAGGTTGAGATCAGTCATGGTTGCCGGTTTCCTTCAGGTAGAGCTGGTGCAGCTGGTCGTTGAGTTCACGCGACGCCAGCGGCAACGGCCGCCCGGCGAAGGTGGTGGGGTCGATGTCGGCGCCCACTTCCAGCTGGAAGTCGAAGCGCCGGGAGGGGATGCGATACCAGGGCGTGGCCTTGGTCAGGGTGCTGGGCACCACGCGGATGATCACCGGGGTGATGCAGCGGGCGCCGCGCAGGGCGATGGCCGCGGCGCCCCGATGGAAGCGCGGCGGCTCGCCGGGGGTGGTGCGGGTGCCCTCGGGAAAGATGATCAGGGTCTGGCCTTCGCGCAGGGCGTCGGCGGCTTCGTCGAGCATCTCGGCGCTGCCGTTGTTGCTGATGTAGCCGGCGGCCTGGATCTGCCGCTTGAGATAGGGGTTCTGCCAGAGGCCCTGCTTGACCACGCAATTGGCGTCGGGCACCAGGCCGATGAGCACCACCACGTCGATCAGCGAGGGGTGGTTGGCGATGATCAGCTGGCCCGGACGACCCAGCCGCTCGCGGCCCTGGATGCGCAGATTCATCACCCGGGTCAGCACCATGAAGGCGACGAAGAAGCGGAACAGCCGGGCATTGGCCCGCCGCGCGCGCTGGCGGCGGCGCAGGGGATCGCCCGGCAGCGCCAGCAGCAGCGGCAGGATCAGCAGGCGAAAGACCAGGGCGCCGCAGCCGAACACCACGAAGTTGAGCGCCGTGGCCAGCAGGCGGTAGCCGTAGTCCAGGCGGCCGCTCATCCGAGGGTCTCCGCCTGCCAGTGCCAGGCGCGCCCGGCATAGGCGAGGTGCAGGGCGCCAGGCGCTTCCAGCAGGCGCAGCAACTCCAGGGCATGGGGCCAGGCGCTGGGCGCGGCCTCCGCCGGCGCCGGCGCGCCGCTCAGGCCATGGCTGCCGCCCGGGGTCAGCAGCAGGCCCACGGCATAGGGAAAGGGGACGTCGTCGATCTGGGGGGCATAGAGGGTCGGCGGGGCCTCCTCGGCGATCACCACCAGCACCCCGCTGGCACCCTCGGCGAGCAGGGTGCAGGCCTCCAGCACGGCGTGTTCGAGGCCGTCGCGACCGGTGGCCAGGGCGTTCATCTCGCTGTGGTCGCCGCGCAGGATCGACCACTGGCCGATGATGGCGTTGTGCACCGAGAGGCTGAACTGAGTCGGCGAGAGCGGCTCGCCGCGGGCCAGTTCCTGGAGGATGGCCAGGGTGCGCGGGGTCTCGCCATGGCGCGAGGCGAAGATCAGCGGCAGCGGCTCGCCATGGGCGTCGGCCAGCGGCCAGGCCACCTGGAAGGTCATGCGCGCCAGCCGGCTCAGGCGGCGCCGCTGCATGGCCGGCAGGAAGCTGGCATCGGGCTGGCTGCCGTCGTCCGCCGGACGCCAGGGCGCGGCGCACCACTGCCGCCAGGCGTCCTGGTCGCCAAGACCAGGTGCCCAGGCGCGCCAATCGCTAATCTGGAAGTGCATGTTCACAGCCGAATCTACCCCGGAGCCTTACGTGCTTGCCGTTTCATCTATCCCTGATGAGCAGGGTATTGCAGCGTTCGGCGCGCATTATCCAAGCGGCTCCCACCCTAGGCAAACATTTGTCTGAACTTTGCGAAGAGGTGACAGTCGCGCCGCCAAGCCAGAGACAGGCTAGCGTGGCGGGAGGTAGAGAGCCCCTTTTCAGGGAGTGAAACGCCGCTCCGTGCGACGAGCGGCAGCGCCAACCCCGATTTGCGGGACAGGGATGAAGGTAAAGGAGAAGCTGTCGCTGAAGGTTATCGCGATCAGGGCCTTCTCGGCGGCTCCAGGGGAATTTCCTCCTGCCAAAAGCCGTCGCCGCCCGCGATCAGGCCGCCGGCAGCGGCTGCAATCGCGATAGCCGAATCGCTACGGCCAGGGCCGCCAGCAGCAGGGCGCCGATGAACAGGCCGACCCCGGTCCAGCCACCCAGGTGCCAGCAGAAGCCGCCCAGGGTCCCGGCCACGCTGGAACCGGCGTAGTAGCTGAACAGATAGAGCGACGACGCCTGGCCCCGGGCCTGGCGCGCCCGCCGACCCACCCAGCTGCTGGCCACCGAGTGGGCGCCGAAGAAGCCGAAGGTGAACAGCAGCATCCCCGGCAGCACCAGCCACAGCGGGGTGAACAGGGTCAGCAGCAGGCCACAGAGCTTGAGCACGATGGCGGCGGCGAACACCCGCCGCCGACCGAAGCGATCGGCCAGGCTGCCGAACTTGGCCGAGCTGTAGATGCCGGCCAGATAGACCAGCGAGAGGACGCCGATCCAGGCCTGGCTCAGGTGGTAGGGCTCGGCGAGCAGGCGATAGGCGATGTAGTTGAACAGGGTGACGAAGGCGCCCATCAGCAGGAAGGCTTCGAGGAACAGCCAGGGCAGGCCGGCATCGCGAAAGTGCAGGGCATAGCCGGCGAGCAGGCTGCGCGGCCGCAGGGGGCGCGGCTGAAAGCGCTTCGAGGCCGGCAGGCTGCGCTTGAACAGCAGCGCCGCCACCAGCGCCAGCACCCCCAGGGCGCCGAGGGCGATGCGCCAGGAGACGAAATCCACCAGCACCCCGCTGATCACCCGGCCGGACATCCCGCCCAGGGCGTTGCCACTGATATAGAGGCCCATGGCATAGCCCAGGTGCTCGGGATGCACCTCCTCGGCCAGGTAGGTCATGGCCACCGCGGCCACCCCGGCCAGCGACAGGCCGACCAGGGCACGGGTCACCAGGATGCCGTCCCAGGTGGGCATCAGGGCGCTGAGCAGGGTGAAGCCACCCGCGGCGAACAGCGCATAGACCATCACCGACTTGCGCCCGATGGCATCGGAGATCGGCCCGGTCACCAGCAGGCCGCAGGCCATCAGCCCGGTGGCCAGGGACAGCGACAGGCTGCTGGCCGCGGCGGTGAGGCCGAAGGCCTGGGAAAAGATCGGCATCAGCGGCTGCACGCAATAGAGCAGGGCGAAGGTGGCGAAGCCGCCGCAGAACAGCGCCAGGGCGGTGCGCAGGAATTGCGGCGTACCCTTCTTGATGAAGGCATCCGGTTCGTGGTGGGCTTCGTTGGCGGCCGGCAGGGTGGCCAGGGTGGGGGCGGGTGGCGTGGCGGACGACCGGGACGTGTTCACGGGTACCTCAGGGCAAGTCTGACCTCATTACCCTAGGCTGGCGGCTGCCATATATCCAATATATTGTCCGTCTCGATTGATAGGTTTTACGACTCAATGGAGACGGCATGGAATTGCGCCACCTGAGGTACTTCGTGGCGGTGGCCGAGGAGCTGCACTTCGGTCGCGCCGCCCAGCGCCTGAATCTCTCCCAGCCGCCGCTCAGCCAGCAGATCCAGGCCCTGGAGACCGAGTTGGGCACGCGTCTGCTGGAGCGCACCAACCGACGCGTCGCCCTCACCGAGGCCGGCCGGCTGTTTCTCGACGAAGCCCGGCAGATCCTCCTGGCCAGCGAGCGTGCCGCCGAACGGGTCCGCCGCGCCGGCCGTGGCGAGACGGGGCAGTTGCAGGTGGGCTTCAGCGCCTCTTCACCCTTCGTCGCCACTATCCCCAAGACGCTGTTCGCCTATCGCCGCGCCTATCCGGAGGTGCGCCTGCAACTGCAGGAGATGAGCAGCCGCGAACAGATCGACGCCATGCTCGCCGGCAACCTGCAGATCGGCCTGATCCGCCCCATCGAATTGCCGGACTCGCTCGTTGCGGTCGAACTCTTCCGCGAACCCCTGGTGGTCGCCCTGCGCCACGATCATTCGCTGGCGCAGCAGGGCACCGCGCCGCTGCCCCTGGCCGCCCTTGCCGAAGAGCCTTTCGTCTATTTCCCGCGCAGCTTCGGCACCGGCCTCTACCAACAGCTCCACACCCTCGCGGCCCGCGCAGGCTTCACCCCGCGCATCGTCCAGGAGGCCAGCGAAGTCCTCATCATCCTCGGCCTGGTTGCCGCCGGCCTCGGCGTCACCGTGCTGCCCGCCACCTACCAGCGCACCCAGATGGAGGGGCTGGTGTATCGCGAGCTGGATGACCCGGAGGCGACGTCGGCGGTGTGGCTGCTGAGGCGGAGAGATGAGGTGTCGCCGCAGGCGGAGGCGTTTGTGGGGTTGTTGATGAGACAATAATGGCATTTAATTTCTTAATTTAATAGGCAGCTTTAAACTTCTTGAAAGCAGACGTTATAACCACCTTTTTCTAGTTCTCTTAATAATCTTGCAATTCCGCATTTTGCGAAGAATGGAAGCGCCATGTGATCTTTTCCCATAAGTGCTAAGCAGAGATTCCACTCATGTCTTTTAGGTTGACTCAAAATCCAACTTGTATCCCAGCTTTTGCCTATTTTTTGTATTCGCTCAGCTAGTTTCTTTCGATAGCTATCGTCTGCGCTAAAAAATATCTCTGCAGTGCGTCTCGTTTGTTCGCAAAGGTGGCTTACTCCTGCTGAGCCTGCAGGGTGCTTTACAAAGTATAGAGTTCGAGTTGGCCAGTGCATAATATCGCAAAACTCAAAGCGCGATGTCCCTCCTCCAAAGTTTACTAATTCTTTGTCAAAGAGCCAGAGGGATGAGTCTGAAAGGCAGGTTGTTTCGTTGTACTCGCCTTCGTGGCTTTTCTTGTCCCAGGTGCCTAACAGATATGGTGGTGGACTGAGGGTTTGAAGGGTTTTGTGCGTTTGCTCTATAAATTGATGATTGGCTAGGTACCAATGACCTGATGAGATTATGTATGTTTTCCCATCTTCAGAAACTTCGGCTCCAATGCAAGAGTACATGGAGCAACTACCTATACGTTCTCGATTTTCATCAAGCATGTTTATTGTGGTGCCGTGTGAATTTTCAAGATTCATAGGAAGCTTCTTGCTATCAAGGTATTGCTTGCAGCTTGAAAGCGATAGGTAGGGTGATGTAGCTGGGGTTGAGCTCATTCTGCCAATGATAAAGTGGTGGGGATAAGGCTTTTCCCCATTTTTTTCGTTAGGTGCTGCTAAAGTGATTTTAAGGTTGGCGTCCGTAGAGCATAGGATGGAATTTAAAATACCATCCAATATTAAAACTTTATCAGTGTCTTTTACTGGGCTTAGATTGTTTGCCTGTGGCCATCTATCTAGATGTTCGTTTGATTCGTGTCTTTCTATTAGAAGGTCAAGCGTTTCAAGTATTCTGTGTATCTGAATTTCAATTTTTAGGGCAGTGCCTCCTCGAATCTTTTCGCCTAGAGTATTTTGATATCTGGCTTCTGGAGTGCCCTCTACTGCAGATACAAGGTCACGGTCCGACTCAAAGCCAAATTCTTTTGCAGATGAGGCCTGAGGTGCTCTTTCACTTGCGATGTGTCGTTTTGCAAATACCTGTTCGGCTTTGACCTCTCGGACCTGGTTTTGGGGTATTGTCGATAGGGCTATGATCTTTCCAAAATCGGGTTCTATCCACTCTTCTTTAAGTCTGGAATGGGCGTGGCCAAAAGTAAATGCGAAAGTTTTTCCTCTGTGGTTTATCCAGATTATGGCGCTAGGGGACTGGGTTGTAACATTAGGTTTTTCTTCTGTTGGAACTAAGGTGTGGGCTGCTACAAGCCATTTAGGTATGTCTGATGTGCATGGGAGTAGGAAAAAGAAGCTGTCTGGAATGTTTTCGATTAATGGGTGGATTTCGTCGCAAAAGCTCTCTATTTTGGATTGGGCTTCTTTGGATTTGTGACTTTTTAGTAAGTAAATGCTGGTGTTTATGGTTTCAATGGGTTTGCTCATTTTTCGTCCCTGAATAATGCAGCTGTTATTTTTTTAGACTAATCTTTATCTTTCTCGTAAATTCTGACTCATGCTCGTATGTCATCACCAACCGATCAATCGCCCGCGTCATCGCCACATACAGCAACCGCGCCTCATCCGCTTCCGGCTCGCCCTGCTTGGGCATTTCGCCTAGTCCAGGAATCAATACCAGCCCGAACTCCAACCCTTTGCTGGAGTGCATGCTGACGATCTTGACGCTGTCTTCGGCGTCGTAGAGTTGGGCGCGGCCCTTGTTGCTGGCGCCGGAGCGATAGGGGATGGCGACCTTCTTGAGTTCGTATTCGGCCTGGTAGGCCTGGCTGGTGCTGCGGTAGAGGATGGCCATGTCGCTGAGCAGGCGGCCGGCGGCCTGTTCGTCGCGGATGCGGGCGATGAGCAGGTCCCATTCCTCGCGGTCGCTGCCGCACTGGATGAGTTCGGGAAAGGGGCCACGCCGGCCGGCGCTTTCCGGGGCGATCAGGGGCACGCCGTCTTCGCTGGCGTCGCGGCGGGTCAGCAGTTCGGTGGCGAAGGCGCGGGCGACGGACAGGATTTCCACCGTGTTGCGGTAGTTGAGCCTGAGGATGGTGGTGCGGCCCTGGGCCTGGATGCCGACGCTGGCGAAGCTGAAGTCCAGCGCCTTCTTGCCGCCCTTGCCGCGGTAGATGGCCTGGGCGTCGTCATAGAGCACCAGCAGCGACTGGGTGCTGGGGTCGACCATCTGCACCACCAGCTGGAACCACTCGGGGGCGAAGTCGTGGCCTTCGTCGATCAACACGGCGCTGTACTGGCCGCGGGGGATCTGGCCGCGGTCGACGGCGTCGATGGTGTGCTCGACCAGCTGCGTCGCGTAGCGATCCGCCGATGGACTCCACTTGGGTTTATCAGCGTTATAGGACGTAAGAATTTCTGAGCACCAGCCGTGGAAGTGCTGCACCACCACCCGTTCGCCGAGGCCCTTCTGCTCGATCACCTGGCGCAGCCGCCCGGCCAGGGACTTGTTGTAGCAGAGCACCAGGATGGGTTTGACCGAGACCTTGGCCAGGTGGGCGCAGCGATAGCCGAGGATCATGGTCTTGCCGCTGCCGGCGGCGCCATGGATGACGCGGTGGCCATCGCCCAGGGAGCGTGCCAGTTGCTCCTGCTGCAGGTCCATGACCTTGATCAGGCTGGGCAGCGGCGCCTCGGCGGCATCGAACAGGCCGAATTGACCGGGCTGGCTGTTGACCCGCACCTCGGGGTAGAGGTGATAGCGCACCCGGTCGATCTGCGGCAGGCTGAGGGCGCAAGGGAATACGTGGGGGAACATGTCCCAGAGGCGCTGCTGGAAGGCTTCCGGATCGGCGGATTCGGTCATCTCGTCCTGGAAGAGCACGCGCTGGGGATCGAAGACATCGGCGAGGTCGGTCTGCTCGAACTGGCGGCGGGTGATGCCGGTGAGCACCACGCCCCAGCCCCAGGGCATGATCAGCTGGCCCGGATGGGGCGAGCCGGCGCTCTGGCGCAGCAGCGGGTCCTTTTTCAGCAGCAGGTCGACTTCGAGGATGTAGGAACGGGCTTGCAGTAGGGGATTGGCGACGGTCTTGAGGCCGTCCTGGGTATGCAGGCGCACCTTGCCATGGGTGACGGACTCCAGGGTGGCCAGCTTCCAGTCCTTGACCTCCAGCACCAGGATGCCGCGGCGCGGATGCAGTACGACGAAATCCGGGTAGCGCGCCTTGGGGCCGACCGGGACGTTGCTCCAGCAGAGGTAATCGTCTTCGAGCAGTTTTTCCAGGCGCTCGGCGAAGCGGCGTTCACCGGGAGTATCGAACTGGCACTGGCTGCGAGCGGGGAAAAAGCGGGCCATCGGTCATCCATTCCGAGAGGCGGCAGGGCGCAGTAAAGCGAGACCTGGCGCACAAAAATCCTTTCGTCATACGTTAGCCAGGCAGGGACGACGGGTAAAGCGGGCAAATGACCTCGGCAGGTGATTGGCGGGGGTTGGCCGACCGATGGTGGCTGGCAGGTGGCCGGTATTGGGCTGTTCTGGGGGATATAGGGGCGTTTCGAGGGTCGGTTTGCCCTCACCCCGGCCCTCTCGCTGGAAGAGGGCCGGGGTGAGGTGCGGTGCCTTGGATCGTTCGGCTTCGACGGTGGAGCTGTTTCAACCCAACCTAGGGGTAGCGGGTAGGTTGGGTTGAGCGCAGCGAAGCCCAACAGGGCCCAGGCCAGCTCAGTAGTAGCTGCGCATCACCGCTATCCCTGCCTCCAGCACCTCCTGCCATTCCTGGCGCAGCGCTGGAGAGAAGTCAGGATCATGTTGGGTCAGGGTGGCGAGCAGGCAGTCGACCCAGAGGTCGTAGAGTGCGGGGTCGATGTCCAGCCGTGCGCGGCAATGGCTTTCGCCAAGCTGACGCAGCTTGGTGGCGGGCATGCCGCGGGCCACCAGCACCAGGTTCATGATGCCGTGGCGCAGCAGCAGCTTTTGCGCGGCCATGTCGGTATGGGCGAACTTCTCCCGGACCCGGGGCGAGCTGGCCAGGAAGCGCTGGTAGAAATCATCGAAGAAGGCGGGGCTGGCGCAGCAGCGTCCGTAGCTCAGCATCACGTTCCGGGCCGGCAGCATGCGGATTCCTGGGCGGGCAAGAAACGGCGCAGCTTGCCTGGGTGATGCGGCGGACATCTTGATCCCGGTCAAGGGCAAGGTGGCTCGCGGACCGCTGAAACATTTTGAACCAACTCTCGCGGCGACTTCTCTACCTTAAGCGCAGCGGTCGCCGAGAAACCCCTACTCCAGAGGACCTGGCCCGTCACTGCGCACCTCTCGTCCCCCTGGAGAACCCCATGAGTCAGACCCCCCTGTTGCTCGGCTTCGTCATCATGTCGCTCGCCTCGCTGGCCATCTATGCCAAGGGTGCGCACCGCGGTCCGCTGCGCGGCCATACCCTGGTCCATGCCGCCGTGCCCTTCATCGCCGCCACGGCCTATCTGGCCATGTACCTGGGGGTCGGCAATCTGATCAAGCCGGACGGCAGCATCACCTACGTCGCCCGCTACCTGGACTGGACCTTCACCACGCCGCTACTGCTGGCCGGGGTGGTGAGTTCGGCCTATCTGGGTGCCCGTGAGCAGGAAGGCGAGGCGGGTTTCGTGGCCTCCATCGTGACCCTCGACGTAGTGATGATCGTGACCGGCCTGGTCGCGTCCCTGGCACCCTACGGCACCCTCAAGTGGGTGTTCTTCGCCTGGTCCTGCGCCGCCTTCGTCGGGGTGCTCTATCTGCTGTGGAAGCCGCTGGCGACCCTGGCTGGGCAGCACGCCGCGATTGGCGCGGCCTATCGCAAGAACGTCGGCTTCCTCAGCGTGCTCTGGCTGATCTACCCGGTGGTGTTCGCCGTGGGGCCGGAAGGTGTCTGGGCGGTGAGCGACACGGCCACGGTCTGGATCTTCCTGATCCTCGATGTGCTGGCCAAGGTGGTCTATGCCTTTACCTCCGAGCGTAATCTCAAGGCGGCCCTGGCGCGGCCCGGCGTCTGAGCATGACGGCCACCGGGCGAGGCTGGCTGGCGCTGGTGCTAACCGCCGGGCTCGTCAGCCTGGCGGGCGGGGCCGGGCAACTGGCCTATGCCCTGGCGGTAGGCCTGGGTCTGGGCCTGCTGCATGGCGCCAGCGATCTGCGGCTGGTCGCGCCCGCGCGGCGCCTTGCCTTTCTGGGCTGCTATCTGGCGACGGCCCTAGCCTGTCTGCTCTGCTGGCAACTGGCAGGCACGGCGGCTTTGCTGCTGTTCCTGCTGCTCTCGGCCTGGCACTTCGCTCATGAAGACGAGCTGTTTCCCGATCGGCTGACTTCGCTGGCCCTGGGGCTGTTCATTATTGGCGGTCCGGCGGTGGTGCACGAAGCCGCCGTCGCCCGGTTGCTGGCCCTGGCCATGGGGCCGGCTGCCGCTCTGGCCCTCGCAGACTGGCTGGCCCGTGTACTCGCCATGGGTGGCTTGCTCGCGCTGCCAGTGCTGTTGCTGGCCGCCTGGCAGCAGCGTTGCCCCAGGTTGGCGGTAACGCTGCTGGCCGTGGTGCTGGCGCCGCCCCTGGTGGGGTTCGCCCTGGGCTTCTATCTGCTGCACGCCGCGCCCCAGACCGGGGTGCGCCAACGTTTGCTGGGGACGGCCACCTTCAAGGCCTATCTGCGCCTGACGTGGCCGATCCTGCTGGGCGCTGCGCTGTTTGCCCTGGCCGGTGGCTTGGTGTTCCTGCTGCAGGAGCGTACCGGCATCCGCGCGTTGTTCGCCGTGCTAGCCGCCTTCGCCGTGCCGCACATGCTGGTGCTGCCGCGTTTTCTCGAAGCCGGCGTCGACGCCGCGCCGCGCTCAGGGCCGCAGGTGGTTGAGCGGTAGTTCGGTACTGGCCAGGATCTGGTTGAGCACAAAGCTCGACCGCACGCTGGAGACGCCCTCGATGCGCGTCAGGGTGCCCAGCAGCAGCTGCTGGTAGTGCTCCATGTCGGGCACGACGACCTTGAGCTGATAGTCCGCATCCATGCCGGTGACCAGGCAGCACTCCAGCACCTCGGGGCACTGGGCGATGATGGCCTGGAAATTCTCGAAGCGCTCCGGGGTGTGCCTGTCCATGCCGATCAGCACGAAGGCGGTCAGCGACAGGCCAAGTTTCTTGCGGTCGAGCAGGGCGACCTGGCGGGTGATGTAGCCGCTGTCTTCCAGTTGCTTGACCCGTCGCGAGCAGGGCGAGGGTGACAGGCCGATGCGTTCGGCCAGTTCCTGGTTGGAGAGGCGCGCGTCGCGCTGCAGTTCTGCCAAGATTTTCAGATCGAAGCGGTCGAGTTTGTCCATTTTGCATGCCTTGCGCTAGCCGATTGCGCCTAATCCTAGGTTTATGGTCATGGATTGCGCAAGAGGTAGGAAAGAAGCTGCACAACGCAACCCGCTGCCGGCAGCAGGGGCGTAAGCTGAACTCAACTTCGATAGCCCGGTAGAGCTGTCCAACGAAGGCGCCCCAGGAGGGCCTTTCGCATCGTCAACGACGGTATCCCGTCCGCGACGCCCGGGCCCGCCCAGGTCACCATTCCTGGTCGATCGCAGCCACCGTCACGAGCGGTGCGAGAGGACAACGAATTCAAGGGGAGGCCGCAAGGTCTCCCCTTTTCTTTTGGGCAGGATGTGGTGGGGGCGGGTGCTCACCCCGGCGCTCTCCCGGCGGAGAGGGGGCATTGGGGGAAGGTTTGGTAAGGGGGGAAGAGCATCGCGGCCATGGCGGTCCGCCGATGCAGTCGCTGCTTTGGAGGCTATTCGATCGCGGCCATGGGCCGCTCCTACAGGTACGGATACCACTGTAGGAGCGGCCCATGGCCGCGATGCTCAGGCCTGTCCGGGCGGCTGCTTGTCCACGGTCAGGGGCGCGTCGCTGGCGAGGAACTCCCGGGCTTCCTCTTCGCTGGCCACCGAGGGCGGCGAGCCGCGCAGGGGTTGGCCGGCGGTTTCGCGCACGGTGAGCATGGTCAGGATGCCGATCACCGCCGCGGCCATCATGTAGTAGGCCGGCACCAGGGGGTCGCCGGTCTTTTCCACCAGCCAGGCGGTGACCAGCGGCGTGGTCCCGCCAAACAGCGACACCGAGATGTTGAAGGCGATGGACAGGGCGCTGTAGCGGATCGGGGTGTAGAACAGCGCCGGCAGGGTGGACGGCATGGTGCTGGTGAAGCAGGCCAGGGCCATGCCCAGCAGCATCAAACCGAGGAAGATCAGCCAGTCGTGGCCGCTGCCGATCAGCTTGAGGCAGGGAATCGCCAGGACCAGGATCGCCAGGCAGGCGCCGATGATCATCGGCTTGCGGCCCAGGCGGTCGCTGAAGAAGCCACCGAGGACGTTGAGCGGCATCATCACCACCATGACGATGAGGATCAGCAGCAGGCCCTTGGTCTCGGCGTAGCCCATGGTCACGGCCAGGTAGCTGGGCATGTAGGTCAGCAGCATGTAGTCGGTGACGTTGAACACCAGCACCAGGCCGATGCACTTGAGCAGGGCGACGCGATGCAGGGTGAACAGCTCGCGCAGGCTGTGCGCCGGGCCGTCCGCCGCCTTGCCTTCGTTGGCCTCGGTATGGGCCTTGAAGGCCGGGGTCTCTTCCAGCTTGAGACGCATGTAGAGACCGAGCAGGCCGAGCGGGCCGGCGATGAAGAAGGGCACGCGCCAACCCCAGTCGAGCAGCTGCTCCTGGGTCAGGGCCGCGGTAAGTGCCGTCACCGTTCCCGCGCCGGCGATGTAGCCGGCGAGGGTGCCGAACTCCAGCCAGCTGCCCATGCGTCCGCGGGTCTTGTCGGTGGCGTATTCGGCGATGAAGGTCGCCGCCCCCCCGTATTCACCGCCGGTGGAGAAGCCTTGCACCACACGCGCCAGCAGCAGCAGGGCGGGCGCCCAGATGCCGATGCTCTGGTAGCTGGGGATGAGGCCGATGCTGAAGGTGCCCAGGGCCATCATGATCATGGTCAGGGCCAGCACCTTCTGGCGACCGTACTTGTCACCCAGGGGGCCAAAGACCATGCCGCCGATGGGACGAACCAGGAAGGCCACGGTAAAGGTGGCGAAGGTGGCGATCAGCTGGGCCGCGGCATCGCCGTCGGGAAAGAAGACCTTGCCCAGGGTTACGGCCAGGTAGCCATAGACGCCGAAATCGAACCACTCCATGGCATTGCCAAGGGCGGCGGCGCCGACGGCGCGCTTGACCAGGGAATTGTCGACGATGGTGAGGTCGTCCGGTTTTACCTCATGGCGGCGCTTGAACCAGCCAACGTGATGATGGTGTTTCGACATGTGTTTTCCTCCTTGCGTGGGGCCATAGACCCGAGCGGACCGCTAGAAGTGCGATGACAGAGGGGCAGAAACTTCCCCGCTACCCCCGGGGATCGACCCCGGCAATGCCCGAAGCCCGCGATGGTTGCAGGCGCGGGCGTTCGCTCCGTCCTTGCGGGCTCCGGATCTCTCGGCACCCTGCAGTGGCCGTTCGATGGCAGCTGGGCGCGCGGCTAACAGCCAGGCTGGGGCAGGGTCCAAGCCTTGGGGTACTCTGGGTCATCCCTTCGTGGAGCCGTGCGATGAAGTCGCCTGCCGTGCTGTGTGCGCTTGTCCTTTCCGGCGTTTCCCTATGGAGCGCCGCGCCCGCCTGGGCCGATAACAACTATCGCCTCGGCGGCGGCTATGTCACGCCCCCGGCGGGCGCCCAGCCGCCACCGGTCATGCCCCCAGGCAATGCCGGACGCTGGCAGGGCGGCGGTCAGGGTGACTGGAATGGTGGCCCGCCCGGGCGTGGCGCCGGTCCTGGGCGCGGCAATGGTCCGGCCCTGGAGCGCTGGGAGCGCAACGCCCCCCCGCCACCGCGGCCGGGCTATCAGCCGGCTTGGCAGGATCGACCCGTCCCCGTGCCGCGCCCCGGCTACATGATGCCGGCGCCCGACCAGCCGGGACGGAACTACCCGCCGCCGCCACCGCGTCCGGAGCGGGATCCCCACTGGGCCGGTCCGCGCCCCGGCTGGGGCGCCAATCCCCAGTGGCGACCGGGTTTCGAGGTGCCGGGCGTGCCGGCCGGCTTCACCCGCGTCTGGTACCGGGACAGCCAGTATTACTATGCCGACGGCTACTGGTATCGCCCCCAGGGGCCGCGCTATGTGGTGACCCTGCCGCCGACCGGGGTGCGCGTCAGCGTCCTGCCGGCCTTCGCCGAGACCCTGTGGATGGGCGGCACCACCTACTACTTCGCCGCGGGCAGTTATTACCGCACCGATCCGGGCGGCGGCTTCGTCACCGTCGCCGATCCCAGCGTAGCGGCCGTGCCGACCACGACGGCAGCGCCTGCAGGAACGGGTTACGACGCATATGACGTGACCGCCTATCCCTTGCAGGGACAGTCGCCGCAGCGCTACGCCACGGATCGCTACGACTGTCGGCGCTACGCCGCCGGAGAGTCGGGCTTCGATCCCGAACGACCCGGCGCGGTCGCCGATCCCTATCTTACCCAGCGCTTCCGCCAGGCACTGGCGGCCTGTCTGGCGGGGCGTGGCTATCGCGTGGAGTAGTTCTCGCCTGGAGTAGCCGTCAGTCGTTGGTCAGCTGCACCAGGGTGAACAGCCCGAAGGGCGGCACGCTGCTGCGGCTGGCGCGGCGCAGGTCTTCGCGGGAGAGGATGGAGTCCATGGCGAAGTCCGGGTGCCAGCCAAGCTTGCGCGAGGCCGGTGCCAAGGCCTTTTCCGCCAGCAGCCGCAGCCCGCTCTCGGCCTGGAAGTGATTGACCAGCAGGATATGACCGCCCGGCTTCACCACCCGGCGCATCTCCTGCATCAGCTTGCGCGGATTGGGCACCACGGACGCCACGAACATGGCCACGGCGATATCGAAGGAGCCGGTGGGCAGGCCGGTGTCCTCGGCATTGGCTTCGAGCAGGGCGTCCACCGTGGTGAGGGCGTCGCGGCCGACCCGTTCCCGGGCCTTGGCCAGCATGTCGGGCGAGAGATCGATGCCGGTGACGCGCTTGTCGGCGCCGTAGTGAGGCAGGGCCAGCCCCGTCCCTACCCCCACTTCCAGTACCCGGGTACCCGCCAGGGCGTTGACCGCCGCCACCGCGCGCTTGCGGCCCGGCGCGGAAACGCCGCCGAACACCCGATCATAGACATTGGCCCAGCGCCGGTAGGCGGAAATGATGGCGGCATTGTCCAGCGCGGAGTGCGGTGCGGAGCTATCGGCAGTATTCAGCGAATAATCGATTTTCTTCGAGTCGTGCATAGCGGCCTTGTCATTGTCGGTAGATGAAAGCAGCGGCGTTACGAAGCGGATTCGGCGCGGCGTCCGAGGGTGATAAGTGCAGTCTGTGGGTCGATACAGGCGCTTCGCTATTTCGTCGGGCAGATTGAAAGTGGCTCTTTCGCCTTTGTGTCCAAGGGCTGCAAGCCAGGCGTGACGGCTGCTACAGATAGGATCGTTACCGTTTTAGAACAATGGCACCGTGTTTGGCTAGTTATGTCTGGCGTTATCTCGTCTGGATGAGAAGTTGGTAGTTTTAATTGTTTTTGATTGTTCGTTCTTTCAATTTAAATATCATTTTATTATTTGTTCGTTCAATTAATGGGTTTGGCCAGATACACAGCGGCGTACTTCCTGGCATAGCTGAGGTCGGCAGATAACAAGTAGAACGCTGGGAGCGGTGGGAGGCAGACAGGGGAGGGTAGGGAAGGCAAGGGTCAGCGGGCCCTGAGGCGTCTCTATTCAAGAGTCTGACCTTTGCCAGGGGGCAGCCGATCAAGACCCGCGTTTCAGAGCATACGGGCGGGAAACAGATGCTTAGATAACATATCGATAGCTGGCTTTATTTACATTTTGCAAAGCAATCTGCCGTGCTGCAGGCCTTCGTTTCGCTCGTGCTGGTCCCTTCCAGTCATCCCGCCAGGATGGCCGAATATCCCGCTATTGCTGATTTACAGCCCGCTTGAGTGCAGCATCCTTGCCATTCCGTCACTTACAAGGCAGACCTGGCATGCAGAAGGCTGCGGGCTTCACTCTTACCGAATTGCTCATAGTCATGGCGCTGGTGGCGATTCTGGTCTCCATCGCAACACCCGGCTTCGGCGCCATGACGAGAGCCAATCGCGTTCTCGTGGCCACGAATGAGCTGACTAATCTGCTCACCTATGCCCGGAGCGAGGCCTTGACCCGGGGGCTCAACGTCAGCGTCGAGGCCCCCGGCGTCAACAACTGGTCCGGGGCGCTCAAGGTCACCACCGCCAGCAGTACAGTGACCGGTGGCGTGGAAATCCTGAGGACCTTCGAGGGCACCGGCCTGGCGCCCAGCGGCCTCAACAGCACCGGGACCGCCACGCGCCTGACCTTCAGGCCCAACGGCACCCTGGCGAGTGCCTTCACCATCCGACTCTGCGCCAGCAACGACAGGAGCACCCCGGGCAAGGTCCTCACCGTCACCCAGGGTGGCCATACCGAAGTGGCCGACTTCACGCCGACATCAGTGAGCACCGGATGCAGCTGAGACGCGAGCCTTCCCAGGCAGGCTTCAGCCTGATCGAGGTGCTGGTCAGCCTGGTGATCATCTGCATCGGCGTGCTGGGACTGGTGGCACTGCAGTCGCGCAGCCTGGTGCTGTCCCAGGATGCCATCCAGCGCAACAACGCCATCATGCTGGCCGGCGACCTGCTGGAGCTGATGCGCAGCAACGCCGGGGCCGCCCTGGACAGCAAAGGTCGGTTCAGCATCGACAGCACCTATGCCAAGCCGGTCGGTGAGGACTTCACCACCCGGGCCCTTGAGGCAGCCGATGGCTCCTGTGCCACCCTCGCTCGGGGGCAGGGCGGGGAGACCATCGCCGGCAAGGATCTGACCTGCTGGCTGCAACAGGTGCGGACGCTGCTGCCAGTCAGCGATGCCATCCTCAAGGCCAATTTCGCGGTATGCCCGACGCGCCAGCCGCCGCAGGTGGGCAGCGCGGCGCCCTATGCGGACCCCGATGCCTGCGTGTCACCCGATGCCTCCATGGTCATGATCGTCCTCGCCTGGCAGGACAATACCGGCAACAGCGCCGGCTGCAGTGGCGGCCTGTGCTTCTACACCCTGAGGGGCGAGTTATGAGGGCGCAGCGCGGCCTGTCCATCATCGAACTGATGGTGGCCCTGACCGTGAGCAGCTTTCTCATCCTGGCGGTGACCCAGCTGTACCTGAACAACAAGCGACACGCGCTGTTCCAGGAAGGCCAGGTCAGCAACGAGGAAAACGGTCGGACCGCGCTGCTGCTGCTCGACCAGCAACTGGCGCGCGCGGGCTTTCGGGCCAATCCAACCCTGCAGACGACTCTGGAGACCGCCTTTGCCGCGCGTCCCGCTACCAACGGCTGTCCGGCGATGAGCAGCGGCCAGGCCATCGCCCTGACCGATGACAAGACCGGGCTGTGCCTGCGCTACCAGGGTGAGACGAAGGGCAAGGACAGCGACTGCCTGGGCAATCCCATCGCCGAAGATACCAACGGTAACGGCACCGAGGTGCTGACCCGGATCAGCTACGTCGCCGATCCCGCTGGCGCCCTTGGCCGCGGTACCCTGCAATGCAGCGCCCAGGGCAAGCCGGCCCAGATCATCGTCGCCGGCTTGGCGGATTTCGTCTGGTTCACGTTGCCCACCCCCAGCCAGGCGAGTCAGGCGGTGCGCTATGCCGCGCTGTTTTCCAGTCGTGCCGTACCCACCGAGGGTATGGCCAATGCCATGGCCGCCAACTGGAAGCCCCTCACCGGGCGCGAATTGCCCGCGGGCGCCAGCACCCAGGTGCTGCAGATCGTCCAGGGCAGCGTCACCTTGCGGAATCTGATGCCATGAAGTCCCGTTCACCCCGGCACCAAGGGGGCGCGGTGCTGCTGATCGCCCTGGTCATGCTCCTGCTGCTCACCCTGCTGGCCGTCACCAGCATGCGCGAGACCACTTTGCAGAACCGAGTGGGTGGCAACGTCTCCGAACAGAAACGCGCCTACAACGCCGCCGAATCGGCGTTGCGCGAGGCCGAACGGCGGCTCAGCACCCTGCGGGGGACCCAGGCCTTCAGCAATGCCAGCGGTGGCTTCGACTCCTGCACGACCAGTGCGACTGTCCTGGCGCCCACCGTCGAGAATCTGTGCATCCTCAGCGACAGCAAGGATCTGGACACCCAGGCCAAGGTGCAGACGTGGGCGCAGGCTGCGCTGCAGACCATGGAGCCTGTACCTGCAGCGAACTCCGTGGGTTATCGCGGCTTCGATGGCCAGTCCCGCTATCGCCTGGCGCCGCGCTGGGTAGTGACTGCCATGCAGGGTGGTCCGGAAGGTGATCTAGGTGACGTGTACCAGGGGCGTGGGACCTATTACTACCGGGTAACCGCCGTCGCGCGTAGTGGTGGGGCGCGTTTCCCGGTCATCCTGCAGAGCATCGTCAAGCTGGAGGTGAAATGAAGCTTTCGTTCCGTATGGCGCTATCGGCCGCCCTGCTTGCCTCGGCCAGCGTCAGCGCCAGCAACCTGAACATCGGCCAGCAACCGCTGTTCCTGAGTACCGGCGTCGATCCCAATATCATCGTCACGCTGGACAACTCCAACAGCATGAAGTGGGGCTTCATTCCGGATTCGCTGGGCTACAGCGCCAATGGCCTGCGCACCACGCGGCGGGTCAAGTCGGCGGCCTTCAATGCGCTCTACTACAACCCGGCGGTGAGCTATGCCGTACCGAAGAAGGTCACCTTCAGCAATGGGGTTCTGACGACCACGGACTATCCGGTCAGCAGCGGCACCGGCTTCGATTTCACCCGGGTATACGTGAATGGCTTCCGACCCGGGGCCGGCACCGTGGATCTGAGCCGGGACTATCGCGTCGCCTGGGAATACGACACCGCTCGTGGCCAGGACACGAATTACAACGCCGGGACCAATTATGGTGGCGCTACCGGCACCATCTACTACCTGGCAGAAAATCCCAGAGCGGATTTCTATGTCTGGTGGAACGATAGGACCGAGGCGGGGGTTCCAGCCTATTACTACACGTTCAACAAGGGAAATCCCAACTGCCAGACGTCGAATGAAGACTGCTATACACTGGTAAATCCTACCTCCGCGGCCGATCGGCAGAACTTCGCCATCTGGTATGCCTTCTATCGCAATCGCGCGCTGAGCATGCAGTCGTCGGCCAACCTGGCCTTCTCGCAATTTTCCAGCTCGGTGCGGCTGACCTGGCAGGACCTGAGCAACTGCACCACCCTGAACTCCGGCACCGATTGCTCAGGCATCAGCTACCGCGGCAGCAACCAGCTGCGCACCTTCGATGGCCAGGCGCGGGCCAACTTCTTCCGGTGGCTGGGCGATATCAACTTCAATACCGGCACGCCGCTGCGCAGCGCCCTGGATCGTGCCGGACGCTTCCTGCAGACCAGCGGCAGGGACGCTCCCTACGCCAAGGACCCCGGGGTGACCCAGAGTCCCGAATATGCCTGCCGCCCGAGTTATCAGATCATGATGACCGATGGTAAGTGGAATTCGGACAATATCGGTGCCGGTAACGTGGATGGCAGTGGGCAGACGCTTCCGGATGGCACCAGGTACTCGCCGCGGGCGCCTTTTACCGATAGCGCGAGCAATACCCTGGCCGACTTGGCGTTCAAATACTGGGCGACCGATGCCCAGCCGGGGATCTCGGACAAGCTCTCGCCTTATGTTCGCGACCCTAGCAGTAACACCGATACCCAGTACTGGAATCCCAAGAACGATCCGGCGACCTGGCAGCATTTGGTCACCTATACCGTTGGCTTCGGCCTGAGTTCGTCGCTGACCAACCCGGCCTGGGGCGGCAGCACCTTCGCCGGCGGCTACAGCCCGACCATGAGCTGGCCCGCCGCCAGCAGCGACAGTGACAACAACGTCTATGACCTCTGGCACGCGGCGATCAACTCCCGCGGCGACTTCTTCAGCGCCGACGATGCCAATGGCTTGGTCGACTCCCTGAATCAGGTGGTCAATCGTATCGCCCAGACCAATACGGCCAGTGCCGGCCAGGCCTCGTCACCGCTGCTGGACAGCACCCAGAGTTCCAACTACAGCTATGTGCCCAGTTTCTCCAGCAGCGACTGGAGCGGCGACCTTGCCAAGTACCTGCGCACCTCGACGAGCACTACCAAGGTCTGGAGTGCCCAGAGTCGTCTGGACGCGGCTTATGGCGCGGGCGGCTTTGCCGCGCGCAAGGTGTACATGAGCATCGGCGGTGTGCTGCAGCCGTTCCTGTGGGGCAACCTGAGCGACGACCAGAAGACGGCGCTGAACCGCAACGCCAACGGTACCCGCGACAGCTATGGCGAGGCGCGGCTCAACTACCTGCTTGGCGATCGGAGCAAGGAGAGCCAGACGGCCACGCCGGCCCTGCGCATTCGCAACCATCTGCTCGGCGACATCATCGATTCGACACCGGCGCTGGTCAGCGCGCCCAGCAGTCCCGCTGCCAGGATGAATGCGCTCGGCGCCGCCGGCAGCTACAGCGCCTTCCAGCAGAAATGGGCCAAGCGGGCCACGCGGATCTACGTCGGTGCCAACGACGGCATGCTGCATGCCTTCGACGACAACGGCGACGAGGCTTTCGCCTTCGTCCCCACTGCGGTCATCCCCAATCTCCACAAGCTTGCCGATCCGAGTTATACCGGCAGTACCCATCAGTTCTACGTCGATGGCGCGCCAGTGGTGCAGGACGTCTACGACGGAGAATGGCACACCGTACTGATCGGTACCCTGCGTGGCGGTGGCAGGGCAGTGTTCGCCCTCGATATTACCGATCCCAATGCTCCCAAGGTACTTTGGGAGCGCAGCGCCAATGATGCGGATTTCGGCGAGTTGGGCCTGACCTACAGCCAGCCGGTAGTTGCCCGGCTGCATACCGGCAGCTGGGCAGTGCTACTGGCCAATGGCTACAACGGCGCCAACGACAAGGCGGTGCTCTATGCGCTGGATGTGATGACCGGCAAGCGCATCGCCGCGCTCACGCCCGAGCCCAACGATGGTCTGACCACGCCCAATGGCCTGGCTGCGCCGACGGTGGCCGATGTCGATGGTGATCTGGTCGCCGACTACGTTTACGCGGGCGACCTGCACGGCAATCTCTGGCGCTTCGATCTGATCGGCAGCGAGCTCAAGGCCAATGCCAGCGCGAGCGCCTTCAAGGTCGCCTTTGGTGGTGCACCCCTGTATCGCGCCCGGGCGTCCCGCTACACCAGTGGTGACGCCAACCAGGTCCAGGCCATCACCGCGGCGCCGCGCCTGTTGCGGCATCCCTCGGGGATTGGCCATCTGCTGATCTTCGGCACCGGCAAGTACCTGGAGACTGGCGACGCCACCGCCGTCACCGGCAAGGCCATGAGCCTGTATGGCATCTGGGACCGCCAGACCGCAGGCAAGGCTGCCGACAGTACGCCGACCCTCACCACGGCCAATCTGCAGGTGCAGACCCTGGGCAGCGACACTCAACTTACCTATACGAGCACGGCCCAGGTCTCGGTCACCACGACGGCCAATACCCTGAGCACCAACGCGGTGGACTGGTACGGCGACAGCAACAGGACCGGCAAGTACGGCTGGTACCTCAATCTGCCGTCGACGGGGGAGATGATCGTCACCAAGCCGCTCTACCTGGCCGATACCCTGCTCGCCGCGGCCCTGGTGCCCAATGACAATCCTTGCGATTCGGGCGCCGTTACCTATCTTTATGCAGTGGACCCCTACACGGGTGGCGGGACCAATCACCTGCAACTGGGCAGCCAGCTCCGCTACGCCCGCCTGCAGATGGCCGGACTGCTGAGCGGACTGAACGCATTTGTGTATGGCGATGGTCCTATCAGTGTGGGCGGTACCCTCCTGCCGGGCAGCAACGATGGGTCACAAGGGGGTAGCGGCGGTGGCGGTGGCAACATTGGGGGCGTGCCGTTGGCCAAGCCATCCGAGCGCCAGACCTGGCGTACCTTCTCCAATCAGAATCCCGATCCCTGAGGTAGCGATGCGAGCACGAGGCTTTACCCTGATCGAGCTGATGATCGTCGTGGCGATCGTCGGCATCCTGGCGGCCATCGCCTATCCGAGTTATCAGAACTACGTGCTGCGCTCCAATCGCAGCGAGGGGCAGGCACTCCTCAACGAGGCGGCGGCGCGGATGGAGCGGTATTACGCCCAGAACAACGCCTACACGACCAAGGTCGGCGATCTAAATATCGTCAATGGCAAGACGGCTGCAGGGAGTCAGACGGTGTTGTCGCCGAGCGGCTATTACGAACTGAACCTCGCCACCAATGCAGCCGGTAGCGCCGGCTATACCAGCGATGGCCCCTATGTGCTGACGGCGCAACCTAAGGGGACGCAGGCCAACGATGTCTGCGGCAACCTGATACTCAATGCCCAGGGCGTCAAGAAGGTATCCAAAGGCAACGCCACCGACTGCTGGCGCTAATCCTCCCGTCCCTGCACCAGGCCGGCATCCCGGTCCTGCTCTACGCGATAGCCGCCGAAGCCCAGGGTGACCCTTTGGGTGGCGTCGGCCTTGCCGGCGTCGCGGGCTTCGTGTTCGACCACCAGGCGGTTGAGGCGGTTGAGCAGGTGCATGGATTCGTCGTAGGCGGTGCGATAGAGACTTAAGGTCGAGTCTTGGGTCAGGTTGTGGCCGTAGACCACGTGAAAGGTGAAGTCCGGCGCGGCGCGGTCCTGCAGATAGAGGCGCTCGAAACCGGCCAGCAGGTCGCCGGTGAAGTGGGCCAGCAGCCGCCCCGCGCCTTCCTGGCTCTCGGTGCCGCGCAGCAGCGAGCGGGGCGTGAGCACCACCCGGTCTTCCTCGTCGAGACGGGCATAACCCTTGCGCAGCCATTCATCCAGCACGGTGCGGGCGCGGACGTCGCTGCCGACGCTGGCGACCAGGGCGTCGAAACTCTGTTCGCCGCCGCGCCGCAGGGTGCGGGGGAGGGGGCGCAGATTGCCCTCGGCATCGAGCAGGTCCAGCCGTGAGGTCCAGGCGCTGAGCACCTGCCATTCCAGGCTGGGCGTACAGGGCGTGCGTTCCGGGCTGGCCTCGCGCAGGGCGCGGACCTCGCGGCGCGGCAGGCCGGTCAGGACCGAGATGCGACTGTCGGAATTGGGCTTGTCGCGCAGCGGTTCGAAATCCTGGGCGACCTCGAAGTAGGTCTGGCGCAACAGGCGATCGAAGGTCTGGTAGGTCACGCCGGAGGCGATGGCGATACGCACCAGCCGACCGATCAGGCTGCGTAGAAGCAGGGGTACCTTGGTGGAAAGCATGGGGGACTCGACGCGGCAGACGCCCGCCCATCTTCGCGGGGCCTCGGGTCCCCGTCAAACCAGCCGGTCACAAAGTGTCGCGGACGCCGCTCAGGCTGTCGTCCGCGGGTCAGGGCGCTAACTAGCCAGGGGTACCCGATTCGGTCGCGCCGGCCACGTCCGGATCGTCCGGAAATTCTTCCGGCTCCATGTCCGCATAGGGCAGTTCTTCCGGCGGCGGGGTGTTGCTGGGGTTGTCGTAGGTCTTCTGGTCGGCGTCGCTCATGGTGGCTCTCCGCGGTGGGTGTGGAGATATCGAACCCCTCTGGGCGGGGCCGTTCCCGAGCGCCTGTCGGCAGCGACCTCAGGTCGGCCAGTTGGCCAGGGGCCGAACGTCGTTAGCGCGATAGCGGTCTATTGGCTGACCGTCTCATCCGAATGACGGCGCCCGAGGAGTCCCGTGATGACCACGCCTACCGCTGTCCATCCGTTGCCATTCCAGCCCGCCTTCGAACAGGTGCCGGATGATGAAGCCGACACCATTCGCGAGATGGTCGCGGCCATGAGAGACATCACCGAAACCACCTATGCCAATGGCGGCCATGCCATCCGCAGCGTGCATGCCAAGAGCCACGGCCTGCTCACCGGCCAGGTGCGGGTGCTGGACGACCTGCCGCCGGCCTATGCCCAGGGCGCCTTCGCCGTGCCGGGCAGCTATGCCGCGGTGCTCAGATTCTCGACCAATCCGGGCGACATCCTGGCCGACAGCGTCTCCACCCCGCGGGGCCTGGCGCTCAAGCTGATCGACGTGCCGGGCGAGCGCCTGCCTGGCAGCGAGGGGCAAGTGACCCAGGATTTCGTCATGCAGAATGCCCCGGCCTTTACCGCGCCGGATCCCAAGACCTTTCTCAAGACGCTCAAGCTGCTGGCCAGGACCACCGACCGCGGCGAGGGCCTGAAGAAGGTCGCCTCGGCGGTGCTGCGGGGTACCGAGAAGGTGGTGGAAGCCTTTGGCGGCGAGAGTCCGACGCTGAAGAGCCTGGGTGGCCATCCGGAGACCCATCCGCTCGGCGAAACCTTCTACACCATGGTGCCCTTTCTCTACGGTCCCTATTTCGCCAAGCTCAGCGTGGTCCCGGTGGCGCCCGAGCTGACCGCTCTGACTGACGCGCCGGTCGAGGTCAACGGCAAGCCCGATGGCTTGCGCGAAGCGGTCAATGCCCATTTCGCCCGGCACGGCGGCGTCTGGGAGATCCGCGTGCAGCTGGGCGTCGATATCGAGCAGACGCCCATCGAGGATGCCTCGGTGGCGTGGCCGGAAGATCTCAGTCCCTATGTGACCGTGGCGCGCCTGGAGGTGCAGCCGCAACCGGCCTGGAACGAGACACGCTCGCGCGAGGTGGACGACGCCATGGTGTTCAGCCCCTGGCACGGTCTGGCCGCGCACCGCCCGCTGGGTGGCATCATGAGATCGCGGCAGCCAGCCTACGAGATGTCGTCGCAGTTCCGCAGCGAGCGCAATGGTTGCCCGTTGCATCATCCGCGTGGACCGGTGGAGCTGTAGACGCGGGCACTAGTTGAGCGTGGCGAGCTCGGCGTCGTCGAGTTCGCGGGCGCGTACCGCGGCCGGGCGGCTTACCAGCCCGGCGACATAGCGCTCGAAGTGCGGACGCTTCTCGACGGTGCCAAAGGCCATGCCCCAGGCGAGGTGGGCGCCGACATAGACGTCGGCGGCGGTGAACCGATCGTCCACCAGGAATTCACCCGGGGCCAGGGCGGCGTCGAGGGTATCGAGCACCTCGGCAAGGCTGCCATAGCCCACCGCGCTGCGCTTTCGCGGGTCTTCGGGCAGGACGACGCCCAGCGCCTGGTTGGTGGTGGCGGCTTCCAGCGGACCGGCGGCAAAGAACAGCCAGCGGTAGTAGGCACCGCGCGCCGGATCGCTCAGCGGCGGCGCGAGCCCCGCGGCGGGAAAGGCATCGGCGAGATAGGCGCAGATGGCGGCGGTCTCGGTCACCACGGCGGCGCCATGGCGCAGCGCCGGCACCTTGCCCATGGGATTGATGGCGCGATAGGCCGGGGATTTCATCGCCGGCCCGTAGTCGACCCGCTGCACCTCGTAGGGTTGTCCGAGCTCCTCCAGCAGCCAGCGCACGATGCGGCCGCGCGACATGGGGTGGGTATAGAGCACAGGCCGGTCGAACATGGTGAAGCTTCCTTGAGTTGTCGTACCCCTTAGCATAGGTAGCCCCTCATCCAGCGTCCATTCACAGGAGCCTGGGTACCCTTCTGCTAAACTGGTAAACCTTTACCAGCCGTTTCACAGGACTCCCGTGCCCTCATCCTTCGCTTCCCTGCCACTGGCCGAGGCCATGCAGGCCAATCTGGCCGAACTCGGCTACCTGAGCATGACGCCCATCCAGGCGGCCAGCCTGCCCATCATCCTCAAGGGCCAGGATCTCATCGCCCAGGCCAAGACCGGTTCGGGCAAGACGGCGGCCTTTGGCATCGGCTTGCTGACGGGGCTCAATCCGCGCTATTTCGGCTGTCAGGCCCTGGTCCTCTGTCCGACCCGCGAACTGGCGGATCAGGTGGCTCGCGAACTGCGTCGCCTGGCGCGCACCACGCCCAACCTGAAGATCCTGACCCTCTGCGGCGGCATGCCGCTGGGTCCGCAGATCGCCTCCCTGGAGCATGGCGCCCAGGTGATCGTCGGTACCCCAGGGCGGGTACAGGAGCACCTGCGCAAGGGCACCCTGGTGCTGGACGGGCTCAATGTCGCGGTGCTCGACGAAGCCGATCGCATGCTCGACATGGGCTTCATCGAGGCCATCGCCGACATCCTCAGCCAGACGCCGGCGCGGCGGCAGACGCTGCTGTTCTCGGCGACCTATCCGGAAGGCATCGAGCGCCTGGCCCAGGACTATCTGCGCGCGCCGCTGCGCATCAGCGTCGAGAGTCAGCACAGCGAGACCCAGATCCGTCAGCGCTTCTACGAGATCGCCGCCCAGGATCGCCTCGCCGCCGTGGTGCGCCTGCTCCGCCACCATCGCCCGGCCAGCGCCGTGGCCTTCTGCCAGACCCGCCAGCAGTGCCAGGAGGTGGTCGAGGCGCTGCATGCCCAGCGCATCTCCGCGGCCGCCCTGCATGGCGATCTGGAGCAGCGCGAACGGGATCAGGTGCTGGCGATGTTCGCCAACCGCAGTCTCTGCGTGCTGGTGGCCACCGACGTGGCGGCCCGCGGCATCGACGTCGCCGGCCTGGAAGCGGTGATCAACGTGGAGCTGTCCCGCGATCCGGCGGTGCACGTGCACCGCATCGGCCGCAGCGGGCGGGCGGGTGAGCAGGGCCTGGCGCTGTCGCTGGTGGCCCCGGCCGAGGCCAGCCGCGCCCAGGCCATCGAGGTGCAGCAGGGTTCGCCGCTGGATTGGCAGCCGCTCGGCGCCCTGCGCGACACCCCGGAGCCGCTGGTGCCGACCATGCACACCCTGGCCCTGGCAGCCGGCAAGAAGGACAAGCTGCGCCCCGGCGACATCCTCGGCGCCCTGACCGGCGACGCCGGTCTGCCCGGTGCCAAGATCGGCAAGATCACCCTGTTCGACAACCAGGCCTTCGTCGCCGTGGAAAGAGACATCGCCCGCCAGGCGCTGCAACGGCTGAGCGAGGGCAAGATCAAGGGCCGGTCGATCAAGGTGCGGATGCTGTAGGGCGGATTTGGCTACGGCCATTGTGGCCCTGTCGACCCGCTCCTGACGGTATTCGCCTTATCGCGGCCCATGGCCGCGATAAGCGATAGGCCTGTCTCAGGTGAGCGGTAGCGCCGTAGCGTGGAAAACGGCGCAGCCTTTTCCCCTGGGACTGCGTCGCGAGGCGCGCCCTCACCCCGACCCTCTCCCAAGGGGAGAGGGGGTCGTCCGAATGCCTCGACGTACCTCCGGCTGTTGGGCTTCGACGGTGGAGCCGTCTCAACCCAACCTACGGTCTCGACCTGGGGCGTAGGTTGGGTTGAGCGCAGCGAAGCCCAACGGTGCTTGGTCGCAATAAAGCGTAGGCTACGTCTTGACGCCCATCCGCCGTCTGGCGCGATGCGAGGAGCCGTTGCGTACCGCCCAGCGCAGCACCGGGGCGGTGGCGCCGATACCGGTGCGAATCAGCTGCCGTTGCAGCGGACCCTGGTGGAAACCCAGCTCCGCGCTGGCCCAGTCGGGCAGCAGGTCGATGCCGGCCCGCATCATCAGGGCTCCGAAGGGCTTGGTCAGGGCGCTGGGCGCGGGCGCCTGCAGCAATACCCGGCAGACCTCGCGGCTGCGTTCGTCGCACACCAGCTGGGGACGGATCGCCTGGTAGTAGGCGGCTATCTCTGCCCGCGAACGGGGCACATCCGTCGCGCCCAGGCGTTCGGCGACCAGGGCGATCTCGGCGTAGTAGCGATCCTGTTCGGCCCCTGGCAGCCGGGGATCGAAATAGCGCAGATAGGCTGCCAGGAAGTGACTGACCTCGGCCACATGGACCCAGGTCAGCAGCGCCGGGTCTTCGGCGCTGTAGGGGCGGCCGTCGGCGGCCTGGCCCTGGATGTGCCGGTGGATGGCCTTGACCCGGGCGATCAGTCGCTCGGCATCGCCGCGGCTGCCGAAGGTGGTGGCGGCGATGAACTGACCGGTGCGTCTCAGGCGGCCGAGCATGTCTTCGCGGAATTTCGAATGGTCCCAGACCCCGGCCAGGGCCAGCGGGTGCAGGGTCTGCATGAGCAGGGCGGCGATGCCGCCGATCAGCATGCAGGTGAAGTCGCTGTGCACCCGCCAGGGCACGCTGCCAGGCCCGAACAGCCCGGGATCGCCCGGCGGCTGCTCGTAGTCGACCTCGCCCAGGGCCAGTCCGGTGAGGCTCATCACCTGCCGCTCGATACGGTTGCGGATCAGTTCCATGGGCTAGCGCGGCAGCAGGTAGAGGGCGGCGTACTGCAACAGCATGATGGTCTTGCCATCCAGCAGCCGACCGTCACGGGCCATGGCCAGGGCCTCGTCGAAGGGCAGTTCCAGCAGCTCGATGTCCTCACCTTCCTCGTGCAGTCCACCGCCGTCGGCGATGCGCTGGTCGGCGCGGTATTCACCGGCGAAGAAGTGCAGCAACTCGGTCACCGAGCCGGGACTCATGAAGGCGTCGAACAGGTGCTGGACGTTGTCCAGGCGATAGCCGGTCTCTTCCTCGACCTCGGCCTTGATGCGCGCTTCGGGAGCGGCCGCGTCGAGCAGGCCGGCGGGGGTCTCCACCAGCAGGCCGTCGTCCAGGCCGTTGCCCAGGGTCGGCAGGCGGAACTGGCGGATCAGCAGGACGGTGCGCCGCTCGCGGTCATACAGCAGGATGGTGGCGCCATTGCCGCGATCGTAGGTCTCGCGGGTCTGGCGTTGCCAGCTGCCGTCGCGGCGCAGGTAGTCGAAGGTGGTCTTCTTCAGCAGGCCCCAGTCGGCGGAAAGGGTCTCGACCTGCTGGATGCGAACGCGCGGGGTATCGGGCATGGGGGCTCGTCTGGACGGGAGGCGTCGGGCCACGGTAGCAGAAGCGGTGCCTTTTTAAGGCACGCGACGCGACCCCGGGTTCCACCCCACCGTGAGGCCGGCTGGTAGCCGACGTCTAGAACCAGCGGTCGTTCTTCTTGCGACCCCGCGTCATGGACGGCAGGATCAGGCCGGCCAGCAGGCCGGCGCCGGCGATACTGCCGCCGTAGACCATGTACTGCATCAGCGCCTGCTTGTTCTCGTTGCCGAGCTTGGCCTGGGTACTGCGCAGTTCCGACTGGGCCTGGGTGAGCTGGGCGTCGAGGTCCTTGCGGCGGCTCTCCAGCTCGTCGATCTGCTTCTTGCGCGAATCCAGGGTCTCCTGCATGCCCTGGACGCGATTCTTCCAGCTGTCGTCGATGGTCTTGAGCTGGCCGCTCAACTCGGCCACCTGCTGTTCCAGCTGCGGCAGGCGCTCGGCCTGGCCGGGCTTGGCCTGCAGGTCGGCATTGGGGATCCAGACGGTGCTGCCGCCTTCGCCGCGCACCTGGCTGTAGTCGCCCTGGGTGCTGATCAGCTCGACCTTCTGCCCGGACTTGAGGGTGCCGACGATGCGATAGCCATCGGTGGGACCACTGCGGACATAGGTGGTCAGGCTGTCGCTGACCCAGCGGGCGGTGCCTTCCTGGGCCACGGCGGTGCCGGCCAGGGAAGCGAGGGAGGCGGCCAGGCAGAGGCCGAGATGCGGTAGGCGGGACAGCAGGCGAGATGGGGACATGGGCATGATCGGGTCTTTATGCATGAGCTGAAAAGATGAAGGCCGTGGTGAACAAGCCGGATTATTGTGGGGCAGTACCCTAGCAAGCTGCCGCGCTCTATCCGCCAACCCGTAGCGCCCTCTGTTCGAGACGGTGAAGCAGTTCAAGCTTTGGCGGTGGAAAGCGACGGCCAGTGTCATCTTGCCGCCATGCGGCGGCGGGAGAAAGCGGCCAGGCCATTCAGGATCTTGCCGGCGGCGCTTCAGAGACGCTGCAACAGATCCAGACTCAGGGCCGCGAGTGCGCCAAGGCCGGCGCAGCCAAAAGCCAACGCCTTGCCCCACCAGCGTTTCCAGGCGATTGCGCCAGCCACCATGCCCACCCCGCAGAGCAACAGGCCGGACTTGAGATAGAAGTCGGACCAGGCGAGCAGCTGATCGATGAAGTCGAAGAGTTCTTGGAATTCCTGCGGCATGGGGCCTCCTGGCGCGCTGGCGCTATTGAGTCGCCGGGACCCCGGTCGTTCCCTGGCAGTCCGCCGCCAGCAGCCGCTCGGCCGAACCCTGGTCGCCCGGCTGGCTGCCCGCGCGGCCGGCCAGCAGCAGGAACTGGCGACTGGCGTCCCGGCTCGGCAGCGCGACCACCGCCAGTGACAGGCGTGGGTCCGGCAATGGGTAGGGCGGCTGGCTGGCCAGGGCCTGGAAGAAATCCGCGGCCAGCAACTGGGCTTCGCTCAGCCGCCGCGCCTGATAGCGACTGCCTGCCAGGGCTACCGGCAAGGCGCGCCAATGGGCGTCCAGCCCGGGCGCCAGCTGCCACAGCAACTCGCGTAGTTCGGGCCGCAGGCAGGCCAGATGCACATGCAGCTGATCCTGGCTGCGCCCGCTGGGGGCATTGAGCGCGAGGGCGATCCGCTCATCCGCCACCGGCGCCCGGCCCCAGGCGCTCAGGTACCAGCGCTGGCGCCAGGCCAGACCGAACCAGTTGGGTTGGCTGGGCTGCCAGAGCGCCGGACTCTCCAGACCACGAAGGGGCCGCAGGGGTACCAGGATGAAATGCTGCCGCTCACCCGGCGCGCGCAGCACGGCGAAGCCGGGCTCCTTGACCACTTGGCGACAGGGGGTGGCCAGACCGGTAAGCCGGGCATTCGGCACGCAGAGCCCGGTCGTGACCTGGCGCAGCAGGTCGCGGCTGGCACAGCCCGTCAGCCCCACGCCCAGCACCAGTAGCCACAGCAGGCGCCGCCACGACGAGCGGATGCCGGGCGGCGGCGAACAACTGCGCGAACTGCACTTCCAATGGCTATCAGGGCAATGCAGCGGGAGATCAGCCATGGCCAATGGGTGGGCCGGAGACGGCGCGGTTCAGGAACAGATCGACAGCACGGTGGACGATGCGGTGCAACGCGCCCGCAGCCGTCTGCACCGAGGCGCGAGCCTCACTCACTGCGAAGAGTGCGGCGACGCCATCCCCGAGGCGCGCCGCCAGGCGGTGCCGGGCGTACGCCTGTGCATCCGCTGCCAGTCCGAGCAGGACGCCGAAGACCAGCGCGCCGGCGGCTACAACCGGCGGGCGAGCAAGGACAGTCAGTTGCGCTAGGGCCGGGGCGGCCTTCAGCCGCGTGGACGCCGGGCCGGTTTCCAGCCACTGGCGTAGCCGCAGCCCAACGTCGGCCGCCATCAGGGCGCTGCCGGGATCTGCAGGCCGCGTTGCACCGCCGGGCGGGCGAGGAAGGCGTCGAGGGCGCGACGGACCTCGAAGAAGTCCTGGAAGCCGATCAGGTCGGCCACCTGGTAGACCTCCAGCAGGGCGCGGATCCAGGGGAAGGTGGCGATGTCGACTAGGCTGTAGTCCTCGCCCAGGATCCAGGCGCGGCCGCGGAGCTGGCCCTCCAGCACGCCGAGCAGGCGCCGGGCTTCGTTCACGTAGCGGTCGCGGGGGCGCTTGTCTTCGATGTCCTTGCCGGCGAATTTGGTGAAGAAGCCGAGCTGGCCGAACATGGGGCCGATGCCGCCCATCTGGAACATCAGCCACTGGATGGCCTGGTAGCGCCGCGCCGGCTCCTCGGGCAGCAGGCGCCCGGTCTTTTCCGCGAGGTAGAGCAGGATGGCGCCGGACTCGAACAACCCCAGGGGTTCGCCACCAGGACCGTCGGGGTCGAGGAGGGCGGGGATCTTGTTGTTGGGGCTCAGGGAGAGGAATTCCGCGGTGTGCTGGTCGTCCTGGCCGAAGTCGATGCGGTGCACCTCGTAGGGCAGGCCGAGCTCTTCCAGGAGGATGGCGACCTTGACACCATTGGGCGTGGGCAGCGAATAGAGTTGCAGGCGCTCGGGATGCCGGGCGGGCCAGCGGTGGGTGATGGGAAAGCGTGACAGATCGGCCATGGTGGACTCCGGAAAGGGGGCGGCTCTGGGTGAGACCGGCCAGCGCGGGCCGGGTTGCCAGGCCTGCAGCGAAGCGGAACTTAGCGCGATGCCTACCTCTCCATCTGAGACGTACCCGCCTTCAGCCCCGCACCGAGGATTTCCCATGCTTCCCCACAGTCAGCAGGGCAGCGGTTCGCCCACCTTCGTGCTCATGCACTTTCTCGGCGGCTCCCACCGCACCTGGTTTCCCACCGCCCCCTACCTGGATGGCGAACATCGCTGCGTGGCGCTTAATACGCCGGGCTTCGGCGATGCCGCCGAGGTCGCGGGCTACAGCGTGGCCGAGATGGCCGACCAGGTGGATGCCAGCATCCGCGCTCTGGGCCTGGAACGCTGCATCCTGGTCGGCCATTCGATGACCGGCAAGGTGGCCGTGGTGCTGGCGGCGCGGCGACCGGAGTATCTGGTCGGGCTGATCCTGGTGGCGCCTTCGCCGCCCGGGCCGCAGCCCATGAGCGAGGCGGATCGCGATGCCCAGCGCGCCTATGGCAAGAGCCGGGCGGAGGCCGAGGCCTTCGTCGACGAATCCAGTGCCCATCGGCTGCCCGATGCCATCCGCGAGGTGGTGATCGCCGATGCCCAGCGGCTGAATCTGCAGGCCTGGCGCGCCTGGGTCGATCATGGCAGTCGCGAGGACTGGAGCGATCGGATCGACACCCTGGACTATCCGGTGCTGCTGGTCTGCGGCGCGGATGACCAGCAGGTGCCGGGTCCGGACGAACAGCGCCGCACCACCCTGGCGGCCTTCCCCAACAGCCGCCTGGAGGTCATTCCCGGTGCCGGCCACCTGATGCCGCTGCAGACGCCCCAGGCGCTGGCGCGGCTGATGCTCGACTTCGCCCGGGAGCTCTGACCGGTGGATTCGCTGACCCAGGCCGTGCTTGGCGCCACCGTCCAGACCGCACTGCTGGGTCGCTGGCAGGGTCGGCGCGCCATCCTCTATGGCGCGGCCCTGGCCACCCTGCCGGATCTCGACGTGGTCATCGACTACGGCGATGCGGTCAAGGCGATGACCTACCACCGTGGCTTCAGCCATTCGCTGTTCGTGCTGACCGGACTGGCCCTGCTGCTGACCTGGATCTGCGGCCGCTGGCGCAATCCTGGATACGGCCCGGGACGCCTGTTCCTGACGCTCTGGCTGGTGCTGGTCACCCATCCCTTGCTGGATGCCTTCACCACCTATGGCACCCAGTTGTTCTGGCCGCTGCCGACCACCCCGATAGCCTGGTCCAGCGTCTTCATCATCGATCCGCTCTATACCCTGCCGTTGCTGGTGGCGGTACTCGCTGGCCTGGTGGTTGGCCCCCTGGGCAGGACCCCTCGGCTGGCCGTCGCAGCCTTGCTACTGTCCACGACCTACCTGGGCTGGACCCTGGTGGCCAAGTATTCCGCCGAGCGCCATGTACGCCAGGCGCTGGCGGCCCAGGGGCAGGCGGATGCCCGCCTGTTCAGCGCCCCGCTACCCTTCACCAGCCTGCTCTGGCGGGTCATGGTGGATGACGGACCCGAGCGCTACCGGGAGACCTGGGTAGGGCTGTTCGACGACCGCCCACCCGTCCTGGTCCCACTGCCACGGGGTGGCGAACTGGCGCCGATCCTCGCCGACTCGCCGGCCGAACAGCGGCTGCGCTGGTTCACCGACGACTGGCTGCGCTACGACCGCCTGGGCGACGACCTGGTGGTGACCGATCTGCGCCTGGGCGCCACTGGCTACCACAGTTTCCGCTTCGTCTTGGCTCAGCGGGAGGCCAGCGGTTGGCGACTGGTCGCCGAACCCTCGCTGTGGCCGCGCGAGCGCGGCGGTCGCGAACAGCTGGCGGTGGTCTGGCGCAGACTCTGGCATCCGGAGTCGCCGGCACCGGTGGCGGACTGGGCGGCGCGGCTGTCGCGCCTGCCGGACTGACGCCAGGCCTCCAGCAGCAGTCGCCACCAGGGGCGCCGGGCCTCGCGCAGGGCGGTATGGCGATCCAGACCGATATCGGCCAGTTCCCGGTCGGTAAGGTCCGGCAGGCTGCGGCGGGTGGTCAGCTGGCGTCGGAACAGCAGCCAGCAGCCGCTGGCGCGGGTCTGATCATGAAGGCTGGGATCTCTGGACATGGCGTCTCTCCTGGGCTGTCTCCATGCTCCGCCGCCAGCAGCCTCAGGGGCAGATCCAGGCCGGTGGGTTGTCCGCCATACAGCGGCCTTACAGCACTCAGCTGTATGGTGCACGGCGTGGCCATCTGTATGGCGCGCGTTTCCTGTCTAGCCCGCTATAGTCCGGGCATGAATCGCTATCAGCTGTTGGCCGATGCCCTTGGCCGCCGTATCGAGCAGGGCCTCTATCGACCGGGCGAACGCCTGCCGTCGGTGCGCGCCCTGGCCCAGGAGCACGGGGTCAGTCTGGCCACGGTGCAGCAGGCCTATCGACTGCTGGAGGACCGTGGCCTGGTGGAGCCACGGCCCAAGTCCGGCTACTTCGTCCGCCTGGAAAGACGCGTCATCGAGTTGCCGCGGGTGACCCGGCCGGCGCGCTGGCCGGTGGAGGTCTCCGGCTGGGAGCCGGTACGGGAGCTGATGACCAGCACCCCGGATTCGGTACGGGTGCAACTCGGCCGCGGCCTGCCGGATACCGAGGCGCCGACCCTGGCGCCGCTGCTGGCCGGCATGGCGCGGCTGGCGCGGCGACCGGGCAATGCCGGGCTGTCCTACGACAGCATCCAGGGCGTGGCGGCGCTGCGCGAACAGGTGGCGCGGCTGCAACTGGATGCCGGCTGCGTGCTCACCGCCGATGACATCGTCATCACCAGCGGTGCCCACGAGGCCCTGGCCACGGCCTTGCGCGCCACCTGCCAGGAGGGTGACATCGTCGCGGTGGATTCGCCGACCTTCCACGGGGTGATGCAGACCCTCAAGGGCCAGGGCCTCAAGGCGCTGGAGATCCCCACCGATCCGCGTACCGGCATCAGCCTGCCGGCGCTGGAACTGGCCCTGGAGCAATGGCCGGTGCGCGCCATCCAGCTCACCCCCAGCTGCAACAATCCCCTGGGCTACTGCATGCCCGAGGCCAGCAAGCGCCAGCTGGTGGCCCTGGCGCGCAAGCACGACCTGGCGGTGATCGAAGACGATGTCTATGGCGATCTGCTCTATGGCTATCCGCGGGCGCGGGCGCTCAAGGCCTTCGACGAAGACGACCGGGTGGTGCTCTGCAGCTCCTTTTCCAAGACCCTGGCCCCCGGGCTCAGGGTTGGCTGGGTGGCGCCCGGGCGCTATGCCGAGCGCATCCTGCACCTGAAGTACATAGGCACCGGCTGCACCGCCCCCCAGCCGCAACTGGCCATCGCCGAATTCATCGCCGCCGGCCACTACACCGTGCACGTCCGCCGCATGCGCGCCCAGTACCAGCGCAATCGCGACCTGATGAGTGCCTGGGTGCAGCGCTACTTTCCCTCCGGTACCCGGGTCAGCCAGCCCCAGGGCAGCTTCCTGCTGTGGGTCGAGTTGCCCGAGGCCTGCGACAGCCATCGACTCAATCGCGAACTGCTCGCCCAGAGCGTGCAGATCGCCTGCGGCAGCATCTTTTCCGCCTCGGGCAAGTACCGTAACTGCCTGCGCCTGAACTATGCCCAGGCCCAGCGTCCGGGGATCGAGGAGGGCGTGCGGCGCGTCGGCGAGGCCGCGTGCCGGCTGCTCGACGAAGCGCTGCCGCGGTCGCTGGCGCTGCCGGTCTAGCCGAGTTCGGCGATCTCGCTGCAGTTGCGCCCGCGATGCTTGGCCCGGTAGAGGGCGGCGTCGGCCTGGGCCAGCAGGCGGACCGGGGCCCCTTCCGCCAGCCGCGGCGTCACCGCCACGCCGAAGCTGGCGGTGACCGGCAGCGCCTCGGTCGGGCCGACGGCGAAGGGCGCCTCGGCGATGCCGCAGCGCAGGCGCTCGGCGAGCGCCAGGGCGTCGGCCGGCTGGGCCACATCGGCGAGCACGGCGAATTCCTCGCCACCGATCCGGGCGATGCGATCACCGGGACGCAGCAGCTCGCGGCAGCGCTGCGCCAGCTGCTGCAGCAGCAGATCGCCGGCGGCGTGCCCGTAGGTGTCGTTGATGCGCTTGAAGTGATCGATATCGAAGGCGATCGCCGCCAGCTGTCCGGTGGTGCGGGTCACCCCCTGCGCCAGCTCGCGTTCGAAGGCGCGGCGATTGGCCAGGCCGGTCAGGTAGTCGGTCTCCGCGCGAATGCCCAGTTCGGCGATCAGGGCATCACGCTCCTCTCGCAACCGGTCGGCCTGCAGCCATTCGTCTTCCAACTGAGCGAAGGCGGCGAACAGGCTGCGCGGGTCGTTTTCGGCCACCGTCCCGAGCGGTCGGGCGCGCCGGCTGAGGCTCAGCAGCCGCTGGGTATTGGCCAGCAGCGGCGTCAGCAGGCGCTGCTTGAGCAACAGCAGGCCGGTACCCAGCGCCAGCAGGATGCCCACCGCCGCGGCGATGGTCAGCCACAGCCGCAGCTGGGCTTCGCGTGCCAGGACGTCGGCTTCCTCGTGGGCCAGGCTCAGCATCTCGTCGCGCAACTCCAGGATGCTGACCATGGTCGGGACATAGCCCTGGGCGAAACTGGCCGCGCTGGGCGCCGTGCCGGTCGCCAGGGCGGCGAGGGTCTGGTGGTACCAGTCCAGGCCTTCGCCCAGGTAGCGCTCCTGCACCTGCACGAAGCGGTCAGGCTCGGGGCGACCGGGCGCCAGATTGAGGTTGCTGCGCAGGAGATCCATCAGCTGGTTGATGCGGCCCTGGGTCTGCAGCAACTGGACCTGTTCCGCTCCACTGGGCAGGCGCTGTGCCTGCAGCGCCGGGGTCAGCAGCGAGCCCAGGCGTCCGGCGGTATCGCGCAGGCGGGCGGCGAGCTTGGCATTGACCAGGTAGATGGCCACGGCCGGGCTGCGCTGGATGAGGTCGTGCAGGGTAAGGTCGGCGGTGATGAAGTTGCTGTCCAGGGCGCCAAACATGCCCTGGACCACGGTGGCGATATCCTGGGGCTCGGGATCGTCCGGCGTCGCCCGGAGGCGCTGGTCGACCCGGGCGCGGGCCTGCAGCAGCGCTTGATAGCCGTTTGCCGCCTGCTCGGCGGTCACGCTGCATTGCCGGCAGCCCTGCAACAGTGCCTGCAGCCGGGCGAAGCGCTGATCGCTCAGGGCCCGGGCGCGCGCCTGCTCATGGCTATCGCCGCCGCGACCGCCGAGCAGGGCATTGGTCGGGCCACGCTCGGCGGAGACGGCTTCCACTAGCCGCAGCGCCTCTTCGTAGACCGGCAACTGGTCACGGGTCAGGCCCATGCTCGCCGAATTCTCGTGGGCCTGCTGGACGAGCAGGGCCATGCCGCAGGCGGTGGCGAGCGAGGTCACCACCAGCAAGGCATTAATTAGTCGATTGAGGTGAGTGGTCAGCAGAAAACGGCCAGACATCAGGCGACACCGAAGCGAACATGCCCAGGAGGCGAGCCGATTCCAGACAGCGGTGGATTCAGGCTCTCAAGGTGCGCCGATGTTAAAAGGTCTAGCTTTCAAAACGTATACAGCCGGGGCCGGGCAGTTTGGTTATTGCGCAAACGGTCATGCCTGTAGCACGAGCGGCAGGGCGGCCACGAAACCTTGTCAGGCAGACGGGGTATTGCCCACCCTCTACACTGGCCACTTTCGCGAGGTCCTGCCATGCCACCCCGTATCTATCTTGCTGGTCCCGAGGTCTTCCGGCCCGATGCCGTCGCCCAGGGCGAGGCGCTCAAGGCGCTGTGCGCCCGGCACGGCTGCACGGGCCTGTTTCCGCTGGACAACGCCGTTCCCCCGGCGCTGACCGAGCCACGCGAGCAGGCGGCCTGGATCTATCGGGCGAATCTGGCGCTGATCGAGCAGGCGAATGGCGTCCTGGCCAGCCTGGACTTCTTTCGCGGCGCCGAGCCTGACAGCGGCACCTGCTTCGAGGTGGGCTACGCGGTGGCCCTGGGCAAGCCGGTGGTGGGCTATGTGCCGGAGACGGGCAGCCTGGCTGAACGGATTCGCGCGCGCCATCCCGAGTGGGTAGGGGCGGGGCTGCTGGATAAGGACGGCTGGACGCTGGAGGAATTCGGCCTGCCGCTGAACCTGATGCTGGCGGTACCTGCCAGCATCGTCGTCGGTGGGCCGGAGGTGGCCCTGGCGGTATTGCGCGAACGGCTGGGCTAGCGAGGTGGGCGTGCGACCCTCACCCCGGCCCTCTCCCAAGGGGAGAAGGGGTGGTTGGCCAGGACGGTGGAAAAGGCTGCGCCGTTTTCCACGCTACGGGGCCTTGACCCGGGAAGGGGGGCGGGGTCAGCCGCGCGCCAGGGCCGCCAGTTCGTCCAGTCCGCTGTGGCCATCGGCATAGGCCGCGCGGAAGCTGTCGCGCTGTTGCCAGCGCGCCCAGAAGGCCGCCAGGTGCTCGAAGCGCTCGTCCAGCGGCGTCTGGTTGGTGGGGAACTTGGAGAAGGCGATGGCGGTGCACAGGGTGATGTCGGCGAAGGTCGGCGCCGCGCCGCCCAGCAGCCACTCGCGCCCATCGGCCAGGTGCCGATCCACCAGCGCCGCGTGCATCAGTGCTTCCTTGCGGCAATGTTCGCCCCATTGCGGATTGTGGGTCAGCTCCAGCTTGTGGCCGAGGCCTTCGTGCTGCACATGGAACATGGTCACGATGCGATAGAGCACATGGACGAAGATGCGGTCGTTCCACATGGCGTCCTGGCCCTGTTCCAGCGGCGTCTCGCCCATTACCTTGCGTCCGGGATAGCTGTTGTCCAGATAGCGGGCGATGGCCGCGCTCTCGGCCAGGTAACCACCCTCGGCGAATTCCAGGGTCGGGGTCTCGCCCCAGGGATTGCGCTTGAGGTGCTGCCACTGGCGTTGCTCGCCTTCGGGCGCCATCTTCAGGATGACCTCCTCGAATTGATCGGCGATGCCCTTTTCATGGATGAACAGCCGCAGCCGTTGCGGGTTGGGAAAGGCGGACGGCGAGGTGAAGAGGCGTAGCTTGGCCATGGAGGCTCCGGAAGGGACGGTGACGAAGCATGCGACTGCGGCCAGTCGTGCCGCGTTCGTACGAGGTGACCAAGGATGCCGGGCCAGGGCAGGGGCGAACAGCCAAGCCGCTGTATGCCCTCCATGCAGAGAGTCGATTGGTCAGGCCGGCGTTCAGCTCATGAGGCTGGCGACGATCCGTTCGCGCAGCCAGGCGTGGGCTGGATCGCGGTGCAGGCGTTCGGGCCAGAGCAGCAGCATGTCGAAGCCCGGGATGGCCAGGGGTGGCGGCTGGACCTGGAGGCCGGGATGGTTCAGCGCGATCTGGGCGGGCAGCAGGGCCACCAGATCGCTGACCAGCAGGGCACTGGCCAGGGTAGCGAAGTGGGGCACCGACAGCACCACCCGCCGTTCGCGGCCCTGTTCCGCCAGCAACCGGTCAGTGACGCTGGCGAAGCCGCCACCGCTCGGCGAGACCAGCGCCTGATCCAGTTGGCAGAAGGTTTCCAGGGACACGGGTTGCTGCAGCGCCGGATGGCCGCGCCGGCCCGCCAGCAGATAGTGTTCGGTGAACAGCAGGCGCTGGCGCAGACCCGCTGCGGCGGTATCGGCCACGTCCAGCGCCAGGTCCAGGCGATCCCCCTCCAGTTGTTCGGCGAGCAACGCCGGCGTCTTGTCCAGCAGCGCCAGGCGGATACCGGGCGCCTGCTGGCGCAGGTCAGCCAGCAGCGGGGTGAGCAGGGTGGTGGCACTGTGGTCGCTGGCGGCGATGCGCCAGGTTCGCTCGGCGCGAGCCGGTTCGAAGGGGGCGGCCGGTGCCAGGGCCTCGTCCAGGGCGGCCAGCGCCTGGCGCAAGGGCTCACGCAGCGCAGTAGCGCGCGCCGTGGGTCGCATGCCGCGCGGCCCGGGTAGCAGGAGGGGATCGTCCAGCAGGTGGCGCAGCCGGCCCAGCTGCAGGCTGACGGTGGGCTGCGCCAGATTCAGGCGGCGCGCGGCGCGGGTGACGTTGAGTTCCACCAGCAGGGCGTCGAGAGTCACCAGCAGATTGAGATCGAGGCGGCGCAAGCTATTGTGCATGGCAATGGCTACTGTTTCAGTAATTCATTTCCAGCATAGCTCTGCCGTCACCTAGCCTGGCCACCTTTCATTCGAGAGGTACGTGCAATGAAGGTCCTGCTGGTCTACGCCCATCCCGAACCCCGATCGCTCAACGGTGCGCTGCGCGACTTCGCCGTGGCCCATCTGCAGGCGGCCGGCCATGAGGTCCAGGTCTCCGATCTCTATGCCCTGCACTGGAAGGCCACCCTGGATGCGGCGGACGCGCCGCACCTGGCGCCTGGGGCGCGCTTCGATGCGGTCCTGGATTCCCGGCAGGCCTATGCCGCCGGCCAGCAACCGGCGGATATCGCCGCCGAGCAGGCCAAGTTGCTGTGGGCCGATGTGCTGATCCTGCAATTCCCGCTGTGGTGGTTTTCCTTGCCGGCCATCCTCAAGGGCTGGGTGGAACGCGTCTATGCCTGCGGCTTCGCCTATGGCGTCGGCGAGCACAGCGACACTCACTGGGGTGACCGTTATGGCGAAGGCACCCTGGCCGGCAAGCGCGCCATGCTGGTGGTGACCTGTGGCGGTTGGGCGTCGCATTACAGCGAGCGCGGCATCAATGGCGCGCTGGATGACATCCTCTTTCCCATCCAGCACGGCATCCTCTTCTATCCCGGTTTCAGCGTGCTACCGCCGTTCCCGGTCTATCGCACGAGCAAGGTGGACGCCGCCGGCTTCGAGCGACTGTGCCAGGCCTATGGGGCGCGGCTGGATGGACTGGCCACGGACATGCCCCTGGCGTTCCGGCGGCAGAATGGCGGGGATTACGAGATTCCGGCTCTGACCCTGAAGCCCGAACTGGCGCCGGGGCGGACAGATCTGGGGATTCATCGGCGAGAGGCGTGAGGGCTGGCGCGGCCTGGCTTCCATGGCTCGAGCTCATGCCGAGGTTGGCGCTGCGCGTAGCGAAGCCCAACAGCGGGGTTGGGCCTTGGGCAATGTTGGGCTTCGCTGGCGCTCAACCCAACCTACGAAAACCGTGCCCCGCGCCGTAGGTTGGTGCTGAGCGTAGCGAAGCCCGACAGCGGGGTTGGGCCTTGGGCAATGTTGGGCTTCGCTGGCGCTCAACCCAACCTACGAAAACCGTGCCCCGCGCCGTAGGTTGGTGCTGAGCGTAGCGAAGCCCAACAGGCGGGACTGGGCGGCGGGCAATGTCGGGCTTCGCTGGCGCTCAACCCGACCTACGCAAGCCAGGCTTCGGCCAACGGCGGGAGCGAGGCCCGGGCAAGCCGGGCACGAGCGATTTCAATTGGCTCTCTTGCTGTCCACCTGGTCCAGGCGGCCGCCGCGAAAGGTGAGGAAATACAGCATGCCGTTCCAGGGACCGTAGGCCCATTCCTCGACGAATTCCACCTGGCGATAGCCGTAGCCGTCGGTGACCTGGCGTTCGCCCAGGGGTGTGACGGTCAGCGGATCGCCGCACTTGCCGCGAACCTCGTGGGTGGTGGAGCCGGTCGAGACCAGGGCGCTGCCGCAACGCAGCGACGCGGCCTGGCTGGTGCCGGTGGCGAGCAGGAGCAGCAACAGCAGTACGCGCTGATTCATTGGCGCTGGAACTCGATGCGAGTGAGGCGGTTGGCTTCGAAGGTGAGGATGTAGTTGGCGCCGTTCTTCGGGCCGTAGACCCATTCCTCGATCACCGCCTCACGGCGTTCGTTGCGGCCCAGTTCGTAGCCCACCAGGTCGCGGTGGGCGGGTTCGCCGCATTTCTGCAGCACTTCGAAGGCGCGATCGCCCCGGCTGACCAGGGCGTTGCCGCACCTCATGGAATCGGCGGCGGCGCTGGTGGCGACCAGCAGGGTGAGGGCGGCGAGCAGGCAACGCATGGGGGTCTCCTGACCGGTCAGAGCACCCCGAGCTGCAACTGCGCGGCCGTGGGCGATTTACCGGATTGGGCTTGAGTGCTGACGTCCAGCAGATAGACCCGCTGGGCATCCAGTTTCGCCGTGTCCACCAGATAGGTCTTGATGGCACCCGCGCGCTGCTGGGCCAGGCTGCGCAGGAGGCCGTCGTTGCCGCTCCAGGCTTCGAGCACCGCCTGGCGCAGGCGCGCCGTGCGGGTGGCATCGTCAAGACTATCCCATTCCTGCGGGGGTTGCGCCTGCAGTCGCAGGCGGTACAGGCCTTCCAGCAGGGGCGCGCGCATGGCATCGGGCACCTGGAGCTGGCTGGGATCGGCCGGGACCTTGTCGCCGCGACGCTGCAGCAGGTTGAAGTACTGGGTCTGGAAGTCCTTTTCCAGCTGGCTGGCGGCCAGGGCGCGACCATCGCTGGCGGCGCCGGCGTGTCCCCTGACCTCCACCGTCAGCTGCGGGCGCTGGCGCAGGGCCGCGGCCAGCTTGTCCAGCTCGCCGCGGGCCTGGGTCGAGAGCGTGGTGCTGCCGGCGGCGAAGTCGATGGCGCTGAGATCCGCCTCGTGCCCGCCGACCAGTCCCGCCAGCATGCGGAAGGGCGCCTGGACGGCGCGGCTGAGCACATTGCGCAGGGTCTGCCAGACCACCGGCATGACGCTGAAGTTGGGATCGGCGAGATTGCCCGCCACCGGCAGGCGCAGGTCGATGCGACCGTGGCTGTCCTTGAGCAGGGCCACGGCCAGGCGCACCGGCAGGTCCACGGCGTCCTTGCTGTCCACCCGCTCGCCCAGTTCCAGCTGGTCGAGCACCACGTGGTTCTGCGCCTGCAGCTTGCCGTCGTCGATGCGGTATTGCAGGTCCAGGTCGAGTCGCCCCTTGCGCACCGCGTAGCCGGCGAACTTGCCGGTGTAGGGCGACAGGGTGGTGAGTTCGACCTGGCGGAAGTAGGCGGTCACGTCCAGCTGCTGCAAGGGATCGAGAGGGTCGAGGCGGCCCTTGATCTCCACCGGGGCGAAGCGATCGACCTTGCCGGCGAGGTGGATGTCGGCCGGCTTGGAGGCGGCGGTGTCCAGGGTGCCGATGCCGCCTTCCAGCGACTGGATGTTGGTGGCGAAGCCGGGCTTCAGGCTGTTGTCGGCGAAGTCGGCGCTGCCGTCCTTGATGCTCACGCCGCCGATGCGGATCTGCAGCGGTGGCGAGCTGTCCTTCGACGCGGTTTTCGGCTGGGGCACCAGCAGGGCGCTGAAGTTGTTGCTCAGGTCTTCGTTGATCACCAGGGTGCCATAGGGCTTTTCCAGGTCGATCCTGTCGATCACCAGCCGCTTGCCCAGTTCGAAGGCGATGCCCTGCACGTCCAGCCGCTGCCAGCGCATGAAATCCTGCTGGTGCAGGGTGTCGAGCACATGCACCTGGGTGACCTGGGCCGCGCCGCTGACGGTAAGGCCCAGGGGTTCGCCCGGGGCCAGGGCCACCTTGAGGTGGCTGGCCAGCTGGCCGCTGCGGATCTCCAGGCGCACATAGGGGCTGAGATAGGGCTGGGCCTGGCGCAGGTTGAGTTCGTCGATGCCGACGTCGAAGCTGCCCTGCAGGGGCGCCAGCGCCAGCTGGCCGCTGGCGGTGATGCGGCCGCGATCGCCCAGGGTGGTCTTGAGCTCCAGGCCAAAGGGCTTGCCGCTGGCGGTATCGAAGCCCTTGAGCGCCAGGTCCAGGCCGCTGAAATAGAGACTGGCCGGCTCCTGGGGCACGCGGTCCACCAGGTGCAGCTGGTTGTCGCTGAGCTCGGCGTCGTCGAGCTTCACGCGCCAGGCCGGACCACTGCTGGGGGCATCGCTGGTGGGGAAGAGCTTCTGCCAGTCGAGCGTGCCGTCCTGCTCGCGATTGCCCCAGGCATCCAGGCCGTTGCCGCGCAGGCGGGCGATGCTGACTTCGCGCTTTTGCAGATCCAGACCGATACCCTCGGCGGCCAGGCGCTTGAAGCTGGCCTTGGGTTCGGCATCCACCGCCTGCACGGCGACGTCGTCCAGCGCCAGGCGGCCCTGGCTGAGTTGCAGTTGCAGGGTCTTGCTCAGGTCCAGGCGGTAGTGGGCACTGGCTTCCAGGCGTCCCTTGCCCAGCGCCAGCGGCAACTGGTTGCGCACATAGGGCCACCAGGGTGTGAGGCTGACGCCCTTGAGGGTCAGGTCGCCTTCGCTGCGCAGCGGCAGGAGATCCAGGCTGCCCTTCCAGGTGAGTTGGCCGCCCTGGGCGGTGGTGGCGGTCATTGCCAGTTGGCCCGGGGTGTCGCCGCTACGGGTGCGAAAATCCTGCAGGGTGGCATCCAGGGGGGTGAAGGTGGCCTCCACCGGCTGGGCGCCCTGGGCATCGAGGAAATGCAGGCGGCCACCGACCAGGGCAATGCGCTCGATGTGCACCGGGAAGGGCTGGCCCGGCTCCGCATCCGCCGGTGTCGGCGAGGCGGTGGTGGGGTCGCTGCGCCAGAGCTTGGCCAGATTGACCTGGCCACCCTTGGCGATGCGCAGATCGACCTGGGGCTGGTCGAGGCGCACTTCGGTCAGGTGCAGGGTCCGTCGCCAGAGGCTGTCCCACTGCACATCGGCCGAGAAGCCTTCGGCAGCCACCACGGGGTGCTCCGCCGGACCGATCAGCAGCTTTTCGGCGTGCAACTGCAGGGTGAAGGGATTGAAGCTCAGGGCCTGCAGGCTGGCGGGCTGGGTGAGGCGCTCGGCCAGCGTCTGGTTGAGGTAGTGCAGGGCGAGGCGCGGTCCGGCCAGGAATCCGAGCAGACTGTAGAGGGCCAAGAGCACGAGCAGCACGAGGCTCGCTTTCACAATTCTGGGCATGCAGGCATCTAGGACGGCGAAGGTGCCCGGATTATGGCACGGCACCTTCGCCAACGAGGGCGCTGGCCGTCCCAAAAGCACTGCTGGCTAGGCGAGTCGTCAGGGACACGACTACAGGATCGGCAGCAGGATCGATCACATTTTCGCCAACCCGGACGAGCGGAGCGGGCGCACGACCGATCAGTGGTCAGGTGGACGGGAAGGCTTCTGGTAGAGGCGTCGAGGCCTTTGCCGAAGGCTCTACCACGGCACTTTGCCATGATCCATCCGTCGCCCCGGATTAAGTTTGACTTAAGGACCGCCGACTAGTCTCGCGAACAGGTTGCATTCTCAGGGAGGGGGCGGCGACGGGCTGAGCGGCTCGTGGCGTGACGACAGGACGGCAGCGGCAACCGTGAATCGAGAATCCGCGTCGCCGGGAGTAGCAGATGTCCAGTCCGATCCAGCTCCGTTCCATCCAGAAGAAGATCCAGTTCCTGCGCACCACCTTCAGCTATGTCGGCTGGTCGCTGTTCGGTCTGCTGCTGTGGGACGTGGCGGTCACGGTGGACGCCATGCTGTTCGTCGACGAGCGCTTCGACCTGCCGCTCACGCCCCTGACCCTGCTGTGCTCGGCGCTGGTGGTGCTGATCAGCTTTCGCAACAGCAGCGCCTATGCCCGCTGGTGGGAGGCCCGTACCCTGTGGGGCGCCATGGTCAACAGCTCGCGCAGCTTCGGTCGCCAGGTGCTGACCCTGATCGACGACCAGGGCAAGGCGCAGAACCGGGTCAAGGCGGTGCTGCTGCGTCGGCACATGGGCTATCTGCACGCCCTGCGCGCCCAGCTCAAGCGCCAGGACCCGGCCGCGGCGGCGGCGCCCTATCTGGCCCGCCACGAGCTGGCGCTGGCCGACGGCAGCCTCAACTTCGCCAACGACATCCTCGCCGGCACCGCCGAGCTGATCGCCAGCGAATACCGCCAGGGCCGGCTGGACAGCATCCGCCTGGCGCGGCTGGAAGAGACCCTGGTGGACATGTCCAACTGGCAGGGTGGCATGGAGCGCATCGCCAACACCCCCTTGCCCTATCCCTACGTCTGCTTTCCGCAGCTGTTCAGCTTCCTGTTCTGCATCGCCATGCCGCTGGGCCTGGTCTCGACCCTCGGCTGGTTCACCCCGTTGGTGTCGACCGTGGTCGGCTTCATGCTGCTGGCGCTGGAGCGCATCGGCAGCGATCTGCAGGCGCCCTTCGCCGACAGCCAGCACCAGATCACCATGGACAAGCTGTGCGCCACCATCGAGGCCAACCTGCTGTCGATGCTGCGGCCACGCAGCGAAGAGGGCAGCGCGGTGGCCCTGGCCCAGCCCGAGGTCGAAGTCGCGCCGAGCCGACGGGTGGCCTGACCGGCGGCGTTCCCCAGGGGCGGCGGGTCACCAGGCTGGAAAACGTGCGGAAAGTCCCGCGCCAGAGGCATTTCTTTGCTGAGGATACGGCACTAGCGCCGCTTCGCTCCGGTCACATTTTGCAATCTCCCCTGGCAGCGGTGGTTGGCTGGGACCCGGCGGTCATTCCCTGGGTCGCTGGCGGGCCGGGGCGAGAGGTGCCGTGGGGCCTGCGTCCCGCGACCTATATCTCGCTACGGATGCCCGCTCATGTCCGAAACCCGTTCCTCGACCGCCGGGGCCAGCGCCGAACCCTCTCGCCGCGCGCGCCATGCCCTGGATGCCCTGAATTTCACCCTGGCCGACGTCCGCGACGGCCTGGGGCCCTATCTCGCCATCTACCTGATCGCCGTGCGCGGTCCGGGGGAGGGCTGGAACGAGGCCACCGCCGGTTTCATCATGACCCTGGCCGGCATCGCCGGGCTGATCGCCCAGACGCCCGCCGGCGCCCTGATCGACCGCACCCGCCACAAGCGCCTCATGGTCGGCATCGCCGCCCTGGTGGTGACCGTCTGCAGCGTGCTGCTGCCCTTCGTCTCCAACTTCTATGTGGTGGCGGCCACCCAGTCGCTGGCCCATGCCGCGGCGGCCCTCTTCGCCCCGGCGCTGGCGGCCATCACCCTGGGCATCGTCGGCCCCAAGGCCTTCACCCGGCACATCGGTCGCAACGAAGGCTTCAACCACGCCGGCAACGCCGTCTCGGCGGCGCTGGCCGGTGGCCTGGCCTATTTCTTCGGCCCCACCGTGGTGTTCTGGCTGATGGCGCTGCTGGCGGCGGCCTCCATCGTCGCCATCGTCCGGGTGCCCCAGGACGAGATCGACGATGACCTGGCCCAGGGCCTTGGCGACGAAGTCGGCGCCCGCGATGCCAAGCCGGTATCGGCCTGGCAGGCGCTGCTGGCCAATCGCAAGTTGCAACTGCTGGCGCTGCTGGCTGCGATCTTCCACCTGGCCAATGCCGCCATGCTGACCTCGGTCGGCCAGCAGCTGACCCATATCGTCGGCAAGGACAGCGCCACCTCGCTGGTGGCCGTCTGCATCGTCGCCGCCCAGTGCGTGATGGTGCCGGTAGCCATCCTGGTGGGGCGCAAGGCCGACGTCTTCGGACGCAAGCCGATCTTTCTCTTCGCCTTCGCCGTGCTGGCGATCCGCGGCGTGCTCTACACCTTTTCCGACAGCCCCTACTACCTGGTGGCGGTGCAGCTGCTCGACGGCATCGGGGCCGGCATCTATGGCGCCCTGATGCCGGTGATCGTCGCCGACCTCACCCGCGGCAGCGGGCGCTTCAACGTCAGCCAGGGCGCCATCGCCACCGCCCAGGGCCTGGGCGCGGCGATCAGTGCCACCATCGCCGGGATCATCATCGTCCGCTTCGGCTACTCAGCGGCCTTCACCACCCTGGCGGCCATCGCCGCGGTGGGCTTCGTGCTCTATCTGCTGCTGATGCCGGAGACCCGCGACGAGCATGTCGCCGGGGACACGGCGCGTTCGAGCGGTTCGGTGGTGGGAGGCTGAAATGGCACGCCAGGATGAGTTCCTCGCCTTCGCCCACCTCGGCGATCTGCACCTGACCACCGCCGAGGCGGACAATGCCCGGGACCTGCGGACCCTCCTGCAGCGCCTGCGCGGGCGCACCGAACTGGATTTCGTCTATCTGCCCGGGGACAACGCCGACAACGGCACCGCGGAGCAGTACCGGTTGCTCAGGCGGTTGCTGGACGACTTTCCGCTGCCGGTAACGGTGATCACCGGCGACCACGACATGGAAGGTGGCGATCTCGGCCCCTTCTACGCCGAGCTGCAGGTGCCCCAGCTGCCTTATTCCAGGGAGGTCGGCGGGGTCCGTTGCCTGTTCCTGGACATGTGCGGACCGGGCACCGGCGGGCCGGATTTTCGTCTTGGCAGCGAACAGTTGCAGTGGCTGGAGCGGGAGCTGCACGAGGCGACCCGGCTGGAGCAGCGCTGCGTGGTCTTCATGCACAGCTATCCGGCGGACCTGCAGGGGCCCGGCGAGGCCGAGCGGGTGGCGCGGCTGCTGCACGAAGGCCCGGTGCGCCTGGTGGAGATCGGCCATACCCACTACAACGAACTGGCCCACGACGGCGGCGTGCTCTATGCCGCCTGCAGATCCACCGGCCAGATCGAGGAAGGCGGTGTAGGATTCGCGCTGGTCACCCTGGACGGTCCGGCGGTGAGCTGGCGCTTTCGCGAATTGCCCGACGGCTGGCCCTGGGTGCAGATCACCGCGCCCGGTGATGCCCGTCTCAACGGCGCCGGCGTGGCCGAGGTCCGCGAGTGCCGGGTCCTGGTGCTGGCCGAGAGCGAGATCAGGATCTGCGAGTGGCAGTGCGACGACGGTCCCTGGTGGCCCCTGCAGCCGCTGGGCGAGGGCCGCTATCGGGGGGACCGACCCGTGCCGGAGGGCGTCCGCCGGCTGCAGGTCCGGGTCCGGGATGCGCAAGGCGGCGAAGACCGTGACGAGATCGAGCTGAGCGGTCATCTGTGCCCCATCGCCGCCCCCGCCGACTGGGGCTCGGATCGCACCCGGCTGGGTGAATGGCAGGCCAGGGGCGTCCTGGGTACCCAGCTGGGGCCCAATCGCAATGGCCGCAAATGGTGAGGTCGGCCAGGCCGGTTTCGCGAATCGACTAGAAGGAACAGCGCTTTCATGGGGTCCATCATCACCACTCCCCACGTCCTGACGTGGGTCATCGCCGCCCTGGCCACCCTCGGGGTGGTCTCGCGGCCCTTCGGTCTGCCGGAGGCCCTGTTCGCCGTCGCCGGCGCCGCGCTGCTGGCGCTGTTCGGCCTGCTGCCGCTGGACGGTGTCTGGCACGGCGTCGCCAAGGGTACCGACGTCTATCTGTTCCTTATCGGCATGATGCTGCTGGCCGAGATCGCTCGAAAGGAAGGACTCTTCGACTGGGTCGCCGGCCATGCGGTGCGCGCGGCCAAGGGGTCGGCGCTGCGGCTGTTCGCGCTGGTCTATGGCGTCGGCATCCTGGTCACGGTGTTCCTTTCCAACGACGCCTGCGCCGTGGTGCTGACCCCGGCGGTCTACTACGCCACCCGCGCGGCGAAGGTGAAGAATCCGCTGCCCTATCTGTTCTCCTGCGCCTTCATCGCCAACGCGGCGAGCTTCGTGCTGCCGATCTCCAACCCGGCCAACCTGGTGGTCTTCGCCGAGCACATGCCCGAGCTGAGCCGCTGGCTGGCGCTGTTCACGGTGCCGTCGATCCTGGCCATCGCCGCGACCTTCCTCACCCTCTGGGCGACCCAGGCCGAGGTCCTGCGTGCCGAGCGGCTGTCCGAGGGGGGCGCGGTGGAGGCGCTGCCCACCACCGGACGCATCGCCGGCTGCGGCCTGATCCTGACCATCCTGGTCTTGCTCGGCGCCTCGGCGCTGGATCTGGAGCTGGGTCTGCCGACCTTTCTCGCCGGCTTCGCCACCTTTCTGGTGGTGGTGGCCTGCAAGCGTGGCGGCGGCCTGGAGTTGCTCAAGCACATTTCCTGGGGCGTGCTGCCGCTGGTGGCCGGGCTGTTCGTGCTGGTGGAAGCCCTGGAGACCACCGGGGTGCTGCAGGCGCTGGCCAATCAGCTGCAGGCCGCCGCCCAGGCGACGCCGGAGCGCGCCGCCTGGGGCGCCGGACTGCTGGTGGCCTTTGGCAGCAACCTGGTCAACAACCTGCCGGCCGGTCTGCTGGCCGGGGCGGCGGTGCAGACCGCCCATGTCTCGGAAAAGATCGCCGGCGCCGTGCTGATCGGCATCGACCTCGGGCCGAACCTGTCCATCACCGGCTCCCTGGCGACCCTGCTGTGGCTGGCCGCGCTGCGCCGTGAAGGGCTGTCGGTGAGCTTCTGGCAATTCCTCAAGCTGGGCGCCGTGGTGATGATTCCGGCGCTGCTGCTGGCGCTGGCTGCCCTGATCCATCTCTGACGGACGGTCTCCCGGCGTAGCGGCATTGTCGCTGCGCCTGGGGCACTATCGGGGTTCGTCCGCTACGGAGCATCGCCCATGGCCATCGGCCGCTACACCGGCTTCGCCCAGGCCCTGCACTGGCTGACCGTCGCCTTGCTGTGCCTGCTGTTGCCTTTCGTCTGGGTGGCGGAAAACTTTCCGCCCGGACCCGTGCGCACCCTCTGGTATCTGCTGCACGAATCCACCGGGATCTCGGTCTTCCTGCTGATCCTGATCCGTCTGACCTGGCGCTGGCGGCATCCGGCGCCGCCGGCCCATCCTCGTGACGGTCGTCTGCTGCAGCTGCTCGCCGCGCTTAACCATGGCCTGCTCTATGCCGTGCTGCTGCTGATGCCGGTGACCGGCTACCTGATGGCCGGGCAGGGACAGCCGGTACCGGTGTTCGGACTGTTTTCCCTGCCGGGTTTTCCCCGTCATGAAGCCCTCGGCATCCTCGCCAATCGCATCCATGTGGCGGGCCAGTTCGCCGTCTACGGGTTGGTGATCCTGCATGTGGCGGCGGTGGTCTGGCATGTGGCGATCCGCCGCGATGGCACCCTGGAGCGGATGTTGCCCGAGCAACGGCCTTAACGCCTCAGCTCCCTTCCACCCGCAGCCGATCACGCTCCAGCAGGGCCGGCAGGGTCTCGCGCAGGTGGTCCACCAGGGTGCGGATCTTGGCATCGAGAAAGCGCCGCGAGGGATAGAGCGCATGGATGTCCAGGGCATAGAGCCGATGCCCGGGCAGCACCCGCTGCAGGCGGCCACTGGCGAGACCGGCGACCGCGGCGTACAGCGGCAGGGCGCCGATGCCCAGGCCGCTGGCCACGGCTTCGGCCAGGGCATCGGCGGTGTTGACCTGGAAGGGCGGTCGATCCACCGCCACCTCGGCGCTTCCCTCCGGCCCTTCCAGCAACCAGCGATCCGGCGCCATGGCGCGATTGACCAGCCGCAGGCAGCGATGCCCGACCAGCTGTGCCGGAGTGGTCGGCCGGCCCTGGCGCTCCAGGTAGGCGGGCGCCGCGCAAAGTACGCTGTGGGTGCTGCCCAGATGCGCCGAATGGAAGGCCGAGTCCGGCAGACCGTCGGCCAGGATCAGCGACAGGTCGTAGCCTTCCTTGAGGATGTCGGTGAAGGTGTTGGTCAGTTGCAGATCCAGGTCGACCTCGGGATAGCGCTCGCCGTAGCTGGCCAGGCTCTGGATCAGATAGTGCTGGCCGAGGCCGGTCATGGTGTGGATGCGCAGCCGGCCACGCGGCACGGCCAGGGCGTGACGGGCCTCGGCATCGGCTTCGTCGAGGTCGGCGAGGATGCGCCGGCAGCGCACCAGGTAGCGTTCGCCGGCTTCCGTCAGGCGCAACTGGCGTGTGGTGCGGTGCAGCAGCCGGGTCTGCAGGTGCTGCTCCAGCTGGCTGACCGCCCGGGATACATAGGCGGTGGTGAGTTCCAGCTGGCGCGCGGCGGCGGTGAAGCTGCCGGTCTGGGCCACGCAGGCGAAGGCGCGCAGATTGAAGAGATGATCCATGGACGGGGCAGGGCCGGACAAAGGGCCATTGTGGGCCATTACCCGCTCGTTGGTTAAGGCTGTTTGCCGCCATGCCCGGCTTAATCCGGGCGGGCGGAGCTTTCTAGAATGGCCACCGAAACGCTGCGTCTCGCCCCTTCCGATCGCTCTCGTTGGCCAGCATGCCTCTCGCCTCACCGCCGCTCGCGCGGTCCGCCGCTGCCTTTTCCCGCACCCGCTGGCCGAGCCGCAACGCCTGGCGCCGCGCCGCTCGCGAATGGGACCGTACCGATGGCCAGACCTGGGCCTTCATCGCCAAGGCGCTGTTGGCCGCGGCCCTGGCCCTATGGCTGGCCTATCGCCTGGAACTGCCGCAACCGAGCACGGTGCTGGTCACCGTGTTCATCGTTCTGCAGCCGCAGAGTGGCCAGGTGCTGGCCAAGAGTTTCTATCGCATCCTGGGCAGTCTCTCCGGGCTCACCTTCACCGTCGCCGCCATTGCCCTGTTCGCCCAGGAGCGGGTGCTGCTGCTCGGCGCCCTGGTACTGTGGATCGGCTACTGCACCCGCGGCGCGGCGCGCTATCGCGACTTTCGCAGCTATGCCTTCCTGCTGGCCGGCTACACCGCCTGTCTGGTCGGGCTGCCGGCGGTGGCCCAGCCCCAGGGCGCCTTTCTGCAGGCGGTGTGGCGCCTGCTGGAGATCGCCCTGGGCATCTGCTGCGCCGGGGTGGTGAGCGTGGCGATCCTGCCGCAGACCACCCGTGGCGTCTTGCGCCGCACCCTGGCGCAGCGCCTGCGCGACTTCCTCGCCATGGCCCATGACGGCCTGCTCGGCCGTCTCGACGCCGAACGCTTCGTCGCGCTCAGTGCGCGTTTCGCCGCCGACTCCGTGGGCTTCGAGAGCCTGCGCAGCGCCAGTGTCTTCGAGGAGCCCTATCTGCGCCGACGCAGCGGACGCCTGGCCGCCCTGGGCAATCGCCTCATGCTGCTCAACACCCGCTTCCATGCCCTCCATCAACTGCTCGAACGCCTGGCCGCTCGGCCACCGGCCGTGCGCCAGGCGCTGGTGCCCGCGCTAGGGTTGATCGCCGCCGCCTTGGCGCCAGGCCTGGGCCGCCTGCCGGAAGAGCGTGACCTGCGCCGCCTCAGTGAGCGCCTGGCCGCGGAGCGCAAGACGCTGATGGTCGCGATCCGCAGTGGCCGCCAGCAGCTGATCCGGACCGCACCCGCCACCCAGGCCGACCGGCTCGACTACGACACCGCCGCCGAACTGCTCTATCGCTTCGCCGAGGATCTGCACCTGCTGCTTGGCGCCCAGCTGGCACTTGAGGCGCCGGCGAGCACGACACCCGCGCCCCGGGAAACCTTCACGCCCCTGGCCAGCCGCGCGGTGGCCTGGATGGCCGGGCTGCGTAGCGCCCTGGTGGTGCTGGGCGTGGGGCTGTTCTGGATCGAGACCGCCTGGCCGAGTGGTGCGGCCTGCACCCTGGCGGCGGCGCTGATCTCGGCGCTGGCCTCCACCTCGGCCGATCCGCGCCGCTATTGCCTGCAACTGGCCGGTGGCACCCTGGTCGGGGCGCTGGCCGGTGGCCTGCTGCACGTCCAGGTGCTGCCCTGGATCGATGGCTTCGCGCTGTTGCTGCTGGTCCTCGCGCCGGTGTTCGCCGCCGGTGCCTGGCTGATCACCCGACCACGCCTGGCCGGCTATGGCACCGGGCTGATGGTCTGGTTCTGTTCGGCGGCGCTGCCGGGCAATCTGCCGCGCTATGACGCCGACCTCTTCTGCAACACCTACCTGGCCTATCTGCTGGCCTGTGGCGTGGCGGTGGTGGCCGTCAGCGTCCTGCTGCCGCCGAGCCAGCCCTGGGTCTGGCGCCGGCTGGAGGATGCCCTGCGCGAGCGCCTGGTCCACGCCATAGGCGCGCCCCTGAGCGGCCTGAGTGGTCGCTTCGATTCCGGCCTGCGCGATCTGCTCAACCAGGTGCAGGTGCTCACCGTGGGCCAGCCGGTGGTGCAGCGGCAGCTGCTGCGCTGGACCTTTCTCAGTCTGGAGCTGGGCCACGCCGTCATCGAGCTGCGCCTCGAGCAGGCCGCGCTACCGCCCTTGCCCTGGTATCGCGAACAGCGCGCCTGGCGCCTGGCGATCCGCGCCCTAGGTCGGGCGCTGGTGCGACTGTTCCGCCAGCCCGGTGCCGCCAACCTGGCCCGCGCCCTGACCGCCGTGGACCACGCCATCACCCTCGCGCACCAGGCCCAGCGCCACCTGGAGCCCACGCCGGGCGACTTCGATCGCTCGCCGCTGCGGCGCATCGCCAGCTACCTGCACGTCATCCGCACCTCGCTGCTGGCGCCGGATTCGCCCCTGGCCGGGTACCTGCCGCCGGCCCGGCCACCGGCGCGTGACGAAGGCTAGGCAGCAGCCCGCCAAAATCCGACTAGGCTTACGGACGGGGAGGGCCACAGGCCCTCTGCCATGCGACTTTCGGCACAACCAGAACAAGGCCCGCCTGCCCATGCCCGTCCGCTTCGTCCGTCCGCTGCTCTGTTCCGCCAGTTTTCTCCTGACGCCCCTGGCGTCTGCCCTGGAAGCCCCCGGTGCCCCCGGCGCCGCACCCTTCTGGTCCTATTCCGGCAAGACCGGCATCGGCACCAGCTACGAAGCCTATCGCGACGGCGCCTACAGCGACCAGGCCAGCACCGGCCGCGTCTCGCGGGTGTGGTTTTCCCTGGCCCAGGGGGTGGTCACCGAGACCATGCAGGGACTCATCCACGAGGCGCAACTGCGCGAGATGCAGCTGGTGATCCGCGGGCCCGACTTCACCCATCTCGAGCGCGACGACACCGACAGCCGCATCGAATACCTCGCCACCGATGCCGCCGGCCGGCCCACCTCGCTGGCCTACCGGATCGTCAACCGCGACCGCCAGGGTCGCTACGAGATCGAAAAGCACGTCTTCACCGACCCGGACCAGGACACCCTGGTCATGCGCGTCATCTTTCGCAGCCAGGACCCGCGCATCCAGCCCTATCTCTATGTCGATCCGGCGCTGGCCAACAGTGGCAGCCACGACCGCGCCGCGGTGAAGGGCGGGGTGCTCTATGCCAGCGAAGGCGAGCACGCCCTGGTGGTCAAGGCCAGCCAGCCGCTGCAGACCCCCACCGTGGGTTTCGTCGGCAGCTCCGACGGCCTCGACGACCTGCGCCGCAACGGCAAGCTGACCCAGACCTACAGCAGCACCGGCGACCAGGCCGGCAACGTCGCCATGCTGGCCAGGCTGCCGCTCAAGGGCGCCGAGACCACCCTGGACGTGGTGGTGGGCTTCGGCGCCAATCCGCGCCAGGCCGAGGCGGCGGCGGATGCCACCCTGGCCCGCGGTTATCAAAAGGTGCTGGCCCACTACAACGGCGAGGGCGACGCCATCGGCTGGCAGGACTACCTGGCCAGCCTCGACCAGCTACCGCGTCTGCAGGCCCAGGCCGGCGACGGCGGCAAGCTGGTCAACGCCAGCGCCCTGGTGCTCAAGGCCCAGGAGGACAAGACCCACGCCGGCGCCCTGATCGCCTCGCTGTCCAATCCCTGGGGTGAAACGGTGCCGGCTGGCAAGGGCACCACCGGCTACAAGGCGGTCTGGCCACGGGACTTCTACCAGTGCGCCATGGCGCTGCTGGCGCTGGGTGACCGGCAGACGCCCAAGGTCGCCTTCAGCTACCTCAAGCAGGTGCAGGTGGATGCCAATACCGCGCACAAGCCGGCCGACAGCTCCGCCTTCATCCATCAGCAGAAACAGGGCGACGAGGTGCGGGCACCGGGCGCCACCGGCTGGTTCCTGCAGAAGACCCACGTCGACGGCACCATCGAGTGGGTCGGCGTGCAACTGGACCAGACCGCCATGCCGATCATGCTCGGCTATCGCCTCTGGCAGGGCGGCCTGCTGGGCGACGCCGAGATCGACCGCTGGTACCGCGAGATGCTCAGGCCCGCGGCGGACTTCCTCGCCCGCGACAGCCAGGTCAACCTGGGCTGGAACACCTGGCAGGTCAAGCCGCCGCAGACCCAGCAGGAACGCTGGGAGGAGCAGTGGGGCTATTCGCCATCCATCACCGCGGCGGTGATCGCCGGTCTCGCCACCGCCAGCGAACTGGCGCGCCATGCCGGCGACGAGGCCAATGCCAGCCGTTACCGCGAGACCGCCCGGCGCTATTCCGGCCAGGTGGAAAAGACCATGGCCACCACCCAGGGCAGCCTGGGCGCCGGCAACTACTACCTGCGCATCACCCAGAACGACGATCCCAACGACAAGGGCAAGCTGGTGGACAACAACAGTCGCCCGGGCCTGCCGGAGGACCAGGTGCTGGACGCCGGCTTCCTCGAACTGGTGCGCTACGGCGTGCGGCCGGCGAGCGATCCGCTGGTACAGAAGAGCCTGGCGGTGCTGGACGACGAAGGCCTGCCGGAGAATCTGCGGGTCAAGTACAGCTTCCAGTACCCCGGCATCACCGGCACCTTCCCCGGCTGGCGGCGCTACGGCAACGACGGCTATGGCGAGAGCGAAAGCTCCGGCATCAATTTCCCGGCCACCGAGCAGCCGGTAGCCAATTCCGGATTGCGCGGCCGGGTCTGGCCGATCTTCACCGGCGAACGCGGCCATTACGAGCTGGCGCGCCTGGTCCTGCAGGGCAAGCCGGACCCGGCGGCGCTGGGCAAGCTGCGTGACACCTACGTCCGCGGCCTGGAGCTGTTCGCCAATGCCGGCCTGATGCTGCCCGAGCAGGTCTGGGACGGCGTGGGCGACAACCGGCGCCACGGCTACACCCAGGGGCAGGGCACCGATTCGGCGACGCCGCTGGCCTGGTCCCATGCCGAATACGTCAAGCTGCTGCGTTCCCTGGCGGATGGCCAGGTATGGGATCACTACCCGGTGGTGGCGCGGACGTTGGCGCCCTGAGCAAGGTGAATGGCCAGGTCGCCAGTATCGTCAGGGCTCGCGACCCGGTAGCAGGTCTGGTCGATTTCGCTCCAGCCAATGCATGACGTGCTGGAGCAGGACCTCGGCCTGCTGCAAGGCCTCCTGCGCCATCGACTCGCTGACCAGATCGCCCGAGTAGTCGATGACATTGCGTTGCTTGCGCAAGGTATCCAGTACCACCATCGCCGATGTATCAAGACCCATGGTCCGGGGTAGCGACTGGATCATGGTCTGATGGTGGCCGGGACGGCTGGTTAGGGTCCGATAGCCATTGGCTTGAAGCGCTGCGTTCGCGCCTTGCATGATCGCCTTGTAGGCCAGGTCGAAGCGGCTTTCGCTGCTCAACGTTGGCAGACGCGCATCGGTCAAACTGCGTTGCGCGGCCTCTAGCAGGCGCTGGATGCCCGCAGGGTCAGGTGTGATCGCCTCAAGACTTTTGCCTAGCAAATTATCCAAGGTCATCTGTCCATCCTTGTGACAGTTGCCCAGCGGTGCCTATGACGAACACCTTGGGCTTCTTCAGCAGATCCGTGATGAAGGCCCCCCCTTCCATCAACAGCTTCTGCCATTCCTCTCGTCGGTATACCTTGGGATTGATCTCTCGGCCAAGCGTTTCCTGACAGGGATAGAGGGCGGCCACTACCTCACCGAAGGTCACAGTACCCAGGATCATGAGGTCTATATCGCTTCCGCTGTTTGCCTTACCACTCGCCATAGAGCCGAAGACGAAAGCTGTTTCTATCCTGTCTGCAATGGGGCTCAACGCTTCGGCTAGGATGTCGGTAAGGCCGCTAGTCTTGCGCAGAATGCTCGCCAGCTCTTCGAAGATGGGGCAGTCCCGGTTAGCGCGGTAGTGCTGTTGATTACCCACGCGCGTTTTCACGGCCAGACCGGCCGCGACCAGCTTGACGAGTTCGCGACTCAGGGTACCGGACTGGGTCTCGGTCAAGCGCGCGATTTCGCGTTGGTGATAGCTGCTCTCAGGATGGAGTAGAAGAAGCGCTAGGACTTTGCGGCGATAGTCGGGAAAGAGAACGGAGGCGAGTGACATCAGAAGTCCAGGTGCTGCCTTTTAGGCTGCAATTGAAGCCTAAAAGGCAGCAATCCTCCAGTACTAGCGGGCCTGTGCTGATCAGTTGGATGCCGAACCGACAAGCGGTAGATCTCTCCTATGCCCAGTGCCAGAGCCTCTATCACCTTGCCTCCCTCAGGGAACGCCTGTAACAAGACTTGTCTGATGGGCGTTCTCGCGCTTTCCTGAGGCAGCGGATCCTTCCGCTCGCCGCTGTTCTCCTCTCTTTCCGGTCTCTCTGCCCTCGGTCGCGTACCGCGCGGTAGCGTGCCCGGCTGTCGCGCTTTTCTCTCGCTCGCTCCGGCGACCGCTCCGGCGGTCTGGGGGCGGGTCTTTGCCGGTTCCTGTCAAGAAGGTCACGGATATGACTGACGTCGCTCTCCCCATCGCCCTCTACCTGGGCACCCTGGTGCTGCTGGCTTTCGCCCTGCGCCGCAGCCCGCTGCTCACCGAGGAGACCCTGGCGCGCTCCTCGCCGCTGGATGCCTTGCGCGGCATCCTCGCCACCGCCGTGGTCTGCCTGCATTTCGTGCTGACCTATCACCTCAAGGCCGAGGGCCAGTGGCGCGAACCCGACAGCGACCTGCTCTACAACATGGGTGTGGTGCCGGTCTCGCTGTTCTTCATGATCACCGGCTACCTGTTCTTCGGAAAGGTCTATCGGCGTACGCCGGACTGGGGCGAGCTGCTCCGTTCGCGGGTGTTGCGGGTAATGCCGCTGTATCTCTGCGTGGTGGCCGTGGTGGTGCTCTTCACCCTGATCCGCACCCACTTCGTCATCGCCGACGGCCAGCACTTCATGCTCGAACTGCTCAGCTGGGAGCTGTTTTCCGGCTTCAGTCTCAACGGCCTGGAAGAGAGCGGCTGGATGACCGCCGGCGCCCACTGGACGCTGCGCTACGAGGCGCTGTTCTATCTGGCCCTGCCGATCATCGCCGCGCTGTTCAATCGCCGTGGCTTCGGCCTGCCACTGCTGGTCTCGGCGCTGCTGGTGGGTGGCCTGGTCGCCGCCGGTTATCACTATCACGTGCTGGGCGCGCGCTTCGGTCTGCTGTTCCTGCTGGGTTTCCTGCCGGTGTTCGTCAAGGTCCATCGACCGGCGCTGCTGGCACGCTTGCGCACGCCCCTGGTGGCGGCACTGTCGCTGGCGCTGGTGGCTTACGCCATGACCCAGCCGGACTACAACCTCAAGCAGATGCTGGCGCTGGCGTTGCCCTTCGCCGCCATGGCCGCCGGCAACGACCTCTTCGGCCTGCTGCGCAGTCGTGGTCTCAAGGTGCTGGGCGAGATCAGCTACAGCCTCTATCTCACCCACGGCCTGCTGCTCTACGGACTCTTCACCCTGCTCAACCTGGGCTCGGTGGAGACCCTGGGCACGCTCGGCTTCATGGCGCTGCTGCCGCCGGTGCTGGTGCTCGCCTGCCTGCTGTCGATGCTCAGCTACCGCTGGATCGAGCGTCCGCTGATGCACCTGGGAAGGGCGCCACGGCCTCGGCACGTGCCGGCGTAAGCGCCGGCGCCGTCCCGGGATACTCCAGCAGAAAGGCCAGTGCCTGGGCGCAGGAGGCTTCCACCTTGAGCGCCAGCAGGTCGTCCGCGCGGGTACGCCCATAGCCCAGGGCGGCGATGGGCAAGCCGGCGCGGGCCGCGGCCTGGGCGAAGCGAAAGCCCGAATAGACCATCAGCGACGAGCCCACCACCAGCAGCGCATCGGCGCGGCCCAGGTGGGCGAAGGCACGCTCCACCCGCGCGCCGGGCACGTGTTCGCCAAAGAACACCACGTCCGGCTTAAGCAGGGCGCCGCAGCGCGGGCAGTCGGGCACCCGGAAACTCATGAAGTCCACGCCTTCCAGATCGGCATCGCCATCCGGCGCGGTAGCCGCGTCCAGCGCTAGCCAGTCGCCATTGAGTTCGCCCAGCCACTGCTGGAATTCCTGGCGCGGCAGACGCAGCTCGCAGCCCAGGCAGCGGATCTGGTCGAGGCGGCCGTGCAGGTCGATCACCGCCTCGCTGCCGGCGGCCTGGTGCAGGCGATCGACGTTCTGGGTCAGCAGCATCTCCACCTGGCCGCGCCGCTCCAGGGCCGCCAGGGCCTGGTGGGTGGCATTGGGCCGCGCCTGGCAGAAGCGCGGCCAGCCGATCAGGCTGCGTGCCCAGTAGCGACGGCGCAAGAGCTCGTCGCCGACGAAGGCCTGCAGGGTGACCGGCTGCGGGCGCTTCCAGGCGCCCTCGCGGTCGCGGTAGTCGGGAATGCCGGAATCGGTGCTGCAACCGGCACCGGTGAGCAGAAAGATCCGCTCGTGCCGGGCGATAAAGGACTGGAGCTCGGGCAGGGACATCGGACACCTGGAGTTGCGGACGATACCCCCAGCTTGGAAAGGGTTATGCCGGGAGGCAAGCCGCAGCTGACGAACGTCCTGTCCGCCAGGCGGCGCTTCGCCTCCTAGTACACCGGCACATAGATATAGATCTGCGAATCCTGCGCATCCACCCCGGTGAAGGCCTCGGTGTAGTGCTCGAAGCAGGCGCCCGGACGGGGTTGCAGGCTGCGCGCCGGCAGCAGCTCGGCGAACAGTCGGCCGAGGCTCTTGGCCACGCTGGGCGCCGTGCCCAGGTGCACGTAGCGGGCGTAGCGGCCTTCCGGCAATTCCTGGCGCACCATGCCAGCGGGCAGGGGGGCGCCCGGTGCGGTGGCCACCGCGGCCAGGTAGTGCATGGCGCCGGCCTGACGCCAGCTCAGGCCATACCATTCGGCGTCGCCTTCGCGACCGGTGATTTCCCCGGCACGGTCGGCGAAGCGCCGCCAGAGGGCGGCGATGTCTTCGCCCTGGCCAGGCTCGAACAGCAGACCGGTCACTTCCAGGGCGGGGTGGTCGACGATTTCCAGCGACATGGGACAGACTCTCTCGAAGATGCGATGAAGGCGGCCACCTTACTCCAGCGGCGCGCGGCGGTCAGCCGGGACAGGACAGGAACCGGCGGGACCCAGGGTCGCAGCGTACCCGAGCTGCCATCCCGGTTCACCGGGTGTTCTCCTGGCGGCCGCGAACTCGGCGCGCGTCCCTGCTGCGCCATCCAGGTGCCCGGCCGGGGTTCAGCGGTCCGCGGCGAGCGCCTGGGTCAGCGCCAGGCCCGCCAGGCGCGCGCTGGCCAGCAGTCGCTCCAGGCTCTGGCCATGCCGCGCGCTGGCGGAGAGCCCGGCCATGGTGGTGATGACGAAGTCGGCCAGCTCTTCCGCTCGCTCTGGCTGGCAGGCGGCGATACGGGTGCGGATGAGCGTCTGGGCCGCCTGGTGGTGCCGGTCGGCTGCCGCGCGGGCCTGGGGGTCGTCGGAATGGGTGCCCTCCAGCACCAGGCAGCCGGTCGAGCTGGGGTCGGCTACATAGCTGCGCGCCGCCTCTTCCAGCACCTGGGTGAGCGCTACCGCCAGGGACTGTTCGCCGTCCAGGATGTACTGCAGCAGCACGGCGCCTGTCGAGATGTAGCGCTCAAGTACCCGCTGGTACAGCTCGAGCTTGCTGCCGAAGGCCGCATAGAAGCTCGGCGGCCTGATCCCGAGCGCCTGGGTCAGGTCGGCGACGCTCAACCCGTCGTAGCCCTTTTCATGGAACAGACGCTGCGCCTGGACGAGGGCCTCGTCCGGATCGAAGCGGCGGGGCCGCCCACGCGGTGCGGGTTTATTTGTAGTGCTCATTACAAAAATACTTTGACAGCGGCTGGGAGAGGCTTATTGTAGCACTCACTACATTAATCAGGAGGCAGATCCATGAGCAATTTCGCAGGCAAGCAGGTGTTGGTGCTGGGCGGCAGTCGCGGCATAGGCGCCGCCATCGTGCGGCGCTTCGCCGCCGAAGGCGCCCGGGTGACCTTCACCTATGCCAGTTCCGGGGACGCCGCCCGGGCACTGGCCGCGGAAACCGGTAGCAGCGCCGAGCTGACCGACAGCGCCGACCGCGACGCGGTGATCGCCCGGGTGCGCGCCTGTGGGCCGCTGGACGTGCTGGTGGTGAATTCCGGCGTGGCGCTGTTCGGCGATGCCCTGGAACAGGATCCGGACGCCATCGACCGAATGTTCAGTATCAACATCCAGGCGCCCTATCATGCGGCGGTCGAGGCCGCGCGGCAGATGCCGGCAGGCGGGCGGATCATCGTCATCGGTTCGGTGAATGGCGATCGCATGCCGTTGCCCGGTTTGGCGGCCTATGCCGTGAGCAAGTCGGCCCTGCAGGGGCTCGCCCGCGGTCTGGCACGGGACTTCGGTCCGCGTGGCATCACCGTCAACGTGGTGCAGCCGGGGCCCATCGATACCGAGATGAATCCGGCAGATGGCCCCATGAAGGACCTGATGTACAGCTTCATGGCGATCAAGCGCCACGGCAGTGCCGACGAGGTGGCCGGCATGGTCGCCTGGCTGTCCGGCCCCGAGGCCGGCTTCGTCACCGGTGCCATGCACACCATCGACGGCGCCTTCGGCGCCTGATCGCGGCACGCGCCCCTGTCGCCCAGGGCCCAGGCGACAAGGGCGACAACCGGCTGCCCCGCCCGCACGCCTAGTGCGCCGGCCCCAATACCTCTTCGGCGATATCCAGCAGCGCCCGCAGCCTGTCCATGTGGCGCAGGTCCTGGTGATAGCCCACCCAGATATCCCGCGACGGAGGGCTGCCGAAGCGCTCGATGAGCTGCAGTCCTGCCGTCGCATCGCCGAGCGGGCGGGGCAGCACGGCAACCCCCAGTCCCCGTCGGCACATCTGCGCCTGAACGGTTCGACTGGTACTGGTGAAGGCGCGTTGCGCTCCCGGCAGCCGGTCGAGCAACCAGGCGACATCGGGAAAGTGCGCTTGCGCGCTGTTCATGAGGATCAGCCCGACCGCCGCCGTATCCTCCTGCACCGCCAGCGCCGTCTCGGCGGCGCCATAGAGGCCATAGGGCATCCTCAGGAAACGGCGCTGCACGATATCCGGTTCGCCGAAGGGCACCAGGCGAAAGGCCACGTCCGCATCGCGGCGCGAGAGATCCAGCAGTCGATAGCTGGCAATGACCTCGGGTACCACGGCAGGGTGCCGCCGGGTGAGGTCGGCCAGGACCGGCGCCAGGACATAGCCGGCAAACCAGTCCGCCGAAGAGATCCGCAGGATGCCCTCCAGGCGCTGGTGGTTACCTGCCAGACGCCGCTCCATGGCCAGGGCGGAGGCTTCCATGGACTCGGCCAGGGCGAATACGGCATCTCCCGAATTCGTCAGGATCAGGCCCTCGCGTGTGCGCCGTAGCAGCGCCTGTCCGGCTTCATCCTCGAGCGTTTTGATCCGGCGACCTACCGTCGGGTGGCTGATTCCCAAGGCTCGCGCGGCCGAGCCATAGGATCCGCCGCGGGCAACGGCCAGAAAGATCCGTACATCGCTCCATTCCATGGCGAACCTGCGTTCAAAAATGAACATTCAATATGCAGGAAAGGCAGTCCCCAAACAATATCGTAAGGGAGACCATGGCGGCTCATGTCTACTTCAGAGACTTTGGATTCAGCCAGGGATGTTCGCACTGGCTCCATGTAGGTGAGCGGCTATGAGCAGATTGCTGGATAGGGTTGCGATTGTAACGGGCGCCTCCAAGGGCATCGGCGCGGGTATTGCCCGGCAACTGGCGGCGGATGGCGCCAAGGTCGTCATCAGCTATGCGTCCGGCCAGGACGGGGCGGACGCCGTCCTCGCCGACATCGAGACAGCAGGGGGTACGGCGATCGCGCTACGCGCCGATGTCCGCCAGCGGGCCGACATGGACGCCCTGGTGAAAGCGGCCCTCGAACACTTCGGTCGCCTGGATATCCTGGTGAACAATGCCGGCGTCTATCAGTTCGCCAGGATCGAAGACACCACGGTGGACCTGTATCGGCTGCAATTCGACGTCAATGTGCTCGGACCCTTGCAGCTCATAGGCGCCGCCAGTCCCTATCTGGGCGCCGGCAGCAGCATCATCAACATCAGCTCGAATGTCACCAGCGTCCTGCCGGCGGAAAGCGCCGTCTACAGCGGCACCAAGGGCGCGCTCGATGCGATCACGGGGGTGCTCGCCCGCGAGCTGGGCCCTCGTGGTATCCGCGTGAATGCCGTCAGTCCTGGACTCATCGAAACCGAGGGCACCCGGACCGCCGGCGCCCTGGGCGCGGAATTCCAGGCCTGGAACGAGGCCCGCACCCCGCTCGGCCGTATCGGCCAGGTACGGGATATCGCCCCCATCGTCGCCTTTCTGGCGTCCGACGAGGCCCGCTGGGTGAGCGGCGAATTCATCTTCGGCTCCGGCGGCATGCGCTAGGCCAGGCGCTTGCCTTCGCCGCGCGCGCCGATCGCTGTCGCCGCTTGCTGACGCCCCTGCCAGCGATAGCCGCGAATTTCGAGAAATCGCTGCACCTACAGGTCGCGGGCCGGCAACGCCTGCGCGGATCAGGATGCAGCCCGATTGACGGTAAACGTTCATGAACTCATCCCTTCCCATGGTCCAGCCCGACAGCCGTCGCTGGTTCGCGCTGGGCGTGCTGCTGATCGGTACGCTACTGCCACCGCTCGACTTCTTCATCGTCAATGTGGCGCTGCCGGTGATCCGTCGCGACTTCGCGACCACCTCGGATCTGGCGCAACTGGTGGTCTCCGTCTATGCGACGGCTTATGCGGTCACCCTGATCCTGGGCGGTCGTCTGGGTGACATGTTCGGCCGCAAGCGTGTCTACCTCGGCGGCATGCTGGGCTTCGGTATCGCCTCCGCGCTATGCGGGGTCGCGCCGACGCCAGCCATGCTGATTGCCGGACGACTGTTGCAGGGCGTAACGGCTGCCATCATGGCGCCGCAGTCCATGGCCCTGATCCATGCGACCTTCCCTGCGGAAGAGAAGAATCGGGCGCTCGGCCTGTACGGCGCGACCTTCGGACTCGCCGCCGTGCTGGGCCAGCTCTTGGGTGGGGTGCTGATAGAGGCCAATCCCTTCGGATTGGGCTGGCGCAGCATCTTCCTCATCAATCTTCCGGTCATTCTCTGCGCCCTGCCGACCGCGCTGGTCGTGCTGCGCGAGAGCCGGGCCCGGCAACCGGGCCGGCTGGATGTCATGGGCGCCGGCCTGCTCGCGGCTGGGCTGCTGGCGCTGGTGGTACCCCTGGTCGAGGGGCCACGACTGCACTGGCCCCGGTGGTCGCTCCCCCTGCTCATCGTCAGTGGCGGGTTGCTGATCACCTTCTGGCGCTACGAGCAACGCAAGGAAGCGGCCGGCGAGACGCCCCTGGTCCTGCCTTCCTTGCTCACCGCCTCCCGGCTCAGACGCACCCTCCTGGCGACCTTCCTGTTCTATGCCCTGGCGCCTTTCTTTCTCATCTTCGCCGTCTACCAGCAGGCCGGTCTGGGTCACGGAGCCCTGGCTGCGGGTTGGGCGATTCTGCCCCTGGGGATCGGCTTCCTCTGCGGGCCCCTGTGCAGTCCGCATCTTGCCCAACGACTGGGTGCGCGCACCGCCGCCTTTGGCATGGCCCTGGAGGTCCTGGGCCTGCTGTTGGCGGCCGCGCTGGCGGGCTTGCCCACCTGGCTGCCGGTGCCGCTGCTGTTGATCGGCCTGGGGCAGGGCATAGCGCTTCCGGCCCTGGTGAGAGTGAACGCGGATCAGGTGGCACCGAGCCTGGCCGGACTCGCCGCCGGCTTGATGAATGCCACCTTGCAGATCAGCGCCGCCCTGGCGGTAGCGCTCATCGGCGGCCTGTTTTTCGCCCTCGCCCCCGATGGCGCTGGCGCAAGAGAGGTACAGGTCGCCTTTGCCGTTGCCGCCCTGACGATGGGCGGTGCCTTGGCGCTAGCAGCCGTCTTGAGCTGGCCTAGCGCCCCGACGACCGCCGCACGCGGGGCCTGTGACGCAGAGTGAACAGCGCCTTTCACGGCGCGAGGAGAACAGCATGAGAAAGACCTGGCTTATTACCGGCTGCTCGAGCGGTCTTGGCGGCCATATCGCCGCAACGGCCGCTGCGCGTGGCGACAGAGTCGTGGCAACGGCTCGCGATCCTGCCGTACTGCAACCCCTGGCCCGGCAATTTCCGGAGAACCTGAGGGTCGTGCAGCTGGATGTCACCGACCCTGCCTCGGTGGCTGCCGCGATTGCCTGTGCAGAGCGGGAGTTCGGTGGTCTGGATGTCCTGGTGAACAACGCCGGGATAGGCTTCATCGGCGCCGTGGAGGAGGCCGAGCCCAGCGAATACCGGCCGGTGTTCGACGTGAATGTGTTCGGTCTGATCGAAACGACCCGCCTGGCGTTGCCTGTCCTGCGTCGGCGCGGCGGCGGCCGGATCGTCAACCTGTCATCCGGGGCAGGGCTCTCGGGAGGACCGGGCTCCGGCTACTACAGCGCGAGCAAGTTCGCGGTCGAGGGATTTTCCGAGTCGCTGGCCAGGGAAGTGGCACCCTTCGGAATCCGCGTGACCATCGTCGAGCCCGGGCCGTTTCGCACCGACTTTCTCGGACGCTCCATCGCCATGGCGGCGCGGGTGATCCCGGCCTATGCCGACACCGCGGGGCGACGGCGCGCCTACCGGGACAGCAATCACGGCAAGCAGGCGGGAGATCCGCGCAAGGCTGCCGCGGTGATAGTGCAGGCCGTCATGGCGACCGAGCCGCCCTTGCATCTGCCGCTCGGACCGGTCGCCTACGACATCGCGGAACGCAAGTCGCAGGCGCTGCGCGCTGACATGGCGGCCTGGCGCGATATCGCCCTGCATACCGACTTCGACTGATCGATCCTGGCGGGGCTGCGGTGCCCGTGGCCCCGGCCCTTCCACCCGCCTCGCGGATCATCTCGATCCCTATGCCCGACCCGCTTGAGCGGCACGCTCAGCGCAGTGAGATGCCAGGGTCGTTTTGCCTGGTGAGTGGATTCCGTTCTCGGCAAGCGTCCTTGCCGTTCCGTACATGAACACCGCTGGAGTGCTCCATGAGTCATACCTTCCCGGATTCGACTGCCGGCCACTGGCTGCAACGCTACTATTTCATCAGGGCTGCGGTTTCGCTGCTGTGGATCGCGCTGGCGCTCGCCATCGGCCACGAGCAGGGGTGGGTGGGGCCGCTGTTGCTCGTCCTCTACCCGGCCTGGGATGCCCTGGCGAACGTCCTCGATGCCCGCCAAAGCGGCGGACTGCGGCACAACGCTGCGCAACGGCTCAACGCCGTCGTCAGCCTGGGCGTCGCCGTGGCGATAGGGCTGGCATTGACGTTCGGCCTAGGCGCCGCGATCGGGGTGTTCGGGGTCTGGGCCTTGGCCGCTGGGCTTTTCCAGCTGGTCGTGGCGGTACGGCGCTGGCGAACGTCCGCTGGCCAGTGGGCGATGATCCTGAGTGGCGCTCAATCCGCCCTGGCGGGTGGCTTCTTCGTGAAGCAGGCGAATGACGGAGTCCCGCTGGATGTTTCCAGCGTGACGCCCTATGTGGCTTTCGGTGCCTGCTACTTCCTGGTCTCGGCGGCTTGGCTGGCGGTAGCGAAATGGCGGCGGAGCGCGGCCGGCAAGCGAGCCTGAGGTGGAGCCGACGCCCTGGTAGGCGCCGACCCGGTGGCGAAGGACTCAGCCGTAGCGCTTGAACGCCTCGATGGCCAGGCCGTTGCCGATGTTGCCGAAGCGGTCACCGTCCACCAGGCGGGCGCCGGGGAAGCGTCTGGCCAGGGCCTGGCGCAGCGCCGGGATGCCGCTGGAGCCGCCGGTGAAGAACAGGCTGTCGACCCGTGCGGGATCGAGGTCGGCGCGGGCCAGCAGGTCGTCCACGCCGCGGCTCAGGCGTTCCAGTTGCAGGGCGATGGCGGCGTCGAACAGCGGTCGCTCCAGATCCGCGGCCAGGCCGGTCTCGATGCGATCCAGGCGCAGGGTGCGGCGCCAGTCGTCGGTCAGGGCGATCTTGGCGTCTTCCACCTGGATCGCCAGCCAGTGGCCGGCGCGCTGTTCGATCAGCTTGAACAGCCGATCCATGCAGCGGGTGTCCTGGGCGTCGTATCTCATGTCGCGCAGGCCCAGCACGCTCTTCTTGGCGTAGACGGCGTTGATGGTGTGCCAGGTCGCCAGGTTGATGTAGTGGCTGGTGGGCATGGTGGCGCCACTCTTCATGGCGCTGCCGTAGCCCAGCAGCGGCATCACCCCTTCCAGACTCAACTGGCGGTCGAAGTCGGTACCGCCGACGTGCACGCCGCCAGTGGCGAGGATGTCACCGGCGCGGTCGGCCAGGTTGCGGCGCTCCGGCGCCAGGCGCACCAGGGAGAAGTCCGAGGTACCGCCGCCGATGTCGACGATCAGCACCAGCTCTTCGCGCTCGATGCTGCGCTCGTAGTCGAAGGCGGCGGCAAGGGGTTCGAACTGGAAGGAGATGTCGCTGAAGCCCACCTGGCGCGCCACCGCGGCCAGGGTGTTCTCGGCCTCCTGGTCGGCGACCGGGTCGTCATCGACGAAATGCACCGGACGGCCCAGCACCACGGCGTCGAAGGAGCGATCGGCCTGCTGTTCGGCGCGCTGCTTGAGGGTGCCGAGGAAGAGGCCGAGTACCTCGGTGAAGGGCAGGGCGCTGCCGAGGATGCTGGTCTCGCCCTTGAGCAGATTGGAGCCGAGCAGGCTCTTGAGCGAGCGCAGCAGGCGCCCCTCGTAGCCTTCCAGGTATTCGTGCAGCGCCTGGCGGCCATAGGCCGGGCGGCGCTCCTCGGCGTTGAAGAAGATCACCGAGGGCAGGGTGGCCTTGCCTTCTTCGAGGGCCAGCAGGACCTCGCCCGAGGGCCTGAGCCAGCCGGCGGTGGAGTTGGAGGTACCGAAGTCGAGGCCCAGGGCGCGGGCGGGTAGAGCAGCAGACATGTCAGGATCCGTAACGCGAGCAGCCGCGCAGTTTAGCCGAGACGCGCGTGCAGGCGAACCCTGGCCGGATGCCAGCAGGATCGACCCGCGCCGCTGCAGGCCTGAAGCGATGGCAGGCGAGCGGAGGTGTCAGCCCTTGCGCGAGCGGTCGCGCGGCTCTTCCAGTGTGCAGACCTCATCCTGGCAACGCCGACTGCCCTCTGGATGCGGCAGCCAGGTCAGGCCTGGGCGCAGCTTCAGGAAGAGCCGATAGCCCAGCTCCAGAACGGGGCGCAACGGCCGCCAGGCCAGCGGCCGCGCCCAGTTGCCGAGGCCGGCGGTGCGCCAGCTCCAGTAAGTGGCGTCCAGGCCCTTGAACCAGCAGCCGTCGGCATCCCGGGCGTGCAGCAGGTCGAGCATGGCCTGGCGCGGCGGGGCATCGGCCGGCGCCTGCGTGGGGTAGTCCGGCGCGGCCAGGTCCACCAGCTGCAGCTGGCTGGGGTCGGCATGGCGGCGCAGCCAGGCGATCTCGCGGGCGCACAGCGGACAGGCGCCGTCGTGAAAGAGGGTCAGGGGCAGGCGAGGTGTGTGCATCGTGATCTTCCCAGGGGTCTTGCCTATCTGGACCGGCAGGCAGGGCGGCCGTTGCGCTTTCCGCCGAACGGTAAGCGCAACGGCCTCTCGTGGCGAGTCGGAATCAGAGACGCCGGATCACGGCATGGTAAGCAATCTGATAGCGAGGTCGGTATGGATCTGGGAATCAAGGGGCGCGTCGCCCTCATCACGGGTGCCAGCGGTGGCATGGGTCTGGCCACGGCGAAGCTGCTGGCCGAGGAGGGCGTCAGGCTGGTGCTTTCCGATCTGGAGCAGGGCAAGCTGGAAGAGGCGGCCAAGGGCCTGCCGGGCGATACGCTGCTGATCGCCGCCGACATGACCGACCAGGCCGCGGTGGACCAGCTGGTGGAGCAGGGCGAAGCCCGCTTCGGCCAGATCGACATCGTGGTGCACACCGCCGGTGTCACCGGCGCCAAGGGCGATCCCCTGGAACTGGCCGATGCCGACTACGAGGAAGCTTGGGCCACCGACTTCTTTTCCGCCGTGCGCGTCGGCCGCGCCGCCATTCCGCGCATGCGCAAGCGCGGCTGGGGTCGCTTCGTCTGCATCACCTCGGAAAACGCCGTCCAGCCCTATTGGGAAGAGGCCGTCTACAACGTGGCCAAGGCGGCCCTGGCCGCCTTCATCAAGAACCTGTCGTACAAGGAAGCGGCCCACGGCGTGCTGTGCAATACCGTGTCGCCGGCCTTCATCGAGACCGGCATGACCGACGGCATGATGGAAAAGCGCGCCAAGGAAAAGGGCGTCTCCTTCGAGGAAGCCATCGAAAGCTTCCTCGACGAAGAGCGGCCCGGCATCGTGCAGAAGCGCCGCGGCACGGTGGAAGAGGTGGCCGCGGCCATCGCTCTGCTGGTGTCCGAGCGCGCCTCCTTCATCAACGGCAGCAACCTGCGCGTGGATGGGGGTTCGGTCCAGGCGGTGCAGAACTAAGGTTAAAAAGTGCCTGCGCTCGGTGATGCTGCGTTAAAAACCAGCTGGATCGCCAGTCCGATCGGAATGCTCATTTACTATTTGTAAACTCGTTCGCGAGCCCGGTCCGCTTCCTCGCTGGTTTTTGCCTTGCCTGACCTTCGCTAGGCGACTTTTTAGCAAAGCCTTATCGAGGCTGGCGGGGCGGCTCCTCGGCCGTCCCGTTTTCCTGCTGGCGGCGCACGGCTTCTTCCAGGGGAATGAATTCCACCTGGCGATCCTTGACCACCGGCGGCAGGGTGATGCCCATGGAGACATAGATGCTGGTGAACATGTCGATGCCCATGTCCGCCGGTTTCACCCAGTCTACCGGCACATAGAGCAGCCCGCCACCCACGGGTACCGGCGCCGAGGGCACCAGCACGGCGTGGTAGTGGCGACCCTCGATGTCGATCACCGCCGGATTGGGCAGTAGCGCCAGCACCGCCACACCCTTGCCCCCGAAGAAGCACCACACCGGACTCATGGCGCGGATGTCCGCCCCACCTTCCTTGCGGTCGAGCAACTCGACGAAGCGCTCGGCCAGGCCATAGAGCTTGCCCACCACCGGAATGCGGCGAAAGGTCAGGTCGGCGAACCAGCCCAGTGGCCGGCGCAGTCCCAGCTTGACCGCCAGGCCCAGCGGATAGAGCAGCACCAGCAGCAGCAGGGTACCGAGGCCATAGGCCGCCAGGGAATTGCCGACGAAGGGATGACCGACCGCCACGAACAGGCGGCCCAGGGTGGTGTTGGGTCCGATCAGGCCATTGAGGAAACTGACGATCCAGCCGATCAGCGCCAGGGTCAGCACCAGCGGCAGGAGCAGCAGCAGACCGGCCAGCCAGGTGGACACGATGCTTTCGATACCGCGACGAACGAAGGGCATGCAAGAACTCGACGGCTAAAGCGCCATTCTATACGGGCCAGGCGCGCTCGGCGTCGGCGCGGGCCGACTTTCTGGGCGCGCCCTCCTCACAGCCAGCGGCGATAGAAGGCGGCTTCCTGTTCCAGGGCATCCGCCTGGTTGTCCGCCCGGCGAAAGCCATGGCCTTCGTCGGGATAACGCCTGACCACCACCGGTATGCCGCGCGCTTCCAGCGCCGCGGCCATGGTATCGGTCTGCGCCGGGACCACCACGGCATCCTTGAGGCCCTGCAGGAAGATCACCGGCGCCTGGATACCGTCGGCATGCAGCAGCGGCGTCCGCGCCTCGTAGCGCGCACGATCGGCCTCGGGATCGCCGATCAGCCAGTCCAGGTAGTCGGCTTCGAACTTGTGAGTAGCCTTGGCCAGCGCCAGGGGATCGCTGACGCCATAGAGGCTGGCGCCGGCGCGGAAGACGTCGCGGAAGGCCAGGGCGCAGAGCACCGTGTAGCCGCCCGCGCTGCCGCCGCGGATAAAGGCCCGCGCCGGGTCCACCAGGCCCTGGGCGCCCAGGTAGTCGACCACCGCGCAGGCATCCTCGACGTCCACCTCGCCCCAGCGCAGGTGCAGTGCCTGGCGGTAGGCCCTACCGTGGCCGCTGCTGCCGCAATAGTTGAGATCGGCTACGGCGAAGCCCTGACGCACCCAGAATTGGATGCGGGCATCGAACACCGGATAGGTGCAGGAGGTGGGACCGCCATGGATGCTGACCAGCAGGGGCGGCGGACCCTCGCCGTGCCGTTCCGGCAGATAGAGAAAGCCCCGGGCCTGGCTGTCGCCGCTGGGATAGCTCAGCGACCGGGGCGCGACGATGGCGCTGTCGCGGAAGGGCGCGACGCCGCCGGTGACGATCTCCACCGCGCCGCTCCAGCGGTCGATGGCCAGCACCGCCGAGGGGCGTGTGGGGGACGCGGCGATGCAATAGCAGTGGCTGTCGTCCAGCGCCAAGCCACGGAAGCGGCTGAAGTCCGCGGCCAGGCGGCAGGTCTCGCCATTCGTCCGGTGCTCGCCGAGCAGGCCGAAGCCATCTTCCTGCCAGGTCGCCAGCCAGCCTTCCGCGGTCGGCAGCCAGCTGCTACCGCCCAGTTGCCAGGGCGCCGCCGCATGATCCGCCGCGGATGCCTCCTGGGGGGCGAAGCCCGCCGCGGACTCGCACCAGGGCTGCCACCAGCCCTGGCGATCGCTCAGCGCCCAGAGCCGCTGCTCGCTGTCGAACTGCGGTTGTTGCAGCGACTCCTCGGGATCGGCCGACACGATGGTGGGCGCACCGGGCCGTCCTGCGGTATCCAGCGGCGCAGTCAGCAGCCGGGTGCGGGTCCAGGACTGGTGGGGCCGGTCCCACTCGATCCAGGCCAGGCGGCGGCCGTCGGCGCTGGTGCGCGGTGCGGCGTAGAAATCCGCGCCTTCGGCCAGCACCTGGCGCGCGCCGCCCGCACGCAGGGCGACCAGGCGATGCCGCGGCGGCTGCTCGCGGCGATCCTCCTCGACCGCCAACACCTGCTGCCGGACGCCATCCCAGTGCAGATCGCCATAGCGCCAGGCCTCGCCACCGGCCAGCCATTCGGGCGCGCCGCCCTCTCGCGGCTGGCGATAGACCGCCTGGTCGGCTTCGTTGACGAACAGCGGTCCCTGGTCACCCAGGCAAAGGGCGCCGCCGCCGTATTCGTAGACCTTGCTGCGCAGGCTGAAGCCCGCCGGCGTGAGACAACGCGGCGCGGCGCCGGCCTCGCGGACCCACAGCCGGGTGGCGCCGTCGGCGGGATCGTACTGACTCCAGTAGAGGCCGCTGGCATCGACCTTGAGTTCGGCGAAATCGATACCGGCGGCAACGGCCTGGGCCGGCGTGAGCGGGATAGGGGCGGTCATGGCGACTCCAGAGGTGAGCACAGCCGTCTAGCCTAGCAGCTGGGTACGGAGGGCTGGGTGAGGGATGCCACGCTGTTGGGCTTCGCTACGCTCAACCCAACCTACGGGGCGCGCCTCGTTTTGCCCCTCTCCCTGTGGGGGAGGGTTGGGGTGAGGGTGGCTGTATCGTTGGGCTTCGCTGCGCTCAACCCAACCTGCGGGGGCTGCGTTGCTTTTCCCCCTCTCCTGTGGGAGAGGGTCGGGGTGAGGGTGGCTGTATCGTTGGGCTTCGCTACGCTCAACCCAACCTACGGGGCTGCGTTGCTTTTCCCCTCTCCCTGTGGGGGAGGGTTGGGGTGAGGGTGGCTGTATCGTTGGGCTTCGCTACGCTCGACCCAACCTACGGGGCTGCGTTGTTTTTCCCCTCTCCCGGTGGGAGAGGGTTGGGGTGAGGGGGCAGTCCGTTCGGCGCCGGTGCTAGAACAACCCCAGCTGCTCCCCCGGCGGGGCGAACTGGCTGCAATCCAGGCCCTCGCCCGCGCGGCGCTCCAGGCCGAAGCGGCGGCGTGCCAGGCGAAAGCGCTGGGCCAGCAGGTCGGCGAACTGGCCTTCGCCCTTCATGCGGATGCCGAAGCGACTGTCGTAGTTCTTCCCGCCGCGCGACTGGCGGATCAGGCTCATCACATGGGCGGCGCGGTCGGGGAAGTGCGTCTGCAGCCATTCCTCGAACAACTCGACGATTTCCAGTGGCAGCCGCAACAGCGTATAGCCGGCCGAGCGGGCGCCGTGGTCGCGGGCCGCCTCCAGCAGGGCTTCCAGTTCATGGTCGTTGATCATGGGAATCATCGGCGCCAGCAGGGCACTCACCGGCACGCCGTGCTCGTGCAGGGTGCGCATGGCGCGCAGCCGGGCCTGGGGCGCCGCGGTGCGCGGTTCGAGGATGCGCTTGAGGTCATCGTCCAGCGTGGTCAGGCTGAAGGCGACGCGCACCAGATTGCGCTCGGCGAGCTGCACGAAGAGATCCAGGTCGCGCAGGATCAGCGCGCTCTTGGTGATGATCGTCACCGGGTGGCGATAGCGCAGCAGGATCTCCAGCGCCTGGCGGGTCAGCTGGTATTGCCGCTCGATAGGCTGGTAGCCGTCGGTATTGATGCCCAGGGCGATGGGCTGCGGCTGATAGCCCGGCTTGCTCAGCTCCGCCTCCAGCCGCTCGGCCAGATTGGTCTTGGCGATCAGCTGGGTCTCGAAGTCGATACCGGGCGAGAGGTCCCAGTAGGCATGGGAGGGGCGGGCGAAACAGTAGATGCAGCCATGCTCGCAGCCGCGATAGGGATTCACCGAGCGATCGAAGCCGACGTCCGGCGACTGGTTGCGGCTGATCACCGTCTTGGCCGTTTCCCGGCGCACGCTGGTGGTGAAGGTCAGCGGGGTAGCTTCCTCGTACCAGCCGTCGTGCTCGGCCTCGCTGCGGGTCGCGGCAAAGCGATTGTGCGGATTGCTGGCGGTGCCACGACCCCGTGGCGGGCGTTGGGGCTGGGTCATGAGCAGACCTCGATGGCTGTATTTTTATACAGTATAAGGTCTGGTCGATCCGGGCAAGGGTGCGGCTGCCACCCCGACAGCCGCACCCGCGTTTCCTACAACACCGAGATCGGATAGTTGAGGATGATGCGGTTCTCGTCGAAGGAGCCGCTGGCACTGTAGTCGCGTCTCATGCTGGAGTTGCGCCAGCGGATCAGCAGCTTCTTCAGCGGCCCGCTCTGCACCTCGTATTGCACCTCGGATTCGCGACCCCACTCCTTGCCGTCGGTGATGCTGCCGGTGTGCACGTTGTCGCCGCTGAGGTAGCGGTTCATCAGGGTCAGGCCCGGCACGCCGAAGGCGGCAAAGTTGTGGTCGTAGCGCACCTGCCAGGAGCGCTCCCGGGCGTTGTCGTAGCTGGAGTTGTAGCTGTCGTTGGCCAGGGTGCCGCCGCTGGTGCCGTTGACCCTCATCCAGGCGCTGTCGCCGCTGACGCGCTGCAGGCCGACATAGAAGGTGCCGCCGCCCTGCTTGGCCGAGAGCAGCGCATAGGCGGTGCGGTTGTCCAGGGCACCGGCGCGGGCCGAGCCATCATCGTCGCCGATGAAGTAGCCGAGGTTGGCGCCCAGGGTCCAGCTGCCCACCGGCTGGTAGTGGATCAGGTTGATGAACTTCTGGTTGTAGATGTCTTCGAGCTGGGCGTACCAGAGGCCGATCTGGGTGCGCTTCTCGTTGAACTTGTATTCGCCGCCGACGAAGTTGAAGCGGTCGGAGGTGGCATTGGCGCGGCCCTGCATGAACATGTCTTCCATGCTGGCGTCGTTGCGCGGGCTGTTCTGCCGCATCTGGCCGCCCCAGAGTTCCAGGTTCTGGATCTCGGTGGAGTGGATCTGCGCGCCCTGGAAGGTCTGCGGCAGCGAGCGACCGTCGTCGGATCTGAGGATCGGCAGCACGGCGAACCACTCGCCGACCTTGATATCGGTCTTGGACACCTTGGCCTTGGCGGCCACCGCCAGGCGCCCGAAATCCTTGGCCGGTTCGTTGCCGGCATGGGTCGGCAGCAGCTGGGTGCCGTAGGTGCCGGCGCCACCGTCGAGCTTGACCGAATAGAGCCCCAGGGCATCGATGCCGAAGCCCACCGGTCCCTGGGTGTAGCCGGAGGTCAGGCCGAAGATGAAGCTCTGGGTCCATTCCTCGGCCTTGTTCTGCGCGGTGTAGGCCGGATCGACGAAGTTGCGATTGAAGTAGAAGTTGCGCAGGTTGAGCGTGGCCTTGGTGCCTTCGATGAAGCCGTCCGCGGCCCACAGCGGCGTGGTGCTGGCGAGGGCGGCGAAGGCGGCGCAGGCACGGGCGAGCCGGCCGGAAGCGAGTCGAGTGCTCATGGTGTTCCTTGTTCTTGTAGGTAAGGGGTGCCCTGCCGGCGCGGGGGCGGCATCTGACGAAGGCGGGTAGGGCGGTGGCGCGAGGTACGGCTAGGAGGGTGCAGGCGACATGAGGGATTCCTTTCTTATTTGAATTATCGGAAAGCAGCGGCCGAGGCGTTCGGCCAAGCAGTTATATGACAACGTATGTCTTACGGCAAGACTACCAAGGTAGCAGGACGGAGCCCTCGCTAGGCGAGGGCTCGCGAGGGGTCAGACGCTGGCCTTGAGGCTGTCCTGGCGGGCCGTGTCATAGGCGTGCTTGTCCATCTGCACGGCGCCCGGCTTGCCCAGGTCGCTCATGGGTACCCGGTAGGTTTCCGGCGACAGGTAGGCCGCCAGGGCCGACAGGCAGGTCACGCCGAAGGCCAGGCCACCGACCACCAGCCAGATGTTGTCGGTGCCGGGCGGGGCGACCAGGGCGAACAGTGCCGGCAGCAGGGCGGTGAGCATGGTGCCGATGTTCTGGGCGATGGCCATGGCCGAGACGCGGTAGCGGGTCTGGAACTGCTCCGGGTAGAAGCTGGGGAAGACCGCGTTGTAGCCCTGGTAGACCACGCCCCACATCAGCAGCGACATGAGGAAGGCCAGCGGCAGGTTGTGGATGCTGATGGCATAGAGGTAACCGAAGGCCAGCAGACCCGAACCCAGGGCGCCACCGATCATGGTCGGCCGGCGACCGATGCGGTCGGAGAGGTTGCCGACGAAGGGGATCACCAGCACGGCGACGATGTTGCCCACCACCGGTATCCACAGGTAGACGCTCTTGTCGAAGCCGATGCCGTAGGCCGGCTGCACCGCGTAGGCGGCGCCGAAGATGGTGGCTACCACCGGGATGACGTTCATCAGCGCCATCAGCGCGACCAGGACCATGGCCTTCCAGCTGGTGGTCAGGGCTTCGCCGATGGGCGAGCGTCTGGCCACTGTGGCGGTGCCGGTCTTGGCTTCTTCCTTGACGAACGCGGGCGTCTCATGGACTTCCCTCCGGATGATGAATCCGGCCAGGAGGACGAAGGCGCTGAGCAGGAAGGGAATGCGCCAGCCCCAGCTGTTGAAGGCATCGGCGGGCATGAAGTAGGCCAGCGGCAGGAACACCGCGGCGGCCATCACCTGGCCGGCCTGCACCCCCTGCAGGGTAAAGCTCGCATAGTAGCCACGTCGGCCGAAGGGCGCGTGTTCGAGCACCATGGAACTGGCCCCGGAGATCTCGCCGGCCACGGCGAAGCCCTGGATCAGGCGCAGCACCACCAGCAGGATGGGCGCGAGGATGCCGATCTGGTGGTAGGTGGGCAGCAGGCCCACGGCCATGGTGGCGATGCCCATGAGGAACATGCACAGCAGCAGGACGTTCTTGCGGCCGCGGGTATCGCCCCAGTGACCGAGTACGAAGGCGCCGACCGGTCGCGCCAGATAGCCCACGCCATAGGTGGCGAGGGAGGCGACGATGGCCATCTTGGGATCGCTGGAGGGGAAGAAGATCTGCGGAAAGATCAGCGCCGCCGCCTGGGCGTAGATGAAGAAGTCATAGTATTCCAGCGCCGAGCCGATCCAGCCGCTCGCGGTGGCTTTCTTGGCTTGGGAGCCAGGGGTGGGGGAGGCGGTAGTGGCCATGGTTGTCTCCGGAATTTTATTGTCAGGCCAGGAGGGTTTCAGCGCCGCGCACGAACTCGCTCGGGCCGCGGGAGCCGAAGATGGAAAGGACGAGAGGACCTAGCCTGGCCGTCGCCGACTGAGCGCGGTGGGGCTGCAGACGAGACGGGGGACGCAGGATAACGTGGATAGCTGAGGCATGGACGCACACTCTTGTTTGTCTTGTTATGGTCGACGCGGCGGAAGCGACGAGCGCTGGGCTCTGCGATCCATAGTGCGAGGCGCTGCCGGGCCTGGTCAATTCGCCGGACGACCAAATGTTCGATCAGCGAACAGAAACTAACCGGTTCGTACATAATCCATTGTTGGGCCCCGGGGTGCCACGAATAATCGGTGCCAGACCCGACGAATCCGCGCCACCCCGCCCGCCATGTCCGGCAGCGTGGCCGTCCAACACAGGAGCACCGGCATGCAGCGTTCCATCGCGACCGTATCCATCAGCGGCACCCTGACCGAAAAGCTCGAGGCCATCGCCGCAGCGGGCTTCGACGGTGTGGAGATCTTCGAGAACGACCTGCTGTATTCCGGGGCCAGTCCGCGCGAGATCCGCCAGCGCGCCCAGGACCTGGGGCTGGCCATTACCCTGTTCCAGCCGTTCCGCGACTTCGAGGGCAATCGCCGCGAGCGTCTGCAGCGCAATCTCGACCGCGCCGAGCGCAAGTTCGACCTCATGCAGGAGCTGGGCACCGATCTCATCCTGGTGTGCAGCAACACCGCCGCCGACAGCCTCGGCGACGAGCGCCTGATCGCCGATGACCTGCAGCTGCTGGCCGAGCGCGCCGCGCCGCGCGAATTGCGCATCGGCTACGAGGCCCTGGCCTGGGGCCGCCACGTCAACACCTGGCAGCAGGTCTGGCGCCTGGTGAAGGCGGTCGATCATCCCAATCTCGGCGTGTTGCTCGACAGCTTCCACACCCTGTCCATCGGTGGCGATCCGGCGGCCATCGCGCAGATCCCGGGGGACAAGATCTTTTTCGTGCAGATGGCCGATGCGCCGCTGCTGCAGATGGACGTATTGGAGTGGAGTCGGCATTTCCGCTGCTTCCCGGGGCAGGGCGAATTCGACCTGGCCGGTTTCCTCGCGCCCATCCTGCAGACCGGCTACCAGGGGCCGCTGTCGCTGGAGATCTTCAACGACGGTTTCCGCGCCGCCCAGACCCGCGCCACCGCCGCCGATGGCCTAAGATCCCTGCTATACCTGGAGGAGCAGACCGCCGCGCGGCTGCAGCGCGAGGAGACCCCGGTGGCGGCGCCGCTGTTCGCCCCGCCCGAGGCGCCGCGTCTGGAAGGCACCGAATTCCTCGAATTCGCCGTGGACGACGGCCATGGCGCCGAACTGGCGCGCTGGCTGGGCAAGCTGGGCTTCGCCCAGGCCGGCCGCCATCGCTCGAAGAACGTCACCCTGCTGCGCCAGGGCGAGATCAACCTGGTGCTCAACGCCGAACCCTATTCCTTCGGCCACAACTTCTTCGAGGCCCACGGCCCCTCGCTGTGCGCCATGGCCCTGCGCGTGCCGGACAGCCAGGCCGCCCTGGAGCGCGCCCAGCAGTACCGTGCGCAGCCCTATCGCGGCCTGGTTGGCCCCAACGAGCGGGAGATCCCGGCGGTACGGGCACCGGACGGCAGCCTGATCTATCTCGCCGATCGCGACGTGGATGGCCGCAGTCTCTACGACACCGACTTCGATGTCAGCGCCGGTGCCAGCGGGGGCCTCGGGCTGACCCATGTCGATCACGTGGCCATCGCCCTGCCGGCCGATGCCCTGGACAGCTGGGTGCTGTTCTACAAGAGCCTGTTCGACTTCAGCGCCGACGACGAGGTGGTGGTCCCGGACCCCTATGGCCTGGTCAAGAGTCGCGCGCTGAAGAATCGCGAGAGCAGCGTGCGCCTGGCGCTGAACATCTCGGAGAATCGCAACACCGCCATCGCCCGGGCGCTGTCCAGCTATCGCGGGTCGGGGGTGCATCACATCGCCTTCGCCTGCCAGGACATCTTCCTGGCCGTGGAGCAGGCCAAGGCCGCCGGGGTGCCCCTGCTGGAGATCCCGATGAACTACTACGACGACCTGGGGGCGCGCTTCGATTTCGACGACGACTTCCTCAGTCGGCTGGCCTACTACAACGTCCTCTACGACCGTGACGCCCAGGGTGGCGAGCTGTTTCACGTCTACACCGAGTCCTTCGCCGACCGATTCTTCTTCGAGATCCTCCAGCGCAAGGATTACAGTGGCTACGGCGCGGCCAACAGCCCGGTCCGCCTGGCGGCCATGCTGCAGGCCCGCCAGGGCCGCCCGGCACCCCTGGAATTCTGAGCCAGGCGGGCACCTGCGGGTGCCCGCGCCTCTCCTCCGACAAGAGTCAGCCCGATGCAGGACACCCCGGCGCTCGCGCCCACGCTCCGTACCCCGCGCAAGAACAATCCCGAGAAGACCCGCCAGGCCATCCTTGCCGCCGCCGTGGCCGAGTTCGCCGACCTGGGGCTGAGCGGGGCGCGGGTGGACGCCATCGCCGAGCGCACCCATACCTCCAAGCGGATGATCTACTACTACTTCGGCAGCAAGGAGCAGCTCTACCTGACGGTGCTGGAAAAGCTCTACAGCGACGTGCGCGGCAACGAGGCCGAATTGCCACTGGACCGCCTGCCGCCGCTGGAGGCGATCCGCACCCTGGCGGAATTCCTCTTCGAGCACCATCGCAGCCACGACGACTTCATCCGCGTGGTGAGCATCGAGAACATCCACCGCGGTCGTCACCTGGCGCAGTCCGAGACCATTTCCAGCCTCAACTCCTCGGCGCTGGAGGCCCTGCGCCGCATTCTGGCGCGCGGCGAAGCCAGCGGCGAGATCCGCAGCGGGCTGGACGCGGTGGATGTGCACCTGCTGATGTGCTCATTCTGCTTCTACCGCGTCTCCAACCGGCACACCTTTGGCCACATCCACGACATCGACATGGAGGAGCCGGCCGTGCTGCGCCGGCACAAGACCATGATCGGCGATGCGATGGTGCGCTACCTGCAGCCGTAGGACCTCCGGACGACCCTCTCCCAGGGGAGAGGGAGCGTTTGGCCGATGCGGCCAGTCGCCGGCATGGATTCGCAGGGCGGCAAACCACGCAGGTTGGGTTGAGACGGCTTCATCGTCGAAGCCCAACGCTGCTGGATGTCCCCGCGTTTGGCTTCGCTGCGCTCAATCCAGCCTACGGATCTACTTCCTCTCCCTCGGGGAGAGGACTGGGGTGAGGGCAAACCCCGCTTCATAGGTCAGAAGACGGCGTAGGTTGGGTTGAGACGGCTTCATTGTCGAAGCCCAACGCTCCTGGATGTCCACGCGTTGGGGCTTCGCTGCGCTCAATCCAGCCTACGGATCTACCCCCTCTCCCTCGGGGAGAGGGCCGGGGTGAGGGCAAACCCCGGCACCCCAGTCAGAACCCTCAGAGCACCGGCATCCCGCCCGTCACCGGCAGCATGGCGCCGGAGATGTAGCTCGCTTCATCGGATGCCAGCAGCACATAGGCCGGCGCGAGTTCCGCCGGCTGGCCGGGACGACCCAGCGGCGTGCTGCTACCGAATTGCTCCGGTTCGTCCGGCTTCATGGTGCTGACGATCAGCGGTGTCCAGATCGGGCCGGGAGCCACGCTGTTGGCGCGGATGCCCTTGTCGCCCAGCAGCTGCGCCAGACCCGCGGTGAAGTTGGCGATAGCACCCTTGGTGGCCGAATAGGCCAGCAGGGTCGGCGGAGCGATGTCGGCATTGATCGAGGCGGTGTTGATGATGGAGCCGCCGCGTGGCATGTGCTTCAGCGCCGCCTGGGTGATGCGGAACATCCCATGGATGTTCACGTTGAAGGTATGTACCCATTCCTCGTCAGGGATCTCGTCGAGGCTGTCGCGCACCTGTTGGAAGGCGGCGTTGTTGACCAGCACGTCGATGCGACCGAAGGCCTCGACGGTCTTCTGCACCACGTCCAGGCAGGTCTGGCGCTCGGCCAGATCGCCCGGCAGCAGCACGGCCTGGCGCCCGGCTTCGGTGACCAGGCGGGCGGTCTCCTGCGCATCCTCGTGCTCGTCCAGGTAGGCGATGGCGACATCGGCGCCCTCACGGGCGAAAGCGATGGCCACGGCGCGACCGATGCCGCTGTCGGCACCGGTGATCAGGGTCTTCTTGCCTGCCAGGCGACCCGAGCCGCGGTAGCTCGCGGCGCCGCTGTCGGGCTGGGGCTCCATGCGTGCTTCGGAGCCGGGAAAGGTCTGGGGTTGGGGTTTCAGCGGGGGTTTGGGATGGTCGCTCACGAGAGGGCTCCGAAGGCGGAAACAGAAGGGGCGACCCCGGCCTGTGCCGGGGTGCGGGGCGGGTCAGAGAATCGGCTTGCCGCCGGTGACGGCGATGCGCGCGCCCGAGGTGTAGCTGGATTCGTCCGACGCCAGCATCACGTAGACCGGCGCCAGTTCCACCGGCTGGCCAGGGCGACCGAGCGGGGTGTTGCCACCGAATTCCTTGACCTGCTCCGGCGGCATGGTGGCCGGGATCAGCGGGGTCCAGACGGGGCCAGGGGCCACGCTGTTGGCGCGGATGCCCTTCTCGCCGAGCAGCTGAGCCAGGCCGGCGGTGAAGTTGGCGATGGCGCCCTTGGTGGTGGCATAGGCCAGCAGCGTTGGCCGCGGCATGTCCGAGTTCACCGAGGTGGTGTTGATGATGGAGCCACCCTGGCCCATGTGCTTTATCGCGGCCTGGGTGATGCGAAACATGGCGGTGATGTTTACATCGAAGGTGTAGACCCACTCGTCGTCGGGAATCTCTTCGAGGGTCTCGTGGGTCATCTGGAAGGCGGCGTTGTTGACCAGCACATCGATACGGCCGAAGGCGGCCACGGTCTTGTCCACCACTGCCAGGCACTGCTCGCGCTTGGACAGGCAACCCGGCAGCAGCAGCGCCTCGCGGCCGGCTTCACGCACCAGGCGGGCGGTGTCCTCGGCGTCTTCGTGCTCGTTCAGGTAGCTGATGGCGACATCGGCGCCCTCACGGGCGAAGGCGATGGCCACGGCGCGGCCGATGCCGCTGTCGCCACCGGTGATCAGCGCCTTCTTGCCGGCCAGACGGCCAGAACCCTTGTAGCTTTGCTCGCCGCAATCCGGTACCGGATTCATGCGCGATTGCAGGCCGGGAACGGCCTGCTGCTGTTCTGGCATCGGGGCTTTGGGGAAATCGGTCATGGGAGAATCCTCGTCGCGGTAACTTTTGCGGGCCTGTCAGTACCGACAGGCCACAAGCGGCGAGGGTTCGAGATCCGGGACGGGCGGTGTACCGGCGCTAGCGGGGTGCCGATTCGGCCCAGCGCGGCGGCACCGTGGGTTGCCAGGCGGCGAGGGCGTCTAGCAGGGCCGTTGGTGAAGCTTCCACCTGCAGCATGGCGCGGTGCGGTGCGGCGACGAAGCCCTGGGCGACCAGGTGATCGAGGAAGCCCTCCAGCTGGGCATAGAAGCCGTCGACCTCCAGGAGGCCCATGGGCTTGGCGTGATAGCCGAGCTGACCCCAGGTCCAGACCTCGAAGAGTTCTTCCAGGGTGCCCAGGCCGCCGGGGAGGGCGATAAAGGCATCGGCCAGTTCCGCCATCCGCGCCTTGCGCGCATGCATGCCGTCGACCACTTCCAGGCGGGTGCAGCCCGTATGGCCCAGCTCGGCGGTCTTGAGACTCTGGGGAATGATGCCGATGACTTCGCCACCAGCCGCCAGGGCGGCATCGGCGACTACCCCCATCAGGCCGACCTTGCCGCCCCCATAGACCAGGGTGAGGCCGCGCTCGGCGAGGGTACGCCCCAGGTGCGCGGCGGCTTCGGCGAAGACAGGCGAGGCACCGGGCTTGGCGCCACAGAAGACACAGACGGTTTTCAGCGACATGAGGACTCCTAGGCAGGCAAAGCGCCTAGCCTAGCCTAGCCGCCCGCTCCGCCGGAGCAAAGCACCCTCATCGCGCGAGGAAAGCCGCTTCCGGCGCATTGCCGCTGGCGGCCTGGGCATAGTTGGCGAACAACTCGTGCAGCAGGGCGGTAAGGGTCATGGCGGGCGTCCTTGGCTGGCGGATGATGGAGGGATAGTACCCAGAGGTAAGGCCCGGCGACCTGGCAAAGGTTTCGATGGAGGCGATAGAGCGAAGCCGTTCCCTTGCCACGGCCGCTGGAACACGCCACCCTCGCATCGGTCTGACTGGCGACTTTCACGCATCCGGAGGGTTCATGAAATCCACGTTTTTCGCCGCCGCACTGTTCGCCCTGGGAAGTACCGGCACCTGGGCCGCCGACAACTGTACCACCCAGATCGAAGCCGGCGACCAGATGACCTACAGCCGCGCCTCGATCCAGGTCCCGGCCTCGTGCAAGACCTTTACCGTCGAACTGATCCACAACGGCAGCCTGCCCAAGAACGTCATGGGCCATAACTGGGTGCTGACCCGTTCCACCGATGCCTCGGCCGTCGACGCCGCCGGCATGAACGCGGGTGAAGACAAGGGCTACCTGCCGGAGGGCGACGAACGCATCATCGCCCATACCCGCATGCTGGGTGGTGGCGAAAAGGACGCGGTGACCTTCGATACCGGGGCCCTGGAAGCGGGCAAGGAATACAGCTTCTTCTGTTCCTTTCCGGGGCACTTCGGGTCCATGCGCGGGGTGTTGCAGCGGGGGTAGACCTGCTGTCATAGCACTGATCGCGCAAGGCTCCAGGCACTTGCCGTAGGTTGGGCTAAGCGTCAGCGAAGCCCAACGTTGCAGCGCTTGCCGCGTCGACTTGATCTGTTTGGCGCCCTGGCTGCCTAGCGCGTTGGAAGTGTTGGGCTTCGCTGAAGCTCAACCCAACCTACGAATCAGGTCGCGCCTCGCCATGTACCGGCAGGGGGGCTTCAACCCTTCGCCAATTCCGCCTCGATGGCCGCCACCAACCGCGGATCATCCGCCGTCACATCCGGCGCGAAGCGCCCCACCACCTCGCCGTCCCGCCCGATCAGGAATTTCTCGAAATTCCACAGCACCTCCGGCTTGGGATTGGGAGTGCCACCACGACTCAGCATGCGCTCGCGGAAGGGGCCGTCGCCGGTCGTCTCGGGTTGCGCCTGGGTCAGTTCGGCATAGAGCGGATGCTTGTCTTCACCCACCACGCTGAGCTTGGCGAACAGCGGGAATTGCACGCGATAGGTGAGGGTGCAGAATTCCTTGATCTCGGCGTCGCTGCCGGGTTCCTGCTGCTTGAAGTCGTTGGCGGGAAAGCCGAGCACTTCCAGGCCGCGCTCGCGCTGGGCCTCATAGAGGCGTTCCAGGCCTTCGTACTGGCTGGTAAGGCCGCACTTGGAGGCGACGTTCACCACCAGCAGCACCTTGCCCAGGTAGCGCTCCAGGGTCAGGGTTTCGCCGTCGATGGATTGCAGCGGGAGTTTCATCAGGGTCGCGGTCATGGTCGGCTTCCTCGGGGAGAAGCGACCAGCCTAGCGCAAAAACGCCGCCTCGATGGGCGGCGTCGGTCGGTCTGGCGGGGTTCAGCGCTTGAGCTTGACCACGTCGCCGGAAACGGTGGTGGTGAAACCGCTCAGGACATAGGCCCAGAACCAGTTTTCCTGTACCTGGGCGTTGATCAGGGCATCGCCGCCACGGGATTTGATGGCGGCCTGCTGGGCGCGCACGAAGCGGTCGTTCTGCTGGACCGGGATGAAGCCCAGGATCATGAGGCCGGTCGCCTTGCCTTCGCCATGACCGACGACGGTGTACTGCGACGGATCCAGGTTCTGCGTCTTCATCGCGGTGCCGGTGCAGCCGGCGACGGCGGCGGCGAGGGCGAAGGAAGCGGCGAGCTTGGCAAAACGTTGCATGGAATCACTCCTTTTGGGTTGGCATTGCCGGGCATCTTTTCCCGGCAGCACGAACTCTAGCAGCGCCCATCCAGGGGCGGGCGCCGTTCACCCCGGCGATAGGACCGCTCCTCCCGTTATCAGGTGATAGCACCTCGATCTAAGCCGAGTCGGCCCGAGCTGCTACCATCGCCGCCTTTTCGTCCGGCGGTCGTGTCGGGCGCCGTTCTGGAGACCTCGTGTGAATCTGCCTCTCGTTCTCAACCTCGTCGCCTTCGCCGTGCTGCTCGGCCTGCTGGCGCGTACCCGCAATACCGGCTGGAGCCTGGCCGTGCGCGTCTTCATCGGCCTCGCCCTGGGCGTGGCCTTCGGCCTGGTGCTGCAATTCGTCTACGGGCATGACGCCCCGGTGCTCAAGACTTCCATCGGCTGGTTCAATCTGGTCGGCAACGGCTATGTGCAGCTGCTGCAGATGAGCATCATGCCGCTGGTGTTCGCCTCCATCCTGGCGGCCGTGGCGCGGCTGCGCGAGGCCTCGTCCATGGGCCGCATCAGCCTGCTGACTCTGGGCACCCTGCTGTTCACCACCGCCATCGCCGCCCTGGTCGGGGTGCTGGTCACCTGGCTGTTCGGCCTGAGCGCCGAGGGCCTGGTGCAGGGCGCCCAGGAGACCGCGCGCCTGACCACCCTGCAGAACAGCTATGTCGGCAAGGTGGCGGATCTGTCGGTGCCGCAGCTGCTGCTGTCCTTCATTCCGAAGAATCCCTTCGCCGATCTCACGGGTGCCAATCCCACCTCCATCATCAGTGTGGTGATCTTCGCCGCCTTCCTCGGCGTCGCCGCCCTGCGCCTGCAGCGCGACGATCCGGTGCGTGGCGAGAAGGTGCTGGCCGGCATCGACGTGCTCCAGGCCTGGGTGATGAAGCTGGTGCGCCTGCTGCTGCAGCTCACCCCCTACGGCGTGCTGGCGCTGATGACCAAGATGGTCGCCACCGCCAGTCCCCAGGACGTGCTCAAGCTGGGCACCTTCCTGATCGCCTCCTACCTGGGCCTGGGCATCCTCTTTGGCGTGCATGCGCTGCTGCTGACCCTGAGCGGCCTGTCGCCCGCGCGCTTCTTTCCCAAGGTCTGGCCGGTGCTGAGCTTCGCCTTCACCAGCCGTTCCAGCGCGGCGACCATCCCGCTGAGCATCGAGGCCCAGACCGAGCGCCTTGGCGTGCCGCCGGCCATCGCCAGCTTCGCCGCCTCCTTTGGCGCCACCATCGGCCAGAACGGTTGCGCCGGTCTCTATCCCGCCATGCTGGCGGTGATGATCGCGCCCACCATGGGCATCAATCCGTTCGATCCGCTGTGGATCGCCACGCTCGTGGGTATCGTCACCCTGAGTTCGGCCGGCGTGGCGGGCGTGGGCGGCGGTGCTACCTTCGCCGCCCTGATCGTGTTGCCGGCCCTGGGCCTGCCGGTCACCCTGGTGGCGCTGCTGGTGTCCATCGAGCCGCTGATCGACATGGGCCGTACCGCCCTCAACGTCAACGGCTCCATGACCGCCGGCACCCTGACCGCACGCTGGATGGGCCAGCTGGACAAGGCCACCTACGACCGCAACGACCGCGCCGAAGCCCCGGCCGCGCCGGTCAGTCGCGGCTGAACGGCGTCGGGCTTCGTGTAGGTTGGGTTGAGCGAAAGCGAAGCCCAACGGCGTCCACGCCTGCTACGGTGTGTTGGGCTTCGGCGGTGGAGCTGCCTCAACCCAACCTACGAAACGCGCAACGTGGGTTGGGTTGGGTTGGGTTGGGTTGGGTTGGGTTGAGCGTAGCGAAGCCCAACATTCCCTGGGCCTGGTTAGAACAGGCCTCTTTAGAAAAGAAAGTAGCGCTGCGCCATCGGCAGCACGTCCGCCGGTTCGCACCAGAGCAGCTGGCCGTCGGCCTTGACCTGGTAGTTCTGCGGATCGACCTCGATGGTCGGCAGGTAACCGTTGTGGATGAGGTCGCTCTTCTGCGCGGTGCGGCAGCCCTTCACCACGCCGATGCGCTTCTTCAGCCCCAGTTGCTCCGGCACCCCTGCCTCGAAGGCGGCCTGGCTGATGAAGGTCAGGCTGGTGTCGTGGAGCATGCCGGCGTAGCTGCCGAACATCGGGCGGTAGTGCACCGGTTGCGGGGTGGGGATGGAGGCGTTGGCGTCGCCCATCAGACTGGCCGCGATGGCGCCGCCCTTGAGGATCAGCGTCGGCTTGACGCCGAAGAAGGCCGGGCGCCAGAGCACCAGGTCGGCGAACTTGCCCACCTCGATGGAGCCCACCTCGTGGCTGATGCCATGGGTGATCGCCGGGTTGATGGTGTACTTGGCGATGTAGCGCTTGACCCGGAAGTTGTCGTTGCCGGCGCCGTCCTCGGGCAGCGGGCCGCGCTGCTTCTTCATCTTGTCGGCCGTCTGCCAGGTGCGGGTGATGACCTCGCCGACGCGGCCCATGGCCTGGCTGTCGGAGCTGATCATGGCGAAGGCGCCGAGGTCGTGGAGGATATCCTCGGCGGCGATGGTCTCGCGGCGGATGCGGCTCTCGGCGAAGGCCACGTCCTCGGCGATGCTCGGGTCCAGGTGGTGGCAGACCATGAGCATGTCCAGGTGCTCGTCGATGGTGTTCCTGGTAAAGGGCCGCGTCGGGTTGGTGGAGCTGGGCAGCACATTGGGGAAGCCGCAGGCCTTGATGATGTCCGGCGCGTGGCCGCCACCGGCGCCCTCGGTGTGGTAGGTGTGGATGGTGCGCCCCTTGAAGGCGCCGAGGGTGGTCTCGACGAATCCGGACTCGTTGAGAGTGTCGGTGTGGATGGCCACCTGGATGTCGAAGCGATCGGCCACCGCCAGGCAGTTGTCGATGGCGGCGGGGGTGGTGCCCCAGTCTTCGTGCAATTTCAGGCCGATGGCGCCGGCGCGCACCTGTTCCTCCAGCGGCCCGGGCAGGCTGGCGTTGCCCTTGCCGGTGAAGCCGATGTTCATGGGAAAGGCGTCGGCGGCCTTGAGCATCTGCGCCATGTGCCAGGGGCCGGGGGTCACGGTGGTGGCATAGGTGCCGGTGGCCGGGCCGGTGCCGCCGCCGATCATGGTGGTGGTGCCACTCATGAGCGCCTCTTCGATCTGCTGCGGGCAGATGAAGTGGATGTGGGAGTCGATGCCGCCCGCGGTGAGGATCATGCCCTCGCCGGCGATGACCTCGGTAGCCGCGCCGATGGGCACGCTGACGCCGGGCTGGATATCCGGGTTGCCGGCCTTGCCGATGGCGTGGATGCGGCCCTGCTTGAGGCCGACGTCGGCCTTGACGATGCCCCAGTGGTCGACGATCAGCGCATTGGTGATGACGGTGTCGACCACCTCGGCCGCCAGCAGCTGGCTCTGGCCCATGCCGTCGCGGATGACCTTGCCGCCGCCGAATTTCACTTCTTCGCCGTAGACGGTGTGGTCTTCTTCGACCTCGATCCAGAGCTCGGTATCGGCCAGGCGCACCCGGTCGCCGGTGGTGGGGCCGAACATGTCGGCATAGGCTTGGCGGGAGATTTTCATAGGCGTTGGTCCCGAATAAAGGTGGTCCGGTTTGCCCTCACCCCGACCCTCTCCCGGCGGGAGAGGGGGAAGGGCGGGAGCTCGGTGTCTGCTCTTAGCCCCCTCTCCCTGAGGGAGAGGGTTGGGGTGAGGGGGCTTGCCCCTACAACTTGCCCATCACCCGCCCGGCGAAGCCGTAGACGGTGCGCAGGCCGGCCAGCTCGACCAGCTCCACCTCGCGGCTCTGGCCCGGTTCGAAGCGCACGGCGGTGCCGGCGGCGATGTTCAGGCGCATGCCGCGGGCCAGGGCGCGATCGAACAGCAGGGCGTCGTTGGTCTCGTGGAAGTGGTAGTGCGAGCCCACCTGGATCGGCCGGTCGCCGCTGTTGGCGACGGTGAGGCTCAAGGTGCGGCGGCCGGCGTTGAGTTCGATGTCGCCGTCCTGGATCTGGTATTCGCCGGGGATCATGGGCGCTGCTCCAGCATCAGTTGCATGAAGGTGAGGTCCAGCCAGCGACCGAACTTGGTGCCGACCTGGGGCATCTGCCCGGTGGTGATGAAGCCCAGTCGCTCGTGCAGGCGGATGGAGGCCTGGTTGCCGCTCTCGATGGCGGCCACCATGACGTGCTTGTCGCAGGCGCGGGCGCGTTCGATGAGCACCGTCATCAGCCGCGGCCCGATGCCCTGGCCGCGCTGGTCGGGGTGGATGTAGACCGAGTGCTCGACGGTGTGGCGAAAGCCCTCGAAGGGGCGCCAGTCGCCAAAGGAGGCATAGCCCACCACCGTGCCCTCGGCATTCTCGGCGACCAGGATGGGGTAGCCCTGGGTGGCGCGCAGGTCGAACCAGGCCTGGCGGTTGGCCAGGTCGACGGGGGTCTCGTTCCAGATCGCCGTGGTGTTGCTGACGGCGTCGTTGTAGATGTGCAGCACGGCCGGCAGGTCGGCAGGGAGGGCGTCGCGGACGATCAGGCTCATGGCGGTCTCCCTAGGCGATCGGCTGGTGGACGGTGACCAGCTTGGTCCCGTCGGGGAAGGTGGCTTCCACCTGGATCTCCGGGATCATCTCCGGAACGCCTTCCATCACCTGGTCGCGAGTCAGCAGGGTGGTGCCGTAGTGCATCAGCTCGGCCACGGTGCGACCGTCACGGGCGCCTTCGAGCAGGGCGGCGGAGATCAGCGCCATGGCTTCCGGGTAGTTGAGCTTCACCCCACGCGCCAGGCGGCGCTCGGCCACCAGGCCGGCGGTGAAGATGAGCAGCTTGTCTTTTTCGCGGGGCGTCAGGTCCATGGGTGTTCTCTTTGGCGAAGGGCATCGCAGCCATGGGCCGCTCCTACAAGATGCCGCTGGAGCCTGTAGGAGCGGCCCTTGGCCGCGATTAAACGGGAATTCAGAGCGGCTATCGCTACTATCACGAAGATATCAGGTACTCCAGATCCGCGGCGGCGTGGCCACGCGGCCGAGCAGGGCCGGGCGCAGCAGGCGCCAGACCTCGATCAGCCAGGCGCGGGCCTGCAGCGATTCGGCGGCCAGGCAGCGGGCGACCACCAGGCCGGGCAGCTGGGTCAGGTCGCCGCGGACCGGCAGGGCGAGGTCGCGGCAGCGCGCCAGGGTATCGGCGTCCAGGGTGCCGGTGATCAGCAGGGTGGCGAACACCGGCTGACCGGCGAGGCCGATGGGCGAGTCGAGCAAGCGATCCGCCCCGACCAAGCGCTGGCGCTCGTGCCACAGCGGGGTGCCATCGCGACGGATGTCCAGGTGCGCCTGGAACAGCCCCTCGGCGAAGCGCTCGGCACTGGCCGGACGCCCCAGGGCGACGATGTCCCAGTAGCAGAGGCGGGCGTCGCCTGCCAGCTCGATGCGGGTGGCGAGATGGGCCTGGGCGCCGGAGAAGACGATGGTCTCCTGGGGCAGCCACTCCAGGGTGGCGCCAGCGGCCACGCGTAGCTCGATCTGCTGATGGGCCGCGCTGTCGGCGCGATACCACTTGGCCGCCCCGGGGCTGGTGAGCTGGGCCCAGGCGGTCTCGCCGACGCTGACGTCGATGTCCAGCCGATCGCCCCCGGCGATGCCACCTGGTGGATGGACGATGATGTGCTGGCAGACCTCGGGACCTTCGGCGTGCAGGTGTTTCTGCACCCGTAACGGACCGAGATGGCGGCGGGTGGTAGGCCGGGTCCAGTCGCCCTGGCGGGCATAGGCCAGCTCCAGTCGCGCCAGCCAGGCGGGGGTGAAGAGGGCAGGGGGCAGGGCAGAGGTCATCGGGGTGGTCGTTGTTCTGGTTGAGCTGTTTGGGGAGGGCCTTGCAAGAATCTGACCGGGTGGGTGGTATTTGTGAAGCGGGGGCGCTATGGAGGGCGTCGGGATAGGTGCCCGGGCTATTTGCTGAGTTTTGTATGTGGTTCCTGTTTCGCCTGGCCGGCGACTTACTTTTCTTTGCTTGTGCAAAGAAAAGTAAGCAAAAGAAAGCACACCCCACGTTTCGGCCCTCCGCTGCGCTCCGGGTCCCCTCGCTCCGGCGCCGCTCCGGGGGCACGGCACGAAGGGGCTTCCTGCCCCTCGCGCCTTGCTCGGCGTCCTGCCTCGCATCCCCCTCCGCAACACCTACACTCGGCCTCACTGACGGGGACGGGGCGCCAGCCTGGGGCTGCGGTATTTACAGGTAGAGCCAAAGCGATTCGTAGCGTGGAAAACCGCGCAGCGTTTTCCACTGGAGGGTACCGACACTATCAGTGGACAAGGCTTCGCCGTTGTCCACGCTACGGCTATTCAACCCGAACGGCGCTGGCGTGAGCGCAACGTAGCGCAGCGAAGTAACAGCCGCAGGCTGGCCCGAAGGGTGAGCGCAGCGAATCACCCGAAGCGCAGCGTAGGGCCGGATGGTGGGGCAAGCGTTTTTGGTTACTTTTGTCCGGGACGCGTAGTCCGGGGCGCGCAGCCGCGATTGGCAAAAGTGACTCGCCCGGGTGGGCGAAACAAAAAGCCTCAGCAGACTTCAGTAATCGGCTGGGTACCGATGAGCACAGGTGCTTTGGGCTTCGCTGCGCTCAGCGCCAACCTACGTCAGCCGGCCTTCGGCGCGCCGACCCTTCCCTAGGAAATCCCCCGCCACTGCCGCGGACTCACCTGAAACCACCGCCGAAACGCCCGCGAAAAGGCGCTCGTCTCCGAATAGCCCAGCAGCGGCGCCAGGTCGGTGACCGGTAGCCGCTGCCGCAGGTAGTGCTGCGCCAGGTCGCGGCGAACGCCCTCGACCAGCGCCGAGAAGCTCGCGCCCTGGTCGCGCAGACGCCGTTGCAGCTGGCTGGTGGAAAGGTCCAGGCGCTGGGCGATGGACTCCAGGCTGGGCTCGCCCAGGGGCAGGGCCAGGCGCACCGAGGCGCGGACTTCTTCGAGCAGCTCCATCTGTGGCAGGCGCTGACCGAGTTGGCGGATGGCGTCCTGCACCACCAGCAGGAGCAGCGGATCGTGCTCGGGCATGGCGCGGCCACGCAGGTCGGCCTTGGGCACCAGCATGGCGTTGCAGGGCTGTCCAAAGCTGACCGGGGCGTCGAACAGCCGGCGGTGCTCGTGCCAGCCCTCGGGGCGCGGGTGTTCGAATTGCACCGCGCGCGGCGCCCAGGTGGGCCCGAGCACATGGCGCAGCAGGTTGAGCAGCATGCCCAGGGTCAGCTCGGCGTCCTGGCGGCGGGCGACGATGGCGCCGTGGCGTACCTGGTAGTCGAAGCGCCAGCAGTCGCCGGCGTCCACCAGCTGGATCAGGGTGCTGTGCTGGTGGAAGGGAAAGGCGGCGGCGAAGTTCTGCAGCGCTGCCTCGGCAGTGGGCGAGCAGAGTCCCACGTAGCCCAGCAGGCCGAGCCTCTGCGGCTTGAATTGCCCGCCGTAGTGCAGGCCGAAATTGTCGCAGCCGGATTGGGCGGCGGCCTCTTCCAGGACCCGGCAGTAGTTGCCCAGGCCGAGGCTCAGGGTGGGATGCTGCAGCTGTTCGGGATCGATGCCGGCGGTGCCGAAGATGCGATCGACGTCGCCGCCGTGGCTGGTGATGACGGTGTCCAGGCCGCTGGCGGCGGCGGAGAGCACGCCGAGGTTGCGCGACGGTGAGGTCAGGGCGGCTAAGCCGGAGGCGGCCAGGGGCATGGTGCGGGTCCAGGGAGGGGATCGGCATGAATGAAGCAAAGGCTGTGCCCCGGGATGGAAAGCGGTCCTCCGGTGGGGCTGGAACGCCGAGGGCTTCACGCTATTGAGCGCCCTGGTGTGCTTCATCGCGGGGCGAGTGGTCGGGCATCGCACCAGGGTGGTGCGGTCTCGGGTAGCACCCTGGGAAGAGGGGTAACGCCGACTTGACCCCAGGTCACGGCGACCGTGCCGAGCGGTCAAGTCGGCGCAGCCCCGAGCTGTTTAAGCTCGAAAAAGCCGGGCATCGCGGGATCGCGGTGACCCATTCGGATCACGTCGCTACAAGGGGAGTGGCCTGTCATGACCAACGAGAAACTCAAGCCGACCCTCGGCACCCTGCACCTCTGGGGCATCGCCGTGGGCCTGGTGATCTCCGGGGAATACTTCGGCTGGAGCTACGGCTGGGGCGTCGCCGGGACCCAGGGCTTTCTGATCACCGCGCTGGTGGTGGCGGTGATGTACACCTGCTTCATCTTCAGCTTCACCGAACTGACCACCGCCATTCCCCACGCCGGCGGGCCCTTCGCCTACAGCCGGCGCGCCTTCGGTCCCACCGGGGGCACCATCGCCGGCATCGCCACCCTGATCGAATTCGTCTTCGCGCCGCCGGCCATCGCCATGGCCATCGGCGCCTACCTCAACGTGCAGTTTCCCACCCTTGATCCCAAGCTTTGCGCGGTGGCGGCCTATTTCATCTTCATGACGCTGAACATCCTCGGGGTGAGCATCGCCGCCACCTTCGAGCTAGTGGTCACGGTGCTGGCGGTGATCGAGCTCTTGATCTTCATGGGGGTGGTGGCGCCGGGCTTCAGTGTGGCCAACTTCACCAGCGGTGGCTGGGCTGGCCAGGACCAGTTCTCCCTGGCCGCGGTGGGTGGCATGTTCGCCGCCATTCCCTTCGCCATCTGGTTCTTTCTCGCCATCGAGGGCGCGGCCATGGCCGCCGAGGAAGCCAAGGACCCCAAGCGGACCATTCCCAAGGCCTACATCGCCGGCATCCTCACCCTGGTGACCCTGGCCATCGGCGTGATGATCTTTGCCGGCGGGGTGGGCGACTGGCGCGCCCTGTCCAACATCAACGACCCGCTGCCGCAGGCCATGAAGGGCGTGGTGGGCGAGGGTTCGATGTGGCTCCACCTGCTGGTGGGCATCGGCCTATTCGGCCTGGTGGCCAGCTTCCACGGCATCATCCTCGGCTATTCCCGGCAATTCTTCGCCCTGGCTCGCGCCGGCTTCCTGCCCCGCGGCCTGGCCAAGCTGTCGCGCTTCCAGACCCCGCACCGGGCGGTGCTCGCGGGTGGCGTGGTGGGCATCGCCGCCATCTTCAGCGACGGCGTGATCAGCCTGCAGGGCCTGACCCTGACCGCCGCCATGATCACCATGAGCGTGTTCGGCGCCATCGTCATGTACATCATGAGCATGCTCAGTCTGTTCAAGCTGCGTCGCAGCGAGCCGAACCTGGAGCGTACCTTCCGCGCCCCCGGCTATCCGGTGGTGCCGGCCATCGCCCTGGTGCTGGCGGTGGTCTGCCTGATCGCCATGGTCTGGTACAACCCGGTGATCGCCAGCGTCTTCGTGGTGCTGATGGTGATAGGCGCGCTGGTCTGCGGTCTCAGCCGTAGACAGGGCGACATTGCACCCGACGCTGCCTTCGGCGAGGCCTGAGAGCCTGTTCAAAGTCTGCTGCGCGTCGGCCAAACGGCGTTGAAAATGGTTTCGGAATGCTCATTTACCACTCGTAAACTCCGCTTCCTCAGCCATTTTCGCCTTGTTTGTCTCTAGCTCGCGAGCCTTTGAACAGGCTCTGCGCAGCGCAACCCGAGGAGGTGGCATGAGCGGTTTCCAGCACAGCGTGGGCGGCCAGACCTGGCGTTTCGCCGATCTCAAGGAATTGCTGGCCAAGGCCACCCCGGCGCGTTCCGGGGATGTCCTGGCCGGGGTCGCCGCCGGCAGCGACGTGGAGCGGGTGGCGGCGCAGATGGCGCTGGCCGAGGTGCCGCTCAAGCACTTTCTCAGCGAGGCGGTGATCCCCTACGAGGCCGACGAGGTCACCCGGCTGATCCTGGACAGCCACGATGCCCAGGCTTTCGCCCCGGTCGCCCACCTCACCGTGGGCGGCTTTCGCGACTGGCTGCTGGGTGCGGCGGCCGACGAGACCAGTCTCGCCGCCCTGGCGCCGGGGCTGACCCCGGAGATGGTCGCCGCGGTGTCAAAGATCATGCGCATCCAGGACCTGATCCTGGTGGCGCAGAAGGTGCGGGTGGTGACCCGCTTTCGCAACACCATCGGCCTGCGTGGACGGCTGTCGACCCGGCTGCAGCCCAATCACCCCACCGACGATCCGGCCGGCATCGCCGCCAGCGTTCTCGACGGCCTGCTCTATGGCAACGGCGATGCGGTGATCGGCATCAACCCGGCCACCGACAGCACGGGCGGTATCTGCGAACTGCTGAAGATGCTCGATGCCGTGATCCAGCGCTACGAGATCCCGACCCAGGCCTGCGTGCTGACCCACGTCACCACCAGCATCGCCGCCATCGAGCGCGGCGCGCCGGTGGACCTGGTGTTCCAGTCCATCGCCGGGACCCAGGGCGCCAACGAAAGCTTCGGCATCAGCCTGGCGCTGTTGCAGGAAGGCTACGAGGCGGGGCTGTCGCAACGCCGCGGCACCCTGGGCGACAACCTCATGTACTTCGAGACCGGGCAGGGCAGCGCTCTTTCCGCCGGGGCCCACCATGGCGTCGACCAGCAGACCTGCGAGGTGCGCGCCTACGCCGTGGCCCGTCAATTCAAGCCGCTGCTGGTGAACACCGTGGTCGGCTTCATCGGCCCGGAGTATCTCTACAACGGCAAGCAGATCATCCGCGCCGGGCTGGAGGATCACTTCTGCGGCAAGCTGCTCGGCGTGCCCATGGGCTGCGACATCTGCTACACCAACCATGCCGAAGCCGACCAAGATGACATGGACATGCTGCTGACCCTGCTGGGTGCGGCGGGTATCAACTTCATCATGGGCATCCCGGGGTCGGACGACGTCATGCTCAACTACCAGACCACCTCCTTCCACGATGCCCTCTACGCCCGCCAGGTGCTGGGCCTGCAACCGGCGCCGGAATTCACCGCCTGGCTCGACCGCCTGGGCATCCTGCGCCTGGAAGACGGGCGCTTCCGCCTTGGCGAGGGCTTGCCGGCACCGTTCCGGCGGGCGCTGGCGCAGTTGTAGGGAGGATCGCGGCCATGGCCCGCTCCTACAAACTCCCTCTGTACCCGTAGGAGCGGCCGCATCGGCGGACCGCCATGGCCGCGATAGCTTAGATACCGAATCGTTCAGGAGTCGCTCATGAACCCCAACGACACCGCCCGTCCCGACCCCTGGGCCGAATTGCGTCGGCTCACCCCGGCGCGCATCGCCCTGGGCCGTGCCGGCACCAGTCTGCCGACGTCGGCCCAGCTGGACTTCCAGGCCGCCCACGCCCAGGCCCGCGATGCGGTGCACCTGGCCTTCGATCATCAGGCGCTGCGTGAGGGCCTGGCCGCCCAGAACCGCGAGACCCTGGTACTCAAGAGCGCCGCGCCGGATCGCCACACCTATCTGCAGCGGCCGGATCTGGGGCGCAAGCTGTCCGCGGAGTCCGCCCACGAACTCCAGGCCTATGCCGCCGCGCATCCCGAGGGCTTCGACGTCGCCGTGGTCATCGCCGATGGCCTCTCGGCCCTGGCGGTGCATCGCCATGCGCTGCCGTTCCTGGAGCGCCTGGCCGATCAGGCCGGGGCCGAGGGCTGGCGCTGGGCACCGGTGACCCTGGTGGAGCAGGGGCGGGTGGCCGTGGGTGATGAAATCGGCGGGCTGCTCAAGGCGCGCCTGCTGGTGATGCTGATCGGCGAGCGCCCCGGTCTCAGCTCGCCCGACAGCCTTGGCCTCTACTTCACCTACGGCCCACGGCCGGGCCTCAACGACGCCTATCGCAATTGCATCTCCAATGTGCGCCTGGAAGGCCTCGCCTATGGCCTGGCGGCGCACAAGCTGCTCTACCTGATGCGCGAGGCGGACCGCCGCAAACTGTCCGGCGTGCAACTCAAGGACGAAGCCGAGGTGCCGCTGCTGGAGGGTGACGAGGAGAACGCCCGGATCGGCAACTTCCTTACCGCGCAATGAGCGGGACTGGCCGTTAGCCTACCGTGAGCGCCTTGCGCAGGAAATACCGCGCAAAGCCCGGCGGATAGTCCGCCAGTTCGCCGAACACCTCGTAGCCCAGGCGCTCGTAGAAGCCGCGGGCCTGGAATTCGTGGGTGTCGAGCCAGGCGCCGTGGCAGCCGCGGGCCAGGGCTTCGGCCTCGGCGCGGCGCAGCAACTCGCGGCCGGCGCCCTGGCCGCGAGCGGCTTCCTCCACTGCCAGCAACTGCACATAGAGCCAGCCATAGCTGGTGTAGCCCCAGAGTCCGCCGAGGGATTCGCCGCCACGGGTCAGGCTGATGACCAGGGCCCGGTAGCCGCTCGGGCCAGCCTGGCTGTCGTTGTAACGTCTCAGCGGCGCGGCGATGGCCTGGCGCAGGTCTTCGCGCGCTTCGTCGGTCAGGTCGTAAATCAGTGGCGCTGCAGACATGGCGAAGGACTCCGGGAGAAGGTCGTCCGAGCATAGCGCAGCACCGCTGCGTGACCGCCGGGTTCTGCCGCTTTCGCCGCGCCGGCCTTGGGGTAGCATGACCCTTTACCCATTTCGCGGGGGAGCCATGGACATACGTGAAGGTCGCGCCCGGGTTGGTGCCCTCGAACTGGCCTATGAGGACTGGGGCGATCCCGCCGATCCGGCGCTGCTGCTGATCATGGGCTTTGGTGCCCAGTTGCTGCTCTGGCCGGAAGGCTTCTGCGAGGCCCTGGTACACCGGGGCCTGCGGGTGATCCGTTTCGACAATCGCGACGTCGGCCAGTCCTCGCGGCTGAGCTGGCCGGGTGGGCAGCCGCCTTCGCTGTGGCCGGTGCTGGGGCGGGCGCAACTGGGCAAGCCCAGTGCGGTGCCCTATCGCCTGGAAGCCATGGCCGCCGATGCGGTCGGGTTGCTCGATCATCTGGGCCTTGCGCGCGCCTCAGTGCTGGGGGGCTCCATGGGCGGCATGATCGCGCAGATCCTCGCCGCCGACTGGCCTCAGCGGGTCGCGCGGCTGGGCATCCTGTTCTCGTCGACCAATCAGCCGCTGTTGCCGCCGCCCTCGTTCAAGCTGCTTGGCAGCCTGCTGCTGCGGCCGCCGGCCGATCTGCCGGCGGAAGCGGCGCTCGCCCGGCAGAAGGCCCTGCTGCGCGGTATCGAGAGCCCGCGCTATCGCCAGAGCGAGGTCGATCTCGAACGGCTGGTGCAACGGATCCTGGCGCGCGGTGTGGATGTGGATGGCGTGCAGCGGCAGCTGTTCGCCCTACTCGGCAGCGGCGATCTGCGGCCCTTCGCCCGGCGCATCCAGGCGCCGACCCTGGTGGTCCATGGGGCGCGGGATCCGCTGTTGCGTCCGGCCTGTGGCCGCGCCGTGGCCCGGGCCATTCCTGGTGCCCGCTTCGAGCTGATACCCGACATGGCCCACGACCTGCCGGCGCCGCTCTGGCCGAGACTGAGCGAGCTGTTCGCCGACTTCTTCCTGGCGCCCTGAGCCGGGCTTCAGCTGCCGAGGCGCGGTCGCAGCCCGTCGATGAGCAGGGTTTCCAGGCCGCTCAGAACCTCGTCGAAGAAGGCTGGGTCCTGCAGGGTACGGCCGCAGAGTGCCTGTACCTGGACCCTGAAGTCCGCATAGTGCTGGGTGGTGGCCCAGAGGCTGAACATCAGCTGGTACGGATCCACCGCTGCCAGCCGGCCGGCATTGATCCAGGTACGGATCACCCGGGCCTTCTCGTCTATCAGGTCGTGCAGGCTGCCCTGCAATTCCGGCAGCAGCAGCGGCGCGCCCTGGACCATCTCCAGGCAGAACAGCCGGGACTCGGCGGGATGGTCGCGGGACATCTCCAGCTTATGGCGCAGATAGCCGCGCAGGGCGTCGAGGGGATCCTGGTCTTCGCTGAAGGTGCGCAGGGGACTCAGCCAGGTCGCCAGCAACTGGCGCAGCACGGCGACATAGAGCTCTTCCTTGCTGCTGAAATAGTAGAGCAGGTTGGTCTTGGAGACGTCTGCCTGCAGGGCCACCTGATCCAGGCTGGCGCCGTGCAGGCCGAAGCGGGAAAAGATATCGAGCGCGGCGCTGAGGATCTGGGCGCGCTTGGCTTCTATCTGACGCTGCCGGCGTTGCTGGGCGGCAGCGCTGGGTTGACGCGGCTTGCGTGGCGAAGAATCACTGGCCTGACTCACGAACTGCTCCTTGGGCCTTCATGGGCATCTGACGCGGACCGACCGCTGGACGAGCGGGAGGGCCGGCTTCAGGCGCGGTCGTTAAGATTCGCACCTTCCTGGTGACGAATCGTCGGCGGATGCCAGAGGGTAGCGCGCCGGTCTCCAAACTCTAGCATGGCCCGACATCCTGCATGCCCCGGATTCGGGCGCCTTGCACAAACTGAGTGCTCTGATCTGGACCAAATGGTCTGAAGATATTTCGAGATTTCCGTCAAGTGTTTGATTGGCTTGAAATTTCAAGACTTGGCAAGCTTTCTGCTCTGATCTTGCAGCCACGGCGCATCTCGATGCGCCTCGATTCCTGACTGCGGGAGAGTGCGAGCGATGAACATCGGTGTCTTCATTCCCATCGGCAACAACGGCTGGCTGCTGTCGGAAAATGCCCCCCAGTACCGGCCCACCTTCGAGCTGAATCGCGAGATCGTGCAGCGCGCCGAGCACTACGGCTTCGACTTCGCCCTGTCGATGATCAAGCTGCGCGGCTTCGGCGGTAAGACCGAATTCTGGGACCACAACCTGGAGTCCTTCACCCTCATGGCCGGGCTGGCGGCGGTGACCTCGCGCATCAAGCTGTTCGCCACCGCCGCGACCCTGACCCTGCCGCCGGCCATCGTCGCGCGCATGGCCGCCACCATCGACTGCATTTCCGGCGGCCGCTTCGGCGTCAATCTGGTCACCGGCTGGCAGAAACCCGAATACAGCCAGATGGGGCTCTGGCCGGGGGATGAGTTCTTTGCCAGCCGCTATCAATACCTTGGTGAATACGCCCAGGTGCTACGCGACCTCTGGGGCACCGGCCAGTCGGACTTCCAGGGCGCGCACTTCCGCATGGAGGACTGCCGGGTGAGTCCGCAGCCCCAGGCGCCCATGGAGATCGTCTGCGCCGGGGCGAGCGACGCCGGCCTGGCCTTCGCCGCCGAACACGCCGACTACAGCTTCGTCTTCGGCAAGGGCGTCAACACGCCCAAGGCCTTCGCCCCGGCGGTGGAGCGGCTGCAGGCGGCCACCGCCAAGACCGGGCGCGAGGTCTCCTCCATCGCCCTGTTCATGATCATCGCCGCCGAGACCGACGAGGCCGCCCGCGCCAAGTGGGAGCACTACAAGGCCGGTGCCGACGAGGAGGCCATCGCCTGGCTCGGCGCCCAGGCCGCCGCCGACACCAAATCCGGCAGCGACACCAACGTGCGGCAGATGGCCGATCCGACCTCGGCGGTGAACATCAACATGGGCACCCTGGTGGGCTCCTTCGCCAGCGTGGCGCGGATGCTCGACGAGATCGCCGAGGTGCCCGGGGCCAGCGGGGTGCTGCTGACCTTCGACGACTTCGTCCAGGGCGTGACCGACTTCGGCGAGCGCATCCAGCCGCTGATGCAGAGCCGCCGTCACGTCGACCTGCTCAAGGAGAGTGCCTGATGAACGCTGTGGAAACCCTGGCGGGCTATGCCCTGCCTGTCGGCGATACCGAAGCCCTGACCCTGCCGGCGCGTCCCGAACCGCTGCGGCTCAAGGCCAGCGAGACCGCCCTGATCGTGGTGGACATGCAGAACGCCTATGCCAGCCCGGGTGGCTACCTGGATCTGGCCGGTTTCGATGTCTCGGCCACCGGCCCGGTGATCGAGAACGTCGCCGCGGTGGTGGAGACCGCTCGCGGCGCGGGTATCCAGGTGGTCTGGTTCCAGAATGGCTGGGACCCGGAGTATCGCGAGGCGGGCGGCCCGGGTTCGCCCAACTGGCACAAGTCCAATGCCCTCAAGACCATGCGCAAGCGACCCGAATTGCAGGGGCAGCTGCTGGCCAAGGGTGGCTGGGACTACGCCCTGGTTGACCGGCTGCAACCGGCGGCCGCGGACCTGGTGGTGCCCAAGACCCGCTACAGCGGCTTCTACAACACTCACCTGGACAGCCTGCTGCGCGCCCGCGGCATCCGCAACCTGGTGTTCGTCGGGGTCGCCACCAACGTCTGCGTGGAGTCGACCCTGAGGGACGGCTTCTTCCTCGAATACTTCGGCGTCTGCCTGCACGACGCCTGCCATCAGGCTGGGCCCCGTGCGGCCCACGAGGCCGCGCTGTTCAACATCGAGACCTTCTTCGGCTGGGTCGCCAGCTGCGCCGACTTCCACACCACCTTCGCCAAGGACTGAGCCATCATGCCCAAGCAAGCCGTGATTCCCGCCGGTACCGGTACCCCCATCGCCCCCTTCGTGCCCGGCAGCCTGGCCGATGGCGTGCTCTATGTCTCCGGCACCCTGCCGTTCGATGCCCAGAACAACGTGGTCCACGTCGGCGACGCCGCCGCCCAGGCCCGCCACGTGCTCACCACCATCCAGGGCGTTGTGGAGGCGGCTGGCGGCACCATGGCCGACGTCACCTTCAACATGATCATGCTCACCGATTGGGCGAACTACGCCGCCATCAACGCGGTATACGCCGAATTCTTTCCCGGCGAAAAGCCGGCGCGCTACTGCATCCAGTGCGGCCTGGTGAAGCCCGACGCGCTGATCGAGATCGCCAGCATCGCCCATGTCGGCTAGGCCGCGCGCCTGACCCCGCGCCTGCTCCGTATCGCCCTCTCCCCCTAGGAGAGGGCTGGGGTGAGGGTCGCCTCAACCACCCAACCTTCAAGGACCGCCCATGCACTTCGAACTCCATGGCCGCCAGGATCCGGCGGCCGAGACCCTGCTGCTCAGCTCCGGGCTGGGCGGCGCCGGGGCCTTCTGGGCGCCGCAGCTGGCGGCCCTCGGTGAACGCTTCCGGGTGGTGGTCTACGACCAGGCCGGCACCGGTAGGAGTCCGGCCGAGCTGCCGGCGGACTACCGCATCCAGCAGATGGCCGAGGACCTGCTGGCCCTGGCCGATCGCCTGGAACTCGACAACTGCCTGTTCATGGGCCATGCCCTGGGCGGTCTGGTGGGCCTGCAGGCCAGCCTGCTGCGTCCGGGCCTGATCCGCCGCCAGGTGCTGGTCAATGCCTGGAGCCGACCCAATCCGCATACCGCGCGCTGCTTCGCCCTGCGTCAGCACCTGCTGCGCGACAGCGGCGCCGCGGCATATGTCCAGGCCCAGGCGATCTTTCTCTATCCGGCCACCTGGATCGCCGAACACGGCAAGCGCCTGGCCGCCGACGAAGCCCATGCCCTGGCGCACTTCCCTGGCGAAGCCAATGTGCTACGGCGCATCGGCGCGCTGCTGGCCTTCGATCTGGACGCCGAGCTGGCGCGGATCGAGGTGCCGACCCTGGTGCTGGCCAATCGCGACGACGTGCTGGTGCCCTGGACCGCGTCCCAGCGGCTGGCCGCGGGTCTGCCCCGGGCCACCTTCCAGTTGCTGGAGTGGGGCGGCCACGCCTCCAGCGTCACCGACCCCGCCACCTTCGACCGGGTGGTGCTCGACTATCTCAGCCAAGCCCTGGAGGTGTAGCGCCATGTCCGTTGCCCATGCCTTGCCCCTGTCCGCCGCTAGCCCCGCCGCCCCGGTCGAACGCGACCTCTTCCGCGGGGCCATGGCGCGCCTGGGCGCCGCGGTCAATCTCATCACCACCGATGGTCCGGCCGGACTGGCCGGCTTTACCGCCACCGCCGTGTGCAGCGTCAGCGATACCCCGCCGACCCTGCTGGTCTGCCTCAACCGCAGCGCCTCGGTGCACACCGCCTTCAGTGCCAACGGCGTGCTCTGCGTCAACGTCCTGGCCGCCGGCCAGCAGGCGCTGGCCAACCTCTTCGGCGGCAAGACCGCCATGGCCGAACGCTTCGCCGCGGCGCGCTGGACCCGCCTCGCCACGGGGGCGCCGGTGCTGGACGGCGCTCTGGTGGCCTGCGACTGCCGCATCGCCGGGGTGCAGTCGGTGGGCAGCCACGACCTGCTGCTCTGCGAGGTGCTGGGAGTGGCTGAGCCGGGTGGCGAAGGCGGATTGCTGTACTTCGACCGGCGTTATCACGAGCTGGCCTAGTTAAGCCTGTTGGGCTTCGACGGTGGAGCTGTCTCAACCCAACCTACGCGGACCGGTAGGTTGGGTTGAGCATAGCGAAGCCCAACACAGACTGGCTGACCATCGCCCCAAAGCTTCTCTGGTTACCACGTGAAGACATCGAACACACCCCAGGCGCCACCCCGGTGCACGCTGACCGCTCAAGGTGCGGCGCGCCGTCATGAAATCCCGGTTGTTTCCCTCAACGTGTTGTTTTGATTGGATTTTCAAGTTTTTACCAAATGGTCCAAAGATGGCACAACGGTTGCAATTTCCCTGTTGCCGTCCTGCCCGGTGAACGTGCGTCGCGCTGTCTCCTTTCGTCCAATCCGTGAGGTCCGTCATGCCGCTGTCCAGTGTTCCCATCATCGATCTGGGCCCCTATTTCGAGGGCTCGACCGCCGGCAAGCAGGCGGTGGCCAAGGCCGTCGACCAGGCCTGCCGCGACATCGGCTTTCTGGTCATCACCCACCATCAGGTGCCCGAGGCACTGGTCGAGCGCGTCTCGCGCCTCTCGCGAGCCTTCTTCGAGCTGCCGCTGGCGGAGAAGCGCAAGGCCGATCGGCCGCGTCCGGATCAGGTGCGCGGCTACAGCGCGGTGGCCGAGGAAAGCCTTTCCTACAGCCTGGAGGAGGCGGCGCCGGGGGATCTCAAGGAATCCTTTTCCATCGGACCGCTGGATGTCCCGGAGACGGCCTACTACCGCGGTCCCGAAGCCGGACCGCACTTCGCGCCCAATGTCTGGCCCGTGGCCATTCCCGGCTTTCGTGAGGCCTATGCCGAGTATTTCGCCGCCATGAGCGACCTGGCGCGCACCCTGATGCGGCTCTTCGCCCTGGGGCTGGACTTGCCGGAGACCTACTTCGACAGCCGCATCGATCGCCACATCAGCATGTTCCGCACCCTCTGCTATCCCCACCAGAAGGAAGCGGCGCTGCCCGGCCAGTTGCGCGCCGGTGCCCATACCGATTACGGCAGCCTGACCATCGTCCGTCCCGACGACGCCCCCGGCGGCCTGCAGGTACGCAACGCCGACGGGGAGTGGGTGGACGTGCCCAAGGTGCCGGGCGGCTTCGTGGTCAACATCGGCGACCTGATGATGCAGTGGACCAACGATCACTGGGTCTCGACCCTGCACCGGGTGGTGAATCCACCGGCGGATGCCGGTCGCGACACCCGCCGCCAGTCCCTGGTGTTCTTCCACCAGCCCAACTACGACACCCTCATCGAATGCCTGCCCGGTTGCGCCACGCCCGGCACGCCGCCGCGCCATGCGCCCATCACCTCGGGCGACCACCTGAGATCCAAGTTCGTCAAGCAGACCACCTTCGGCGGGACCCAGTCCGGCGTGCGGGTGGCCTGATGCCGAGTCTTTCCTACGTCAACGTCTTCGCCCAGGACGTGGTGGCCCTGAGCGGCTTCTACCAGCGGGTGTTCGGCTTCCCGGAGATCGAGGCGATCCGCTCGCCGATCTTTCGCGGCCTGGACACCGGCAAGACCGCCATCGGCTTCAACGCGCCGGAGGCCTATGAGCTGCTGGGGCTCGGCGAATTCGCCGGCAGTGAAGGCTGCCGCTTCCTGCTCAACCTGGAGGTGGACAGCCGCGCCGAGGTGGACCGGCTGGTGCCGGTGGCCGAGGCCGCTGGCGCCCGCCTGCTGAAGGCGCCCTACGAAACCTACTACCACTGGTACCAGGCGGTGCTGCTGGACCCGGAAGGCAATGTGTTCCGTATCAACCACATGTTGTAGACAAGACTAAGGACGAGACGATGCTGAGCAGATGGCTGGGAAGAGTGGCGTGCGTGCTGGCACTGGCAGGGCTGAGCGCCGTCGCGCGAGCGGACGACGAGGGCTTCACCCTCAAGGGCGAGCCGAAGATCGCCATGCTGTACTTCACCGCCAAGAACGACGGCGGCTGGACCCAGGCCATGGACGAGGCGCGGGTGAAGATCGAGAAGGAACTGGGCCTGAAGATCCAGTTCGTGGAAAACGTGCCGGAGACCGCCTCGGCCATCCGCCCGGCCGCCGAGCGCTTCATCAAGCGCGGCGCCAACATCGTCATCGGTACCGCCTTCGGCTATTCCGACACCTTCAAGCAACTGGCCGAGCAGTATCCGGAGGTGGCCTTCCTCAACGCCTCGGGCACCACCAACGGGCGCAACCTGGAGTCCTTCTACGGCCGTACCTACGAAAGCCAGTACCTCTGTGGCATGGCCGCGGGCGCGGCCTCCAAGACCGGCAAGCTGGGCTTCGTCGCCGCCAATCCCTTTGGCGTGGTGAACTGGACCATCAACGCCTATGAGCTGGGCGCCCGGCAGATGAATCCCAACGCCACCCTCACGGTGATCTACACCGGCAGCTGGAACGATCCGGTCAAGGAGCGCGCCGCCGCCGCCGCGCTGATCGACCAGGGCGCCGATGTCATCGGCCAGCACGTGGACACCCCCACGCCGCAGATCGTCGCCCAGGAGCGCGGCGTTTATGGCACCGGCCACCACCGCGACATGCGCCAGTTCGCGCCCAAGGCCACCCTCTGTTCCTCGGTGTGGGTCTGGGATCGCTTCCTGGTGCCGGAACTCAAGCGCGTCATCGCCGGCCACTGGAAACCCGCCCCCAACGGTGCCCTGGTGTCCATGGCCGACGGCGGCACCGACATCGCCGGCTTCGGCGACGCCGTGCCCAAGGCGGCCCAGGAGAAGATCCTCGCCGAGCGCGAGGCGCTGCTCAAGGGCAAGCAGATCTACGCCGGTCCCCTGAGCGATCGCGACGGCAAGGAGCGGGTCGCCGCCGGCCAGGTGCTCTCCGACCCGGAGCTGTGGCAAATGGACTGGTTCGTCCAGGGCGTGACGACGCAGAAGTAGCGGTTCACCGCTGGATAGGATGGAAAACCGCGCAGCGTTTTCCACGGAGGCGATCCTTGGACAAAGGCCGACCCGCATGAAAAGACACAACGCCCTGCAACTGCGTGGCGTCGGCAAGACCTTCGATGGCTTCCAGGCGCTGCAGCAGGCGGATTTCCTGGTGCGCTGGGGCGAGGTGCACGCGCTGCTCGGCGAGAACGGCGCGGGCAAGTCGACGCTGATGAACATCGCCGCCGGCCTCTATGCGCCGGAGACCGGCGAGCTCTTGGTGGACGACAACCCGGTGCGGCTGCGCGGTCCGGCGGACGCCGCCCGACTGCGCATCGGCATGGTCCACCAGCACTTCAAGTTGGTGCGACCCTTCAGCGTGGCGGAGAACGTGTTGCTCGGCCTGCCGGCGGGGCAGGGTAGCCATCGCCGGCGCCTGGCCGAGATCAGCGAGCGCATCCGCCAGCAGGCGGCCGCCCTGGGCTTCGCCGTCCGCCCGGAGCAGCGCGTGGCGGAGCTGTCCATTGCCGAACAGCAGCGGGTGGAAATCCTCAAGGTGCTGCTGGCCGGGGCGCGCATCCTCATCCTCGACGAACCCACCGCGGTGCTTACCGATGGCGAAGGCGAGCGTCTGTTGCAGACCCTGCGCGCCCTGGCGGCGGAGGGCGCAGCGGTGGTGCTGGTGACCCATCGCATGCAGGACGCCCTGACCTATGCCGACCGCCTCACGGTGATGCGCGGCGGACGCACCCTGCGCAGCCTGGACCCCGCCGAGGTGTCGGTGGACGAACTGGTACGCCTCACCGTGGGTGACGCCCAGCCGTTCGCCGACGCCCCGCGAGGTGCCGTCGGGGCACCGCTGCTGACGGTGCGCGGCCTGCGCACCCCGGAACATGGCGGGCGCCGCGCCCTGGATGGCATCGACCTGGAGCTGCGCGCTGGCGAGATCTATGGCATCGCCGGGGTTGGCGGCAACGGCCAGGGCGAACTGGCTGACGTCTTGATGGGCCTGCCGCAGCCCTACGAAGGCGAGGTGCGGCTGGAGGGCTTCGGCGATCTGGCCGCGGCCGCCAGCGCCCGACGCCGCGACCTGCGCATCGCCGCCATTCCCGCCGACCGCTATGGCAGCGCCCTGGCCGGAGGGCTGTCGGTGGCCGACAACTTCGCCATCGGCGCGGTGCATGCCGGTCGCTTCGGTGGCTTCGCCCGCCTGGATCGCCGCGCCCAGGAAGCGGCGACCCAGGCGGCGGTCGCGCAATTCGATGTCCAGGGCGTGCGCTCGGTGCGGCAGAAGGCGGCGCTGCTCTCCGGCGGCAATGCCCAGAAGCTGGTGATCGCCCGGGAATTCGGGCGGGAGCCGCGCCTGGTGCTGGCGCACAGCCCCAGTCGTGGCCTCGACGTGCGCGCCGGCGCCGAGGTGCAGGCACGGCTGCTGGCCGCCCGCGAGGCCGGCGCCGCGGTGTTGCTGATCAGCGAAGACCTGGACGAGGTGCTGGCCCTCGCCGATCGCATTGGGGTGATGAGCGCCGGGCGCCTCGTCGCCGAATTCCAGCGACCTGCCGATCGCCAGGCGATCGGCCATGCCATGGTGAATCATGCTTGAACCCCTGAGTGCTCCGCTTTCCCAGGTCGATGGTCCGCGACCACGGCAACCGCTGTTCAGCCGGCGCTACACCCTGGAGATCCGCCAGCAGCTGGCCTGGCCTTGGCAGGCGCTGATCCTCGGCTTGGCGCTGCTGCTGGGCCTGGGGCTGTCGGCCGCGATCCTGGTGCTGGCCGGGGTGCCGGCCGGCGAGTTGCTCAACGAATTCGTGATCGCCACCCTGTTCGATGCCCAGAGTCTGCAGGCCACCCTGTTCCAGGCCGCGCCGGTGATCCTGGTGGGCCTGGCCGGCTGCCTGGCCTTTCGCGCGCGCTTCTGGAATCTGGGGCTGGAAGGCCAGATGATCTGGGGGGCCATCGGCGCTACGGCGGTGTCGCTGTTCGAGATCGGTCCGGAAGCCCTGCGCCTGCCGCTGATGCTGGTGGCGGCATTGCTCGGCGGCTTGCTCTGGGCGCTGGCGCCCCTGCTGCTCAAGCTGCGCCTGGGGGTGAACGAGATCATCGCCTCGCTGATGCTCAACTACATCGCCGCCAACTTCCTGCTGCACCTGGTGTTCGGCCCCTGGAAGGACCCGCGCGACGCCTTTCCCTATTCGCCGCTGTTCCGCCCCTTCGAGCGGCTGCCGGAGTTGCTGCCCGGGCTGAGCCTGGCGGTGCCCCTGGCGCTGCTGGTGGCGGTGCTGGCCTGGTGGTTCGTGGCGGTGAGTCGCGCCGGGCTCTACCTGAGATTCGTCGACGCCAATCCACGGGTGGCCGGCGCCGTGGGTGTGCCGGTGCGGGCCACCATTCTCGCCACGGTGCTGGCTTCCGGCGCCCTGGCCGGGCTGGCCGGTTTCGTGGTGGCGGCCGGGCAGGAAGGGCGGCTGACCCAGTCCTTCTACCAGGGCTACGGCTTCTCCGGGATCCTCATCGCCTTCCTGGCGCGCAACAACCCGCTGGCCGCCGCCGTGGTGGCTTTCCTGGTGGCGACCCTGTTCGTCGCCGGGCGCAATCTGCAGGTGTTCTACCAGATCCCCTTCGCCATGGTGCAGCTGATCCAGGCGCTGATCGTCATCTGCGTGGCGTCCTCGGATTTCTTCATCCGCCATCGGCTCAGACGCAGCCAGGGAGGTGCCGCTTGAATCTGCTCGCCAGCTGGCTGGGTAACGTCCCCGATTTCGCCATACCCTACGCCCTGGCGGCGCTGGGGCTGATCCTCACCGAGCGATCCGGGGTGCTGGCCCTGCATGCTGAGGGCCTGATGCTGGTCGGCGCCCTGTTCGGCGTCGGCGCGCAACTGGCCTTGGGCAATGCCGGCCTGGCGCTGCTGGCGGCCATGGGCGCGGCGGCGCTGGTGTCGCTGCTGTTCGCGGTCATGGTGATCTGGTTGCGCATCAACCAGGTGATCGCCGGCCTGACCCTGGTGTTTTTCTGCCAGGGCCTCACCGGCCTGCTCGGCACCCTCTGGGGCTGGACCAACCAGCCGGTGGCCGGCCTGCCGGCGCTGGCGCTCTGGCCGCTGTCGGAGCTGCCGCTGGTGGGGCGGCTGTTCCAGCAGAACCTGCTGGTCTATCTGACCCCGCTGATCTTCTTCGCGGTGATCGCCTGGCTCGAACGCACCACCCCCGGCCTGCGCCTGCGGGCGGTGGGCGAGAATCCCCAGGCGGCCGATGCGGCGGGGCTCTCGGTGGCCGGCTACCGGTTGCTGGCGATCCTCGCCGGCGCGGCCCTGGTGGGGCTGGCCGGGGGCTACATCGCCGTGCTCAGCACCAAGCTGTGGATCGCCGAGATGACCGGCGGCCGTGGCTGGATCGCCGTGGCCCTGGTGATCTTCGCCCGCTGGTCGCCCTGGCGCGCCCTGGCCGGGGCGCTGCTGTTCGGCTGCATAGAGGCGCTGATTCCCCAGTTGGCCGCCGCCGGGGTGCGGCTGTCGCAATACTTCATCCTGATGGCGCCCTATGCCGTCACCCTGGGCGTGATGATCTGGGTCGCCCTGGCCGGGCGTGACCGCCTGAGCCAGCCCGGCGCCCTGGGCGAAGCCTATGTTCGGGAGGAACGTCGATGAACCTGCGTGCTTTCGTCTATGAGGAACCCCGGCTACTGGCGCGGGCGGACTTCGCCGATTACCTGGACCCGAGCACCACGGCGGTGCTGTCCATCGACCTGCACCGCGGCCACCTGGACGCCTCGCCGGAGTGCCCGTGCCCTGCGCCCCGCGCCCGTGACCTGGTGGCGCCGGTAGATGCCTTCCACCGCCAGGCCCGCGCCCTGGGCGTGCGCATCGTCCATGTGAAGTCGGTGCTGCGCGCCAATGGTGCCGATGACCTGGGCGGTATTCCTGCGGCCTGGCGACGAACCTTTCCGCTGCACGTCGGGCCGATTCCCAATGCCGACGCCCATGCCCTGGAGGGCTCGCCCTGGACCGAGCTGCTCACCGAGGTCCTGCCCGAGGATCTGCGGGTGGAAAACAAGCGGCGGCTGTCGGCCTTCTATCCCACCGACCTGGACTTCCTGCTGCGCAACCAGCGCACCACCACCGTGGTGCTGGATGGCGGCTTCACCGACTGTTGCGTGCTCAACACCGCCTTCGACGCCAGCAACCGCACCTACCGGGTCATCGTCCTGCGCGACCTGGTGCGGGGAACCGATGAAGGCCTGGAGCGGGCGGCGCTGAGCATGGTCTCCCTGCACCTGGGGCTGGTGATGGAATCCCAGGATCTGCTTGCGGCCTGGAGCGATGGCGGTGGCCTATCGGAGCAGCCGTAGGTTGGGTTGAGCGAAGCGAAGCCCAACGCCTCAGGGCACCCTCGGCAACATTGTGAAGGCGCGGAAGCGCTCCTTGAGATTGCCGGGGCGCGCGCCCTGCCAGAGCAGCTGCCAGCCTGGCGGTATCGCCACGGGTTCGTGCCACTCGTCCTGCACCACCAGCACCCGGCAGGGCACCTGGTGCAGACCGCTTAGCTCCTGTGGGGGATAGCCCCCGTAGACGTGCAGCATGGAGCGCTCCGATTCGCCCAGGCCGTAGCTGGCCACGCAATCCGTCCGTGGCAGCACCCGCTGCAGCGCGGTGAAGGGTCGCGCATAGCTGTTGCCCAGGTCGACCCAGGGTAGCCAGAGACTGTTGGCCAGGGTCCAGCTGACCGTCAGGCCGACGAACCAGACGCTGGCGGCTGCCAGCTGTGCACGCAGCGTCAGGGTGACGCCCCAGCCGACCAGGGCCAGCAGCGCGACCGCCCAGGCCAAGGGGCTCAGCGCCAGGTGTTCCGCGATCGGCAAGTGCTCGCGGATCAGGTGCGGCCAGGGCAGGGCCCAGCCCAGGGCCAGGCCGATACCGCCCAGGGCCAGCAGGACGATGAGCGGCGTCCAGAATGCCAGGCTGGCATCACGGCCGAGGCGAGCGATGGCCGGCGGTGGCTGCAACCTTGCCGCCAGCAGCGCCAGGGCCGGAAACAGTGGCAGCAGATAGAGGCTGCGAAACACCGCCGACTTGAGCAGCACCGCCAGGCAGACGATCGCATAGAGCACCACCGTGGCCAGTCCCGGATGCCGGCCCAGGCGCTTCAGCGGGCTGCCGCCACGGCGATACAGCTGCCAGAGCGTGGCGCCGAGCAGGATCAGCCCGGTGGGAAAGGACAGCGCCAGCAGGTCCTCCAGGCTGGAAGCCAGACCGTCGGTATCGCTGTTGCGCGCCTCCAGGCCGAAGAAGCGGCCGATGTTGTTGGTCCACAGCCAGCTATGGAACAGCTCCGGCGCCTGGTGCCAGAGCAGCGCTGGCCAGAGCAGCAACCAGGGCAGGGCGGCCAGACTGGCGGCGAGCAGCCAGTGACGCCCTTCCGGCTCGACCAGTCGCCGCGGCCAGCAGAGCGCGCAGAGCAGTCCGGTGATGCCCAGTACCCCGGGCACCAGCAGGCCCTTGCTCATGAAGGCGATACCCAGGCCGCTGCCGAACAGCAGGCCCTGGCGCCAGGGATGGCGGTTGTCGTGCAGGTGCGCGGCCAGCCCGGCGAGACCCAGGGTGGCGCCAGCCAGCTGGGGCACGTCGGCGATCAGCAGATGACTGTGCTGCACTACCCCGAGCATGCCCAGCAGGGCGAGCACGGCTTCGCGCCGGCGGCCGGGCAGCAACCGCTGGGTCAGCCAGGCGAGAGCGGCCAGGGTCACCAGCATCCAGCCCAGCACCGCCAGCCGCGCGCCGTCGGGCGCACTCAACAAGGGCGTGGACAGCCGCGCGGCCAGGGCGCCGGTCCAGTACATCAGCGGCGGCTTTTCCATGAATGGCGCGGTCCCGACCCGGGGAATCAGCCAGTCCGGGGTGGTGAGGAAATTCCACACCATGCCGAAGGAATAGGGTTCGTCGGCCTTCCACAGACCACGGCCGAATAGACCGGCGAGCAGGTAGGCGGCCAGGCAGCCGAGCAGCAAGGCCCGCTCCAGCTGTGCGGCTCTTGGGGAGGCAGGGGAAGAAGAGGGGAGCACGGCAGGGACTCTTGGCGGAATCCCGCCGGTATACGGGAGTTGGCTTAGAGGGGGCTTAAGAGGGTGGCGGGGGATGATTGCCATGGGGCCAATCGCGGCCATGGGCCGCTCCTCCAGGCTTGGATTGTGCCTGTAGGAGCGGCCCATGGCCGCGATTCCAGTAGAGTCAAGGCGTAGCGTATAAAACCGCGTAGCGTTTTCCACTCTTGGGCACCTAAGCCATCAGTGGACAAGGCTGCGCCGTTGTCCACGCTACGACCGCTTACGGTTCTTCAACCAATACGTTCAGGCTGGCGAATCGCCCCGTTCAGGAGGGCGAACGCCAGCGTCGTGGAGTGGGTCGAGCCGCATGGATGCGGCGAGAGGTCCAGTGGGCCATGGACGGCCCATCTGGACCGACCCCGAAACGGCACTGGTGTGAGCGGACCCGGAGCGAAGCGGAGGGCCGGATGGTCGGGGCAAGCGTTTTTGCTTACTTTTGCCGCGACTGGCAAAAGTGAGTCGCCCGGGTGGGCGAAACAAGAAATACCAGGGGCGTAGCGTGGAAAACCGCGAAGCGTTTTCCACTCTTGGGCACCTAAAGCCATCAGTGGACAAGGCTGCGCCGTTGTCCACGCTACGACCGCTTACGGTTCTTCAACCAATACGTTCAGGCTGGCGAATCGCCCCG
>NZ_JAQZAD010000032.1:0-449103 GCF_028640935.1 Pseudomonas sp. SHLD1
ATGGCGAAGATCACGGTGAACATGCTGGTCGGGATGCCGATCGCCTTGAGGATGATGCCGGAGTAGAAGTCCACGTTCGGGTAGAGGTTGTCTAGAGGGTCCATTCAGGGATCGTTTCGGTTCATACGTGCAGACTGAGTTAAAGCTTAAGGAGAATGGAATGCTTATTTTGACTCGTCGGGTTGGTGAGACCCTGATGGTGGGTGATGAAGTCACCGTGACGGTACTGGGAGTCAAGGGCAACCAGGTCCGCATCGGCGTCAATGCGCCCAAGGAAGTCGCGGTTCATCGCGAGGAAATCTACCAGCGCATCCAGAAGGAAAAGGACCAAGAACCAAACCACTGATTTTTTTTGAATTTTTCTCTTTGCAAACGGGCAAACCTTCGATATAGTTTCGCCCCGTTGCGGTGAGGTGGCCGAGTGGCCGAAGGCGCTCCCCTGCTAAGGGAGTACACCTCAAAAGGGTGTCGAGGGTTCGAATCCCTCCCTCACCGCCATTTGCTTCAAACTGGCTCCGCTGTACTGACCAATTGGTAAGTACCTGATAAACAAGCAAATTTGCTTGACACGTCAGAAACGGAAGCTAGAATACGCAGATTCAACGCACTCGTAGCTCAGCTGGATAGAGTACTCGGCTACGAACCGAGCGGTCGGAGGTTCGAATCCTCCCGAGTGCGCCAAATCGACGAAGCCTCTGGCTTCAGCAGTACCAGCGGTGTTCTGGCTAAACGCACCGAAACGCACTCGTAGCTCAGCTGGATAGAGTACTCGGCTACGAACCGAGCGGTCGGAGGTTCGAATCCTCCCGAGTGCGCCAAACATGAAGAAGGGCCTGCAGCGATGCAGGCCCTTTTTTATTGTCCGTGGATTCGTGCCAGTATCCGCGACCGATGACCTGACCAGTTTCGTATCCGGTCCGGCTTCCCGTCTTTCGACCTTGCCCGCGAGAGGGTCTTTTCATGCAGTGGGACAGACCGACTCCCCATCTCCTGCCGCTGCGCATCGGCGCCGAGCACATCGACGGCCTGGGCCATGCCAACAACGCCGTCTACGTCAGCTGGCTCGAACAGTGCGCCTGGCAGCACTCGGCGGCCCTGGGCCTGGATCTGGCCACCTTCCAGCGCCTGGATCGCGCCATGGCCGTGGTGCGCCACGAGATCGACTATCTCAGCAGCGGCTATCGAGACGATGAGCTGGTGCTGGGCACCTGGCTGGTGGATTGGGACCGCCGTCTGCGCATGACCCGGCAATTCCAGCTGCAGCGCCCCGCCGATGGTGTGACCCTGCTGCGCGCCCGGACGACCTTCGTCTGCATCGAGCTGTCCTCCGGCAAGCCCAGGCGCATGCCACCCGAATTCCTGGCCGGTTACGGCCAGGCGCTCCCCGGCGAGGACCTCTGACCATGGAGATCGCCCTGGCGCCCATGGAGGGCCTCGTCGACGGCATCCTGCGCGAACTGCTGACCGAGGTGGGTGGACTCGACTGGTGCGTGAGCGAATTCATCCGCGTCTGCGATCGCCTGCTGCCGGCGGCGGCCTTCGCCAAGCTGGCACCGGAACTGGAGGAGGGCGCGCGCACGCCATCCGGTACGCCCATGCGGGTGCAGCTGCTGGGCTCGGATCCGGCCTGCCTGGCCGATAACGCGGCCTTCGCCTGCACCCTGGGCGCGCCGGTGATCGATCTGAACTTCGGCTGCCCCGCCAAGACCGTCAACAAGTCCCGCGGCGGGGCGGTGCTGCTCAAGGAGCCGGAGCTGCTCAACCGGATCGTCGAGAGCGTGCGCCAGGCCGTTCCGGCGCACATTCCGGTCACCGCCAAGATGCGCCTGGGCTACGACAGCCCGAACAGCGCCCTGGCCTGCGCCGAGGCGCTGGCGGAGGGAGGCGCGGCGCAGCTGGTGGTCCATGCGCGGACCAAGGTCGAGGGCTATCGTCCGCCGGCGCACTGGGAGTGGGTGGCGCGGGTGGCTGACCGGGTGTCCGTGCCAGTGCTGGCCAATGGCGAGATCTGGACCCTGGACGACTACTGGCGCTGTCGCAGCGTCAGCGGTCAGGCCTCGGTCATGCTGGGGCGTGGTCTGGTTTCGCGGCCGGACCTGGCGCTGCAGATCGCCGCTGCCGTACGCGGAGAAGAGACCGTCCCGCAGAGCTGGGCCGAGATCCTGCCGCGGGTGCAGCGCTTCTGGAGCATGGCGCAACGCAAGCTGGCGCCGCGCTATGCCCCGGGCCGCCTCAAGCAGTGGCTCGGCATGCTGACGCGCAGCTATCCCGAGGCGGCGGCCCTGTTCGCCCAGGTGCGGCGCGAATCCGATTGCGCCCTGATCGACCGCTTGCTCGGCATGACCGGACAAAACCCGGCAAACCTTGATCTCGATCAAGAGCGGCGGCTGCAACTCGTCTAGTCTGCAGGCAGTGGTGACGACGGAGCGTCGTCGCTCGAGCACGCAAGGCACTTCAGGCGACCCCGGGTCGCCTTTTTTTCGTCCGGGATAACCGCTGGAACTTCGCCAGGGCCGCGCGGCCTATGCTGGATCTCCCGCAATCCAAGAGCCGACGTGCGTCTACCCTGGACGGTCTTTCTCGCTCCCACGCCGACGGCGCTCCTCTTTGCCGGCAAGACCCTGTTCGCCGCCGGACTGGCGCTCTGGCTGGCCTTTCGCTTCAGTCTCGAACAACCGGTCTGGGCCTGCATGACGGTGATGATCGTCTCCCAGCCGCTGTCCGGCATGGTGCTGGCCAAGGGATTGTTCCGCCTGCTCGGTACCCTCGTCGGCACCTGCATGGCGGTGGTGCTGATGGGCTTCTTCGCCCAGACGCCCTGGCTGTTCCTTCTCGCGCTGGCCGGCTGGATGGCGCTGTGCACGGCGGCCTCGACCCTGCTGCGCAATCACGTCGCCTATGGCTTCGTGCTGGCCGGCTATACGGTCGCCATCATCGGCCTGCCCGCCATCGCCCACCCGCTGACGGTGTTCGACCAGGCGGTGGCCCGCTGTACCGAGATCTGCCTGGGTATCGTCGTGGCCTCGGCGGTGAGTGCGCTGTTCTGGCCGCAACGAGTGGAGCAGAATCTGGCCGTCCAGGCACGCCGCACCTGGGAGCAGGGCGTGGCTGCCGCCCGGGCGGAACTGGCCGAGGCCCAGGATGCCACCCAGGGGCTGCTGGCCATGCTCGGTCAGGTGGTGGCGGTGGATGCCCAGCGCGATCACGCCTGGTTCGAAGGCCAGCGCGGCCGGCAGCGGGCCAGGGCGTTGCGGTTGCTGTCGCGGGACCTGCTCAGCCTGTTGCGCACCGCTCGCGGTGCCATGCGCCAGTGGCGTGGCCTCGACGAGCCGCGGAGGGCCGTCCTACAGCCCTGGCGCGACGAACTGCTGGTGACCCTGGCCGACCCCCAGACCCCGGCCCTGGAAGCCCTCCTGCAGCGTCTGCGAGAGGCTGCCGGCACCTCGCCGCAGCTCGACAACGACCAGCGCTACCTGCTGGCCCGTTTCGCCATCCTGCTGGACAAGATCCTGCTCGCCGGTCGCGCCCTGGACAGCGTCCATACGGCCCGGCTCAGCGCCGTGGCGCCCTCGGCGCTGGCCCGCCATCGCGATGTCCAGACCGCGCTGCTCTATGGCCTGCGCAGCGCCTGTGCGCTGCTGGCCGTGGGGGTGTTCTGGCTGGCCAGTGCCTGGCCGTCTGCCCCAGGCGCCATGCTGATGGCCGGCGTCATCTGCAGCCTGTTCGCCAATCGCGACAACGCCGCCGCCATCGGCCTCGGTTTCCTGCGGGGCATTCTCTATGCGGCGCCGGTCGCCATCCTGATCAGCCAGGTGCTGCTGCCGCAGATCAGCGGCTATCCGCTGCTGTGCCTGGTGCTGGGGGTGCCGCTGTTCTTTGCCGCCCTGGTGATGGCCGGGCCTCCGAGCGTGGTGGGGACAGCGACGGCCTTCGCCATCCATCTGCTGGTGCTGGTCTCGCCCAGCAACCACGGCCAGGTGGAGATGGGCGCCTTGCTCAACCAGCTGCAGAGTCTGCTGATCGGCGTCGGTTCGGCCGTGCTCATGTTCCGCCTGATCAGCCTGCGCACGCCACGGCGCACCAGTCGCCGGATCCTCGAGGCCACCACCTACGACCTGCAGCGGCTGACCACGGTCCCCTTGGCCAATGCCGAGACCTGGTTCGGCGGGCGGATGGCGGATCGCCTGCTGCTGCTGGCGCGGCATATCGAGCAGTTGTCGGCCAGCGAACGCGGCCGCTGGGAGCAGGGCCTGCTGGCGCTTGACCTGGGCAACGAGCTGCTGCACCTGCGTGCGTGCCTGGCAGGTGCGCAGGGCGAAGTGGCACGGGCGCGGGATGCCTTTCTCGGGCGCTTCGCCGAGCAACTGGCGGTGGGCTTCGGTGACCTGCAGCCGGGCGCGCTGGATACGGCGGCGGAGCGCCTGCGCCTGGCGCTGGGCCAGGCCCCCGACGATGAGCCGCATCGCCTGGCGCGCGGCGCCATCGGCCAGCTCCAGCAGACCTGGCGCAGCTGTTGTCTAGAGGCAGTAGTGGAGGAGGGCGCGGATGAATCTGCATGAATGGGCCATCGGCGGGGTCTATCTGGGGCCGCTGTTCGTCTATGGCGTGCTGGCGCTGCTGCTGACGGCGCTGTCGCTGTGGCTGCTGCAGCGCAGCGGCCTCGGCCGCCACCTGTGGCACAGCGCCCTGTTCGGCTGTGCGCTGTTCGTACTCTGGCTGGCCGGCCTTGTCGCTGTCCTGGCCACCTGAGCCCCCTGACAAGAGGATCCCCAAGGCGATGCACAAGACCCTGCGTGTGGCGATTACCCTGAGCGTGGTACTGCTCGCCATCCTGGCCGGTACCTGGCTGTGGCATTTCTATCTCTACACCCCCTGGACCCGCGATGCGCGGGTACGGGCGGATGTGGTGGTGGTGGCGCCCGACGTGTCGGGCTGGGTGACGCGCCTGGCGGTGGTGGACAACCAACTGGTGAAGCGCGGCGACCTGCTCCTGCAGATCGACCAGCAGCGCTATCAGGCCAATCTCGACCACGCCAAGGCGGTGGCCGAGACGCGCCAGCAGCAGTTGCGCCTGCGCGAAAGCGAGTCGGCGCGGCGCCAGCGGCTGGGTTCCAGTGCCATCAGCGCCGAGGATCGCGAGACCGCCCAGGTCAACGTGGCGGTCGCCCGCAGCCAGTACCAGGAAGCCCTGAGCGACGTGAACCTGGCCCAGATCAACCTGGATCGCAGCCGGGTGCTGGCGCCGCGGGAGGGGCGGATCACCAACCTCAGATTCGCCGAGGGCAACTTTGTGCAGACCGGCCAGGCGGTGATGGCGCTGGTGGATACCCGTTCCTTCTACGTCATGGCCTATTTCGAGGAAACCAAGATCCCCCATATCCATCCCGGCGCCGCGGTACGGGTGCGCCTGATGAACCAGGCAGCGCCGCTGCAGGGACGGGTGGCGAGCATCAGCAGCGGCATCACCGATCGCAATGCGGCCAATGATGCCCAGTTGCTGGCCACTGTCGAGCCGACCTTCAACTGGGTACGCCTGGCACAGCGCATTCCGGTGCGCATAGAACTGCTCGACGTACCGGCGGATATCCACCTCAGCGCCGGGATGACGGCGAGCGTTTCGGTGCTCGATGGCGAGGGCCATCACCCGCTGCAGGGCTGGCGTCGGCTCTGGGATTACTGAGGTCTGGAGGGGTACGACTAAAGTCGTCTGGAAGCCTTACCGGGCGGGCCTAGAGTAGAGCTCGACGCTCCCGTCATGCTGTAAGGAACAACAATAATGAATGACAGCACCTACCGGCGGATTGAAGCCAGTCCGCGTTTCCAGGAACTGGTGGCGAAACGCGGGCGATTCGCCTGGACGCTTTCGGCCATCATGCTCGGACTCTATTCCGCCTTCATCCTCCTGATCGCCTTCGCCCCCAAGGTCCTCGGCACCCGTATCCATGCGGAGACCGCCATGACCTGGGGCATTCCCCTGGGCGTCGGCCTGATCCTTTCGGCCTTCGTCCTGACCGGTATCTATGTACGCCGGGCCAATGGCGAATTCGATCGGCTCAACGCGGAAATCCTCCGGGAGGTGCAGCCATGAGACGTCTTTCCCTGGCCGCCGCGCTGCTGGCCCTGTCGCCTTCGCTCTGGGCCGCCGATGCCATCAGCGGCGCGGTCCAGCGCCAACCCCTGAACGTCTCCGCCATCCTGATGTTCGTGGCCTTCGTCGGGGCCACCCTGGGCATCACCTACTGGGCCTCCAAACGCAATCGCTCCGCCGCGGACTACTACGCCGCCGGTGGGCGCATCACCGGTTTCCAGAACGGCCTGGCGATCGCCGGTGACTACATGTCGGCCGCCTCCTTCCTGGGCATCTCCGCCCTGGTGTTCACCTCCGGCTACGATGGCCTGATCTACTCCATCGGCTTCCTGGTGGGCTGGCCGATCATCCTGTTCCTGATCGCCGAGCGCCTGCGCAACCTGGGCAAGTACACCTTCGCCGACGTGGCCTCCTATCGCCTCAAGCAAAAGGACATCCGTACCCTGTCCGCCTGCGGGTCGCTGGTGGTGGTCGCCCTCTACCTGATCGCCCAGATGGTTGGTGCCGGCAAGCTGATCCAGTTGCTGTTCGGCCTGGACTACAGCATCGCCGTGGTGCTGGTGGGTATCCTGATGGTGCTCTACGTGCTCTTCGGCGGCATGCTGGCCACCACCTGGGTACAGATCATCAAGGCGGTGCTGCTGCTGTCCGGTGCCAGCTTCATGGCCTTCATGGTGATGAAGCACGTCGGCTTCGACTTCAACCGCCTGTTCGCCGAAGCCATCGCCGTGCACCCGAAGGGCGAGGCCATCATGAGTCCCGGCGGCTTGGTGAAGGATCCGATCTCGGCCTTTTCCCTGGGTCTGGCGCTGATGTTCGGCACCGCCGGCCTGCCGCACATCCTGATGCGCTTCTTCACCGTCAGCGACGCCAAGGAAGCCCGCAAGAGCGTGTTCTACGCCACCGGCTTCATCGGCTACTTCTACATCCTGACCTTCATCATCGGCTTTGGCGCCATCCTGCTGGTCAGCACCAACCCGGCCTTCAAGGACGCCGCCGGCGCCCTGCTGGGTGGCAACAACATGGCCGCGGTGCACCTGGCCAACGCCGTGGGTGGCAGCATCTTCCTGGGCTTCATCTCGGCGGTGGCCTTCGCCACCATCCTGGCGGTGGTCGCCGGTCTGACCCTGGCCGGTGCTTCGGCGGTCTCCCATGACCTCTACGCCAGCGTGATCAAGAAGGGCAAGGCCAACGAGAAGGACGAGATCCGCGTCTCCAAGATGACCACCGTGGCGCTGGGCGTCGTCGCCATCGCCCTCGGCATCCTCTTCGAGAAGCAGAACATCGCCTTCATGGTGGGCCTGGCGTTCTCCATCGCCGCCAGCTGCAACTTCCCCATCCTGCTGCTTTCGATGTACTGGAAGCGGCTGACCACTCGCGGCGCCATGATCGGTGGCTGGCTCGGCCTGATCACCGCAGTGGCCCTGATGGTACTCGGCCCGACCATCTGGGTGACCATCCTCGGTCATGCCAAGCCGATCTACCCCTATGAATACCCGGCACTGTTCTCTATCGCGGTGGCCTTCATCGGTATCTGGTTCTTCTCCATCACCGACAAGTCGGCGGCTGCCGAAGAAGAGCGTGCGCGCTTCTACCCGCAGTTCGTGAGGTCCCAGACTGGTCTGGGTGCCAGCGGCGCCGTCTCGCACTGACAGATACCTGCGACAAGACCAAGCCCGGATCCCTGATCCGGGCTTTCTTTTGGGCGTGAAAACGCCGACTCGGGGTGGAAGGCAGGGTTACCTGACGACGTGGGGATTTTCCGTCGCTGGCGCGGGTCCATGGAATAGGCCCGTTGCTTCGTATCAAGCTGTTACGGCGACGGTCGACCCCTGGCCTTCATGGAGAATGGCAGATGACTCTCTCGACCATCCTGGTTCTGGTGCTGCTGGTCCTGCTCATCGGCGGACTTCCGGTATTCCCGCATTCGCGCAGCTGGGGCTATGGCCCGTCCGGTATCGTGGGCGCCATCCTGGTCGTCCTGCTGGTACTGCTCTTGCTCGGCATGATCTAGCCTGGCCAAGGCCTGAAAATGCCCCACAAGGGTGCGTAGGACAAAGTTCTTGCCCAATGCGGTGCAGCGCGGTAACGTCGGCTCTCCGGCCTGCCTTGCCGAGTGTGGTAAACAAAACCGGCGTCTGCGCGAGCAGACGCCGGTTTTGTTTTGCGCGTCAGTTGGCGACCGCACCGTCCTGGCGGCTGCGCTGATAGAGGTCCAGCACCACCTCGTCCAGGATCGACGAAGCCCCCCAGGGGCGGCTGCTGTTGAGGATGGCGACCACCACCCAGTTGCGCGCGTTGGCGTCCCGGACGAAGCCCGCCAGGGCCCGTACGTTGTTCAGGGTGCCGGTCTTCATGTGGGCCTGGCCGGTCAGCGGCGAATTCTTCATGCGCTTGCGCAGGGTGCCGTCCAGGCCGGCCAGCGGTAGCGAAGAGATGAACTCCGGGCCATAGGGACTCTGCCAGGCGGCGCGCAGGATCTCCGCCATCTCTCGGGCACTGACTCGCTCGGTCCGGGACAGACCGGAGCCGTTCTCCATGATCAGGTGACTGGCATTGATGCCCTTGCGCGCCAGCCACGAGCGGATGACCCGCAGCGCCGACTTGCTGTCGTCGGCATCCGCCGAGGTGCGGAATTGCGCCCCTATGGAGAGGAACAGCTGCTGGGCCATGGTGTTGTTGCTGTACTTGTTGATGTCGCGAATGATCTCCACCACATCGGGCGAGAAGGCCCGGGCGAGCAGCTCGGCATTGCGCGGCACGCTGCCCTCGCGGGTACGGCCCTTGATGCTGCCGCCCAGTTCCTGCCAGATGGCCCGCACCGCGCCGGCGGTATAGGCCGGGTGATCGAGCAGCGACAGATAGCTCTGGGCGTTGCAACCGTCCGGCAACTGGCCGCTGACGATGAGGCTGGTACTGCCATCGGCCTGGGGCACCGGATTGAAGCGCACTTCGGGCCAGGCCGGGCAACCGCTCTTGCCGGTGGCGCGCATCTGGTTGTCGATGTTGACGTTGGTCAGCGGCGGATCCATGGAGACGCTGACCCGGCCATCGGCCGAGCGGACCACCATGCGCACCGACTTGAGATTGACCAGCAGCGAGTCCGGACCGACCAGGAAGGTCTTGTTCTCGTCTTCGCCATCGTCGTTGAAGGCCGGCAGATTGGGCTTCACGAAGCGACCGCGATCCAGCACCAGGTCACCGGTGACTTCCAGCACGCCATTGGCGCGCAGATCACGCATGAGCAGCCACAGCCGCTCCATGTTCAGCTTGGGATCGCCGCCACCCTTGAGGTAGAGGTTGCCGTTGAGGATGCCGTCCTTGAGCGTGCCGTCGGTATAGAACTCGGTCTTCCACTGATAGGTGGGACCCAGCAGTTCCAGGGCGGCAAAGGTGGTGATCAGCTTCATGGTCGAAGCCGGATTCACCGAGACGTCGGCATTGTAGTAGTCGTTCTCGCCCGGGCCATCGAGGGGCAGCATCACCAGCGACAGGTCGCTGCCGGGAATCTTGTTGGTCTGCATCGCCTTTTCGATTCGCGGCGGCAGGTAGGAGGTATCGGCACTGACGGGCAGGGAAAAGCCCAGGGCGCAGCAGCTCAGCAGCAGGCCCAGAGATCGGAAGGTCTTTCGCATCGGGACACACACCTTGGCAGGGTATCGGCCTAGTTGAAGAGAAAAGGGGCCGATAGACGTCGGAGTGTGGGCATTATGCAGTAAGGAGGGAGGGACGAGCCAACCCCCAAGGGGCAGGGCGCGGATAAAGAAACGACCGCCGAGGCGGTCGTTGCTGGAAAGGGCGGGATCAGTTGTAGCCGGTGGCGTCCTTGGTACGGTCCGGACTGTTTGGCGAAGGCGGATCGCGCCCGTCGTCGGTCTTGGCGTGCTCGGTGCGCAGGGGCTTTTCGTCCTTGGGCAGTTCGCGTTCGTCGGCTTTGCGCTTTTCTTCGGCCATGGGATCCTCGTCTACGTGATTGCCGGTCAAGGTGTGACCGGTGCAGGCGTTTCGCCGTTCCCCTGGGGCGAGGAGTGGTCAGCGAACACGCCGGCGCTCTGCAACTGGCGCAGGGCATCGTTGACCTGGCGGGCGAAGGTTTCCTCGATGGCGGTCCCGGCCTGATGGCTGGGGGCCAGGGGCAGGAACCACACCCCCATCCAGGTGCGCACCGAGCTGGCGTTGCGCACGCGGGTGGACGGTCCGCTTCCCGGCGCGATCCATTCGGCGGTCAGCACATAGTCGTCCTTGGCGGTACCCGGGACGAGAAAGAAGGTGGCGCCGGTGATCAGGCCACTGGCGATGGCTGCGACGTAGGAGGTGCTGTTGTGGAGCTTGAGGCGCAGCAGGGCGTCATCGGGTCTGCCGGGTTCCGGCACCAGGGTGATGCGGTCGAACAGCCTGGAGCCTGCCAGGATCTCGCGCAGCCGGGGCTTCAGGCCTTCGCGGGCGACGGCGATCGACGTCGCGTCCTTGGCGTCCTCGACGGTGCCACGATAGAAATTGAATTCCACCAGCACATTGGGGCGCTGTGGTGGCGCGCTCAGGGGCGCGCGGAATGGCTGGGAAGAGAGTTCGTCACCGGGAAAGGCGGCGCAACCGGCGAGCAGAAGCAGGCAGAGCAGGGCAGCGAGAGTCTTCATGAAACGCACCTCATCCCTAAGTGGCGATAGCGAACGCTGGCAGGGGCCGACGTCCGCGCAAAAAAAAGCCCAACCGGGGGTTGGGCTTTTTCGAGAAGGCGGGTGATTAGATCACCTGCACCTCATCGGCCTGCAGGCCTTTCTGGCCTTGCACGACCAGGAAGGAAACAGCCTGGCCTTCTTGCAGGCTCTTGAAGCCGTTACCCTGAATGGAACGGTAGTGAACGAACACGTCCGGGCCGCTCTGGGGGGTGATGAAGCCGAAGCCTTTCTCGTCGTTGAACCACTTGACGGTGCCAGTTTGGCGAGTAGACATGGATTTCTCCTTGAATAAGATGACGTTGTTGTCCGAAGGACGACAGTTTTGAAACGAGGAGAAACCCATGCCGCGAAAGCTGGCCCTGATGTACTCCAGGTTCTCGACAGGTGAGCCGCTTTGTAGAGACAGCCTCACCTGACAGCGATGGATGGTCTCAGACTGGCTTGCGCAAAACAAGACCTTTGAGCTGCTCGATGTTGACTTTAGCGACCATGGTCGAAGCGGTAGCTGGAGCAGGTAAACGGCTGTTGGAGGAGGGAACGCCGAGCGCTGTCCTGGGCCTCGCCCCGTCGACTGCTGGCAGCGATTCGTGCTGAATCGTTTCCCGAACGAGGGTGCCGGGGAGCGAGACGCCGGGCAGTACGTCGAGTTCGGCAAGCGGTCGTGCGCACCTCATGGTTCTGCAGGTTTTTCAGGAGCCTGTGCACCCCCTGCATGCTCCTTTGAACCTCGTTGCCGATCGGTACCCTGGTCCTGAGCGTCGACACGTCACCCGTTGGCGTCCCAGCAGGGCTATTCCGTGGCCGGGAGGGCAGCACCTGGCCGGCCTGGGCGATGCCAAGCCGTTGCGGGCGAGGGCTTGGCCTGGCGTGGCGGATCTCATAGGCCAGTGGTGTCGAAACGGTGATGACCTGCTCAATTTGAATGGTGGCTAGGTGCTATTATTTCGCTCGAATCATTACCCCGGACCGCAAGGGTCCAAGGATCTACTGTGAAGAACGGACTGGAAAGCGCAGGACGCGCACTGGGCCATGGTCTCGCCGGATACCGCGTCGAGCTTCGTCGCCTGAACCTCGATGAGATACTGATAGCGGTTTACCACGCCCACCAGGCGATCAAGCTGACCCAGCGCATAGTGACCAACGAGCAGGCTACCAATCCGTTCCTGTTGAATACGGTCGTGGCGGCGATGCGCGTCGAGGCTGATACGGTTGGCCTCTTCATAGAGATTCCACTCGCAGCTGACTGCCTGACCGCCTGAGTCAGGCGGTCACTGGATTCGATCCGAAGCAGTGGGTGCGTGCCTCGCGCGCGCGGGCGGCTGCCCTTCAGCCAGCGGTTCCAGGCCGCAGGCAGCCGCTAATGACATGGTGCTCCGGCCCTACGGATGCGTCTTCGGCAACTCATGGCACCGAGCCATGCAGGGCTCGAGTCGGCTCAGGTCGAGGTTCGTCGCACGAGCCCTGCCGTGCCTCCATCTCACGCCGCACGTGACGCCGAGCGACCTTTTCGACGATGCAGGCCAGCGATCAAGCAGCGGCCTTGATGATCGCGGTAAAATGGACCGCTTTCTACAGGAGTCTCCGTTCATGGCCTTGCTGGGTCGCTTCAACAGCTTGCAGATTTTGCGCAACACCCCCATCGGTCTGTTCCTGGATGCCGGCAACGACGGCGAGGTGCTGCTGCCGCGTCGCTATGCGCCGCGGGACGAACCCTGCGCCGAAGGCGACTGGCTCAACGTCTTCCTCTATCTGGACAGCGAAGACCGCCTGATCGCCACCACCGAGAAGCCGAAGGTGCAGGTCGGCGGCTTCGCCAGCCTGCGTGTGGTGGAGGTCGGCCGGGTAGGGATCTTCCTCGACTGGGGCCTGCCCAAGGATCTGCTGCTGCCGCACTCGGAAGAGAAGCGTCCGCTGCAGGTGGGCGACCATTGCGTGGTACACGTGCACCTGGACGCCCGCACCCGGCGGATCGTCGCCACCGCACGCCTGGATCGCTACCTGGATCGCGATCCGCCGCGCTACAAGGTCGGCCAGCCGGTGCCGCTGCTGGTCGTCGAGCAGACCGACCTTGGCTACAAGGTGATCGTCGACAACAAGCACTGGGGCCTGGTGCATCGCAACGAGGCCTTCAAGCCGCTGCGCCTGGGGCAACGCGAGCGCGGCTTCATTCGCGAGATCCGAGCGGACGGCAAGATCAGCCTGACCCTGCAGGCCCAGGGAGCCGCGGCGGGCGTCGATCTCGCCGAGCAGATCATCGCCCTGGCCAAGGCGCGCGGCGGGGTGCTGGAGCTCAGCGACAGCAGTCCGCCAGCCCTGATCCACCAGCTGTTCGGTGTCAGCAAGGGCAACTTCAAGAAGGCCATCGGCCATCTTTACCGCCAGGGCCGGATCGTTATCGAGGACGACCGGATTTCTGTACGCGAGGACGCCGCGCAGTAGCGCCACGGCGGGGCGTCAGATCGCTGTCATGGCTGGGTTGGACCAGGGATTCGGGGTCGAAGGCGCGTGCTCGCTCGTCCGGCCCGGCTTCGCGTTCCAGATCGCCGACCAGGCGGGTGATGCGGTCGGCCAGCTTTTCCGAACTCAGACTCTCGCGCAACCGCTCGACCATGAGTGGCAGCGCGAAGGGCGATGGGTGGTCCAGGTTCACCAGGCGCAGGGGCAGGGCACCGGTCCGCGTCAGGGTCTGCTGCAGGCGATCGGCATCGAGTTCCTGGCGCAGGACTTCGGCCTGGGCCTGGCCGAGCAGCAGGTTGTCCGGGTCGTATTGGCGAAAGACCTGATAGAAGAGGCTACTACTGGCCTGCAGCTGGCGGTTGCTCTTGTGCGCCCCCGGATAGCCGGAAAAGATCAGCCCCGAGATGCGGGCGATCTCGCGAAACCGACGCTGGGCGAGTTCGGCGGCGTTGAGACTGGCGAGGGTATCGTTGACCAGGTTGTCGGTGGTGAAGAGGCTGGCATCAAGCAGTTCCTGCCAGTCCAGGCTGACCGGCGAGACCAGTTCCAGGCCGTAGTCGTTGACGGCGATGGAAAAGGTGCAGGGTCGCCTCTGCGCCAGGCGCCAGGCCAGCAGGCTGGCCAGCCCCAGATGGGCATGGCGGCCGGCGAAGGGATAGAGGAACAGGTGCGAGCCTTCGCGGGATTCCAGGGTTTCCGCGAGCAGGTAATGGGCGCTGGGCAGTGCCGACCACTGCCGCTGTACATCCAGCAACGGTTGCAGCAGGCGCATTTCCGGGCTTTCGTAACGCTGGGCCTCGGCATCTTCGAGCAGCGCCAGCACGTGCTGGGCGAGGGTGTCCGAGAGGGGCATGCGACTGCCGCTCCAGCGCGGGATGGCGGCCTTGCGCCCGCTGGCACGGCGCACGTACACCGTCATGTTCTCCACCCGTACCAGTTCCAGGGTACGACCGGCGAAGAGAAAGTGGTCGCCGGGTCGCAGCCGGGCGATGAAGCCTTCCTCGATATTGCCCAGGCGATTGCCACCGCCGCCCTTGGACCAGAACTGCACATTGAGGCTGGTCTCGCTGACGATGGTGCCGATGCCCAGCCGATGTCGCTTGGCCAGTTGCTTGTCGGGCACCCGCCAGATGCCCTCGGCATCGGGCTCGGCACGGCGATAGTCCGGATAGGCCGACAGCGAGGCGCCACCGTTGCGAACGAAGGCCAGCGCCCAGATCCATTCGCCTTCGCTAAGGTGGCGATAGGCCCAGGCGCTGCGGATCTCCGGTAGCAGGTCGTCCGGTTCGAAGCCGCCGCCCAGGGCGACGGTCACCAGATGCTGCACCAGGACGTCCAGGGGCTTGACCGGGGCGGTGCGCGCCTCGATCTCGCCCGCGGTGATCGCGCGGCGAGTGGCCGCCGCATCCAGCAGGTCGAGGCTGTAGGTGGGCACCAGGGTCGCCCGCGAGGCCCGGCCTGGGGCGTGACCACTGCGGCCGGCGCGTTGCAGCAGGCGGGCGATGCTCTTGGGCGAGCCGATCTGCAGCACCCGCTCCACCGGCAGGAAATCCACCCCGAGGTCGAGGCTGGAGGTGCAGATCACCGCCTTGAGCTGGCCATTCTTGAGACCGGCCTCCACCCACTCGCGCGCCTGCTTCTCGATGGAGCCATGGTGCAGGGCGATCAGGCCGGCCCAGTCGGGGCGCGCCTGCAATAGGGCCTGGTACCAGAGTTCGGTCTGGGCGCGGGTGTTGGTGAAGACCAGGGTGGTGGGGCTGTCTTCCAGTTCGCGGATCACCTGCTGCAGCAGCCGCATGCCCAGGTGCCCGGCCCAGGCGAAGCGTTCGACGCCGCCTTCGGGCAGCAGGGTGTCCACCTGCAGGCGCTTGTCCTGACGACCCTGGACGAGCTGGCCTGGGGCACCGGCCAGCAGTACGTCCAGCGCATGGGCCTGATTGCCGAGGGTGGCCGACAGGCCCCAGGTCTGCAGCCCGGGATTCCAGCGCCGCAGGCGGGCCAGGGCGAGTTGCGTCTGGGTGCCGCGCTTGTTGCCGAGCAATTCGTGCCATTCATCGATGACCACCAGGCGAACCTGGCCCAGGGCTTCCCGGGCGTCCTCCCGGGACAGTAACAGCGACAGGCTCTCCGGCGTGGTCACCAGGGCCGTCGGCAGGCGGCGATTCTGCCGGGCGCGCTCGCTGCTGCCGGTATCGCCGGTGCGCAGGCCCAGGGTCCACTCCAGTTCTTCGTCGAGCACCGGCCGCTCCAGGGCGCGCAGGGTGTCCGCCGCCAGGGCGCGCATGGGCGTCAGCCAGAGCACGGTGAGCGGCGGTGGCGCCTGTTTGCGCTTGCTGGGCAGGCCCTTGGCGGTGATCGGCCTGGGTGCGACGAAGGCATCCAGGGCGGCCAGCCAGACCGCGTAGGTCTTGCCCGAGCCGGTGGTGGCGTGCAGCAGGCCGGACTCCCCGGCGGCGATGGCCTTGGCCACCTCGCGCTGGAAGGGGAAGGCCTTCCAGCCCTGGGCGGCCAGCCAGCGACTGCCAGGGCCCTTGCGCGTGCGGGGTGCGGTGGCCATCGTGGCGCTCCTTAGACCGGGTTCGAACGCCCGGTCATCTCGGCCGCCATGGCGGTGGCGTAGCTGTCGGTCATGCCGGCGATGAAATCGATCACCCGCATGAAGGCCTGGTGCAGGGTCCAGGAAGGATCGGGCGCGCTGTTGCCCAGCAGGTCGAGGATGCGGCGGCTCTTGAACGACGGCTCGCGCCCGCGATGCTGCTCCAGGGCGGCGCCACAGAAGGCGTTGAGCAGGATTTCCAGGGTGGTGTAGGCGCCGATCTCGTGCAGCGTCTTGCGCTTGTCGTGGAAGATCTTTTCCCGGGCCAGCGCCTTGGCGCGCTGCACGCAGAGCTTGGCCGGGCCGGCCATGTGTTCGACCAGATCGTCGCCCAGGGTGCCGGCGAGCAGGGCGTCCTGCTGCTCGACGAAGGCGCGGGCGGTGGCGTTGGTCAGGTGTTCGATGGCCTTGCCGCGCAGGATGGCCAGCTTGCGCCGCCGCGAATCCTTGGGGCCGAGTTGCCGATAGGTTTCCGGCAGGTCGTCACCGACCAGGCCCAGCAGCAGCGCCTCGACCTCGGCATAGTCCAGCAGCTCCATCTCCAGGCCGTCTTCCAGATCGATCAGCCCGTAGCAGATGTCGTCCGCGGCCTCCATCAGGTAGACCAGCGGATGCCGTGCCCAGCGCTCCGGGCCCAGCAGCGGCAGTTCGAGTTTCTCAGCGATCTGTTCCAGCAGCGGCAGCTCGCTCTGGTAGCAGCCGAACTTGTGCTTCTTGTACCCAGGCGCTGCGGCATAGCGCGAGGTCCAGGGATACTTGAGATAGGTGCCGAGGGTAGCGTAGGTCAGGCGGGTGCCGCCGTCGAACTGGTGGTATTCGAGCTGGGTCAGCACCCGGAAACCCTGGGCGTTGCCCTCGAAGTGCAGGAAGTCTTGGCGCTCCGACTCGCTCATGTCGTCCAGCCAGCCACGGCCGGCGGCCTGGGTGAACCAGTAGCGGATGGCGTCTTCGCCGGAGTGGCCGAAGGGCGGATTGCCGATGTCATGGGCGAGGCAGGCCGACTGCACCACCATGCCGAGATCGCTCGGGTCGCACCAGTCGGGCAGGGCGCCTCTCAGGCTCTCGCCCACGCGCATGCCCAGGGAGCGCCCGACGCAGCTGACTTCCAGGCTGTGGGTCAGGCGGGTGTGGATGTGATCGTTGCTGGTGACCGGGTGAACCTGGGTCTTGCGCCCCAGCCGGCGGAAGGCGCCGGAAAAGATGATGCGGTCGTGGTCCTTGTGAAAGGGGCTGCGCCCCAGTTCATCCGGGCTGTGCAGGGGTTTGCCCAGCCGTTCGCGGATAAGAAGTGTCTGCCAGTCCAAGGCCGTCCTCGAGCTATCACCGATAAGGGGAGCGCCGACGGTTGCCGTGCGGCGCTTCTGCGTTCTGACCCCGGCAACATACGATCATCACCGCTCACTTGGCAAAGCCCGGCAATTGACTGGCATCCAGGTCGATCAGCAGCAGGCGCTGACCGCTTTCCAGGAACTGGCTGGCGGTCAGGCAGTACTGGTTGGTGGTGGCATCGCGATAGACCGTCGAGAGCGCCAGGCGGCGCTCGTTCCAGCCTTCGGCCAGCAGGGCATAGAAGTAGGGTCGCCAGGACCAGTTGTGATTGAGGTAGCGGCGATTCTCGCGCCAGAACATGCCGTTCCACTCCAGATTCGGGGTGATCTGGGTGCCGGTGCGGTCGCACTGGTAAATGCGCAGCAGCCCGGGAAAGGCCTGGGGATCGGGCAGCGCGCTCAGGGGGCCGCCGTGCTCGGCCCAGGGCCTGAGCCGGGTGACGAACTCGGTCAATTGCTGGCGCAGCTCCAGCAACCGCGTCTGCTGGGCCAGCTTGCCATCGACGAAGCGGCTGCGCAGGGCGGCGAAGCGTTGCTGATGGCTGTCGCTTGCGCCCAGTTCGGCGGTGGCCTCGGCGAAGAGGAAGCCCTGGACGTAGCGGGCGCCGCACTCCAGGGCGAAGTCGAGTTCGGTCTCGGTCTCGACGCCCTCGGCGATCAGCCAGCAACCGGTCTTTTCGGCCATCTGCGCCAGCGCCTTGACCGCGTCGCCGCGCGGGCCACCCCGCGCGGCGGCCTGGAATAGCCGCATGTCCAGCTTGAGGATATCCGGCTGCAGATCCAGCACCCGATCCAGTTGCGAATAGCCGGAACCGAAATCGTCGATGGCGATGCGGATGCCGAGTTCGCGGTAGCGGACGACGGCCTGGGTCAGGCTCGGCAGATCCCCGGCCGCCTCGGTGATCTCGTAGACGATCCGGGTCGGGTCGATACCGGAGCGCTGCAGCTGCGCCAGACTGGGTAACTCGACGCCATCGTCCAGCTGGCTGATCCAGCGCGGCGAGAGGTTGAGGCTGAGAAACCAGTCATCCGGTGCGCCGGCGAAGCGCCGCAGCGCATCGTCCCTGAGGGTGCGGTCGAGTTGCAGCAGTTCCGCGGTCGGGGTATCTGGATCGGCGAACAGGGGGCCGACGGAGGCGTGGCGGCCATCGGCCTGACGCAGACGGCCAAGGGCTTCGACGCCGGCGATGCGCCCGGTCGCGGTGTCGATGAAGGGTTGGAAGAAGGCAGTGGGCTGGCCAGAAAACACAGGGCTATCCTTATCATAGGCGGAGCGTTCGACTTAGCCATGCGATAAGGGTGCCAGATAAGAGAATGGCTCCCGTGGGAGCCATTCTTCACAACGCCGCTAGCGGGGCGGCGGCAGCGGCTGGTCAGCCTGCTCGCGATGGCGATTCTGCAACCGGTTGACGATCGGGTAGAGCGCCAGGCCGATGCGCGCCAGCCGACCCACCGCGCCCAGGCGTTTGCCGAACAGCGACAGGAACACCGTGGCACCCAGCATCAACGGCTTCTTCGCCGAGCTGGCGACCTTGTCCCGGTTCGGTCGCACCAGGTCACCGATGAGACTGATGGGATTGTGTAGGGGCTGGGCGTTGTAGATCAGCTGCTGGCGATACATCTCCATGCGCAACCGGACCAGTTCCTTGCGCTTCGCCTGGCTGGTGGCAGAGGTAAGCGGCTGGTTCATGGCAGTAGGCGCTCCCGGTTGCGGTTGAGTTCTTCCAGGGTGGCATGGAAGGGCGCCGCACCCTTGACCAGGCTCAGGGCCCGCAGGATGCAGATCATCAGCGCCACGGCATAGAAGGCGCACAGGCCCAGCGTTGCGGCCATGCGGTAGGTATCCCAGAAGGCGATGATGACCGCTGCCGAGACGCCGACCAGTACCAGCAAGCCGAAGATCAGGCTCAGGCCGGTAAACAGAAACAGCTGGAAGGTACGGACCTTCTCTTCCTGAACCTCGATGCCCAGCAGTTCCAGGTGACTCTGCAGCAGTCCTACCACTGCGCCGGCGAGGCGCTTGACCGATGGCTTGGGCGCCTCGTCAGGCAGCTCCCGTGGAGGAGAGGAGATGTCCATGGCAGTCCCCCAGGCTTAGCGGCGCGAGGCCAGCAGGCCGATCAGGAGGCCGACGCCAGCAGCGATGCCGAGGGCCTTGAAGGGATTGTCGACCACGTATTCCTCGGTGGTTTCCTTGGCCGCGACGCCCTGACGATAGAGATCGTCCTGCTTGGTCTTGAGCACATCGCGGGAGCGTTCCAGGCTGGAGCTCAACTTGGCGCGCAGTTCGTCTGCCTGCTCACCGGCCATGCTGGCGGTGTGCTTGAGCAGCTGCTCGGCATCTGCCAGCAGGGTGTGGAATTCGTCGGTCAGTGCCTGCTCGGCTTCGCCCAGATGACGACGGACCCGGTCAGCGTTCTGCTTATGTGCCTGCTCATCGATGTCAGCGGCAAGCTCGTCTTTGATCACGGGTGGGGTTTTGTCGTTCATGGCGCGCTCCTGATAGGCGATGGGTATCCGTTTCAGCCCTTTCGAGTGAGCGCCGGAAGCAAAGGTTCCACTGATTGGGGCGTCGATGGCGCTCTCCAGGCGCCTTCGCAGGGCTGGGAGGCAGGAGCCCAAACGACCGGCAAGGGGGACGAATGGTCATACCTTATCGACTTTGCCCCTCTGAAAGTTCCGCAGCAAAAGCCAATTAGAAGAGCTGGCTCACAAAATCGGGCACTAGCGCCATTGCTGGTCTTATTCAAGTAGAGCGCTAGAACTTTGCTGTTTCTATCACTGTCAGTTGCGTCGTATTTGATCGTCTATGCACTTCTAGACAAATAAGAGGGGGAAGAATGGAAAACGCCATAGATAGACTGACTGCCGCTTTCAGTACTTATAAATGCTCGGTCACGGCGCCTCGCCCTGATGGCAGTATTGTGCTGACGGTGCAGGATCAGCAGTGCGACGACGCGCGGGTGAACCGGGTGGTCAGCGCCCGGCAACTGGGCGAGAGCCAGCTGCTGAAGACGGTAATCGACGAGGTTCGCAAGGACGTATCGCTGCGGGCCGGCGCGCTGGCGCCGCAATCCATGGCGGTGCTACGGGCTACGGGCGCCAACATGCTGAGATATTCCGAGTAACGACTCGGCTCAGCAAGCTTCAGTGCGAGACTTGCAGTACGAATGCCCTGGCATTCGTTGGTCTCGAACGTTGAAGATTTAAATAAGACAAACAAGCAGTTAGCGTTTTATCCGCAACGCCCTTTCAGCTCTTGCACTTCAGCAGCCGGCATCCCGCACAGGGCAGTTGGGTGGCAGGCAGCTCATACATGGGGCAGGCGACGTCCACTACACCCCAGGACGGAAAGCCCTGTCCGGCTAGCACGGCAGCCAGCCGCGCACTGGCGATCACACCATTGAGCAGTTCCTCTTCCCGATACAGCGCCTGACGCAAGGTCGGCGAGCGGTAGAGGATGCGTCCGCAACGGTCCAGCAAGGTAAAGGAAAAGCGCCCGGTACGATCCGGTAGGGTCGGCCAGACCTTGAGCGGCGCCAGTTGCTCGTCGAGACGGGCGCAGGTGAGCTGGTACACCGAGGCGCGTGGGGTATGCAGCGGATCCGCCGGCTCCAGGCCATCGAGCAAGGTGACCGGGCCCGGGCCCTGTAGCAGGCCGTCGCTGATGCCTTCCATGGTGTGCATAGTGTTGTTTCCTGCTCAGTTCGCGACGGTCAGACGATTCACGGTGCCGCTGCCGCCGGCCAGCAAGGCCGTGACGCCATGACCTTCGTCGATGGCGATACCCAGCCGGATGCTGTCGATCAATCGCGCGAGGCGGGTGTGGTCATGCAATTGCTGCTTGCTGATCAACCGCTTGACCTTTACGCCGCTGTCGTCGGACAGCGTCAGGCTGACGCTGCCGTCGAGGCGCTCGATGCGGAAATTGACCCGGAAGTCATGCTCGAAAGCCGCGGCGATGAGTTGGAAAGGGTTGTCCATGACGTACCTGACTGGCGTGAGCGGGGTCAGTGCCATTGACTTCGAGAGGCTGGGGTAGTTCTGGAGCAGATCCCAGAAGTATGACCGACGGCCCGTTTCAGCCGCTCACCTGAAGTTCGCGCTCGCTCCAGCACTGGCCAAAAGCCGCTTGCCAGTCGGGTAGCGGCCCGCCCAGCACCGCTGCCAGCTTTTCGGTGGACAGCCGGGAATTGATGGGCCGATGGGCAGGGGTGGGATAGGAGCTGCTGGGGATGGGGTTGAGGCGGGCCTTCAGCTGACCGGTCTCGCGCAGGCGCCGGGCGATCTGCTCGGCGAATCCGAACCAGGAGGTGGTGCCGTTGGCGGTCAGGTGATAGGTGCCCCAGAGTGCGTCCCTGTCGCCGTGGGCGAGCAGCCGGTCGGTGGCGGCGGCGATGGTGCGGGTCCAGGTGGGGGCACCGATCTGGTCGTCGACGATGTTCAGTTCGTCGCGCTCGCTGAGCAGCCGCACCATGGTGCGCAGGAAGTTGTTGCCCTGCCAGGAATAGACCCAGCTGGTGCGCAGGATGAGATGGCGCTCGGCGTGTTCACGCACGGCGTTCTCGCCGGCCAGCTTGGTCCGACCATAGACATTGAGCGGGCAGGTCGGATCCTCTTCCTGATAACGGCCTTCCTTGCTGCCATCGAAAACGTAGTCGGTGGAGTAGTGGACCATCGGAATGCCGAGCTGCTGGGCGGCCCGGGCGAAGACCTCGGGCACCCGCTCGTTGATCAGGGCGGCGGTCTGGGGATCGCTCTCGGCGGCGTCCACGGCGGTGTAGGCGGCGGCATTGATGATGACGTCGGGCTTTGCGGCCAGGACGCGTTCATGGAGCGCCTCCAGCTGGGTGAAATCCACCTGGGCCCGGCCGATGACGGTTACCCGGGCCTTGGCGGCCAGCAGTTGTTGCAGCGCCTGAGAAAGTTGGCCGTGTTGACCCGCGATGAAGACGTTCATGTGACTGAGCTATTCCAGTAGGGCTGGCGCGTCCATGCCTGATTGACAGGTTGGGCGTCGCCACGACAGCCCTGAGCAAAAGCAGGCAGTCTACCCGATGACCGGCAGAGGACAAGGCTAGCCTTTGGCCTGCGTATGGCCGCAGCTGTTGGCTCTAGCCTGCGGCCCGCCTTCCGATACGGCCTCCCGGAAGGCTCGAAAAAATTCGTTTCACGAGTACTTGACAATTGTGCGATGGCTGCGGGGTATCCGTTGGTCATTTTTACCTAGAGTTGTGCACAAGTTGTGCTAGCGCTTGTCAAGCCCTGTCTGGACCGGAGTTTTCCCTGCCGAAAATCCTGCTTTTGAATTAAGTTGTTGATTATGTTGAACTTATTAAAGTGATTAAAAAATGACCAACTTGTTTGGGGGGCCCGCAGAGCAAGGCTCCGGGTTCTTTTCCACCATGTTTTCAACAAAGTTATCAACAGAAGCTGTGGATTGTTCCGTCTCTTTGGCCTCCAGCAACCTTAATCGCCGCTGAACGAACGGCCGTTCGGCGTCGTGACATGCCGTCCGTATGTTCCCTCAACCGGAGAGGGCCAGTTGCCGACTGAGCAAGGCGCGTAGCGAAGCTGGCTTGACCGGCTTGGGCAGGAAATCCAGGCGCGCTCGACGCACCCGGTCCAGGCATTCCGGGCGGCCGTCGGCACTGATGACGATGCCGGGGATGTCCTGGCCCAGGGCCTGGCGAATCCATTCGGCGACATCCGGACCGGTGTCGGCATCGCTCAGGTGATAGTCGACGATGAGCAGTCGCGGCACCACGCCCTGCGCGAGCAGGGCAGCGCATTCCTCGCGACTGCGTGCGGTCCAGACCTGGCAGCCCCAGCGTCCCAGCAGGCTGCGCAAGCCGAGCAGGATGCTGTCTTCGTTGTCGATGCACAGCACCGGATCGCCGGCCAGGGGCTGGGCGGTTTCGCTGGCCGTCGCCGCCTGGATGGCCAGAGCGGGTGCCAGGGGCACCTTGACGCTGAAGACGCTGCCATGACCCGGCCAGGAGCGCACCGAGAGTTCGTGACCCAGCACCCGGCAAAGACGATCGGCGATCGCCAGGCCCAGCCCCAGGCCCTTTTCCGCGCGAGTCTGGTGGCTGTCCAGTCGCTTGAATTCCTCGAAGATCAGCTCCAGCTTGTCCGCCGGGATGCCGGGGCCGCTGTCCCAGACCTCCAGGCTCACGCTCTGGCCCTGACGACGTACCCCGAGCAGTACCCGGCCGTGGGCATATCTCAGGGCATTGGTGAGGAAATTCTGTAGCACCCGCCGCAGCAACTTGCTGTCGCTGTTGACCACCAGCCGACTGCTGCGGATGCGCAGGCTGGTGCCCTGGTCCTGCGCCAGGGCCTTGAATTCCACGCCAAGGGCCTCGAACAGGGTGGCTAGGGAAAAGGGTGCCGGCGCGGCCAGGATGCGGCCGTTCTCCAGTCGCGAGATGTCCAGCAGGTCGGCGATCAGGTCTTCGCTGGATCTCAGGGCGCTGTCCATGTTGCGCACCAGTTCCTGGGCTTCCTGGGCCAGGCCGTCTTGGTGGGCGAGGGCGGCGGTGAACAGGCGAGCGGCGCTCAGCGGCTGCATGAGGTCGTGGCTGACCGCGGTTAGGAAGCGGCTCTTGGACTGGTTGGCCGCTTCCGCATGAGCTTTGGCTTCCTCTAGGGCCTGGTTGAGCTGGGACAGTTCGCGGGTACGTTCCTCGACGCGCTGCTCCAGGCCCTCGTTGGCTTCGCGCAGGGCGCGCTCGGCCTCGCGGAAGGCGGTGATGTCGGTAAAGCTCATCACGAAGCCGCGTCCGGGCATGGGGCTGCCGATCAGCTCGATCACCCGGCCATTGGGAAAGGTGCGTTCCGAGGTGTGGGGGATGCCCTGGCGCATCCGCTCCACCCGCCGGGCCACGTGCTCGTCGGGATCGCCCGGTCCGCAGAGACCGCGCAGGGCGTTGTAGCGGATGATCTCGGCGATGGGACGGCCGACCTGGATCATGCCGTCGGGATAGTCGAACAGCTCCAGGTAGCGCTGGTTCCAGGCCACCAGGCGCAGCGACTGGTCGACCACGCTGAGGCCCTGGGAGATGTTCTCGATGGCGCCCTGCAGCAGCGCCCGGTTGAATTCCAGCACCTCCGAGGCCTCGTCGGCGATCCGCACCACGTCGTCGACCTGCATGTCGCGGCCTTCGATGGCGGCCTTGACCACGGCGCGTGCCGAGGAGGCGCCGATAACCCCGGCCAGCAGCCGCTCGGTCTGGGCGATCCATTCGCTGTTGGCGTTCATCGCAGGGTGATAGGTCAGTCCGCTCTGCTCGGCGAAGCGACTGAAGCTCAGGCGGGCGCGCTCGTCGCCGACGAAGCGGGCGGCGAGCAGCCGCAGGTCTTCCAGCTTGACCGCCAGCAGGGCGCGATTGCGCGGTCGGGGCAGGGCGTACTGGGCGATGAAGCGTCCGGCTTGCCAGTATTCCGATACCCGGGTGCGCGAGAGCAGCGACACCAGGGCGAACAGCAGGAAGTTGCCGGCCAGGGAGACCAGGGCGCCGACCGTGGTCGGTTGCAGCGTCCGCTCCCCCGCGGGTTGCTCGAACCAGGCGAGGCCGGGAAAGGCGTGCAACGGCCACTGCAGACTGGTGGCCACCACCGGCAGCACCATCAGATAGCTCCAGAGCAGTGCCCCGGCGGTAAGGCCGGCGAAGACACCCCGGCGATTGGCGGCTTTCCAGAACAGCGCCCCGACCATGGCCGGTCCGAGCTGGGCGATGGCGGCGAAGGCGATCTGGCCGATGGTGGCCAGGCTGGCATTGGAGCCCAGCAGGCGATAGCTGCAATAGGCCAGGACCAGGATGACCACGATGCTGGCGCGGCGCACCGTGAGCATCCAGTGGCTGAACACCGCATGGGGACTCTCTACCTGGCCACGGCGCTTGAGCAGCCAGGGCAGGACGATGTCGTTGGAGATCATGGTGGAGAGCGCGACGCAGGCGACGATCACCATGCCGGTGGCGGCCGAGGCACCGCCCAGGAAGGCCAGCAAGGCCAGCCAGGGACGCTCCTGGGCCAGCGGCAGGCTGATGACGAAGGAGTCGGGCAGTACACCGCCGGGCAGGTGCAGCTGGCCGGCCAGGGCGATGGGGATGACGAACAGGGCGGCCAGCGCCAGGTAGAGCGGAAACACCCAGCGCGCCAGATTGACGTCCCGGGTATCGGTGTTCTCCACCACCGTGACATGGAACTGGCGCGGCAGGCACATCACGGCGATGAAGGCCACGCCGGTCTGGATCAGCAGGCCCGGCCAGTCCAGCGTCTCGCGCCAGTATTCCTGCAATTGCGGCGCCTGCTGCGAGCGGGCGAGCAGGTCGGAGAAGCCATCGTGCAGGCCATAGGTGACCCAGAGGCCGACGGCGATGAAGGCGGCGAGCTTGACCAAGGATTCGAAGGCGATCGCCAGCATCATGCCGCGATGGTGCTCGGTGACGTCCAAGTTGCGGGTACCGAAGAGAATGGCGAAGACCGCCAGCACCAGGGAGACGAACAGCGCGGTGTCCTGGGCGCGGGTGCTCAGGGACTCGGCATTGATGCCGGTCAGCAGGTTGACGCCGATGACGATGCCCTTGAGCTGCAGCGCCAGGTAGGGCAGGACGCCGACCAGGCAGATCAGCGCGACGACGATGGCCAGGGTCTGCGACTTGCCGTAGCGGGAGGCGATGAAGTCGGCGATGGAGGTGATGTTTTCCTTCTTGCTGATCAGCACCATCTTCTTGACCAGTTGCGGCGCCAGCAGCAGGAACAGGATGGGCCCTAGGTAGATGGGCAGAAAGGACCAGAGCTGATCGGCGGCCTGGCCGACCGCACCGAAGAAGGTCCAGCTGGTGCAGTAGACGGCCAGCGACAGGCTATAGACCCAGGCCCGCAGGCGCGGCCTGAGCGGTGGCCGGCGATCGCCGTAGAAGGCGATGGCGAACAGCAGGGCCAGATAGCCGAGGGTAACGGTGATGATCAGCCCGCTGGGCAGGGACATGGCGACTCCAGACGTTCCAGGCGCCCATCGCGCCCGGACAAAGTGTCGCACCTTGGGCCGCCAGACGTCAGTTCCGGCACGTGGAGGGACGCCGTGGGTTGAGCCGGACGGCTGGCCCTGTTAGGTTTGCGGGCTGATTCAAGCGAGAGAGACCGTCATGTTCCAAGCGCAGCCCATTTCCCTGCAACGTGGTGCGCTGCGCCTGGACCCCCTGGCGGAAGGTGACGTGCTGGAGCTAGTCAGCCTGGCCGAGCGCAATCGCGAAGCGCTGCACTACCTGAGCGGTCCTCTGCGTCCGGACTGGTATCGCCAGGCGCTGGCCGAGCAGCGCGAGGGGCGCGCCTTGCCCTTCGCCGTGCGCATCGCCGACCGGCTGGTGGGCACCACCCGGTTCGCCGACTTCCTGCCAGCACTCCCCGCCGCCGAGATCGGTTGGACCTGGCTCGACAGCGAGCAGCATGGCAGCGGGCTCAACGGCAACATCAAGTACCTGATGCTGCGCCATGCCTTCGAGCACTGGCAGCTGGTGCGCGTGCAGCTCAAGACTGCCGCGACCAATCTCAGATCCCAGGCGGCCATCGAGAAGCTGGGCGCGGTTCGCGAAGGGCTGCTGCGTCATCATCGCCGGCTGGCGGATGGCCGGCTCGACGACACCGTGATGTACAGCATCACCGATCGCGAATGGCCCGAGGTGAAGGCGCGGCTGGAGGCGTCCTTCAACTAGCCGTGGCTTCCGGCTTACCGTTCGTCGGCAGCCTTCGGCCGCGGCACGGCCAGAGCCCGTCTATGTCGCTTGTTTGGCGCCGGTAATCCAGCGCAGCAGTTTTCCATGGCAACAGTTTTCCGCGAAACGGCCGACATGCCTGCTCAATGGCAAGAATTCGCCTGTCTACTTTTGCGGATCGCTGTATGTCTTCACTATCGCCTTCCTCTGCGCTGCGTACGCTGCGGGTCGTCTGGCCCTTCGTCATCATCCTGTCCTGCCAAGCGCTGGTCGCCATCGTCAGCCTGCAACTGCTGTCGACGGTGCGTGCCTACGTTTCCGCGGAAAGCCTGTGGAGCAAGAGCCTCGGCAACGCCATGCTGTCGCTTGGCGCCTATCTGGATGAGGGGCGCTCGGAGTCCTATCAGGATTACCTTACGTCCATCAGCGTCAACGATCTTGACCGGGCGGCGCGGCAGGAGCTGGATACCGACGGCAATCCTGCCGAGGCGGCGCGCCTGCTGCGCCTGGCGGGCAACGACGCCGACGACATCGCGGGCCTCATCACGCTGTTTCGCCTGGCGCGGCATATAGAACCCTTCGAAGGGGTCATCGCCCGCTGGCAGGTCACCGATCCCTACATGGACGAATTCCAGGCCCTGGCGCGTACCGGCTTCGAGTTGATCAAGCTGCAGGGACCGGGACCGGCGCTGATCCCGCTGAAACGCCAGCTGCTGGATCTGCATGACCGGATGATGCCGGAAACGGTGGCCTTCTCGGAACGCCTCGGGACGGCCTCGCGCCAGTTGGTCGAGGCCTTGTTCATCGCCAACGTCCTGGTCGGCGCCCTGCTGGTGCTCCTGGCGCTCTGGCGCATGCACAGCCTGGTGCAGCAGCGCTGGCGCTCCGAGCAGGCGCTGCAGGCCGAAAAGGAACATATCCAGGTCATCCTGGCGTCCCTCGGCGATGCGGTGCTGGCGCTGAATGCCCAGGGGCGGCTGCTCTATCACAACCCGGCGGCGGAGCGCCTGCTGGCGCGGCCGGGGCTGGCCGCGGGCACGCCCGTCACCCACCTGTTCGACATCCAGACCGAGGATCAACCCGTGTCGACCCGGCCGCTGGCCGAGCGGTTGCGCAGCCAGGACTGGCTGGTGGGCGACGAGCCCCTGGCGCACCAGCTGGTGCGCGTCGACGGTACCCGGGTGCCCGTGGCCCTGACGGTGACCACGCTGCCGCGAGACGAATCCGGCACCGGGGTGGTGCTGGTCATGCACGACCAGACCCGCGAGCGCGCCTTCCTGCATGATCTGGCCTGGCAGGCCAGTCACGATACCCTCACCGGGCTGCTCAATCGCCGCGAATTCGAGACCCGGCTGGAGCGCCTGCTGGCGCGCGAGGACCTGGCCTGTGCCTCGCTGCTGTTCATCGATCTGGATCAATTCAAGATCGTCAACGACACCTCCGGTCATTTCCATGGCGATCGCCTGCTGCGCCAGCTGTGCGAATTGCTCGGCCAGCAGCTGGGCGAAGCCGACTGCCTGGCGCGCCTGGGCGGCGACGAATTCGGCGTGTTGCTGGAAAACCGTACGCCCGCCCAGGCCGAGGCGGTCGCCGAGCGGCTGCGCTGCTGCGTGGGTACCCTGCAATTCGAAGCGGCCGGGCAGGGCTTTCGGGTCGGTCTGAGCATCGGCGTGGTGCACCTCGGCGGTCAGGCCCTGGCGCCCGAGGAGGCGCTGCGCCTGGCGGACCTGGCCTGCTACGCGGCCAAGGACAAGGGGCGCAATCGCATCCAGGTCTTCGCTCCGGGCGATGTGGAGCTGGACCAGCGCCATGACGAGATGGCCTGGGTGCAGCGACTGCACCGGGCGCTGGCCGAGGACAGCTTTCGCCTGTACGTCCAGCCGATCCTGGGGCTGGGCCAGGAGACCGCCGCGGATCGCCACGTGGAGGTGCTGATGCGGCTGGAAGAGGGCGAGCGCCTGATCGCGCCGGGCGCCTTCATTCCGGCCGCCGAGCGCTATGGGCTGATGCCGGACCTGGATCGCTGGGTGATCGCCGCGGCGCTGGCCCGTTTCGCCGAGCTGCCCGACGGGTTGCTCGATACCCTGGCCATCAACCTGTCCGGGCATTCCCTGGGCGAGGCGGGGTTGGCGGATTTCGTCAGGCAGCAACTGCAGCGCTGGCAGATCGCGCCGGCGCGGATCTGCTTCGAGATCACCGAGACCAGTGCCGTGGCCAATCTGGATGCGGCGCGGCTGTTCATGGACGAGTTGCGCGGCCTGGGGGTGAGATTCTCCCTGGACGACTTCGGCGCCGGGATGTCGTCCTTCACCTATCTCAAGCACCTGCCGGTGGACTACCTGAAGATCGACGGCAGCTTCGTCCGCCATCTGCTGGAGGACGCTGTGGACAGCGCCATGGTCGAGGCGATCAACCAGCTCGGCCATCTCACCGGCAAGAAGACCATCGCCGAATTTGCCGAAAATGCAGCGGTGGTAGCGGCGCTGGCCACCCTGGGGGTCGACTATGCCCAGGGCTATGGCATCGCCCGGCCGCAACCCTTCACCGAGGACACCTGCCAGGCGCTGGTCCGGCAGGTGTGGCGCGAGGCCTCAGGGACGGGCGTCGTCGTCCTTGAAACGGCGGAAGAGGGTCGCCAGTAGCGCCCCGGAGATGTTGTGCCAGACACTGAACAGGGCACTGGGGACCGCGGCCAACGGCGAGAAATGCGCCGTGGCCAAGGCGGCGCCGAGTCCGGAATTCTGCATGCCGACTTCCAGCGCCAGGGACTTGCGCTGGGCCACCGGCAGCTTGCAGAACTTGCCGGTGAGATAGCCGAGCAGGAAGCCGAAGCCGTTGTGCAGGATCACCACCGCCATGATCAGCAGCCCGGATTCGGCGATGCGCGCCTGGCTGGCGGCCACCACCGCGGCGACGATCACCACGATGCTCACCACCGAGGCCAGCGGCAGCACCTCGACCAGGGCGCCGACGCGCTGGCCGAGCAGGCGCTGGGCGACCAGGCCTAGGGCGATGGGCAGCAGCACCACCTGCAGGATCGACCAGAACAGTCCGCCAAAGGAGATCGGCAGCCAGGTGGAGGCCAGCAGCCAGATCAGCGCCGGGGTCAGCAAGGGGGCGAGCAGGGTGGTCACCGCGGCGATGGCGACCGACAGCGCCAAGTCGCCCTTGGCCAGCCAGGTCATGACGTTGGACGCCGTGCCGCTGGGGCAGCAACCGACCAGGATGACGCCGACGGCGATTTCCGGTGGCAGGTGGAACAGCTGACAGAGCGCCCAGGCCACGCCCGGCATGATGACGAAGTGGGCTACCACGCCCAGCAGCACCCGCCAGGGGTGGCGCCCGACGGCGGCGAAATCCTCGACCTTGAGCGTCAGGCCCATGCCGAACATGATCACCCCCAGCAGCGGCACGATGGCCACGCTTAGCGGCTTGAACACCGCGGGGGCGAAGAACGCCAGCAGGGCGGCGAGCAGCACCCAGAAGGCGAAGGTATTGCCGACGAAACGGCTGAAGGCGGCCAGGGCACGCATGGCAAACTCCTTTTCAAGAGGGCAGAAAAAAGGCCGGTCTGCGCCGGCCTTGAGGTGAGCTTAGAACCTTTTTCAAAGTCTCGCGAGCTAGAGACAAACAAGGCAAAAATGGCTGAAGGAGCGGAGTTTACAGGGTGTAAATGAGCATCCAGCAGCCATTTTCAACACAGTTTGGCCGACGCGTAGCAGCCTTTGAACAGGCTCTTACAGTCCCTGGGGCAACTCTTCACCACCCAGGGCTTCGATCAGCTGCGGCAGGAATTCCGCCAGGGTCATCATCATCAGCACGAAGCTGGCGTCCTGCTGGCCGAGGGCGTCTTCGCCGCCGTCCTGTTCGGCCTGGTCCTGCAGCAGATCCTCGAACTTCAGGCGCTTGATGGTGACCTTGTCGTCCAGCAGCAGGGCGAGCTTGTCCTGCCAGGCCAGGGCCAGCTTGGTGACCAGCTTGCCGGCGCCCAAGTGGTTCTGGATCTCTTCGCTGGTGAGATCCTGACCCTTGCAGCGCACCACGCCGCCATCTTCGCCGGCATCGCGCAATTCGCACTCGTCGAGGATATAAAGGCCATGGGTGGCGTCACCGGCCTTGACCCAGTCGGTGAAGGTGGCCATCGGCGCCTGCTTGACGCCCAGCGGCCGGACCGGCAGCGAGCCCAGCGCATCGCGCAGGGTGGAGAGCAGGTCCTCGGCGCGCTTGGCGCTGGAGGCGTCGACCAGGATCCAGCCCTGCTTGGGATCGATGGCGGCATAGGTGGTCTGGCGACGGATGAAGGCGCGCGGCAGGAAGGCCTGGACGATCTCGTCCTTGATCTGCTCCTTCTCCTTCTTGTAGACCTTGCGCATCTGCTGGTTTTCGATCTCGTCGACCTTTTCCTGCACGGCTTCCTTGACCACGCTGCTGGGCAGGATGCGTTCTTCCTTGCGCGCGGCGATCAGGAAGAAGCCCTGGCTTTCGTGGACCAGCGGCAGGTCCGGGCCCTTGCCGAAGGGCGCGACGAATCCGTAGGTGGACAACTCCTGGCTGGCACAGGGGCGCGCCGGCTTGGCGGCGAGGGCGGCTTCGAGGGCTTCGATCTCGAAGGCGACTTCCTGGGTGAGACGGTAGACGAGCAGATTACGGAACCACATGGTGTCACTCCCAAAAACGAAGCGCGCATTATCCGCGTCGCCCGCCCCGGAGGCCAACCCCGGATCGCGGTGGTCGTCGGGAATGCGCGCTTTCTCCAGCTGCGCGGGTGGGTGGCGCTAAGCCTTTGGAAGTGCTGGGAAATTTTTTTTCAAAAAGGGGTTGCCAGGTCGGGAACCCCTCCGTAGAATGCGCCCCACTTCGAGAGCAAACGGGTGATTAGCTCAGCTGGGAGAGCATCTGCCTTACAAGCAGAGGGTCGGCGGTTCGATCCCGTCATCACCCACCACTCGAGGTAATGCGCAGCGGTAGTTCAGTCGGTTAGAATACCGGCCTGTCACGCCGGGGGTCGCGGGTTCGAGTCCCGTCCGCTGCGCCATTTAAAGGTTGTCTGGTCCTGAACGCCAGCAGCCATCGAAGAGCGGCCCTAGTGGCCGCTTTTTCGTTTGGGCGCGATTTTTCTGGTCGTGTCTTCTGGTGTCTTCCTTTCTTTCCTGGCGCTCCGGTCGAGCGATCTGCCAGCAGGCGGGTCGAGCGTGCGTGTGGATACGTGGAAAGCGCTGCGCGGTTTTCCACCCCATGGCTGTTGTTGGGCTTCGACGATGGCGCTGTCTCAACCCAACCTACGGCATGAGCGCGTCCTTGTAGGCTGGGTTGAGCACAGCGAAGTCCAACGAGGCGGTCAGCCCCGCACCGCATCCAACACCGCTTCCAGCGGATGGCGCAGGCGGCGGTCGTCGATGCGCTTGACCTGGCTGCGGCAGGAGTAGCCGGTGGCCAGGGCTTCGCCTTGTTCCGCCGGTACCGCCAGGGCGCGGGCCCAGGACTGGTCGTAGATCACCTTGGAGGTCGCCAGGTTGCGCGCCTCGTGGCCGTAGGTGCCGGACATGCCGCAGCATCCGGTGCTTTCCGGCTTGAGGCCCAGGCCCAGGCGTTCGAACACCTGCTGCCACTGGCTGACACTGGCCGGGGCGTTGGTCTTCTCGGTGCAATGACCGAGCAGGCGATAGACCTTGTCGCCGACCACCTTCTTGTCTCCCGGCAACACCTGCAGCAGCCACTCCTGGGGCAGGAGCACCTCAGGCATCCGGGCGATGCCGGGGACCTTGGGGTATTCCTGGCGATAGACCAGGGTCATGGCCGGATCCAGGCCCACCAGTTTGACGCCGAAACCGGCCAGGCTGGCGAGCCCCGCCGCGTTACGTCGCGCCGTGCGTTCGAAGGCGCCGAGGAAACCCTGTACTTGCAGCGGCTTGCCGTTGGCGCGATAGGGCGCGAGGAACACTCGCAGGCCGAAGCGGGCAGCCAGTTCGAGAAAGGCGGCGGTGAGCGGCGTCTCGAAATAGCGGGTGAAGGCGTCCTGCACCACCACGATGGTCTTGGTGCGTTCTTCATCGCTCAGGGCCAGCAGCCGCTCGGGGGTGGCGATCTGTACCTGCCATTGATGCATGACCGGTACCAGGTCGAAACGGCTGAGCAGGGGGCTGTCGACCATGCCGATGCGCTCGGCGAACAGTCGCTGGATCGGCGTGGCGCCCATGACGGCGTTGTAGAGACTCGGGGCGCGGGCGAACAGCGGCAGGCTGAATTCCAGCGAACCGATCAGGTAGTCGCGCAGGGGGCGCAGGTAGCGACGGTGATAGAGCTCGAGAAAGCGCGAGCGAAATTCCGGCACATTGACCTTGATCGGGCACTGGCCCGCGCAGGATTTGCACGCCAGGCAGCCGGCCATGGCGTCATAGACCTCGTGGGAGAAGTCCGCCTCGGCCTGGCGGCCATTGCGCCAGCGTTGCGGCAGGGCCTTGAGCCAGTTCAGGGCACCACGCGGGGCGGGGGCCAGGACATCGATGCCGGCCTGGCCCTGCAGGCGCAGCCATTCACGGATCAGGGCGGCCCGCCCCTTGGGCGAATGGATGCGCTGGCGGGTGGCCTTCCAGGACGGGCACATGGCGTCGTCGGGATCGTAGTTGTAGCAGGCGCCGTTGCCGTTGCAGTGCATGGCAGTGCCGTAGCTCTGCCAGACGCGCTCGTCGAGGGTGCGGTCCAGTTCGCCTCTCAGGGTCACGCCATCGACCTTGAGCAACTCGGCGCCACTGGCGAGCGGGGTGGCGATCTTGCCCGGATTGAGCTGGTTGTGCGGATCGAAGGCGCCCTTGAGCGCCTGTAGCGCGGGGTAGAGGTCGCCGAAGAAGGCCGGCGCGTATTCCGAGCGCACGCCCTTGCCGTGTTCGCCCCAGAGCAGGCCGCCGTATTTCTGCGTCAAGGCGGCCACCTGATCGGAGATCGGCCGCACCAGCGCCGCCTGGCGTGGGTCCTTGAGATCCAGCGCCGGACGCACGTGCAGCACTCCGGCGTCGACATGGCCGAACATGCCGTATTGCAGGTTGTGGCCATCGAGCAGGGCGCGGAATTCGGCGATGAAGTCGGCCAGGCGCTCGGGCGGCACCGCGGTGTCCTCGACGAAGGGCTGCGGACGGATCTCGCCCTGGACGTTGCCCAGCAGGCCCACGGCGCGCTTGCGCATGGTGTAGACGCGGGTCACGGCGTTGCGGCCGATGGCCAGGGTGTGGCCGAGGCGCTCGACGGTATCGTCCTGGCGCAGGTGGTCGAGGAAGCCCTGAACGCGGGCGTCCACTTCCTCGGGATCGTCGCCGCTGAATTCCACCAGGTTGATGCCCAGGGTGGGGCGCGCGACGTCCTCGGGGAAATACTCCGCCACGCTGTGCCAGACGATGTCCTGCATGGCCAGCAGGAGCACCTTGGAATCCACCGTCTCGATGGACAGCGGCTTGAGCTCGATCAAGGCGCGGGCGTCGTGCAGGGCGTCCATGAAGCTGGCGTAGCGGACGTTGACCAGCACCGAGTACTTGGGAATCGGCAGGACGTTGAGCTTGGCTTCGGCGATGAAGGCCAGGGAGCCTTCGGCGCCACAGAGCACGCTGTTGAGGTTGAAGCGGCCATCCGCCTCGATCAGGTGTGCCAGGTCATAGCCGGTCAGGCAGCGATTGAGCTTGGGGAAGCGCGCCTCGATCAGTTCGGCCTGGTTCTCGGCGATGTCGCGTGCGCTGCGGTAGACGGCGCCGGTGCGATCGTCGCGGGCGCAGAGGGCGTCCAGTTCGGCGCTGTCCACCGGGCGACTTTCCAGGCGCTCGCCACCGATCAGGTAGGCGTCCAGCTCCAGCACGTGGTTGCGGGTCTTGCCGTAGGTCACGCTGCCCTGGCCACTGGCGTCGGTGTTGATCATGCCGCCGATGGTGGCGCGGTTGGAGGTGGACAGTTCCGGGGCGAAGAACAGGCCGTGGGGCCGGAGCGCGGCGTTGAGCTGGTCCTTGACCACCCCGGCCTGGACCCGCACCCAGCCCTCCGCGACGTTGATCTCGAGGATCTTGTTCAGGTGGCGGGAGAGATCGACCACGATGCCGTCGGTAAGGGACTGGCCGTTGGTGCCGGTGCCGCCGCCGCGCGGGGTCAGGACCACGCCCTGGAAACGCGCCTCGCCCATCAGCCGGGCCAGGCGCTGGACGTCGGCGCTGTCCTTGGGAAACACCGCCGCCTGGGGCAGGCGCTGGTAGATGGAGTTGTCGGTGGCCATGACCGTGCGGCTGGCATGGTCCGGTGCGATCTCGCCCTGGAAGCCGCTGGCGGCGAGGGCGCTGAGGAAGTCGGTGTAGGCGGCGGCGAGGGGCGCCGGGGCCGGCAGGCGGGCGATCATGTTCATCAGGCGGGCTCTCTGGCGGCGGACGGCCGTCTCCTTCAGCGAGCGAAGGAATGGCGTCGACCTTTTCTGGCTATAGTGGGCATTCTCACCACAGCGCGGCGGAGCCACAACCGAAGATTCCGCCGCCTATGCCGGAAGATCCTGAATGAATCATCGTCGCCTGACGCCCTCCATGTCGCTGCTGCTGGCCTTCGAGGCGGCGGCGCGCCACGAGAGCTATACCCGGGCGGCCGAGGAGCTGTCGCTGACCCAGAGCGCCGTCGGCCGCCAGGTGCAGGCCTTGGAACAGTTGCTGGGGCTGACGCTGTTTCGCCGCGAGGGCCGGCAGATCGTGCTCACCGACGTGGGCCGCGCCTACAGTCGCGAGCTGGGCCTGGCCCTCGGGCAGATCCGCAGCGCCACCCTGCAGGCCATGGCCTTCGCCTCCGGGCAGGGCACCCTGCGCCTGGCGGTGCTGCCGACCTTTGGTTCCAAGTGGCTGCTGCCGCGCCTGGGCAGCTTCTATACCGCCCACCCCGGGATGCTGGTGCACCTGCATTCACGCATCCAGGCGGTGGACTTCGCCGCCAGCGAGATCGACGCCGCCATCAGCGTCGGCAGCGGCGACTGGCCGGGGCTGCGTGCCCATCCGCTGCAAGCCGAGCAGCTCGTCGTCATTGCCAGCCCGGCGACCCTGGCCGAGTTGCCGGACGCGCGCCCCGCGACCCTGGCCGGTCAGTTGCTGCTCGGGGTGGCCAACAATCCCCAGGCCTGGGGCGAGTGGTTCCGGCATCATGAATTGCCGCACCCGGCCATGCGACCGGGGCCGAGTTTCGAGCTGACCTCGCACCTGATCCAGGCGGTGCGCGCCGGCATCGGCATCGGCCTGGTGCCGCGGGTGCTGGTGGAAGACGAATTGGCCCAGGGCGAGTTGCTGGCCTGTGGACCGGCCCTGGTCAGTCGCCGCAGCTATTACCTGGTCTATCCGCCGCGCAACGAGGGGTTGCCGTCACTGCAGGCCTTTCGTCAGTGGCTGCTGGCCGAGATCAGAGAGGGAGAGGTACAGCCATGAGCAAGCCGGGACAGCGGGTGCTGGCCGCGCTGCGGCAGATGATCCTGTCCGGCGAGCTGGGCGCGGGCGAACGCCTGGCGGAGATCCCCACCGCCGAGCGCTTCGCCGTGTCGCGCATGCCGGTGCGCCTGGCCCTGCGCACCCTGGCCGAGGAAGGTCTGCTGGAGCGCAGCGGCGCCCGCGGCTATCAGGTGCGGGCGCTGACCGGTGCCGATCTGGAGGGCGCGGTGGAAGTGCGCGGGGTGCTGGAAGGCCTGGCCGCGCGCCAGGCCGCCGAGCGCGGCTTGGATGCCGCCACGCGCGCCACGCTGGAAGACTGCCTGCGCCGCGGCGATCTGCTGTTCGCCAAGGGCCATGTGCTGCTGGAGGACCTGGAGGACTACCACGATCTCAACCGGGCCTTTCACCAGGCCATCGTCGCGGCCAGCGGCAATTCGGCCATCGCCCTCGCCCTGGGGCGCCACGAGCATCTGCCCTTCGCCTCGGTGAGCGCCCTGGCGGTGGATGCCGGGAATCTCGAGCGCGAATACCGCCGCTTCAACTTCGCCCACCTGCAGCACCATGCGGTGTTCGACGCCCTGATGCGCGGCCAGGGCGCCAGGGCCGAGGGCATCATGCGCGAGCACGCCCAGGCGACGCTGGGGTATGCACGCTGGTTTGGTGGGGAAGAGGGTGAGGCGGGGGCGCTGCGGGTGCTGGTGTAGGGAGGGCCCTCACCCTGGCCCTCTCCCGAGGGAAGAGGGGAGGTAGGGTGGGCTTGGGGTCGTCAGAGATCCAGCACCAGCCGCTCGCCCTTGGCGCGGGAGCAGCAGGGGGTGAAGCGGTCGTTGGCGGCGTGTTCGGCCGCGGAGAGAAAGAGGTCGCGGTGCTCGGGCTCGCCGGCCAGCACCGGGGTTAGGCAGGTGCCGCAAAGACCCTGGCCACAGGATACCGGCAGGACGACACCCAGGTCCGCCAGAACCTCGACCACGCTGCGTTCGGCCGGTATCCGCACGCGGCGACCGCTGCGCGCCAGCTCCACCTCGAAGGGGCGTTGCTCGCCCTGGGCGGCGGGATCGGCGGCGAAGTATTCCCGATGGATCTGGCCGGGTTGCCAGCCCTGGGCCGCGGCGGCGTCCACCACCGCGGCCATGAAACCGGCCGGCCCGCAGACATAGAGGTGGTCGTCCGGTGCCGCCGGGCCGAGCAGGTGTTGGAAGTTGGGTCGCAGCGCCGGATCGTGCTGGTCGAAGTGCACCCTGACCTGCTCGGCGTAGGGCCGCGCCTTGAGCCAGGGGATGAAGGCCGCGTGTTCGCGGTCGCGTACCAGGTACCTCAGGGTGAAGCGCGCCCCCTGCTGATAGAGCTGTTCGGCCATGGCCAGGAGCGGGGTGATGCCGATGCCGCCGGCCAGCAGCTGGGTGCGGCGCGCGCTCGGCACCAGGGCGAACAGATTGCGGGGTTCGCTGGCCTGCAGGCGATCGCCCACCTGCAGTCGATGCATGGCCTGGGAGCCGCCGCGGGAGTCGGGGACGAGCAGCACGGCGATGCGATAGCGGATCGGTACCGGTTCCGGTGCGGTACAGAGCGAGTAGTGGCGCACCAGGCCATCGCCCAGGGTGATCTCCAGATGGGCGCCGGCGCTGAAGCCGGGGAGGGGGCCGCCGTCGGCGCGGGCCAGGTCGAAGGCCAGGATGGTAGGGGCCTCGCGCTGCACGGCGGTGACGATCAGATCGAGCATGAGAGATCTCCTAGGCGATCTGCCGGACCGGGATGCCGGTGGCGGCCTGTTCGGCGGCCAGCAGGCGGTCGATGATCTGCCGCGACTGCACGCCGCCGGCATCGATGTTGAGCTTGAGCAGGCCGCGCTCGGGATAGCGCAGCAGGTTCTGCTGCTGGCGTTCGAGCATCTCCAGGTCTTCGCCGAAGATCTTGCCCTGGCCTTCGCGGATGCTGGCGGTGAGCTCGGCATCGTCCGGCTTGAAGTTGCGCGCCATGCCCCAGAAGTACCAGATGGAGGTCTCGGTCTCGGGGGTGATGAAGTCCACCACCACGCTGGCGGCCTTGACCGCCGCCGGCGCGTCGTAGCCGCCATGGCCGGCATGGGCCACGCCCACCTCGATCATCACGTGGCTGGGTGGGGTGAACCGGCAGATCTGCCAGCGATCCACCGGGACGTCGTCGGCCAGGCCATTGCCGCGCAGGGCCATGCGCCAGAAGGGCGGGGCGGAGATGTTTTCCATGTGCCGGCTGGTGATGACCTCGTCACCGGCGACGCGGGTGGCCGGCGGCGCCTCGTCGATCTCCTTCTGGCCGATGCTGGAGGCGTGGACATAGGTCTCGTGGGTGAGATCCATGAGGTTGTCGATCATCAGCCGGTAGTCGCACTGGATGTGATAGAGGCCGCCGCCATAGGCCCAGTCGGGGCTCTCGGCCCATTCCAGGTGGGGGATCAGCGCCGCATCGGCCTTGGCCTGGTCGCCCGGCCAGACCCAGATGAAGCCGTGGCGCTCGACGGCGGCATAGGGGCGTACCGCGGGAAAGACGCCGACCCGCTGCCCCGGCATGCCCAGGGTCTTGCCACCGCAACCCATCTCCAGGCCGTGATAGCCGCAGACCAGGGTGCCGTCGCGGACGAAGCCCAGGGACAGCGGCGCACCGCGGTGCGGGCAGAAGTCTTCCAGGGCCACCACCTGGCCATTGGCATCACGATAGAAGACCAGGGGTTCGCCACAGATCTGGCGACCCAGGGGCTTGTCCTGCACTTCGTCGGGGGTACAGGCGACGTACCAGGCGTTCTTCGGGTACATGAGCGGAACCTCTTGTTGTTGTCTATTGGATCCAATGGTTATGACGGTTAACCATTCCTGTCAACGGCATTCGCCGTACGAGGCCTGTCTCAGGACGAATGGCGTTACCGATGTTGCACCCTATGCCGCTCGATTGGATCCTATCTGCCCGGGCGCCCCTGTCGTTCACCCGCCTCGTTCATAGCCAGGAAATTAGTTAATTGACGTAACTAATTTCCTGGCGTAGCTTCAGCTCCATACCCACCCGACAACAAGAGGCACACGCCATGGGCAGTTACGACGGACGCTGGCAGACGGTCAAAGTGGACATCGAGGACGGTATCGCCTGGGTGACGCTCAATCGTCCCGAAAAACGCAATGCCATGAGTCCCACCCTCAACCGCGAGATGGTCGAGGTGCTGGAGACCCTGGAGCAGGACGCCAGTGCCGGCGTGCTGGTGCTGACCGGTGCCGGCGATGCCTGGACCGCGGGCATGGACCTCAAGGAGTACTTCCGCGAGACCGACGCCGGCCCCGAGATCCTGCAGGAAAAGATTCGCCGCGAAGCCTCCCAGTGGCAGTGGAAGCTCCTGCGCATGTACGCCAAGCCGACCATCGCCATGGTCAACGGCTGGTGCTTTGGCGGCGGCTTCAGCCCGCTGGTGGCCTGCGACCTGGCCATCACCGCCGACGAGGCCACCTTCGGCCTGTCCGAGATCAACTGGGGCATTCCTCCGGGCAACCTGGTGAGCAAGGCCCTGGCCGATACCGTGGGCCATCGCACCGCCCTCTACTATGTGATGACCGGCAAGACCTTCACCGGTCCCGAGGCCGCAGTCATGGGCCTGGTCAACCAGAGCGTGCCGCGCGACCAGTTGCGCGAGGTGACCACCGCCCTGGCCCGCGAGCTGCTGGACAAGAATCCGGTGGTGCTGCGTGCCGCCAAGGTCGGCTTCAAGCGCTGCCGCGAACTCACCTGGGAGCAGAACGAGGACTACCTCTATGCCAAGCTCGACCAGTCGCGCCTGCAGGATCCGGAAGGCGGTCGCGAGCAGGGCATGAAGCAGTTCCTCGACGACAAGAGCATCAAGCCTGGGCTGCAGACCTACAAGCGCTAGATCGCCACCGCCCCCACGCACAACAACAAGAGGTAGCGTCATGGTCGAGGTATCCCTGCTCATCGGCGGCGCCAGCCGTCCGGCCGGCGACGGTCGCAGCTATCAGCGTTGCCACCCGGTGACCGGCGCGGTGGTCTCCACCGTGGCCGCCGCCACCCTGGACGATGCCGACGCCGCGGTGGCCGCGGCCCAGGCCGCCTTTCCCGCCTGGTCTGCGTTGCCGCCGGGCGAGCGCCGCCGGCGCCTGCTGGCTGCAGCCGATGGTCTGGCCGCGCGCAGTAGCGAATTCGTCGCCCTCGCCGGGGAGACCGGGGCCATGGCCAACTGGTACGGTTTCAACGTCCACCTGGCCGCCAACATGCTGCGCGAGGCGGCGGCCATGACCACCCAGATCCAGGGCGAGGTCATACCTTCCGATGTGCCCGGCAGCTTCGCCATGGCGCTGCGCCAGCCCTGCGGCGTGGTGCTGGGCATCGCGCCCTGGAACGCGCCGGTGATCCTGGGCACCCGCGCCCTGGCCATGCCCCTCGCCTGTGGCAACACCGTGGTGCTCAAGGCATCCGAACAAAGTCCTGGCGTGCACCGGCTGATCGGCCAGGTGCTGCAGGACGCCGGGCTGGGCGACGGTGTGGTCAACGTCGTCACCAATGCTCCGGAGGATGCCCCGGCCATCGTCGAACGGCTGATCGCCAACCCGGCGGTGCGGCGGGTCAACTTCACCGGCTCCACCCGCGTGGGTCGCATCGTCGGCGAGCTGGCGGCGCGCCACCTCAAGCCGGCGGTACTGGAACTGGGCGGCAAGGCGCCGCTGCTGGTGCTGGAGGATGCCGACCTGGACGCCGCCGTGGCGGCTGCAGCCTTTGGTGCCTACTTCAACCAGGGGCAGATCTGCATGTCCACCGAGCGCCTGCTGGTGGACAGCCGCATCGCCGACGCCTTCGTCGAGCGCCTGGCGGCCAAGGTGCGCACCCTCAAGGCCGGTGATCCGAGTGCAGCCGATTCGGTGCTGGGCTCGCTGATCGACGCCAGCGCCGGTACCCGCATCAAGGCGCTGATCGACGACGCTGTGGGCAAGGGCGCTCGCCTGGTCTGTGGTGGCGAACTCGACGGCAGCATCCTGCAACCGACTTTGCTGGATGGCGTCACCGCCGAGATGAAGCTCTATGCCGAGGAGTCCTTCGGACCGGTTGCCGTGGTGATTCGCGCCGAGGGCGACGAAGCCCTGCTGCGCCTGGCCAACGATTCCGAATTCGGCCTCTCGTCCGCCATCTTCAGCCGCGACACCGCCCGTGCCCTGGCGCTGGCGCAACGGGTGGAGAGCGGTATCTGCCACATCAACGGCCCGACGGTGCACGACGAGGCGCAGATGCCTTTCGGCGGCGTCAAGTCGAGCGGCTACGGCAGCTTCGGCTCGCGGGCTTCCATCGAGCATTTCACCCAGTTGCGCTGGGTGACGCTGCAGACGGGGCCACGCCACTACCCCATCTAGCGTCCGCCGTACCTAGCTCCTGTCGCGATAACAATAAGAGGCGCCTCCGGGCGCCAGCCCAGAGGAGAATTCAAGGTGAGTCACGTCACGCAAACCCGCGCGCCCGCCGATCAGCCGCTGCGCTATCGCCCGGTGACCCTGGGACAACCCGGCGTCACCGTGGAGGAGCGGGGTGGACTGCTCTACATGGCCTCCCAGGAAGCCCTGACCCCGCCGCCGCCGCGACTGCTGGACCGGCTGTTGCACTGGGCCGCGGTGGCACCGGACCGCACCTTCTTCGCCGCGCGAGAGGCCGGCGGCGCCTGGCGCGAATTTTCCTATGGCGAGATGCTGCACCGGGTTCGCCAACTGGCCGCCGCGCTGCTGGAATTCGGCCTCTGTGCCGAGCGCCCGCTGGCGATTCTCTCCGGCAACGACCCGGAGCACCTGCAACTGGCCATGGCGGCGCTCTATGCCGGCATTCCCTTCTGCCCGGTGTCGCCCGGCTATGCGCTGCTGTCCCAGGACCACGCCAAGCTGCGCCATGTCTGCGGCCTGCTACAGCCGGGGCTGGTGTTCGTCAGCGATGGCCCGGCCTTCCAGAAGGCGCTGGACGCCGTGCTGCCCGCCGACGTCCCGGTGATCGCGACCCGCGGTCAGGTACAGGGTCGCAGCAGCCTGGCCTTCGCGGCGCTGCTCGCCCGCGGTGAACTGGCCGCCGCCGAGCGCGCCTTTGCCGCGACCGGGCCGGACAGCATCGCCAAGTTTCTCTTCACCTCCGGCTCCACCAAGCTGCCCAAGGCGGTGACCACCACCCAGCGCATGCTCTGCGCCAACCAGCAGATGCTGTTGCAGACCTTTCCGGTGTTCGGCGAAGAGCCGCCGGTGCTGGTGGACTGGTTGCCCTGGAACCACACCTTTGGTGGCAGTCACAACCTGGGGATCGTGCTCTACAACGGCGGCACCTTCTATCTCGACGAAGGCAAGCCGACACCCCAGGGCCTCGGCGAGACCCTGCGCAATCTGCGTGAGGTGTCGCCCACCGCCTACCTGACGGTCCCGCGCGGCTGGGAAGAGCTGGCTAATGCCCTGGAGCGCGACGCCGAGTTGCGCGAGCGCTTCTTCGCCCGCATGCGGCTGTTCTTCTTTGCCGCGGCGGGGCTGTCGCAAAGCGTCTGGGATCGCCTGGATCGCATCGCCGAGGCCCATTGCGGCGAACGCATCCGCATGATGGCCGGCCTGGGCATGACCGAGGCCTCGCCCAGTTGCACCTTCACCACCGGACCGCTGTCAGTGGCCGGCTACGTCGGGGTGCCGGCGCCGGGGTGCGAACTCAAGCTGGTGCCGGTGGACGGCAAGCTGGAAGGGCGTTTCCGCGGCCCGCACATCATGCCCGGCTACTGGCGCGATACCGCCCAGACCGCCGCCTGCTTCGACGAGGAAGGCTTCTACTGCTCGGGCGATGCGCTCAAGCTGGTCGATTCGGCCAATCCGCAACTGGGCCTGATGTTCGACGGCCGTATCGCCGAGGACTTCAAGCTCTCGTCCGGGGTCTTCGTCAGCGTCGGTCCCCTGCGCAATCGCGCGGTACTGGAGGGCACGCCACTGGTGCAGGACGTGGTGGTGGCGGCGCCGGATCGCGAGTGTCTCGGACTGCTGGTCTTTCCGCGCCTGGCGGACTGCCGGCAACTGGCCGGGCTCGACGACGGCGTCGATGCCGTCACGGTGCTGGCCAGCGCCCCGGTGCAGGACTGGTTCGCCGCCTGGCTCAAGCGCCTCAATCGCGAGGCCTCGGGCAACGCTAGCCGCCTGGAATGGATCGCCCTGCAGGAGGAGCCGCCATCCGCCGACCGCGGCGAGATCACCGACAAGGGCTCACTCAACCAGCGCAGCGTCCTGACCCATCGCGCCGAGCGGCTGGACGCCTGCTATCAGGGAACGGCGCCGCTGTTGATCAGGGCGTGAGGCGCAGCGCCGGGATCAGGGTGCCCGGTGCAATGCCGGCCATCCCGGTCCTGGTGGCCCGCTTCGGCACCCCGTTGCCATCCTCGCACTCCCGGCTGCAGAGACGCCTGGCGCCCGGGAGGGCGTCGGGCGTTTTCCTGTTCGTCTGTCGCTGAACCAGGCGCCAGTCGCTCGCTGCATCCCTGTCTTGCTTCCCAGTAGCCGCTGACCGGACCTGGCTTTCCAGGTAGCTGGCCGCGTGCTGGCCCGTCAACCGGGTCTTTCCAGGGTTTCGTTCTGATTTCAGATTATGACTCTGTAATTTCCGCAAGGAATACAGGCTGCCAGGGCTTGCATTTGGCTATTCATGCTTTATTTTGAAATAGCGTTTCATAAATACAAGGGCAATCCCCCTCCGCTAGCCGGCCTACGTCGCCGCCAAAGGTCTCTGTGCATGAGCTTCTTCACTGCGCCTCCGACGCTGGAAACTGCTGTCTTCACCCGTCTGCCCGAACGTTATCGCCAGCCACGGCGTACCGCCTGGGCCGATGCCAACCGCCAGGGCCGCGCCATCGATTCCTTCCTGGAAGGACCGTCCTTCGATCGCCAGGGCAATCTCTACGTCACCGACATTCCTAATGGGCGCATCTTCCGCATCGATCCCCAGGGCGAGTGGGAGCTGGTCTGCGAATACGACGGCTGGCCCAACGGCTTGAAGATCCACCGCGACGGACGCATCTTCATCGCCGACTACAAGCGCGGCATCCTGCTGCTCGATCCGCTGCGCGGCGAGGTGGAAACGCTGCTGGGTAGCGCCGGCTCGGAGGGCTTCAAGGGCGTCAACGACCTGGTGTTCTCGCCTGCCGGTGATCTCTATTTCACCGACCAGGGGCAGACCGGTCTGCAGGATGCCAGCGGCCGGGTCTATCGACTGGGTGCCGATGGCCAGCTCAGCTGCCTGCTGGCGACGGTGCCCAGCCCCAACGGCATCGTCTTCGATCCGCGACTCAACCACCTGCTGGTGGCGGTGACCCGGGCGCAGCAGATCTGGCGTATCCCGCTGGGCAACGGCCCGCTGGTCGGCAAGGTCGGCGTCTTCGCCCAGCTGCATGGCGGCCTGGGCGGACCGGACGGCCTGGCGCTGGACGAGCAGAGCAATCTCTACATCGCCCATACCGGTTTCGGTTCGGTCTGGCAGCTCTCGCCGGTGGCCGAGCCGCTGGCCCGGTTGAAATCCTGCGCCGGCATCAGCAACACCAACCTGGCCTTTGGCGGTCCCGAAGGACGCAGCCTGTTCATCACCGAATCCGAGACCGGCAGCATCCTGCGCGCGGAGGCTCCGGTACGCGGCCTGCCGCTGTTTTCCCATCTCTGACCGGCGCTGCGGCGTCTCGCGCTTTACCCCACAACAACTACAAGAGAGGTTACCCATGAGCCAGACCCGTCCGGGCGAGCAGCCGCCCCTGACCGATGCCGAAGGCGAACAGCTCCTGCGGCGCGCCCTGTGGCGCATCCTGCCGTTCATCTTCGCCTGCTATGTGGTCAGCTACCTGGACCGCACCAATGTCGGCTTCGCCGCCATCAGCATGAACCAGGACCTTGGCCTCACCGCGACGATGTTCGGCTGGGCGGCGGGCCTGTTCTTCTTCGGCTACTTCCTGTTCGAAGTGCCGAGCAACCTGCTGTTGCAGCGCTTCGGCGCGCGGGTCTGGATCGCGCGGATCATGATCAGCTGGGGCCTGATCTCCATGGCCACGGCCTTCGCCACCGGGCCGGTCAGCTTCAGCATCCTGCGCTTCCTGCTGGGAGTGGCCGAGGCCGGTTTCACCCCGGGGGTCTACCTCTATTTCACCTACTGGTTTCCCGGCAAATGGCGCGCCAAGGCCACGGCGGCCTTCCTGCTGGGCATTCCCACCGCCAACATCATCGGCTCGCCGCTGTCGGGGATGCTGCTGGACGTGCACGATTTCATGGGGCTGAGGAACTGGCAATTCCTGCTGGTGGCGGAGGCCCTGCCGGCGGTGCTGCTCGGTATTCTCTGTCTGTTCGTGCTGGTGGATACGCCGGCCAAGGCGCGCTGGCTGTCGACCCGCGAGCGCACCTGGCTGATCGAACGCCTGGCCCGCGAGCAGCGCGAGATCGGTGCCACCCACGGTTCCACGCTGCGCCACGCCTTCACCAACTCGAGGGTGTTCATGCTGGCCGCCATCAACTTCTGCGGCATCGTCGGCTCCGTGGGGATCGGCATCTGGATGCCGCAGATCATCAAGAGCCTGGGCATGCAGAACACCACCGTGGGCCTGGTGGCGACCATTCCCTATGTGCTCGGCGCGGTGGCCATGACGCTCTGGGCGCGCCAGGCCAACCAGAGTGCCCAGCGGCTGCCCTATGTGGCCGGTGCCCTGGCGCTTGCCGCGCTGGGCCTGGTGGGCGCCGCGCTCTCGGCCGATCCGCTGCTGCGCATGACCTGCCTGAGCGTGGCGGTGGCGAGCATCCTGTCCTTCCAGGCGACCTTCTGGGCCATTCCCTCCACCTTCCTGACCGGTCGGGCCGCGGCAGGGGGACTGGCGCTGATCGTCTCCATCGGCAACCTGGGTGGCTTCGTCGGGCCCTTCGCCATCGGCCTGGTCAAGGATGCCACCCAGAGTTTCTCCGGGCCCTTCTATGTGGTGGCCTCGGTCTTGGCGCTGGGGGTCGTGCTGATGCTCTGGCTGGGTGATCCGAGTCGGCGGGTACCGGTGAAGCCGCTGGGCGCGACGGGCCTGGAAGGGGTAGGTCGTACCTGAGGCGAAAGGTTCTGGAGGAAAGAGGCGGCCTCGGCCGCCTCTTTCCTTTACAGGTCCCGTTGGTTGCACCTGCGCCAGACGCGAAGACTGGAGAAAGGCAGCGGGATGCATCTACCGGCAGCGGTCGGAAAGTACGGAGTCATTACCGGATTGATTTGCCGGGAGGCCTGGCAGAGGGTATCTCCATGAAAAAGGCAGCCAAGGGCTGCCTTTTTCATGCCGGCAAGAGGTTGCTAGGGCAGGGCGCAGCCCTTCTTCCTGAGCGATTCCAGGACCCAGCTGCGGTCGTTGGTACCTTCGGCGATCTGCCGCATCTGCTTTTCTTCGGCGGCGTGCTTGGCGGCGGCGCGGTCATAGACCTCGGCAACATGATCGTAGGGCACGCAGAGCAGGCCGTCGTCATCGCCGATGATCAGATCGCCCGGCTCGATGACCATGCCATCAAGGGCGATGGGTACGTTTATCTCGCCGGGGCCGTCCTTGTACGGACCGCGATGGGAGATGCCGGCGGCGAACAGCGGGAAGTCACTCGCGCCGATGTTGGCGGCATCGCGGATGGCGCCATTGATGACGATGCCGGCGACCCCACGCTTGACCGCATAGGCCACCATCATCTCGCCGATCAGGGCATTGCTCAGGTCGCCGCCGGCATCCACCACGATCACGTCACCCGGTTCGGCGATGTTCAGGGCGTAGTGCAGCATGAGGTTGTCGCCCGGACGCGCCTTGACGGTCAGGGCGGGGCCGGCGAGCACGCCCTGGCGATGCATGGGGCGCAGGCGAGAGCCGCCAGCGGTCATGCGGTGCATGGAGTCGCTGACGTTGGCGACCGGGATGTCGCGGTAACGCGCGACCCAGTCGGCCGCGACCTTGCGTTGGGCAGTGAGCACTCTGAAGCCGATGGTCATGGGCATTTCTCTTGTGGGAATTGTGGGATGCCGCCACGTATTGGTTGGCTATTTTCAGAATTGCATTTCGTTTTTAAGGTTTCAAGTCCTTTGATCGGGTCTTTTTAGGGGCATAAATATAAAATTTGCAATGCCATTTCATTATGCTAGGTTCTGAGGCAGATCGCTCGCCTTAGGCGCTGCGCCCGTTCATAACAACAAGGGGTACTTCGATGACCCGCAAGATCTTGCTCACCGGTCCGGCACTGGCTTCCGAAGCCATGGCCCTGGCCGCCGCCCATGACGTTCAGGTCATCCCGACCGAGCCCTACATGCCCCATGACGACCTGCTCGCCCTGATCCGCCAGGAGCAGCCTGACGCCATCATCGTCCGCCAGGGCAAGCTGACCCGGCCCATGATCGAGGCGTCAGCCAGGCTGGCGATCATCGCCAAGCACGGCGTGGGCTACGACACCATCGACCTGCAGGCGGCCGCCGATCGAAACATTCCGGTCACCATCGCCCTGGGCGCCAACGCCCAGTCGGTGGCCGAGCACGCCTTCGCCCTGATGTTCAGCGTCGCGCGGCAGACCCCCTGGCTGAATGCGCGGATGCACGCCGGCCACTGGGACAAGGCCCAGGCCAATGGCACCGAGCTGTTCGGCAAGACCCTGGGTCTGGTCGGGCTGGGCGCCATCGGCAGCGTGCTGATGGACCTGGTGGCGCCGCTGCGGATGCAGGTGCGGGTCTATGATCCCTATCTCAAGAACCTGCCCGTGCGCGATCATGTGCAGCGTGAAGAGAGCTTCGACAATCTGCTGGCCGAGTGCGATGTCATCAGCCTGCATTGCCCCCTGACCGAGGCCAATCGCCACCTGTTCGGCGCCGCCCAGTTCGCCCGCATGCGCCCCGGCAGCCTGCTGATCAACACCGCCCGTGGCGAGCTGATCGATACCCAGGCGCTGGTAACGGCGCTGCGTGAAGGCCAGATCGGCGGCGCCGGTCTGGATACCTTCCATCCCGAACCGCCGCCGGCGGACAGCGACCTCTGGGGGCTCGCCAACCTGGTGGCCACGCCGCACGTCGGCGCCAACACCACCGAGGCTCGGGACCGGGTCGGCCTGGTAGCGGTGCAGCAGGTGCTCGATTGCTGGCACGGCAAGACGGTGGAGTCGCGCGCGGTGGTCAATCGCCACCTGACGGCCGCCTAAGCGCGGCGGCGACGGGGCGGCCCCACCAGGCTGCCTGCCACGCTATCTCCACAACAATAAGACGGAGAGCTCTCATGACTACCCCGACGCCCCCGGTCAGCGAACTGGAACGCGCGACCATGCGCCGCGTTGCCTGGCGCATCCTCCCATTCCTGATGGTTTGCTACCTCATCGCCATCATCGATCGCGGCAACATCGGCATGGCCTCGCTGCAGATGAACAAGGATCTCGGCCTGACGCCGGCGATCTTCGGCTTCGCCAGCAGCCTGTTCTTCTTTTCCTATTTCCTGGTCGAGGTGCCGAGCAACCTGGCGCTGCAGCGCTTCGGCGCGCGGATCTGGATCGCCCGGATCATGATCACCTGGGGGCTGATCTCGGCCGGTACCGCCTTCGTCCAGGGTGCCAATTCGCTGTACGTGATGCGCTTCCTGCTGGGCGCCGCGGAAGCCGGCTTCTTTCCCGGGGTGCTGCTGTATCTCACCTACTGGCTGCCGTCCAACTACCGGGCGCGCATGGTCGCCCTTTTCATGGTGGCGATACCGGGGGCGAATTTCCTCGGTTCGCCGCTCTCCGGTTTGCTGCTGAGCCTGGACGGCTGGCTGGGCATCCGTGGCTGGCACTGGCTGTTCATCCTGGAAGGCATCCCGGCGGTGCTGCTGGGCATCGCCTGCCTGTTCGTGCTCACTGACCGCCCGGAGCAGGCCAAATGGCTGAGCGACGAGCAGCGCAACTGGCTGACGCTCAGGCTGGCCGAGGAGCGCGGTCGCAAGACCAGCATCGGCCATATCTCCCTGTGGCAACTGCTCAAGCACAAGGATATCTGGGTGATGGCGCTGATCTACTCGGGCGCCTCAGCGGCCGGCAGCACCATGAGCGTCTGGGCGCCGCAACTGCTCAAGTCCTTTGGCCTGTCCAACCTGGAAGTCGGCCTCACCAATGCCATTCCCTATGGCCTGGCCTCCGTGGCGATGGTCCTCTGGGGCCGCAGCTCGGATCGCACCGGCGAGCGTCGCTGGCATACCTCGCTCACCATGCTGTTGATCGCCGTGGGCCTGCTGGCGGGCATGTTCACCTCGTCGCTGGCGTCCACGGTGATCCTGCTGAGCTTGGTGCTGATCGGTGCCTATTCGATGAAGGGGCCGTTCTGGGCACTCGCCTCGGGCTGGCTGTCGTCGTCCACCGCCGCAGCCGGTCTGGCCGCCATCGGTGCCCTGGCCAACCTCATCGGTGGCGGGGTAATGGTCAACGTCTACGGTGCCATCCACGGCGCCACCCACAGCCATGCCCTGGCCGTGCTGCCGCTGGCCACCCTGTGCGCCATCAGCGGTCTGCTGGTGCTGATCATGGGTCGCAAGGCCATGCGCGCCAAGGCCGAAGCCCAGAGCGTAGCGACCAACGCCGGCTAGCACCGGTCACGGCCGGCCCGCTCGGTCGGCCGTCCCTTCGAGGAATCCTCCATGACCTTCAATCGTCGGCGCTTCCTGCAAGCGAGCGCCCAGACGGGTGCCGCCCTGTGCCTGTTCGACGCCCTGGGCGTCCAGGCCGCTACCCCCTTTTCCAGTATCCAGACGGCGCCCCGGCTCAAGCCACCGGCCGGCAGCGTCGACTGCCACATGCACCTCTACGACGACCGCTACCCAGCGGCGCCGGGCGCCAAGCTGCTCCCGCCCAATGCCTCCCTGGAGGATTATCACCAGCTGCAGGCCCTGCTGGGGCTGCAGCGAATGGTGATCGTAACGCCGTCCACCTATGGCACCGACAATGGCTGCCTGCTCGACGGTCTGGCGCGTAGCGGTGGCCAGGCCCGGGGCGTGGCGGTGATCGACCGAAGCATCACCGAGGCCGAGTTGCAGGACCTGCACAAGGCCGGGGTGCGCGGCATCCGCTTCAACCTCAGCTACGGCGGCACCGACCTGGCCGATCTGGAGCCCCTGGCCGCACGGGTCGACGAGCTGGGCTGGAACGTCCAGGTGGTCGCTCCGGGTAATCAGCTGCTGGAGCTGGAGAGTCGCCTGCAACGTCTGCCGGCGCGACTGGTGATCGACCACCTCGGCCATGTGCCCCAGCCGGAAGGCGTGCAGTCGCTGGCCTTCGCCGTGTTGGGACGGCTGCTGGACGGTGGCCGTACCTGGGTCAAGCTGTCGGGGCCCTACATCAGGTCGCGCAGTGGTCCGCCGGACTATGCCGACGTCGGCGCCGTGGCGCGGGAGCTGGTACGGCGCCATCCCGAACGACTGCTGTGGGGCAGCGACTGGCCACACCCCACGGTGGCGGCCGGCAACAAGCCGGACGACGGACATATCTTCGACCTGCTGGCCGACTGGGCACCCGACGCAAGGGTGCGTACCGCCATCCTGCGCGACAATCCGGTCAGTCTGTACGACTTATGACGGTCGAGCCGTAGAGCGGCTTGCCGCCCAGGCTGCGAGTCAGCTCGTCGGCGATGGCGCTCAGTATGCCGTGCAGGGCGCGGGCGCGTTCCTGGGTAAGGCGGTTGGCCGGACCGGAGATGACCAGGGCGCCGAGCAGCTCTTCCTGGGCGCCATAGATCGGCAAGGCCAGGGACGCGGCATGGGGATCGGTGGCGCCACGGGAGTAGAAGGGCGTCAGGCCGGCCCTGGCCACCAGATAGGGCGTCTGCAGGGCCTGGGCACTGGCCGCCTCGTCCATGGGGCGCATGTCGCCGGGTTGCAGGTGCAGCCGCAGGCTATGGGGCGAATTCACCCGGTACTGGCAGAGGCGATAGGCGCCGTGGCGCACATAGAAGGAGGCGGTCTCGCCGCTCTCTTCGGTCAGCTGATGCAGGCGCGGCATGATGTGGCGCTCCACATCGTGGGCGTCCTGGTAGATGGCGTTCAGTCGTACCACTTCGCTGGCCAGCATGTAGCGACCGTCGGCGAGGCGGGTGACCAGGCCAAAGGTCTCCAGCGAGACCAGCAGGCGCATGATGGTGCTCTTGATCAGCCCGGTGCGGGTGGTCAGCTCGGCGAGACTCAGGGCCGAATCGCCGATGCGAAAGGCGGTGAGCACGGTCAGGACGCGGTCGGCGGAGGCGACGCCGGCAACTTCCGGGCGTGGACGAGGGGTATTCAACCTGGATGTCTCCTGAGCGGATGGGGAGCCGCATTATCCGCGAGCGGACCGGAGGCGCCTAGGGTCAGGTTGACCCTCACTCCGGCCCTCGCCATGAGCGAGAGGGGGAGGTTGGGTGTAGTTGGGCTTCCGTAGGTTGCGGCTGAGCGCAGCGAAGCCCAACGGGGCGGTGCCTCGGGCGCTGCCGGTGTCCCTCACCCCGGCCCTCTCCCCAAAGGAGAGGGGGCGGTTGGGTGTAGGTTGGATTTCGTAGGTTGCGGTTGAGCGCAGCGAAGCCCAACAGGGAGCACCGCTATCCGCCCACGGCCCTTCAGCCCAACTCCCCATTGAGCTTGCGCAGCAGGCGCAGCAGCTCGGCCCGCTCGGCATCTTCCAGCGGCGCGCTGGCGGCGCGGTCGCTGGCGGCGGCGCGTTCCTTGAGTTCACCGACCAGGGCACGGCCCTGCTCGGTGAGGTGCAGGGCGTAGGCGCGACGATCCTGGGTGCCGCGCACCCGCTCGGCCAGGCCCTGGCGTTCCAGCTTGTTCAGCAGCAGCACCAGTTGCGGCGGCTCGATGGCCAGGCGCCGGGCCAGGTCGGCCTGCATCAGGCCGGGTTCCTGCTCGAGGATCACCAGGGCAGTGAACTGTGCGGGGCGCAGGTCGTAGGCGGCCAGGCTGTCCACCAGGTGCTGGAACATCTTCATCTGGGCGCGGCGCAGGGCATAGCCTACGGCGGTGTCCAGCCAGGGGGTGGCGGCAGGGTCCAGGGGCGTGGCGTCGTCGGGGGAACTCATCGGCGGGAAGGGCTTCCGTCGGAGATGGCGAGAGGAGGGTATCGAGGGGGCATTCTAGTCCAGATCCTGACGTGCGCGGCGATGGCGATAGGCGAACTGGGCACGACTCAGGCCCAGCAGTCGCGACGCGGCGGCCATGTTCCCCTCGCTGCGCGCCAGGGCTTCGTCGAGCAGCTCGGCTTCCAGCTGTCTCAGGTGCAGCGGGCGTTGGCCGTCCACGCCTAGGCGCTCCAGCCAGCTGGCTGTCTGCGGCGCTGGTTCCAGGAGGTCGGCCGGCAACGGCTCGCCACGAAACAGGTGGGGCAGGTCGATGAGTTCGCCCGGATCGCTGGCAATCACTCCGCGCTCCACCAGATTCTGCAATTCCCGCACGTTGCCGGGAAAGTCGTAGCGCAGCAGCGCCTTGAGGGCGCGCATGGTCAGGCCCACCGGCGGGCGTTCATAGGCGGCGCAAAAGCGCCGTAGGAACAGATCCACCAGCAGGGGCACGTCGTCGCGGCGGTCCCGCAACGGCGGGATGCCGATGGGATAGACGTTGAGCCGATAGAAGAGATCTTCGCGGAAATCGCCGCGGCGTACCGCGTCGCGCAGGTCCAGATTGGTGGCGGCGATCACCCTGACGTCCACCCTGAGGGTACGACTGCCGCCGACCCGTTCGATCTCGCGCTCCTGGAGCGCGCGCAGCAGCTTGCCCTGGCCGGGCAGACTCAGGCAGGCGATCTCGTCGAGGAACAGGGTGCCGCCCTGGGCGCGCTCGAAGCGCCCAGCGCGGGACTGGTTGGCGCCGGTGTAGGCACCGCGCTCCACGCCGAACAATTCGGCTTCGATGAGATTCTCGGGAATGGCCGCGCAGTTGAGGGCGACGAAGGGGCCGTCGGCGCGGCGACTGAGGCGGTGCAGGTGGCTGGCGAACAATTCCTTGCCCACCCCGGATTCACCGGTGAGCAGCACCGTGGCCGGGGTCGGGGCGACCCGCTGCAGGGCCTGGAAGGCGCTGTTGAAGGCCGCCGAGGCGCCCACCAGCGGTTGCTGGCCGTCGGCGGCGTTGGGCAGGGGCGCGGGCTGGCGCTCCGTGGCGGCTGTCTCGGGAGCGCCGTCGCCAGCGGCATTGAGATAGCGCAGGTCTTCTGCCACGTCGGGCCAGCGTTCGGCATTGCGGCCTTCGACCCGGCAGACGTGGTGGCCCATGGCACGGCATTCCACCTCGCGAAAGATCACCAGGCGGCCGAACAGGCTGCTGACGTAGCCGATCGCATAGCCGATCTCCATCCAGCAGGCCGGATCGCTGCCCTGACCGTGGGCGATCTGGTGCTCGTCGCATTCAGCCGAGTGATGCCAGAGAAATTCGCCGCCATAACGCCCCTGGTCGACATCGAATTCGAAATGCAGCGGCTCGACCCGCACCAGACCTTCCAGGCCATGCAGGCGGGTGCCGGCGGCGAAGATGGCCGCAGCGTCGGCCTGGGGCCAGCGCTTGCGCACCAGTTCGGCGTCCCTTACCCCGGAAAGATAGCCCACCCGGGTCAGCAGACCGCGGGCGCGCTCCTGACCCAGGGCGCCGATCAACTCGCGCCGCAGGGCACCAAAGGATGAGGCGTGCACCAGCAGCATGCGCTGGTCATTGAGCCAGATGCGGCCATCGCCGGGCGAGAAGAACAGGCACTCGGCCAGTTCCGCCTGGGTCGGGCTGGCGCTGCCATCCCAGGCGGCACTGTCGCCCCGGTGCAGGCCCGGCGCGACCTGCTGTAAGGCGTTGAGGGACAGGCGTTCGGACAGTGCCATCAGCGGACTCCCGGAAGAACTGCGCAAATGCGCAATCGAGAGAATGGTTATACCTCATAACTTTATCTTTTGAGCAAGACGTTTGCCGGATGAGCCTGGTGCACAGGCTCGCGCGCGATAGCAAGCCATTGATTGTGTTGCTCTTTTCGATGTCGGCCCAACCTGGGCACAGCCCTTGCTGTCTTGCCTGTGCCCACCGCGGCCCGATAACAACAAGGAGAAGGCTATGAGCAGACCATCCACGCCGTTCCTGGACGGCGCACCCTGGCGCGAGCGGATTTTTGATGGCGACTGGATCGCCGCCCAGGGCGGCCTCCTGGAGGTCACCGAGCCCGCCACCGGCCAGCCCCTGCACCGCACCGGCCTGGCCAGTGTCGCCGACATCGACCAGGCCTGCGCCAAGGCGGCCCAGGCGCAACCGGCCTGGGCCGGCTGGACCGCCCGGCAGAAGGCCGGGCTGTTCCTGGCCGCCGCCGCGCACCTGGAAATGAATCGCGCCGAACTGGCCCCCCTGATCGCCCGGGAGACCGGCGGCATCCTGCCCAAGGCCGAGCTGGAATTGCGCGAAGCCGGGGTCATCCTGCAGCAGGTCGCCGGTCAGTTGCTGCAGCCCCATGGCGTGGTCCTGCCCAGCGAGCGCGGGGCGCTGTCCTATGCCCGCCGCCTGCCCCATGGCGTGGTGGGGGTGATCTCGCCCTTCAATTTTCCCCTGATCCTCTCCTTGCGCGCCGTGGCGCCGGCGCTGGCCTGCGGCAATGCCGTGGTGCTCAAGCCGGATCACCAGACGCCGGTGAGCGGCGGTATCCTGATCGCCCGGCTGTTCGAGGCCATCGGCCTGCCCAAGGGCGTGCTGCAGGTGCTGCCCGGTCGCGCCGAGGCCGGGGCGGCGCTCTGCGCCCATCCCCAGGTGCGGATGATCGCCTTTACCGGCTCGACCCAGGCCGGGCGCCAGGTGGCGGAAAGCGCCGGGCGCCACCTGAAGAAGGTGGCCCTGGAGCTGGGCGGCAAGAATCCGCTGATTGTGCTCGACGACGCCGATCTCGACCGCGCCGTCGGTTGCGCCGCCTGGGGCAGCTTCCTGCACCAGGGCCAGATCTGCATGGCCACCGGCCTGATCCTGGTGCACCAGCGCCTCGCCGCCGCCTTCACCGAACGTCTGGTCGCCCGCGCCGCCGCCCTGCGCCTGGGTGATCCGCTGGAACCCACGACCCAGCTGGGTCCGCTGATCAACGCCCGGCAGCTGCAACGGGTACGGGGTATCGTCACCGACAGCCTCGCCGCCGGTGCCCGGCTGGAGCAGGGCGGCCGGCACGAAGGGCTGTTCTATGCCCCGACCGTACTGAGCGGTGTCCGTCCCGGCATGCGCGCCTTCGACGAAGAGATCTTTGGTCCGGTGGCCAGCGTGGTGACCTTCGCCAGCGAGGCCGAGGCCGTCGACCTGGCCAATCGCACCCCCTACGGCCTGGCGGCCGGCGTGCTCTCCGGCTCCCTGGCCCGCGCCCGCGCCCTGGGTGAACGCCTGGAGTGCGGAATGCTGCACCTCAACGACCAGACGGTGAACGACGAGGTGGTCAATCCCTTCGGCGGGCGTGGCCAGTCCGGCAATGGCGGCAGTGTCGGCGGCCTGTGCAACTGGGACGACTACAGCCAGTGGCAGTGGGTGACCGAGCATAGCGAGCCGCCACGCTATCCCTTCTGAGAGCCTGCTCAAAGGCTGCTGCGCGTCGGCCAAACCGCGTTGAACACGACCTGGGTCGCCAGTCCGATCGGAATGCTCATTTACCACTCGTAAACCCGAGCGCGGGTCCGATCCGCTTCCTCAGCCATGTTCGCCTTGTCTGGCTCTAGCTCGCGAGCCTTTGAACAGGCTCCAAGCCCCTGTTTCACCCCCAATAACAACAAGAGGAAAATCCCATGACCCTGTATGGCAAGACCCTGGTCGTCACTGGCGTGGCCTCTGGCATCGGCGCCGAACTGGCGCGTCTGGCGCGCTTTCAGGGCGCCTATGTGATAGGCGTCGACCGCAACCAGCCCCAGCTCAGCCTGGACGACTTCCACCAGGCCGACCTGGGCGATCCCGACAGCATCGCCGCCCTGGTCAGCCGCCTGCCGGAGCGCCTGCACGGTCTGTGCAATATCGCCGGGGTGCCGGGCACGGCGCCCCGGGAGGCAGTGGCGCAAGTCAACTATCTCGGCCTGCGCCTGCTCAGCCAGCAACTGGTCGCGCGGCTGGGGCAGGGAGGCGCCATCGTCAACGTCGCCTCCATCCTCGGCGCCGAATGGCCACAGCGCCTGGAGCAGCATCGCGCGCTGGCGCAGATCGTTGACTTCGTCCAGGCCCAGGCCTGGCTGGAAGCTCATCCGGTGGACCAGGCCACCTGCTACCAGTACTTCAAGGAAGCGCTCATCGTCTGGAGCTTCGTGCAGTCCCAGACCTGGTTTCGCGAATTCGGCGTGCGGCTGAATTGCGTGGCGCCCGGGCCGGTATTCACCCCCATCCTCGGCGACTTCGTCAGCATGCTCGGCGAAGAGCGCGTCGCCCGCGACAGCCAGCGCATGCCACGCCCGGCGCTGGCCGACGAGGTGGCTGCGGCCATTGCTTTCCTCTGCAGCGATGCCTCGCGCTGGATAAACGGCGTCAACCTGCCGGTGGATGGCGGTCTCGCCGCCAGTTACGTCTGACCCGGATCGCCGCGCCTGCCCGGGTGCGGTGATCGCGTTTTCCCACAACAAGAACAACTCCAGGACGACGTCATGCGCACACGTTTCGGATTCTGTCTGCTGGCCGCGGCCAGTCTCGCCTCCACCCTGGCCCAGGCCTACGATCTGCCCGGTCTCAATCTCGGCTCCACCAGCTTCTATGACGGCGCGCCGGCGCCGGATGGCCCCGGCTGGTACTGGGAGGAGTACCTGATCTATGGCAAGACCAGCCGCTTCAACGACCAGGACGGCCGCAAGCTGCCCTTGCCCAAGCAGGAGCTGACCACCTTCGCCCCGGTCAGCCAGATCATCTATGTCGGCCAGCCCCTGGCCAATGGCGCCATGCCCGGCTTCACCGCCATCCTGCCCTGGCTGGCCCACGCCGATGTCGATGACGGACTCGGCGGCCAGGCGCTGAGCGCCCGCGAAGGGGTCGGGGACCTGACCCTGGGCGCCTTCCTGCAATTGCCCACCACCACCCGCCCCGATGGCGGACCGCGCTGGGCACAGCGCATCGAGGCCGAGATCGTCGCCCCCATCGGTCGCTACGACCGCGACCGGGCGATCAATCCGGGCAGCAACTTCTGGTCCTTCAATCCCTACTACGCCACCACCTACTGGCTGACGCCGCAGTGGTCGGTCACCGGGCGCTTCTGGTACCTGTGGAATGGCAAGAACGACCAGCCGCTACGCAGCTTTGGCGAGGTGTCCGACACCCAGGCCGGCCAGGCGCTGCACGCCAACTTCGCCACCCAGTACGCGCTGAACGACCGGCTCAGCGTCGGCCTGAGCGGCTACTGGCTCCGGCAGATCACCGACACCCAGGTGGACGGCCATGACGTCAGCGGGCGGCGGGAAAAGGTCTGGGCCTGGGGCCCGGGTTTCACCTACGCCTTTTCCCGGGAGAACCTGGTCACCGTCAACAGCTACTTCGAGCAGGACGCCGAGAACCGCACCGAGGGGCGCAAGTTCGTCGTCAACTTCCTGCACAAGCTCTAGTGTGGTGTTTCAGACGTTCGCGCAAGAATTGGCGAGTGATTTTTTGACGGTTCGGCGCTCCGACTTGGGCTAGTCGCCGCGACGAGTCATAGCAGGGCTATGGCGAGGAGTGGCAACGCCACTCAAGCCGAAAAAGCGCCGCTAAAATTGTGCAGTTAACGTCTGAAACACCACACTGGCGCTAGCGATCGATGGGGATGCCCCGGTTCGGCGGCGGTGGAGGCGCCGGCGGCTGGGGTTGCTGGGCCTGGGGATGGGGCACCATGTGCCAGGTCTCGTTGCGTGGCCGGCGGTCGATGTAGACCGGCACCGGCTGGTAGATGATGCCGGAGCCGCGCACCTCGGTTTCCTGCCGCGAACTGGAAGAGGACGAAGAGCCGCCGACCACGGTGACGTCGTCGACCGGACGCTGGCGGCTGGAAGCGGGGGCGGGTACCACGGTGACCTCGCGCGGCGCACTGACCGGCGGAGGCGTGGCGGGCCTGGGCGGCGGCGTGAAGCCGTTGCTGTCGGGCAGGCTCTGCAGCGGAATGGTGGTGATCTGACTATTCGTCGGGCAGGCGCCTTGGGTATAGGTCGTCCGGCCCTGGTCGTCCACGCACTTGTAGACATCCTGAGCGGCCACGACGCCACTGGCGAGCAGCAGGCCATAGAGCAGCGAACGCATGATGAGGCCCTCCGGGCACTCGAAGTGTCATCAGCAGGATACAAGATGCCTGCCGCGGCTCCCAGTGGCGGCGCGCACCCGGGATGGATCCGGTGGCTGGACGACCGACGTCGGCGCAAGGACCCTGCGACCGTGCCGATGGCTGCCAAGCGTCTTCGTGTTCCTCATCCTGCGGGCATCCAGCGCCTCCTGGCCCACCCTCGAGTGCGTTGCCGGATGCCCGGCGCTACAGGTCAGTTGACAGCCTTATCGCCTCCGCCATGCCCTTGAACAATGGCGGTTGCCTGCGGCGTTGGTCGGCGACGTGATCTGGATCCGGGTGGCCCCCTTCATCGACCCAGACAGCGGTTCGACTTGACCCCGATGCGAATCGCCTCTAATACTGTATGCATATACAGATAGAGGCGATGGCCATGGACAACACCCCTGCAGGTCTGGCGGCATGAGCGGCGGCGCCAGCCTGGCCCGGCTGTTCGAGGAGCGGCGCCTGTGGAAGGGGCAGACCAGTCCCGAAGCCCGGCGCAGTGGTCAGCCCACCGGGGTCGCTGCCCTGGATGCCCATCTGCCTGGCGCCGGCTGGCCCGAGGCGGCCCTCACCGAATTGCTGCTCGCCGGCCCCGGCCATGGCGAGTTGCGGCTGCTCTGGCCGACCCTGGCCCGCCTGAGTCAGGCCGCCGAGCGCATCGCCCTGATCGCGCCGCCGCTGTTGCCCTATCCCCTGGCCTGGCAGGCGGCCGGCGTGGCGCTGGACTCCCTGGTGGTGATCCGCGCCCAGGGCGCCGAGGTGCTCTGGGCCGCCGAGCAATGCCTGCGTTCGGGTTGCTTTGGCGCGGTGCTCTGCTGGCCCGAGCGCGCCGATGATCGCCAGTTGCGCCGGTTGCAGGTCGCCGCCGAGAGCGGTCGTACCCTGGCCTTCGCCCTGCGTCCGGCCGCGGCCCTGGACAATCCCTCGCCAGCGGCCTTGCGCCTGGAACTCCGGGCCCCCCTGGAACGGCTGCACATCCGCAAATGTCGGGGCGGGCAACCCGGCGTGCTCGATCTGGCCGGCGGCGCTTGAGCTTGCCATGCGCTGGGCCTGCATCCTCTTTCCGCAGCTGGCGCTGGATGCCGTGCTGCGCCGTCATCCGCAGCCGGAGCAGCCGCTGGTGCTGCTCTCCGGACCACCACACCGGCGTCTGCTGCAGGCGGTCAATCCGGCCGCCCGGGCGCTGGGACTGCGCCCGGGCCTGACCCTGGCCGCCGCCCAGGCGCTGACCCGCGACTTCGAGCAGCAGGAGCACGATCCGGCGCTCATCGAGACGGCCGAGACGCTGCTGGCGGCCTGGGGGTATGGCTTCAGTTCCCAGGTCAGCCGCCACTACCCCCGGGCACTGCTGCTGGAGGTGCAGTCCAGCCTGCCGCTGCTGGGGCCGTGGCCGCGGCTGGAACGGCGCCTGCGCCAGGAGCTCCAGGGCCTGGGTTTTCGCCATCGGCTGGCCCTGGCGCCCAATCCGGTGGCGGCGCGAGTGCTGACCAATGTCGCCGACGGCCTGGTCGCCTCCGCCGATGAGCTGCCAGGTCTGCTCGATCGACTCCCGGTGGAACGGGCCGGTTTCGCCCCCCAGCAGGCCCAGGCACTGGCACGCATGGGCATCCGCCGCCTGGAGCAGCTCAAGGCCCTGCCCAGGGCCGCCCTGGCCCGCCGCTTCGCCCCGGAGCTCCTGCAGCAGCTGGATCTGCTGGGTGGCAGCCGCAGCCTGGCGCTGGAGTTCTATCGACCCCCCGATCGTTTCGTGACGCGGGTGGAGCTCAATTTCGAGGTGGAATCCCACCAGGCCCTGCTGTTCCCGCTGCGCCGCCTCACCGCTGACCTGGCCGCCTGGCTGGCCAGTCGCGACCGTGGCGTGCAGCGCTTCCTGCTCTGGCTGGAGCATCGCCAGGGTCCGGCCACTGCCCTGACCATCGGCCTGCTGGCGCCCGAGCGCGATGCCGCCCTGCTGTTCGAATTCGCCCGTGGTCGTCTCGAACAGCTGCAGGTGGTGGCGTCGGTGCTGGCGCTGCGCCTGGAAAGCGAGGAGTTGCCGCTCTTCGTGCCGGAACGCCATGGCCTGTTCGACGAACGCCCGGCCCAGGCCGTGGGCTGGGAGGCGCTGCGCGAGCGCCTGCGTGCCCGGCTGGGCGAAGAGGCGGTGCTGGGTCTCGGCATCCAGGCGGATCACCGTCCCGAGCGCGCCCTGGTCTGGCGCCAGGAACGACACCTGGAGACCGCGCTGCCCGGTCTGCGTCCGGGTTGGCTGCTGAGCGAACCGCGCCCCCTCGACGGCCAGCCACGCCGCGTCCTCGCGGGCCCTGAACGCATCGAAAGTGGCTGGTGGGACGGGGGCGACCAGCGCCGCGACTACTACCGCATCGAGGTGGCCGACGGACGCCAGGCCTGGGCCTTTCGCCGCTATGGCGAGGAGACACCCTGGTGGATCCAGGGCTGGTTCGCATGAGCGGCTATGCCGAGTTGCACTGCCTGTCGAATTTCAGTTTCCAGCGCGGTGCCTCCAGCGCCCTGGAGTTGTTCGAGCGGGCCAGGGCGCTGGGCTATGCGGCGCTGGCCATCACCGATGAAGGCACCCTGAGCGGTATCGTCCGCGCCTGGCAGGCGGCGCGCCAGGTCGGGCTGCCGCTGATCGTCGGCAGCGAGCTGACCCTCGACGACGGCCTGCGCCTGGTGCTGCTGGTGGAGGATCTGCCGGGTTACGAGACCCTCTGCGCCCTGATCACCCGGGCGCGCCGTCGTGCGCCCAAGGGCCGCTACCAGCTTGCTCGTGCGGATCTGCAGCCGCCACTGCCCGGGCTGCTGGCGATCTGGTTGCCGGGAGAAGAACCTGTGACCGAGGAGGGCGCCTGGCTCAAGCAGGTCTTCGCCGAGCGCCTCTGGCTCGGCGTCGAATTGCTGCGCGGCGCCGACGATACCGCCCGACTCCTGCAGTTGCAGGCCCTGGGCACCCAACTGGGCGTGCCGGCCGTGGCCTGTGGCGACGTGCACATGCACACCCGCGGGCGCCGGGCCCTGCAGGATGTGCTCACCGGCATCCGCCATCACCTGCCGGTCGCCGAAGCCGGCTATCGCCTGCATCCCAACGGCGAGCGCCATCTGCGCCCGCTGACGGTACTCGAGGGGCTCTATCCCGCGGCGCTGCGCGCCGAGACCCTGAGGATCGCCGCCCGCTGCCGCTTCGATCTGGGCGAGTTGCGCTATCGCTATCCCCAGGAGGTGATACCCGCCGGCGCGACGGCCGGCTCCTGGCTGGCCGAGCTGACCCGCCGCGGCCTGGCCTGGCGCTGGCCGGAGGGCGCGCCGGAACGGGTCACCGACCAGGTGGCCCGAGAGCTGACGCTGATAGCCGAAAAGGGCTACGAGAACTACTTTCTCACCGTGCACGACATCGTCGACTACGCCCGCCGCCAGCACATCCTCTGCCAGGGCCGCGGCTCGGCGGCGAACTCGGTGGTCTGCTATGTACTGGGCATCACCGAGCTGAATCCGCTCACCGGCAATCTGCTGTTCGAGCGCTTCATCTCCCGTGAGCGCGACGAGCCGCCCGATATCGACGTCGATTTCGAGCACGAGCGACGCGAAGAGGTCATCCAGTACGTCTTTCGCCGCTATGGGCGTGAGCGCGCCGCGCTCACCGCGGTGGTCAGCACCTATCACGCCGCCGGCGCCCTGCGCGATGTCGGCAAGGCCCTGGGCCTGCCGGGCGACCAGCTCGACGCCCTGTCCGGGTGCGCCGGGCGCTGGACCGACGAGATCCCCGGTCCGCAGCGCCTGCGCGAAGCGGGTTTCGACCCGGACAGCCCGCTGCTGCAGCGAGTGCTCATCCTCGCCGGCCAACTGATCGGCTTTCCCCGGCATCTTTCCCAGCATCCCGGTGGCTTCGTCATTTCCGCAGCGCCCCTGGCGACGCTGGTACCGGTGGAAAACGCCGCCATGCCCGAACGCACCCTGATCCAGTGGGACAAGGACGACCTCGATGCCGTGGGCCTGCTCAAGGTCGACATCCTCGCCCTGGGCATGCTCAGCGCCCTGCGCCGCTGCTTCGACCTGGTCGCCGGCTGGCGCGGCCAGCGCTGGACTCTGGCCAGCCTGCCCCAGGAAGACCCGCCCACCTACGCCATGATCTCCCGCGCCGATACGGTGGGGGTGTTCCAGATCGAATCCCGCGCCCAGATGGCCATGCTGCCGCGCCTCAGGCCGCAAACCCTCTACGACCTGGTGATCGAGGTGGCCATCGTCCGTCCCGGTCCCATCCAGGGCGACATGGTGCATCCCTACCTGCGCCGCCGAAACGGAGAAGAGGAGGCCGACTATCCCCATGACGAATTGCGTCCAGCCCTGGAGCGTACCCTGGGGGTGCCGCTGTTCCAGGAACAGGTGATGCAGATCGCCATAACCGCTGCCAAATACACCCCGGGCGAGGCCGATCAGTTGCGCCGCTCCATGGCCGCCTGGAAGCGCCATGGCGGGTTGGAGCCTCACCGCACGCGACTGCACGACAAGATGGTCGAGCGCGGCTATCGCCCGGAATTCGCCGCGCGCCTCTTCGAGCAGATCAAGGGTTTCGGCAGCTACGGCTTTCCCGAATCCCATGCCGCCAGCTTCGCCCTGCTGACCTATGCCAGCTCCTGGCTCAAGTGCCACGAGCCGGCCGCCTTCGCCTGTGCCCTGGTCAACAGCTGGCCGATGGGTTTCTACAGTCCGGATCAGGTGTTGCAGGACGCCCGGCGCCACGGCATCGAGGTGCGCGCGGTGACCGTGCAGGCCAGCGACTGGGATTGCCGGCTGGAGGCGAGTGCCGGCCATCAGCCGGCGATCCGCCTGGGCCTGCGCCTGGTGCAGGGGCTGGCGGAAGCGGCTGGCCAGCGCCTGGTAGCGGCACGGGGTACGCGGCCCTTTCGCGACGTCGAGGACCTCTGTCGCCGGGCCGAGCTGGACGCCCGGGCGCGCGGACAGCTGGCCGAGGCCGGCGCCCTGGCGGAGCTGGCCGGTGATCGTCATCAGGCACGCTGGGCCATGGCCGGCGTGGAGCGCCAGCTACCGCTGTTCGCGTCGGCGGACTATGCCCTGGAGGAACGCCCGGCCTTGCCCGTGCCCAGCGTCGCGGAGGACGTGCATGCCGACTACCGCATGCTGGGCACCACCCTGGGACCGCATCCGCTGATCCTGTTACGCGGCGAACTCCAGGCACGACGCTGCCGGGATTTCCGCCAGCTGGACGAGATCAGGTCGGGTGCCCTGGTGCGGGTGGCCGGACTGGTACGCGGACGACAGCGACCGGGCACGGCCAGCGGGGTGATCTTCGTGACCCTGGAAGACGAGCACGGCATGCTCAATGTGGTGGTCTGGCGCGCGGTGGGCGAACAGCAGCGACGACCGTTGTTGCAGGCACGACTGCTACAGGTCGAAGGGCATCTGGAACGGGAAGCGGGGGTGCAGCACCTGATCGCCGGTCGCTTGACCGACCTGAGTCCTTTGCTCGACGAACTCATGGTGTCAAGTCGGGATTTCCACTAGGGCGCAAGGGGGAGGTGAGGCGGGGAAGAGCGGGTGGAGCGGGGGACTGTCTTCCGAAGCGCTCTGAAGCGCCCGGAAGACAAGAATCGACCAACGCAGTCTTAGCTGACGGCGTCTTTGAGGCCTTTGCCGGGCTTGAAGCCGGGCAGCTTGGCAGCGGCGATCTTGATGGTGGCACCGGTCTGCGGGTTGCGGCCTTCGCGAGCAGCGCGCTCTTTTACTGCGAAAGTTCCGAAACCGACCAGGCTAACGCTGTCGCCTTGCTTCAGGGCGTCGGTCACCGCAGTGGTGAAGGCGTCCAGGGCTTTGGCAGCGGTGGCCTTGGGCAGGTCGGCAGACGCGGCAATGGCGTCGATCAGCTCAGCTTTATTCATGTAAAAACTCCATGTGTGAGTATTGGCCAGGCAGTATAGCGGCAGCTTTGCCTTGCGTAGAGCCTTTGTGAGCCTCTACGTGGCCGGTTGAAGCAGCCTTGTTGTTCGGCGCTACAGGATACGCATAGCGGGCGAAAGAACGATAGGGTATTCGATCTGGCAGGGGCGTGAAAACCTGATCCGCACTGCATTTTCCACGCTTCACAGCCCAACCGTCGCCTTTTTGGGCAGCGGCGATGGCCGTTTGGTTTCCTCTAGGCGCTGAACGAAAAGTCGCCGAGCGATGGTGAGGCGAGGCGAAAAACCTTGAGGAAGCGGAGTTTACAAGGGGTAAATGAGCATTCCGACCGGGCTGGCGACCCAGAGGTTTTCAACGAAGCATCACCGAGCGCAGGCAGTTTTCGTACAGTGCCTAAGCTACGCGGTCGGGTGATAGCTGCGGCTGCAACGGTGGCGTCAGGGGCGGCAGGCCATAGGCCGCACGGGCGGCATCGCAGTGCGGATTGGCTTCGCCGTTCTCCCAGGCGGCGGTGAACTCGCGGCAGGTGCTGGAACGGTTTTCATAGACGGTGCAGCGCGTACCGCAGCCCACCTCGCCGAGCAGGGCCGCACAGCGTACCGGCTTCTGCTCGGTGCCCTGCATGGCCACCAGGTGCGGGCTGATCGCGACGGTCAGGTAGTCGGGCACCAGGCCGCCTGCCGACTGGCATTCGCCCCAATAGAAAGACACGCGGAAATGGGCGCAGCAGGCGCCACAGCTGAGGCAAGGATTCTCGGTCGACATGGACGACAGCCATCGCAGGAACCGGCAGGGCCGGTGGGACAGGCACGGATTCTAGGCAAGCCCCGTGAGGTTGCGAAGCCCCCTCCAACGACCGTTCGGCGGCGACCTACGGCAGTCTTTTCAGGTGCTCGGGTGTGACCAGATGTCGCTGCAGCCAGGCAATGAACAGTCGCACCTTGGCCGGCACCAGGCGCCGATGGGGATAGAGGGCGTGGATGGCGATGGCCTGGGTGTGCCAGGGGGCGAACAGTCGCTCCAGGCGACCCGCCGCCAGGTCATCGCCCACCAGGAAATCCGGCTGGCGAATGATGCCGTGGCCGTCCAGCGCCGCCTGGTGGAGGACGCTGCCATTGTTGGCGCGCAGGGGCCCGCTGACCTTGACCTGCAGGCGCTCCCCCTCTCGCTGGAATTCCCAGAGATCGCCATCGCTGGCGTAGCTGTAGAGCAGGCAGCGATGCTCACGCAAGGCGGCGGGGTGCTCGGGGCGACCATGGCGCTGCAGATAGGCGGGTGCGGCGCAGATGAACAGCTCGACCGCGCCCAGGGGCTGCGCCACCAGACTGGAGTCGCTGAGGTCGCCGATGCGCACGGCCAGATCGAAGCCTTCCTCGACCAGGCGCACCTGGCGATCGCTCAGCTCCAGGTCGATGGCGACCGCGGGGTACTCATGCAGGAAGCTGCTCACCAGCGGTGCCAGATGACGTACGCCAAAGGTGAGGGGCGCACTGACCCTCAGCCGCCCCTGAGGCCGCTCGTGGCCTTCCTGCAGGCGCTGTTCGAGGGCCTCCAGATCACCCAGCAGCGGGACCAGCCCTTCATGCAGCGTACGCCCGGCCTCGGTCAGGCTCAGGGTGCGAGTGGTGCGTTGCAGCAGCCGGGTGCCGTAGTGTCGCTCCAGGGCCGCCAGGTGCTTGGTGAGCGCCGAGCGTGACAGTTCCAGCCGCTCCGCCGCGGCGGTCAGGCTGCCCAGTTCGACGATCTTGATAAAGGCCTGCAGGGCTCTCAGGGTGTCCAAGGATTGTTTCCATAGCGTGCACAGTTCATTCCCAGGGTGCGCCTTTATTCGCGTGCTGGAAACAGGACAATAGCGTCATCTTTCCTCCGTTCGAGAATCAGCATGACCGACCGTACTTCATCCTATGCCCCGCTGTTGCTGCGCCTGGCCCTGGGCGCCATGTTCCTGGCCCACGGCCTGACCAAGCTGCTGGTGTTCACCCTGCCGGGTACCGCGGGTTTCTTCGCCTCGGTAGGCTTTCCCGGCTGGCTGGCCTATCCGGTCACCTTCTTCGAACTGGGCGCGGGCGTGCTCCTGATCCTGGGCGCCTGGGTGCGTCCGGTCGCGGCAGTCGCCGCCGTCCAACTGTTCGCGGCCGCGACGGTCCATTTCGGCAATGGCTGGTCCTTCTCCAATCCCCATGGCGGCTGGGAATATCCGGTCTTTCTTGCCGTAACCGCCGCCGCCCTGGCGCTGCTGGGCGCAGGCCAGCTCTCCTGGGATGCCCGCAAGCGTTCCTGAACCCCTGCTCGAGAGGTCGCCACCATGTCGCTTCCCACCTTGTTCGTTTCTCACGGTTCGCCCATGGAGGCGCTCGACGCCGGCGCGGCGGGAACGGCCTGGCGCGCCCTGGGACGGTCGCTGCCGACGCCGGCCGCCATCGTTGTGGTCTCGGCGCACTTCGATACCCGGGTTCCGCTGTTCGGCAGCGCCAAGCGGCCGGCTACCGTCCATGACTTCTATGGCTTTCCCGAGGCCCTCTACCGGCTGGACTATCCCGCGCCTGGCGCTCCGGCCCTGGCCGAGCAGCTGGCGCAGGGGCTACGTGACCAGGGCTGGGAGGCCGAAACCGGCGAGCAGGGGCTGGATCATGGCGCCTGGGTGCCGCTGCGCTATCTCTATCCCGACGCTCGGATCCCCGTGGTACCGCTGTCGATGAGCGCTGCCCGCGGACCGGACTACCACCATGCCCTGGGCCAGGCGCTGGCGAGGGTGCTACCGGCGGACACCCTGCTGATCGGCTCGGGCAGCCTGACCCACAATCTCGGTGACTTCCGCCGTGGGGGCGTCGAGTCCCCAGGCTATGTGCGGGACTTCCAGCAATGGATGCAGACCCGCCTGCGCGAGCGGGACCTGGACGCCTTGCTCGATTACCGACGTCAGGCACCGCAGGCCCGTCAGGCCCATCCCACCGACGAGCACCTGTTGCCGCTGTTCGTCGCCCTGGGCGCGGCCGATCCCGAGGGCATCTTCAGCGTCCATCATGACGGCATCGCCCATCGCATCCTGGCCATGGATCTCTACGGCTTTTCCCGCCACTAGCCGCTTGCCAAGAAAAAGCCCGGATCGGTAACCAATCCGGGCTTTTCGCCAACTGCAAAACGCCGTTCGATCAGCCGAACAGCTTGGGACCATAGCCCCACATCAGAACCGTGGTGGCCATCAGCACCTCCAGCACCAGCACCCCGATGGCCAGGGTGGAACCGGACATGATGAAGCCCTCCCGCTGATCGATATTGAGGAAGGAGGGAATGCCGGTATAGAGCAGGTAGGCCGAATAGGCCAGGCCGACGATCCCGGCGATGGCGCATAGCCACACCAGCGGATAGAAGCCCACCAGGCCGCTCAGCAGCATGGGCGTGGCCACGTAGCCGGCGAACAGGATGCAGCGGTTGGCACTGGGTCGATCCGGATAGCGCCGCGCCAGCCAGTGGATCACATGCCCCATGGCCACGACGGCCGCCATGATCAGCGCATAGCTGATGACCGCCAGGACCACCGCCGTGGGCAGGTCCAGCACATGGGCTTCACCGCCGCCGAAGCGCCAGCCGAAGGTGGTGGTACCCACCAAGGAAGCGACGACGGGAATGGCTGCCAGCAAGGCGACATGATGGGCGAAGAAGTGCCCGACCGTTTCCCCTTCGCGACGGATCTGTTGCCACTCGCGATCGGGATGGGCCAGCAGGCCCCAGACATGATTGATCATGATTCTGCTCCTCACCCGCTCTGGTCGCCGCAAGCGGGCCTCTATGGATGGCGAACGCTGGGTACAACGCGACTGGCGACTACCTTAGGAGTATAGAAGAGGTCTGGAATGCGTCATGTGAGCCGACGAAGGGCCGTCTGCCTGCAAACGAAGCGACCAATGGTCACAGAGCACCAGGCTGGTGCGTTTCCGAGCCTCCGCTGTCCGGCCAACGCCCGGAAGGCAATACCTGACCACTTGGACAGGAAATTGCTTGTTCAAGGTATCTGTTACCGCCAAACGAGGCCTGTCATGCCATCTCTCGACATCATCATCGCCGGCGCCGGCATGGGCGGTCTCACCGCCGCCCTGGCGTTGCAGCAGGCCGGGCACCGGGTCCGCCTGTTCGAGCGGGCACAGGATCTGGCCCCCATCGGCGCGGCCCTCTCCATCTGGCCCAATGGCGTCAAGGTACTTGAGCAGCTGGGGCTCGGGTCCGCCATCGCCGCGGTCAGCGGCGACATGCAGACCATGAGCTATCGGGATCACGAGGGACGGTTGCTTACCCAGTTCAGCTTGCTGCCTCTCTATGCGGCCGTGGGCCGGCCAGCGCGCCCCATCGCCCGAGCCCACCTGCAGCGACTGCTGCTGGAAGCCGTGGGCGTCGAGCGGGTGACCCTGGGGGTCGGTTGCGACGGCTTCGAGCAGGATGCGACCGGGGTGACCGTGCTCCTTGGCGACGGTCGTCGCGAACGGGCCGATCTGCTGATCGCCGCCGATGGCACCCACTCGCGCCTGCGGGAGCGGGTGGTGGGCCAGGCCATCACCCGTGAGTATTGCGGCTACGTGAACTGGAACGGGCGGGTGAGGATCGCGCCGGAGCTGGCCGAGGCCCACGACTGGGCGCAATTCGTCGGGGCGCACCAACGTGTTTCCCTGATGCCCATGGGCGGTGACGAATTCTATTTCTTCTTCGACGTACCCCTGCCCAAGGGCACCCCCAACGACCGCGGCCGCTACCGCGCGGAGCTGGCCAAGCACTTCGCCGGCTGGGCGCCGCCGGTGCAGCGCCTCATCGAGCGGCTGGATCCCCAGGGTGTGGCCCGCGTGGAGATCCACGATACCCGGCCATTGCCGACCCTGGTACAGGGCCGGGTGGCGCTCCTGGGCGATTCCGCCCATGCCATGGCCCCGGACCTGGGTCAGGGCGGTTGCCAGGCCATGGAGGATGCCTGGGTGCTGGCACGCAGTCTGGACGCCGAGACCGATCCGTTCGCGGCCCTGCAAGCCTACGAGAAGGCGCGACTGGAGCGGGTCGCCGGCATCGTCGAGCGGGCGCGCAAGCGCTGCGAGATCACTCACGGTCACGAGCCCCTGGCCACCCGGGCCTGGTACGCCGAGCTGGCCCGGGAAACCGGCGAGACGGTGATCGCCGGCCTGCGCAAGACCGCCGAGGGCGGTCCGCTGTGAAATAGCCCTGGCCCGCGGAGACGAATGGCAGTGCCGGGGGTCGAAAGGCCCACGTCCTCGTCGGAGAGTTAGCCCATGCGCCTGCGTCTCGCCCTGACCCTTGCCAGCCTTGCCATCACCCCGCTGGCCTTTGCCGCCGACGGCGGCTGTCCCTATCCGCAGACTGTGAAGTTCGCCAGCCCCAACTGGGAGAGCGGCATGTTCACCACCGAGGTGCTGCGCCTGCTGGTGGAGAAGGGTTATGGCTGCCAGACCGACAGCGTGCCGGGCAACACCGTGACCCTGGAAAACGCCCTGGCGCAAAACGACATCCAGGTCACCGGCGAGCAGTGGGCCGGGCGCAGTCCGGCCTGGCGCGCGGCGGAGAAGGCCGGCAAGGTCTTTGCCGTCGGCGAGACGGTCAAGGGCGCCACCGAGGGCTGGTGGGTACCGGAATACCTGGTCAAGGGTGATCCCGCGCGAGGCATCCAGGCCAAGGCGCCGGACCTGAAGAGCGTCGCCGATCTGCCGCGCTACAAGGAGCTGTTCCGCGATCCGGAAGAGCCCGGCAAGGGTCGCTTCCTCAACTGCCCGACCGGCTGGACCTGCGAGATCGTCAACAGCCAGAAGCTCAAGGCCTACAAGCTGACCGACAGCTACACCAACTTCCGCACCGGTACCGGTCCCGCGCTGGACGCGGCCATCGCTACCGCCATGCGTCGTGGCGAACCGGTGCTCTTCTACTATTGGTCGCCGACCCCGCTGATGGGTCGTTACAAGCTGGTCCAGCTGGAAGAACCGCCGTTCAGCCAGAAGGCCTGGGATACCCTGTCGGATCCGAAGAATCCTGATCCGCTGCCGTCGCGCTCGCTGCCGGCCAAGATTACCATCGGCGTCTCCCGCGACCTGCACGACAAGGCGCCGGCCCTGGTGGAGCTGTTCGAGAAGGTCGAATTCCCCCTCGACCAGTTCAACGGCATCCTCGCCGGCATGGCCGAGAAACGCGAAGACGCCCAGGTCGTGGCCAGGCGTTTCCTCAAGGAGCATCCGGAGGTCTGGACATCCTGGCTGCCGGCGGAAAATGCCGAGCGGGTAAAGGCGGCGCTCTAGGCGCAGTGATTAGGGGATAATGGCGGTTTTCCGTGCTGGAGCCGCCCATGACCGTCGCCGCCCTCACCATGTACGTCGAGCCTGCCGAGGTGCGCGACGCCTATCGCCAACTGGCCGAGGCGGTGGCGCTGCGCCTGAACAAGACACTCGACCCCGCGCCCGAGGACCTGCCGGCGCTCTGGACGCATCCCGCGCTGCTGCTGGCCCAGACCTGCGGCTATCCTTGGGCGACCCGCCTGCGCGGCCAGGTGCGCCTGGTCGCGGCGCCGCGTTATCGCTTCGAGGGTTGCCACGCGGCCGAGCACTGCGCCTTCATCCTGGTGCCCGAGACGCTGGACGCGACCAGTCTGGCGGATCTGCGCGGCAAGCGTGTCGCCCTCAACGGCCTGGATTCCAATACCGGCATGAATCTGCTGCGCCACGCCGTGGCGCCCCTGGCCGAGCGTGCCCGCTTCTTCGGCGAGATGATCGTCAGCGAAAGCCACGCCAACAGCCTGGCACTGTTGCAGCAAGGGCACGCCGATGTGGCCGCGGTGGATGCCGTGACCTATGGCTATCTGCAACGCGCCCAGCCCGAACGGGTAACCGGTCTGCGCCTGCTGCAACGTACTCGCAGCAGTCCGGCCTTGCCCTTCATCACCGCCGCCAGTCGTTCGGATGCGGAGGTGGAAGCCTTGCGCACGGCCCTGAACGACAGCCTGGCCGCCGATCCTGCGTTGGCCGACATCCTTGCCCTCGACGGTGTCACGGCCGTGGATGAAGCGACCTATCTACCCCTGCTGGATTGGCGCCGGGAGGCGGTGGAGCAGGGCTACCCGGTGATTGCCTAGATTGGGTTGAGACGGCTTTACCGTCGAAGCCCAACACGAGGGATTCAGCCTGGTGGCGTTGGGCTTCGCTACGCTCAACCCAACCTACGGTGCATCGCGTCAGCGGGCCACGCGTAGGTTGGGTTGAGATGGCTTTATCGTCGAAGCCCAACACGAGGGGTTCGGCCTGGTGGCGTTGGGCTTCGCTGCGCTCGACCCAACCTACGACATCTCGGCTCCCGTACCTTCCTGCAAGCGCCGCAACTCCACCAGGTCATGGCTGCAGAACAGCGTCAGCCCCAGGTCCTGGCGCAGGGAGAGCTCGCGCAGACGCGCCTGGTTGTCCAGGCGACTGGCGCGGTCGGCTTCCATCAGGCGCTGGTAGAACCTCAGGCCCGGCGTGCAGTGACGTTCGGGCTGGCGCATCTCGTCGCGATAGAAATAGGCGTCGCCGGCGTGCAGCAACCAGCCTCCGTCGTGCTGGATGGCGATACCGGCATGACCCGCGGTATGGCCGGGCAGCGGGATCATCAGGATCTCCGGCGGTAGGCCGGGCAGGTCACGCACGCTGGCGAAGCCGTGCCAGGCCTCGCCCTGGGGTTCGTGGAAATGCCAGTGGCGAATGCCTTGCCATTGCGCCGGACTGTAGCGACGTCGACCGATGAAGCCATGGCGCTGCCGCTGCGCATCCCACTCCCGCTGCAGGACATGGACCTGGGCCTGGGGAAAGTCGTCCAGGCCGCCGGCATGGTCGAAATCCAGATGGGTCAGCACGATATGGCGGACGTCGCCCGGACGAAAACCCAGGCGGCGCAGCTGCGCCAGGGCGCTGAGTTCGGGATCGTACTGGATGCGATTCATCAGCCGGAAGAACGGACTGAGCCGCCGGCCGCGTTCCCTGAGATCGGCTTCGCCAAAGCCGGTATCCACCAGCACCAGGCCGTCCCGGTCGGTTTCCACCAGCAGGCAATGACAGGCGAGGTGGGCGGCAAGGCCATGGCTGAAGCCGTCGTACATCGCCCCGCCCAGGGGGCACATGCAGCCGCAGTTGAGGTGATGGATACGCATGATCGGCTCCGCGAGGGTGACCTTCGGTAGAAGAGGCGAGCGCACGCAAAGTTCGAGCGCAGCGGTCGTCCGCGCGGACTTCGAGGCTTGCCAGGCGGGCGCCGCCGTCTATTCGCCGCTGACCCTGCGCCTCTACGACGCCTGGGTTCTGGGCCTCTCCAATCGCTATGCCTGGGGCTGCCCGACCGCCGAGGTGCTGCTGCCGTTCTTTCGTCGGCAGGTCGGTCGGCGCCATCTCGAGGTGGGCGTGGGTACCGGCTACTACCTGGCCAAGGCGGAGCTGCCGGCCGATACCGAGGTCACCCTGCTGGATCTCAATCCGGTCAGTCTGGCCGCCGCGCAAGGGCGCTTCGGGCGGCCCGCCCGGACCCTGCGCCACGACGTGCTGGAACCGCTGGAGCCGACGGTCGGCCCCTTCGATTCCATCGCCCTGTACTACCTCTTGCACTGCCTGCCCGGCAGCCTGGCGCAGAAGGGGCGAGTGTTCGCTCAGCTGGCGCCAGTGCTGGCGCCTGGCGGCGTGCTGTTCGGCGCCACCATCCTGGGCGATACCGCGGGCCATAATCGCTTCGGCCAACGGCTGATGGCCCTGTACAACCGCAAGGGGATCTTCGGCAACGCCCACGACACCCTGGCGGATCTCGAGCGAGAGTTGCGTAGGCACTTCGCCCGGATCGAGCTGCGCCAGGTAGGCCGGGTCGCGCTTTTCAGCGCCCGCGAACCCCACGCAGGCGGCGCCAGGGCCCCTGGCTGAACCCTGAGCCCGCGGCGCTGACCAAGGTAGGATCGCCAGCGGAACGGCTCTGCCGCCCTGGCCCTCCCAGTGCAGACGGAGTCACCCATGCCCACAGCCTTCCCCCGCCGTTCCCTCCTGGCCGCCGGCCTCTCCCTTGGCCTGCTCGCCGCCGGCACCGCCCAGGCCGACAGCTGGTGCGCCAGCAAGCCGGTGAAGTTCGCCGGGGTGAACTGGGAGAGCGGCATGCTGCTCTCCGAATTGATGGGCTTCGTCCTGCAGCACGGCTATGACTGCAAGGTGGACAGCATTCCTGGTAACTCCATCACCCTGGAGCAGGCGCTGGGCAACAACGACATCCAGGTGTTCGCCGAGGAGTGGATCGGTCGCAGCGAGGCCTGGAACAAGGCCGCTGCGGCCGGCAAGGTGGTCGGTGTGGGCGCGCCCATCGAAGGCGCCACCGAAGGCTGGTATGTGCCGCGCTATCTGGTGGAAGGCGAGGGCGCCAAGGCACCCAAGCTGAAGAGCATCGCCGACCTGGCTCAGTACGCCGAGTTGTTTCGCGATCCGGAAGAACCGGGCAAGGGCCGCTTCTACAATTGCCCCGCCGGCTGGACCTGCGAACTGGAGAACACCCAGATGCTGCAGAGCTACGGCCTGAGCGACAAGTACACCAACTTCCGCCCCGGCACCGGACCGGCGCTGGATGCGGCCATCGTCTCCGCCACCCGGCGCAAGCAGCCGATCCTCACCTACTACTGGTCGCCAACGCCGCTGCTGGGTCGGGTCGACATGGTGCAGCTCACGCCGCGTGACGGCGAAGCCAAGCGCATCCAGGTGCAGGCCGGCCTCTCCAAGCCTTTCCACGACGGGGCCCCCGAGCTGGTGGCCGTGCTGAGTCGGGTCAATGTGCCCATCGAGCTGCTCAACCGCACCCTGGCCGAGCAGGCCGAAGCCAAGCAGGACGCCCCCGCTGCCGCCAAGGCGCTGCTCAAGGCCCATCCCGAACTGTGGCAGGCCTGGGTGACCGACGCCGCGGCGCGCAGCAAGATCCAGGCGGCGCTCTAGGATGTTTCCCGAAGGTCTGACCTTTTCCTTCGCCGACGCCGTCAATCGCGGTGTCGACTGGCTGGTGACTCGCTACGGCGACGTCTTCCGGACCATCTCCGACACCCTGCTGCAGGCCATCGTCTGGCTCGAAGGCCTGCTGCGCGGCACCCCCTGGTGGGCGCTGCTGCTGATCGTCGCGGCTCTGGCCGCCCATGCCACCCGGCGGGTGTTGCCGACCCTGCTGATCACCGGACTGCTGTTCCTGGTCGGCGCCCTGGGGCTGTGGGACAAGCTGATGCAGACCCTGGCCCTGGTGCTGGTCGCCACCGCCATCGCGGTGATCATTGGCATCCCCCTGGGCATCCTCTGCGCTCGTAGTGCCCGTCTGCGGCTGGTGCTGATGCCGCTATTGGACATCATGCAGACCATGCCCAGCTTCGTGTACCTGATCCCGGTGCTGATGCTGTTCGGCCTGGGCAAGGTGCCGGCGATCTTCGCCACCGTGATCTATGCCGCGCCGCCGCTGATCCGCCTCACCGACCTGGGCATCCGCCAGGTCGATCGCGAGGTCATGGAAGCGGTCAACGCCTTTGGCGCCAGTCGCTGGCAGCAGCTGTTCGGCGTGCAGCTGCCGCTGGCGCTGCCAAGCATCATGGCCGGCATCAACCAGACCACCATGATGGCGCTGTCCATGGTGGTGATCGCCTCCATGATCGGCGCCCGCGGTCTTGGTGAAGAGGTGCTGGTGGGTATCCAGACCCTGGACGTGGGCAAGGGGCTGCAGGCGGGTCTGGCCATCGTCATTCTCGCCGTGGTCATCGACCGCATCACCCAGGCCTATGGCCGCCAGCGCCACGAGGTGGAGCGATGAAGATCGTCGTCGAGCGGGTCTCCAAGATCTTCGGCAAACGCGAGCAGGCAGCCCTGGCCCTGCTTCGCGAGGGACACGACAAGGCCGACATCCTCGCCCGTACGGGTTGCGTGGTGGGGGTGGACGATCTGTCCCTGGAAATCGCCGAAGGCGAGATCTTCGTCATCATGGGCCTCTCCGGTTCCGGCAAGTCGACCTTGGTGCGTCACTTCAACCGGCTGATCGATCCAAGCAGCGGGCGCATCCTCATCGATGGCCAGGACATTCTGCAGCTGCCGCTGCCGGCGCTGCGCGAATTGCGCCGCCAGCGCATCAGCATGGTGTTCCAGAGCTTCGGCCTACTGCCCCATCGACGGGTGCTGGACAACGTCGCCTACGGACTCAAGGTGCGGGGCGAGCCCAAGGCGGTCTGTCGCGAACGGGCGCTGCACTGGCTCGAGGTGGTGGGTCTGGCCGGCTACGAGCGCAAGTGGCCGCACCAGCTCTCCGGCGGTATGCGCCAGCGGGTCGGCCTGGCCCGTGCCCTGGCGGCCGATACCGAGATCATCCTGATGGACGAGGCCTTTTCCGCCCTCGATCCACTGATCCGCGCCGAGATGCAGGAGCAACTGCTGGAGCTGCAACAGCGCCTGCACAAGACCATCGTCTTCATCACCCATGACCTGGACGAGGCCCTGCGCCTGGGCAATCGCATCGCCATCCTGCGTGACGGTCGGCTGGTGCAGGTGGGCACCCCGGCGGACATCCTCGGCCAGCCGGCCGACGACTATGTGGCGCGCTTCGTTCAGCGGCGTACCGCTGCGACAGTTTGAAACAATTGCGGCAGAGGCCTTCACGAGCATTTCACAGATGCGAAGCTCTGATGGTGAGACCTGCGGCCTGACCCTGTCAGGCCTTTCTCTTCCCACTGGAACCGCGCCGCAATGGACTATCTGCTACAACTCGCCGCCGACCCGACCGTCTGGGCTGCTCTCGCCACCTTGATCGTGATGGAAGTGGTGCTGGGCATCGACAACCTCATCTTCATCTCCATCCTGACCAACAAGCTGCCCGCGCACCAACAGCAGAAGGGCCGCCGCATCGGCATCAGCCTGGCGCTGATCCTGCGCCTGGGTCTGCTCGGTACCGTGGCCTGGATCGTCCAGCTCACCGAGCCCATCATCGAGGTGTTCGGCAAGAGCTTTTCCTGGAAGGACCTGATCCTCATCGCCGGTGGCCTGTTCCTGCTGTGGAAGGCGACCAAGGAGATCCATCACAACGTCGATCCCGAGCCCGACAGCGCCCTGAGCAAGGGCGGCGAGACGGCGACCCTCGCCTTCGGTTCGGCCATCGTGCAGATCCTCCTGCTGGACCTGGTGTTCTCGGTGGACAGCATCATCACCGCCGTCGGCATGACCGAGCACCTGCCGGTGATGGTGATCGCGGTGGTGGTGGCGGTGACCGTCATGTTGCTGGCGGCCGACCCCCTGGCCAGGTTCATCAACGACAACCCCACCGTCGTGATGCTGGCGCTGGGCTTCCTGATCATGATCGGCATGACCCTGATCGCCGAAGGTTTCGGCGCCCATGTGCCCAAGGGCTACATCTACGCGGCCATGGCCTTCTCGGCGCTGATCGAGGGCCTGAACATGCTGTCGCGGCGAGCCAAGCGTCGCCAGCAGGCTGCCGGCAAGTGAGGGCAGGGCGTGTCGGAAAAGGCCTTGTTACATTCCGGCACGCCTATTGCTAACAATAACTGGCAAGTCTAGGCACTATCGGTCAAGACCTTTGTCATAGCAGCGTCACACGTGAGGTTTACAACTGAAGTCATGAACATACAAGCCCAAGCCCAGAACGCCATGCATGCCCTCAGCGCCGCTTTCGCGCCGATGAGCTGCGTCATCGACGCGCCCAGCAAGCGTGGTTTTTCCTTCATCGTCGTCAACGAGCATGGCGTGGCCAAGCACACCCGCCGGATCTACCGCGACGAATACAGCAACCCGAGCCGCCTGCAGGCCATCATCGACAGCACCCGCCTGGCCATCGCCGGCTGAGATTCAGCCGGCTCCCGCTCCACCCCTCCCGCTTTACCGTCTGCGCCCCACCCGAGCTACGGGTGTACCGGCGGCAGATAGGCCAACGTTCCCCCCAACAGCCATAGCAGCACCAGCACCAGGGGTGCATGGACCAGCAGCTGCACGAAGGAAAAGCCGACCAGGTCGCGCGCCTTCAGCCCCAGCACGCCCAGCAGCGGCAGCATGTAGAAGGGATTGATCAGATTCGGCAATGCCTCGGCGGCGTTGTAGATCTGCACGGCCCAGCCCAGGTGATACTGCAGATCGTTGGCCACCTGCATCACATAGGGCGCCTCGATGATCCACTTGCCCCCGCCTGAGGGGATGAAGAACCCCAGCAGCGCCGAGTAGACGCCCATCAGCAGGGCGAAGGTGTCGTGGGTGGCGATCTGGGTGAAAAATGCTGCGATATGGTGCGCCAGGGTCTGGCCATCGCCGCCATTGACCTTGGTCAGGATGGCGGCGATGGAGCCGTACAGCGGAAACTGGATCAGCACCCCGGTGGTGGCCGGCACGGCGCGGGCCACGGCGTCGAGGAAATGCCGCGGCCGCCAGTGCAGCAGGGCGCCCAGGGAGATGAACAGCAGGTTGTAGGTGTTCAGCCCGGAAATGGCCTCGATGGCCGGCTTGCTGGCGAATTCCTGCACCAGCCAGCCCGCGGCCAGGAGCACCAGCAGGATGATCAGGATCGGGCTGTATTCCAGCCATTCGCCTGGACGGGTCGGCGTAGCGGCCGGCTTGGGCGCCGGGGTGACGTCGACGCCACAGGCACGGGCATCGCGCGCACTGTCCGGTCCGGGCGCGGTGACATAGGCGATCACCGCCGAGACCACCAGCAGCACCAGCAGCAGGGCGCCGGATTGCCAAAGGAACAGCGTCTGGCTGAAGGGAATCACCCCGGTGATGGCGAGGATCGAGGGCGGCAGGCTGGCCGGATTGGCCTGCAGCTGCGCCGCCGACGACGACAGCCCCAGCGCCCAGACCGCGCCCAGGCCCAGGTAGGCCGCGGCGCCGGCGGCGCGATAGTCCATCTTGAGTTCTTCGCGGCGGGCCAGGGCGCGCACCAGCAGGCCGCCGAACACCAGGCTCAGGCCCCAGTTGAGCAGGGAGGCGAGCATGGCCACCAGGGCCACCCAGCACACCGCGCCGCGTCCGGTACGGGGCACCCGCGCCAGGCGCTCGATCAGGCGCCCGGCCGGACCGGAACTGGCCACCACATAGCCGCCGATGACCACGAAGGCCATCTGCATGGTGAAGGGAATCAGACTCCAGAAACCGTCGCCAAAGGCCTTGGCGGTCTTGGCCGCCGGCGCGCCCATGCCGAGGGCGGCCAGGGCCACCACGGCCACGGCGAGCACGGCGAACACCCAGGAATCGGGAAACCAGCGCTCGGCCCAGTTGGAACAGGCCAGGGCGAACCGCGCGCTGCGCGAATCGCGGGAGGGGGTTGAACTCATGGGAGATCCTTTTGTTGTTGTTTTTCAGGGGAACATCAGGCGTAGCGTGGAAAACGGCGCAGCCTTTTCCACGCGGTTGGGGTCATATCGCGGCCATGGGCCGCTCCTACAGTGTGTCCGTATCTGTAGGAGCGGCCCACGGCCGCGATAGGGACTAGCGCCGCTCCACCGCCAGGGCCACGCCCTGGCCACCGCCGATGCACAGGGTCGCCAGGCCCCGCCGACCCTCGCGCCGACGCAATTCGTGCAGCAGGGTCACCAGCACCCGGCAACCCGAGGCGCCGATGGGATGGCCCAGGGCGATGGCGCCGCCGTTGACGTTGACCTTGTCGTCATCCCAACCCAGCTCCTGGCCCACGGCCAGGGCCTGGGCGGCGAAGGCTTCGTTGGCCTCGATCAGGTCCAGGTCGGCCAGTTGCCAGCCGGCCTTTTCCAGGGTTTTGCGGGTGGCCGAGACCGGGCCGATGCCCATGATCGCCGGGTCCACTCCGGCGCTGGCATAGGCGGCGATATGGGCCAGCGGCATCAGGCCAAGGGCGGCAGCCCTGGTCGCGCTCATTACCAGCACCGCGGCGGCTCCGTCGTTGAGGCTGGAGGCGTTGCCGGCGGTGACGCTGCCGTCCTTGGCGAAGGCCGGCCGCAGGCGGGCCAGGCCCTCGGCGCTGGTATCGGCGCGGATGCCTTCGTCGGTGTCGAACAGCAGCGGCTCGCCCTTGCGCTGGGGGATGGCCACCGGGGTGATCTCCTCGCGGAAACGCCCGGATTCCACCGCCGCCGCGGCGCGCTGCTGGGAGCGGGCAGCGAAGGCATCCTGGGCCTCGCGGCTGATCTGGTACTGCTGCACCAGATTCTCCGCGGTCTGGCCCATGTGGTAGTCGTTGAAGGCATCCCACAGCCCATCGCTGATCATGGAATCGACCAGCTCGGCATGCCCCAGGCGCAGGCCGCTGCGCACCTTGGGCAGCACATAGGGCGCAAGGCTCATGTTTTCCATGCCACCGGCGATGACGATCTCGGCGTCGCCGCAACGGATCGCCTGGACGGCCAGTTGCACCGCCTTGAGGCCGGAGCCGCAGACCTTGTTCAGGGTCAGGGCCGGCACCTCGTGGGGTAGGCCGGCTTTGACCGCCGCCTGGCGGGCGGGATTCTGGCCGGCGCCGGCGGTGAGTACCTGGCCGAGGATGACTTCATCCACCTCGGCTGGCACCACGCCGGTCTGTGCCAGCAGGGCGCGGATGACGGTGGCGCCGAGTTCGACCGCGGGTACGTTGGCCAGGGAGCCCTGGAAGCTGCCGACCGCGGTACGGGTGGCGGCGACGATGACGACGTCTTGCATGGCTGGGTCTCCTCAGGCCTGGATGGGGGCGCCGGTGGCGGCGCGCAGTTCATCGAGGCTGACGCCTTCGGCCAGTTCCACCAGCTTCAGACCGCCTTCGGTCACCTCCAGCACGGCCAGGTCGGTGATGATCAGGTCGACCACGCCGACTCCGGTCAGCGGCAGGTCGCAGGCCGGCAGGATCTTGTGGGCGCCCTTGGCGGTGTGCTCCATCAGCACCACCACGCGCTGTACGCCGGCCACCAGGTCCATGGCGCCGCCCATGCCCTTGACCATCTTGCCGGGGATCATCCAGTTGGCCAGATCGCCTTGTTCCGACACCTGCATGGCACCGAGGATAGCGAGGTTGACGTGGCCGCCGCGGATCATGCCGAAGCTCGCGGCGCTGTCGAAATAGCTGCTGCCGGGCAGGGCGGTGACGGTCTGCTTGCCGGCGTTGATGAGGTCCGGATCGACCGTCTCGGCGGTGGGGAAGGGGCCGATGCCCAGCAGGCCGTTTTCCGACTGCAGCCAGACGTCCATGCCGGCGGGAATGTAGTTGGCGACGAGGGTCGGCAAGCCGATGCCGAGGTTGACGTAGAAGCCGTCCTGCAGCTCCCGGGCGGCGCGTTGCGCCATCTGTTCGCGGGTCCAGGCCATCTTACTTCTCCTCGCTCAGGGTACGTTTCTCGATGCGTTTCTCGGGCTTGGCGTTGACCACCAGGCGCTGCACGAAGATGCCGGGCAGGTGGATCTGGTCGGGATCCAGCTCGCCGACTTCCACCAGCTCTTCCACCTCGGCGATGCAGACGCGACCGGCCATGGCGCACAGCGGATTGAAGTTGCGCGCGGTCTTGTTGAACACCAGGTTGCCGGCCTTGTCGGCGCGTTGCGCCTTGACCAGGGCCACGTCGGCGGTCAGCGCCAGTTCCATGACATGGGGCTGGCCGTTGAAGTCGCGTACCTCCTTGCCCTCGGCCACCAGGGTGCCGTAGCCGGTGCGGGTATAGAACGCCGGAATGCCCGCGCCGCCGGCGCGCAGCTTCTCGGCCAGGGTGCCCTGGGGAGTGAATTCCAGCTCCAGCTCGCCGGCCAGGTACTGGCGCTCGAATTCCTTGTTCTCGCCCACGTAGGAGGAAATCATCTTGCGGATCTGCCGGGTCTCCAGCAGCTGGCCGAGGCCGAAGCCATCCACCCCGGCGTTGTTGCTGATGGCGGTCAGCTCGCGGGCGCCGGTATCGCGCAGGGCGGCGATCAGCGCCTCGGGGATACCGCAGAGGCCGAAGCCGCCCACGGCCAGGGTGATGCCGTCGCTGACCAGCCCGTCGAGGGCGGCCGCGGCGTTGGGATAGAGCTTGTTCATGATGGAGATCCTCTTGTCGTTATTGGGCGGTCCAGCCGCCGTCCATGGTCCAGGCGGCGCCGCGCACCTGGGCCGCGGCCTCGCTGCACAGGAACAGTGCCAGCTCGCCCAGCTGGTCGGTGGTGACGAATTCCTGCGACGGCTGCTTTTCGCTGAGCAGGTCGCGCCGCGCCTGGTCCGGATCGCTGCCACGGCTGTCCAGCTGCTGCTGGATCAGCGGGGTGAGCACGAAGCCCGGGCACAGCGCGTTGCAGGTGATGCCGGTGCGTGCGGTCTCCAGGGCGGTGACCTTGGTCAGGCCCACCACGCCGTGCTTGGCGGCCACATAGGCCGCCTTGCCGGTGGAGGCGACCAGGCCGTGCACCGAGGAGATGTTGACGATGCGGCCCCAATCCCGTTCGCGCATGCCCGGCAGCGCCAGGCGGGTGGTGTGGAAGACCGCCGAGAGATTGAGCGCGATCACCGCGTCCCAGCGTTCCACCGGAAAGTCTTCCACCGGCGCCACGTGCTGGATGCCGGCGTTGTTGACCAGGATGTCGACGCCGCCGAAGTCGCGTTTGGCGTAGGCGAAGAGGTCTTCGATCTCTTCCGGCCTGGACAGGTCGGCGCCGTGGAAGCCACTGCGGGCGGCCAGGCTGGCCTGGGCCGCAGCGGGATCGCCGAAGCCGTTGAGAATGAGGGTGGCGCCGGCGGCGGCCAGGCGCTGGGCGATGCCCAGGCCGATGCCGCTGGTGGAGCCGGTGACCAAGGCGGTCTTGCCGGTGAGGTCCATGGTGGTCTCCTTAGACGAGGCCGGTCAGGTAGTAGAGGGCGATGACGAAGAACACCGCCACGGTCTTGATCAGGGTGATCTTGAACACCCCGCCGTAGGCTTCGCGGTGGGTCAGGCCGGTCACTGCCAGCAGGGTGATGACCGCGCCGTTGTGCGGCAGGGTGTCCATGCCGCCACTGGCCATGGCCGCCACCCGGTGGAGGACTTCCAGTGGGATGCCCGCGCCATTGGCGGCGGCGATGAAGGTGTCGCTCATGGCCGCCAGGGCGATGCTCATGCCGCCCGAGGCGGAACCGGTGATGCCGGCCAGCAGGGTCACGCTCACCGCCTCGTTGATCAGCGGGTCGGGGATGGCCTTGAGGCCCTGGGCGAACAGCACGAAGCCGGGCAGGGCGGCGATCACCGCGCCGAAGCCGTATTCCGACGCCGTGTTCATCCCGGCCAGCAGGGCGCCGGAGACGGCGGTCTTGCTGCCTTCGGCGAGCCGGCCGCGGATGGCGCCGAAACCGGTGGCCAGCACCAGCAGGATGCCCGCCAGCAGCGCGCCTTCCACCGCCCAGATGCCGGTCAGCTTGGCCACCTCCTGGGTCACCGGCTTGGCCATGCCGGGCAGGGCCAGGTTATGGGTGGCGCCGTACCAGTCGGGAATCCAGCGGGTCAGCAGCAGGTTGAGCACGCCCACCAGCACCAGCGGCGCCAGGGCCAGCCAGGGATTGGGCAACGGCAGGTCGGCGGCGGTCTCGGGCTCGTTGCGCAGCGGCACGCTGGCATAGCCTTCGCCGCTATTGCGGGCCTTGCGCCGGGCGCTGCCGAGGTAGGTGAGGCCCACGGCGATGACGAACAGCGAACCGGCCAAGCCCAGCCAGGGCGCGGCCCAGGCGGTGGTCTGGAAGAAGCTGGTGGGGATGATGTTCTGGATCTGCGGCGTGCCGGGCAGGGCGTCCATGGTGAAGGAGAAGGCGCCCAGGGCGATGGTCGCCGGGATCAGCCGCTTGGGGATGTCGCTCTGGCGAAACATCTCCGCAGCGAAGGGATAGACGGCGAAGACCACCACGAACAGCGAGACGCCGCCATAGGTCAGCAGGGCGCACACCGCGACGATCACCGGGATGGCCCGCTCGCGACCGAGCAGGCGGATGGCCGCGGCGACGATGGCGCGGGAAAAGCCCGACAGCTCGATCAGCTTGCCGAACAGGGCGCCCAGCATGAACACCGGGAAGTAGAGTTTGAGAAAGCCCACCATCTTGTCCATGAACACCCCGGTGAAGGCGGGCGCCACGGCGGACGGATCGGTGAGCAGCACGGCGCCGAGGGCGGCGAGCGGGGCGAAGAGGATGACACTGAAACCCCGGTAGGCGGCGAACATCAGCAGCGCCAGGGCGGCGAGTGCGATCAGGACACTCATGGCTTCTCCTAGGGCTTCGCCTGGGGCGAAGCGGTTTTTGTTGTTATAGGGGCGATGCGGAGATCGCCCGAACGCAGGAGCCAGAACCGTGCCAGTTTGTTAAGCCATTGTTTTATTTAGTTTTTTATTTCGAAGTCAGCTAGCTGCTCAAAATTTTTCTCAAAAAGTGGACGCCGTAGGTTGGGTTGAGCGAAGCGAAGCCCACCATCAGCCTACGGTCGGCAATGTTGAGCTTCGACGATAAAGCCGTCTCAACCCAACCTACGGCGTGACTCTGTAGGAGCAGCCCATGGCCGCGATTGATTAGCTATCGCGGCCATGGGCCGCTCCTACAGGTCGTGTCTCTATATATGGACATGTCTCATGCTTGAGACGTCAGTCCCAACGCCACCAGCTTCTTGTACAGCGTGGACCGCCCCAGGCCCAGGCGGCGCGCCGCTTCGTCCACCTTGCCACCGCAGGCGGCCAGGGCGCCCTGCAGCAGCTCGCGATCGAAGCGCTGGCGGGCTTCGGCGTAGGTTTCGCCGGTCCGGTAACTGATCGCCTCGCCCGTCGTCGAGGTGGCGGGGGCGATGCCCAGGGCCGCCGCCAGCGCGGCGGCATCCAGCTGGCTGTCGTCACCCAGTAGCACGGCGCGCTCCAGCACGTTGCGCAACTCGCGCACGTTGCCGGGCCAGGGTTGGCGCTGCAGCAGCGCCAGGCCGTCGGCAGTGAATTCGGGCATTGGCTGTCCGTTCAGCTTGCGCAGGTCAGCGAGGATGGCCTCGGCCAGCACCCTCAGGTCGTCGAGGCGTTCCCGCAGCGGCGGGATGCGGATCGGCAGTACGTTGAGCCGGTAATAGAGATCGGCGCGAAAGCGCCCCTCGGCCACGGCGACGTCCAGGTCGCGGGAGGTGGCGGCGATCATGCGCACGTCGCAGGCCAGCACCTCGTTGGAGCCCAGCGGCTCGTACTCCTTTTCCTGCAATACCCGCAGCAGCTTGGCCTGCAAGGCCAGCGGCATGTCGCCGATCTCGTCGAGAAACAGGGTACCGCCCTGGGCGATCTGCAGCTTGCCCGGTCGTGCGCGCCGTTCGGCCCCGGTAAAGGCGCCGGGCGCGGTACCGAAGAATTCCGCTTCCAGCAGGCTTTCCGGGATGGCCGCGGCATTGATGCTGACAAAGGGCCGCCCGGCGCGTGGAGAGGCGCCGTGGATGGCGTGGGCCAGCAACTCCTTGCCGGTACCGGTCTCGCCCAAGAGCAGCACCGCGGCCTCGCTGGCGGCGGCGCGGCGGGCGCGACGCTTGACTTCCAGGCTGGCCGGTCCGCTGCCGACGAAGTGGCCGAAGCCGTACTTGGCGGTGCGGGCATGCTGCAGCGAGCGCCGGGTGGTGGCCAGCTCCTCCTGGATGCGCAGGTAGCGGGTCACCAGCGGTGCCAGTTGCTGCAGCTGGTCGAACAGGGCGAAGCCGATGGCGCCGATCAACTCGCCCTCGTCGGTATGGATCGGCAGGCGCATCACCACCAGCGGTCCGTTGCGGGTCTCCAGCATGTCCAGCAGGATCGGCTGGCCATTGCGCGCCACCTCGCGCAGCAGGCTGTGGGGAATGATCTGTTCCACCGGCTGACCGATGGCGGCGGCGGCATCCGGCAGGCCGAAGTGCTGGGCGTATCTCTGGTTGATCCAGACGATACGCGCCTCGCGGTCGACGATCACCGTGCCGTTGCTGGTCTGCTCGATGATTTCGAACAGCGAGCGGATCGCCCGCTGGCGGATCTCGGCGTAGTCTTCCAGCCCGGGCAGACCCGGCGGGGTGCGACTCATGGCTTCAGCGCATGGCGCAGCTGGTGCAGGCGCCGCTGGACGATACGCTCGCGCCGCGCCGCGTCCCAATCATAGAAGCCCGCACCACTGCGCAGTCCGGTGCGGCCGGCGGCCACCTGATCCTCCAGCAGCTGCAGTGGGGCCTCGTCCCGCGCCAGGGTCGGCCAGAGGTGGCTGGCGATGTCGCGAAAGGTGTCCAGGCCGCCCATGTCCGCCGCCTCCAGCGGACCGACCATGGCATAGCGCCGACCCAGGGAGGCGCGCATCACCCGGTCCACCGTCTCGGCATCCGCCGCGCCGCTCTGCACGATGTGCAGGGCCTCGCGCAGCAGGGCGAATTGCAGGCGATTGCCGACGAAGCCGGGAATGGCGCGCTGCAGCACCACGGCTTCCAGGTCGGCGGCTTCCAGCAGTTGGCGTACGGCCTCCAGATGAGCGGGCAGGGTGGCCGTGCCAGGCACCAGCTCCACCAGAGGGATGAAGTGCGGCGGATTCCAGAAGTGGGCGATCAGCAGGCGCTCGGGATGGCGCAGGTGCGCGGCCAGCTCGTCCGGTGGCAGGCCGCTGGTGTTGCTGGCGATCAGGGCCTCGGGGCGCAGCACGGCTTCGAGCTGCGCATAGAGCTGGTGCTTGAGCTCCAGGCGCTCGGGCACGGCTTCGAACAGCAGGTCGCAGTCGGCGAGATCGGCCAGGTCGGTCGTAGTGGTCAGGCGGGCGATGATCGCCTCGGTGTCCACCGCGATGTCGGCTTCTTCCAGCTCGGCGAGCAGGGTGCGTGCGGTGGCGGCCACCTCGGCGAGGCGGGCGGGGTCGACGTCCTGCAGCCGCACGGCATGGCCGTGGCGCGCCAAGTGCACGGCGATGCCGATGCCCATGAGACCGGAACCCAGGACGGCGAGGCGTGGCGTGGTCATGATCTTTTCCTTGTGAGACGGCCGCGGCAACCGTCTCACACTTGACTGCCCCCGGCCAAGGCACGGCGCGCTGCCTTGCACCAAAGGCGGGCCCCGGTAATGGATTCGGTACAGGACCCCGGGCTCTGTCACGCCCCTTGGCAGGGTCTGGCATGGGCGCTGCTACAGGACAGGCACGTCCATCTCGAGGAGTCCCTTATGAGCAACGCCGGCAACGACTATCCCCTGAGCGAAGTCCCGCCCCACGCCCGCAAGGGGCTGGCCTCCCTGGCCATGGTGCTGCTGGGCTTCACCTTCTTCACCGCCACCATGTTCGCCGGTGGCAAGCTGGGGGTGGCCTTCGGTTTCGCGGACCTGCTGCTGGTGATCGCCCTCGGCAATCTGCTGCTGGGTCTCTATGCCGCGGCCCTTGGCCATATCGCCTGTCGCAGCGGCCTCAACTCGGTGCTGATGGGGCGCTTCGCCTTCGGCGAGCGCGGCAGCAAGCTGTGCGACCTCATCCTCGGCTTCACCCAGATCGGCTGGTACGCCTGGGGTACGGCCACCGCCGCCGTGGTGCTGGGCAAGTACTTCGGCCTGGAGCAGGGCGCGGTGCTGGCGCTGATGGCGGTGTTCGGCCTGGGCTTCTGCGCCACCGCCTACATCGGCTACCGGGGTCTGGAGATCCTCTCCTGGATCGCCGTGCCGGCCATGGCGCTGCTGCTGATCCTGTCCATGAGCGTGACCACCGCCAAGGCCGGTGGCCTGGCCGGCCTGCTGGCGATCCAGCCCAGCAGCAGCCTGGACCTGTCCACCGCCATCACCCTGGTATTCGGCACCTTCGTCAGTGGTGCCACCCAGGCCACCAACTGGACGCGCTTCGCCCGCTCCACCCGGGTGGCGGTACTGGCCAGCCTGATCGGCTTCTTCCTCGGCAACGGCCTGATGGTGCTGATCGGCGCCTATGGCGCCATCGTCTACCAGCAACCGGACGTGGTCGAGGTGCTGATGCTGCAGGGCTTCGCCACCGCCGCCCTGGCCATGCTGCTGCTCAACATCTGGAGCACCCAGGACAACACCATCTACAACTTCGCCGTGGCCGGCTGCAACCTGGTGCGCACCAGCCGCCGCAAGACGGTGACCCTGGCTGGCGCCCTGATCGGCACCGCCCTGGCGCTGCTGGGCATGTACGACCTGCTGGTGCCCTATCTGGTCCTGCTCGGCACGGTGATCCCGCCCATCGGCGGGGTGATCGTCGCCGACTTCTGGCTGCGCCACCGCGGCCGCTATCCGCTGCTCGCCGAGGCCCGCCTGCCGCACTACAACTGGCCGGGTCTGGCCGCCTATGGGCTGGGCACCGTCGCCGCCTTCGGCTCACCCTGGGTCGCGCCCCTGGTGGGCATCGGGGTGGCGGCGCTCGGCTATGGCGTGTTCAATGGCCTGAGTCGCGGTCGTCGTACCGCCGCCCCCGCTTCGCTCTAGGAGATCGACCATGCGCATCCTCAACGCCCGCCTGCGTGACCGCGAAGGCCTGTACGACATCCGCCTCGAAGGCGGACGCATCGCCGCCATCGCCGAGCAACTCATGCCTCCCGCGGTGGGGCCGGACGACCTCGACGCCGGCGGCAACCTGGTGGTGCCGCCCTTCGTCGAGCCGCATATCCACCTCGATGCCACCCTGACCGCCGGCGAGCCGCGCTGGAACATGAGCGGCACCCTGTTCGAAGGCATCGAATGCTGGGGCGAGCGCAAGGCCACCATCACCCAGGAAGACACCAAGACCCGCGCCACGCGCACCATCCGCGCCCTGGCCGCTCACGGCATCCAGCACGTGCGTACCCATGTCGATGTCACCGATCCCTCGCTCGCCGCGCTCAAGGCTATGCTGGAGGTGCGCGAGGAAACCAGCCACCTGATCGACCTGCAGATCGTCGCCTTTCCCCAGGAGGGCATCGAGTCCTTCAAGAACGGGCGCGAGCTGATGGAGGAGTCGATCCGCCTGGGCGCCGATGTGGTCGGCGGCATCCCGCACTTCGAATACACCCGCGACCAGGGCGTGAGCTCGGTGAAATTCCTCATGGACCTGGCCGAGCGCACCGGCTGCCTGGTGGACGTCCATTGCGACGAGACCGACGATCCCCACTCGCGCTTTCTCGAGGTACTGGCCGAAGAGGCGCGCAGCCGCGGTATGGGCGACCGGGTCACCGCCAGCCACACCACCGCCATGGGTTCCTACGACAACGCCTACTGCGCCAAGCTGTTCCGCCTGCTGACCCATGCCGGCATCAACTTCATCTCCTGCCCGACCGAGAGCATCCACCTGCAGGGCCGCTTTGACAGCTTTCCCAAGCGCCGTGGCGTGACCCGGGTCAATGAGTTGCTGGAGGCCGGCCTGAACGTCTGCTTCGCCCAGGATTCCATCGTCGATCCCTGGTATCCGCTGGGCAACGGCAACATCCTGCGCGTGCTGGAGGCGGGGCTGCACATCTGCCACATGCTCGGCTATCGCAACCTGCAATCGGCGCTGGACCTGGTCACGGTGAACAGTGCCAAGGCGCTGTGCCTGGGCGACCGCTATGGCCTGGAGGAGGGGCGGCCAGCCAACCTGCTGGTGCTGTCCGCCGACAGCGACTACGAGATGGTCCGCAGCCAGGGCCTGCCGCTGTATTCCATCCGTAACGGCAAGGTGCTGATGCAGCGCCGCCCGGCCCAGGTGGAGCTGGCGGATCGGTAACGGGTAACGGTCAGGGCGGTCCGGTGGTCCGCAGATGCGGACCGGCTTATGCCAGTCGCTGGCGATTTTTCAGGACCGGAAAAGACCTGATCCTCACTCGGACAACTCCCTCTCCCTCTGGGAGAGGGGGCCGGGCCTACGCAGGCGCGGTCGCGATCACCTTGGGTTGGGTTGAGACGGCGGTATCGTCGAAGCCCAAGGTTGGCGGTGTTGGGCTTCGCTGGCGCTCAACCCAACCTGCGAAAACCTACCGGCCGCTTTCCGCGAAATCCCGTAGCGCCGCACCGTCCAGGCGATAGCGCACCCACTCGCCCTGCGCCTCGGCGCCCAGGCTTTCATAGAAGTCGATGGCCGGGGTGTTCCAGTCCAGCACGCTCCATTCCAGGCGGCCGCAGTCGTTGGCCACCGCCTCCCGAGCCAGTTCGCGCAGCAGCCCCTTGCCCAGGCCGGTGCCGCGGGCGCTGGGGCTCACATAGAGGTCCTCCAGGTAGATGCCGTTGCGGCCCAGCCAGGTGGAATAGCTGTAGAAGTACACGGCATAGCCCACTACCGCGCCCTCGTGCTCGGCGACCAGCGCCCGGGTCGGAGTATCGGCGGCGAACAGCGTGGCCTCGATCTGGGCCGGGCTGGCCAGTACCTCGTGGACGGCCTTTTCATAGTCGGCCAGTTCGACGATCAGTTCGTGGATGCGGGTGGCGTCTTCGCGGTGGGCGGGGCGGATCTGGGTGGTCATGGGTGCCTTGGTCTGGTCGCGGGGCGGCGCCGACCTCAGGAGGGCACCACTGCCCGATTGGCGGACCCGGCCAGCATGGCGGCCACCTGCGCGGCCAACTGGTCCAGGGTGAAGGGCTTGGTCATCAACTCCATGTTACCACCCAGGAAGGAATTCCTACTGAGCGCACCTTCGGCGTAGCCGGTAAGGAACAGCACCGGCAGCCGCGGCCTGAGCTGCTGGATGACCTCCGCCAGCTGGCGACCGTTGAGACCCGGCAGACCGACATCGGTCACCAGCAGGTCCAGCTGGGGAATCTGATCCAGCAGCCGCAACGCGGCCTTGCCTTCGGCTGCGCTCCACACCCGATAACCCAGGGCTTCCAGGGCTTCCTGATTGACCAGCCGGACCGCGACGTCGTCCTCCACCAGGAGGATGGTCTGTCCGGCGCCCTGGGCGAGCTCCGCCGGTTCGGGCCGCTGCGGCTCTCGGCGCTGCTCGGCCGTCGGCAGAAAGACGCAGACCTGCGTCCCGCTGGCATCGCTGGCAAGGGTGAGACGGCCATTGCTCTGCCGGGCGAAGCCATAGACCATCGACAGCCCCAGGCCGGTACCCTGGCCCTGGGGCTTGGTAGTGAAGAAGGGTTCGAGCACCTTGTCCAGCAGTCGCTCCGGAATACCGGTGCCGGTGTCCCGCACCTCGATGCAGACATAGTCACCCGGCGCCAGGGCATCGTCTTCGATCCCTGGCTCGGTGACCGTCAGCAGCGAGGTCGTCAGGGTCACCACACCGCCATCCGGCATGGCATCCCGGGCGTTGATCACCAGGTTGAGCAGGGCATTCTCCAACTGGTTGGCATCGGCCAGGATCCAGGGCAGGTCATCGCCCAGCGCCAGCCTCACGGAGATCTGTTCGCTCACGGTGCGCTGCAGCAGTTCCTGCAGCGCCAGGATCAGCTCGTTGGCGGACATCGGCCGGGATTCCAGCGACTGCCGGCGGGAAAAGGCCAGCAGCCGCTGGGTAAGGGCTGCCGCCCGGTGCGCCGAGTACTGCGCGGCCTCCATGTACCGCTCCAGGCCTGCGAGCTGTCCCTTGTTCTTGATCTTCATCAAATCCAGGGCGCCCAGCACCCCGGTGAGCATGTTGTTGAAGTCATGGGCGATACCGCCCGTGAGCTGGCCGACCGCTTCCATCTTCAACGATTGGCGGAGCTGTTCCTCGGCGCGACTGCGTTCGGCGGTTTCCCGCTGCAATTCGCTGAGGGTGAGGGCCAGGGTGCGGGTGCGCTCCTCGACCTGGAGTTCCAGTTCCTCGTTGAAGCGACGCAACGCCAGTTCGGCGCGCTTCTCATCGCTGACATCGGCGATCACCGTGGTCGCCCCGATGATCTGCTGACCGGCGTCATGCAACGGCACCGCGCTCACCCGTAGCCAGGATTCCTCGCCGATTGTGCTGGTGTGATAGAAGTCCTGACCCTTGACCCGCTCACCACCCAGCGCCCGCGCGCCTGGAAAGCGCTCGGGTGGCAGCAATCGGCCACTGTCGTCGAGCGCGGTCCAGCGCACCACCTCCTCGGGCTGCCGGGAAGGAATGTGCTGACCCGGTACGTACTGATCATAGAGAGGATTGCTGACCAGGGTCCGACCCTCGGTATCCATGAAGCACACTCCGACTGGCAGATTCTCCAGGAGCGTCTGCAGGCGTTCGCGCTCCTGGGCGAGTTCGGCGAGGCGGTCGCGCATCTCGAACTGACGCAGGCGCGAGCGCCAGGCCGCCGCGACGCTGCTCAGGAGCGAGGCGCCACTCAGCGGCCGTTCGAGGATGACCAGGTTGGTGGTCGCCGCTGGCAATTGTCGGCGCAGGAGATCGTTGCCGCGCCCCGAACGCTTGGCGTCGGACGCCAGCAATACCAGCGGGATATCCGACCAGGCCCGCTGCTGCTCCAGCGCCGCCGCGAGGGAGGCCATGTCCTGACGCAGGGCTTCCTCGGTGAAGACGATGATGCCGGTGTCTTCGCCCATGGCAGCCGCGACCTCGTCCAGGGTGGACAGGTAACGGGTGAGATAGCCCTGGGTGAAAAGCCGCTGCAGGTTGGCCGCGTCACCGCGGAGCGGGGCGCAGATGATGAGCTCGCAGGCAGGCGTCTTGGACTCGGTCAATCGCGCTCTTCCATCAGGGGCTGCCTGGCACCGAAGTATTCCGGGGTGCCGGTCAGCACCCCGCGGAAGTCCACCAGCGGCTGACCCACCCGGATACCTCTAGTGTCGATGCGCAATTCCCGAATCGCGTCCTCGTGACCGCCACCGCGGTGCTTGAGGATAGAAATGGCCTTGCGCAGACGGCCATGCGCCTCGAAGAAGCGGACCAGCACCACCGTATCGGCGATGTAGGAGATATCCAGATTGGAGGTCATGGAGCCGACCAGACCATGCTGGGGATTGATGAGAAAGGTCACCACCCCGGACTGGCTCAGGTAGGCGAGCAATTCGTGCAACTGCAGGATCAACTGCTGCTCCTGCGGCATGGCGGCGAGGTAGCCATTGAGGCTGTCCAGCACCAGCATCCGGCAGTTGTTCTCCTCGACGTCCTGCCGTACGCGCCAGGCGAATTCGCCCGGAGACAACTCGGCGGGATGAATCTGATGGACCACCAGCAGACCTTCTTCGATATAGCGCAGCAACGGCATCCCCATGCTTTCCGCACGCTTGAGCAGGGTGCCGATACGCTCGTCGAATTCGTAGATGGCACATCTTTCCCCGCGGCCGCAGGCAGCCATCACAAACTGCAGGGCGAGCGTCGTCTTGCCGGCACCGGCCGGACCGGTGATCAGGGTGCTGGTGCCGCGCAAGGGCCCGCCGTGCAGCAGCGCGTCCAGATCCGCGATGTCGCTGGGGACGACCGCGCCGAGGAATTCCTCGTAGCGCCCTGCGGCGATCATCCGCGGATAGATCTCCAGCCCACCGCGGCGGATGGTGAAGTCGTGATAGCCGGCGATGAAATCCCGGCCACGCAACTTCTGCACCTGCAGGCGACGACGGGCGGCACCGAAGTCCAGGGTCAGGCGTTCCAGGGTCAGCACCCCGTGGCAAAGGCTGTGCAAGTGGTTGTCACGCCCCCCCGGGCTGGTGGTCAGGTCGTCCACCAGCAACACCGTGATGCCGCGCCCGGCGAAGAATTGCTTGAGCGCCAGGACCTGGCGCCGGTAGCGCAAGGCGTCCTGGGCCAGCAGGCGCATCTCGGAAAGGCTATCGAACACCAGCCGACTCGGCTTGAGTTCGTCCACTCGCGCCTGGATCAGCTCAATGGTGTCGCCTAGCTCGGATTCCCAGGGATGCAGGATGGTCTGCTCCTGCGCACCGCCTAGCACGGCATCGGCGGCGGATAGTTCGAACAGCGCTACGCCGTCCAGACTCCAGCCGTGGGATTCGGCCACGCTCTGCAATTCCTCGCTGGTTTCCGACAGGGTGATGTACAGCACCGACTCGCCCTGGCGCACGCCTTCGAAGAGGAACTGGAGGCCCAGGGTGGTCTTGCCCGATCCCGGTGTACCCTCGAGCAAATAGAGGCGATCGCGGGGCAAACCACCACGCAACACCTGATCCAGGCCGGTATTGCCTGTCGCGATAATAGACGGGCTAGGGGAATTCATGGGTAACCGGACCTCGAGGTGGCGGAAGCGAAAGGGACAGCATGAACGCGGCCCAGCCTGAGCTCCGGGCAAACCCGAGAATCTGGCGGCAAGGTGCAGGCAGTGATGACGTCACGCCGCGAGTCGACGGCGGGAGAAGGCGGATACAGGATCCGCACTGATTTGATTGTAAGTCTAATATCCTGGCTCGACTCCGGCCACTCCGATACAGCACAGCTGCGCCAGGCCGCCAGGCACTGGCGAGCCCAGCTGGGTATCAGGCTATCCCGTTGGGCCCATCCAGTACCCGGCGCACCTTGCGCGCCAGATCGTTGGGGATATAGGGCTTGGAGATCACGTCGAATTCCGAACCACCGATGTCGGTACGCTCCAGGGAATTTTCGGCGTAGCCGGTGGTGAGTAGCACCTTGATGCCTGGTAACAGCCGTTTCACCTCGCGTGCCAGCATCACGCCGTTCATGCCGCCGGGCATGATCAGGTCGGTGAACAGCAGATCGAACGGCTGCTCGCTTTCCCGCAGCACCCGCAGGGCTTCGCTGGCGTTGAAGGTGATCTGCGCCGTGTAGCCATAGTCCTCCAGCACCAGCTTGGCCAGCTCGGCGACATCGGGGCGGTCCTCCACTATGAGGATGCGTTCCGTGCCGTTGCGGCGCTCCGAGCGCTGCTCCTTTTGCTGATGGGTGATGAGGCTGTCATCCACCGGGAAGTACAGGCGCAGGGTGGTACCGACGTCCTCTTCCGAATAGATGCGTACCGTGCCACCGGATTGCTTGGCGAAGCCGTAGACCATCGACAGTCCGAGGCCCGAGCCCTTGCCTTCTTCCTTGGTGGTGAAGAAGGGATCCATCACCCGGTTGCGGATGCTGGCGGGCATGCCATGGCCGTTGTCGGTGATCGCCAGGCTGACATAGCGACCGGGCATGAGGCCGTCGTAGGACATGTTCGCCAGCTCGCGCACCTCGACGTTGCGCGTCTCGATACCCACGCTGGGCCGTGGCCGATCCGCGAGGGCATCGCGGGCGTTGATCAGGATGTTGAGCAGCGCTACCTCGGCCTGGGTAGGATCGATGCGGCAATTCCACAGCTCGGGGTCCAGCTGGGTGCGGATCTCCACGTCGCCCAGGGTCCGCTCGGCCAACTCGTGGGAGGATCGAATAAGGTTGTTCAGGTTGAGCACCCGGCCTTCGAGCTTCTGCTTGCGCGAGAAGGCCAGGAGTTGCTGGGTAAGGGTGCTGGCGCGTTCGGCCGCTGACTTGGCGTGGGTGGCGCTGCGGACGATGCGATCCTGATCGAAGCTGGTCTTCTCCGCAGTGCGCTGGATGATGTCGATATAGCCCATCATCACCTGCAGCAGGTTGTTGAAGTCGTGGGCGATCCCGCCGGTGAGCTGGCCGAGCGCTTCCATCTTCTGCGCCTGGCGCAGGGCGTCCTCGGCGTCGCGACGGCGACTGACATCCAGCTGGGAGGCAAAGTAGTAGGTCAGTTCGCCCGCATCGTTGTACACCGGCGAGACGAACAGCGCGTTCCAGAAGGTAGAGCCGTCCTTGCGATAGTTGATGATCTCCACCGAGATCTCGCGCTCCTGCTCCACCGCCTCACGAACCTGGGCGACCACCGAGCGATCCGTTTCCGGGCCCTGCAGGAAACGGCAGTTGCGCCCCAGCAGCTCGTCCACCTGGTAGCCGGTCATCTCGGTGAAGGCATTGTTGGCGAAGAGGATGGGGTTGTCCGGCTGGTTGGGATCGGTGATCAGCATCGGCATCCGCGTGGTTTCCACGGCGGCGAAGAAGATGTTCTTGCCTTCGTGCGAGACATCGCTCGTCGCGGAATTGTCGACCCGCGCCTTGCGGGGTGGGTGCTTCTGGCTCACGGGGGCGGAATCCTTGCGCAGGCAAAATTGGGCGTCTTGGCCCTCAGACAGCCAAGCGGCGGAAAAACTTCATTTGTGCCCCTCGCGAGGCCGTCTGGCATCACCGTTTTCGAGGCTGAAAGCCAGGCGTGGCGTGGCTTTGGCGGCCATTTGCCAGCGTACCGCTCACCTGCCTGGGGTGACCGTTAGGTAAGTTTCCGGAGAACCTCTCCAACCTCCGCTGTCTGACCTGCCATGAAGCCGAGAAGCCTTGAAATACAAAGACAAATTCTTGTTCTGGAAGATGATCCGGGGCAGCGCGAGCTGCTGACCGAAATCCTCACCGAACAGGGCCTGGATGTCGTGGCGGTCGCTTCCAGTGATGAGGCCCTGGCCCATATGGATACCCGCGGCAGCGATACCAAGATGGTCATCGCTGATGTCAACGTGCCGGGCATGCTGGACGGCCTGGCGTTCGCCCAGCTCGCCGCCGTCAGTTGGCCCACGGTGCCGTTTATCATCATCTCCGGCTACATCGACCAGGATCTCGCCATCCTGCCACGCCGCGCGGCCTTCCTGCCCAAGCCCTGGAGCGTGGCCGATCTCAGTCAACTGGTCGAGAGCCTGCTGCCGCGTCGCTAGGTTCCTGCTTCATGGGTGGCGCGACTTGCCCGTGCCGGCCTGCCGCCTTGGGCGGGTCATGCCTCCTTTCGTCCCCCGAATAGACGCGCTCGTCGGCAGTGCCCCGTTTCGAGTGGCCAAATGATATGACGTCCGTCGGCATGCCTGGGTTGCAGGGAACCAAAAGCGCTGAACGCTATCAATGTGCCATCTATTCCCGACTGGCAAGGAGCGCTTCATGGACGCAGTCATCACCCAGATTTCTCAGATCACCGATTGGGAATTTCTCATTGCGCTGGAGCGCAGCCTGGAAAGCCGCGGTCGCCTCGACCTAGTGGCCAGAGAAGCCCTCGAACGCCAGGGCAATCTGCTCTCGCGCCGCTACCTGATGCAGAAGGGCAAGCTTGGCAACGGTCCCTTCACCCCGGTGGAAAACGAGATCCTCGACGTCCTGGCCATGGCCACCGCCGCGCTGCGTCGTAGCCGTCGCCTGCCCCATAACATCGTCAAGAGCCTGCGTGCCGGTGGCCTGATCGAGGCGGTCGAGCGCAACGTCTGCCACGCCGGTGCCCTGCAGTGTCGCACCGACTTCGAGGCCGACGGCATCGCCCGCGGGACCCTGGAGCGCATCGTCGATCGCAATCCCCAGGCCTTCGAGCTGGAAGCCCGCCGCGCCGCCGCTCGCTACATTGCCGACCAGGAACCCGCCTTCCGCGCCGCCGGCTGAGCCTCGGCATGGCCGCCTGTGGGCGGCCATCGCGGTGCCGGAGCAGGCTGATCGCCGTTCCGGCCCGTGCTACCGTTTCCAGCCTATCCAGCCGGAACGAGTCCCATCATGCCCCTCGTTGACAACCTGCTGGCCTTCACCCTGGCCGCGTCTTTGCTCACCATCACTCCGGGCCTCGACACCGCGCTGATCCTGCGCACCGCCGCCGTCGAAGGCCGCGCCCAGGCCTGGCATGCCGCCCTGGGAATCAATGCCGGCTGCCTGCTCTGGGGCGCCGCCGTGGCCTTCGGCCTGGGCGCGCTGCTGGCGGTCTCGGAACTGGCCTATACGCTGCTGAAGTATTGTGGCGCTGCCTACCTCTGCTGGCTCGGCCTCAACCTGCTGCTGCGCCCCCGTGACGCCATCGCACCCGCGACAGGCGAGGGCGGCACAGGCTCCAACTGGTTTCTCAAGGGGATGCTGGGCAATGTGCTCAATCCCAAGGTCGGCATCTTCTATGTATCCTTCCTGCCCCAGTTCATTCCCCAGGGCCAACCCCTGATCGCCTGGACCTTCGGCCTGGTCGCTATCCATGTGGCGCTGGGCCTGCTCTGGTCCCTGACCCTGATCGGCGCCACTCGCACCCTCGGCGAAGCCTTGCGCAAGGCGGCGGTGATCCGCTGGCTGGACCGGGTGACGGGGGTGGTCTTTCTGTTGTTCGCCGCCAAGCTGGCGTTGAGTCGGCGGTAGAGCGGGGGAGGGCTGCGCTACTGCGGGGTGTAAAAGCCAACCCCGGAAACGACAAAGCCCGCGCTCGGCGGGCTTTGGGGCGTAAGCGCGCAGGTGGCTGCCCCTTTTGGCTAGGGCGCCAAAGCCCCATGCTTCGGCGTACCTGCCAATGACTCGATGATCCGGCATTCCGCTATGGTCCCGCCCTGGCAGCACGCCAACAGCCGCTGCAATTCGCCTTCCAAGGCGCGCAGATCGGCGAGCCGCTGCCGCACCTGCTGCAGGTGTCCTGCCACCAGACTATCCACGGCATCGCAAGGCGCCTGCCGCCGATCCGCCAGGCCGAGTAGCTCGCGGACTTCCTCCAGGCTGAAGCCCAGGCGGCGGGCACGTCTGACGAAAAGCAGCCGATCCCGCTCGGCTGGGCCGTACAGTCGGTAGCCGGACGCGGAGCGCGTCGAAGTCGGCAGCAAGCCTTCCTTTTCGTAGTAGCGGATGGTGACGGTCTTGGTATCCGTGGCCTTGGCTAGCTGACCGATGGTATAGGCAGATGCGTTCATGGCATTGACCCTATAGCGACTATAACCCTCAGCCTAAGCCAAATCTTGAGCGTTGCGGAGAGGGTGCCGTGGACAGTTGCTGCGAAAACAAGGCCGGTGAGCTGGCTCAGCTACGGAGTCGCCAGAGTCGCGTCCTCTACAGTGTGCTGGCGATTAATGCCGTGATGTTCCTGGTTGAGTTCGCCGCCGGTTGGCTTTCGGGTTCCACCGCGCTGCTGGGGGATTCTCTGGATATGTTCGGCGATGCCTCGGTCTATGCCTTGACGCTGTTCGTGCTGCATCGCAGCGATAGCGCCCGCGCCGGTGCTGCCTTGGTGAAAGGTGGGTTCATGCTGGTGTTCGGCGTGCTGGTGATCGCAGACGCCGTACACAAGGTGATGCTGCAGGAGGTGCCCCAGGCGGACTGGATGGGCACTGTGGGACTCGTCGCGCTTCTCGCCAACACCTACTGCTTCTATCTGCTGTATAGCCATCGCGCGGACGATCTGAACATGAGGTCCACCTGGATCTGTTCACGGAACGATCTGGTCGCCAATACCAGCGTGGTGCTGGCCGCCATCCTGGTGGCTGTCACGGGCAGCCTGTGGCCAGACGTCCTGGTCGGTCTGGCCATCGCCGCGCTGTTCCTGCACTCGGCCTGGCAGGTCAGTCGTGAGGCCTACCGCGCATGGCTGCTTGCTTCGGAAGGGCAGGGAAAGCCAGCGCAAGAGCGGCAAGCCGCGCCGTTGCAGGAGACGCCGGTGCCTTCCTGCTGCGGCGGTAAGGCGCCAGCTGTCATCGTGGAGCCTGGACAGCGCGTTCCGCCTGCTCCGTGCTGCGCTTCCGCTAGCAAGGGTGGCTCTTGAAGCCTTGAAATAGGGAGGCTGCCCGTAGGGGGTCTGTCGCTGTCCAGGCAGGGTCGGGCCAGCTGATCTTCTCGCCTCCTGGCGCACGGACGATCCACCACCATGGCATCCGTTTCCCGGTTTGGCATGCCGGAGACCAAGACCAGCGCCTGCCGGAGCCGTCGTGCAGGAGAGAAAAGAGGCGAGCGCCGCCAGAGCAAATAGCCAGACGCCAGAAACGACAAAGCCCGCACTGGGCGGGCCTTGGGTGATCCTTGCGGATCAGATTGGTCGGAGCGACTGGATTCGAACCAGCGACCTTCTCGTCCCGAACGAGACGCGCTACCAAGCTGCGCTACGCTCCGTAATGGATGGCGCGCATTCTACCTAAAACTCATGCAAGCACAAGGGGTTAGGTAAAAAAATCGCGCCGGGCAGGAATCAGAGCTCCTTGATGGTGCGAACCTGGTCCTTGTTGATGCGGGTCGGCTTGCCGTCGAGCTGCTTGAACGTATAGAAACCCGAGTCGTCATCGTACTTCGGCGTGTCGGTGGCCTGGATCTCGCGGCCATCGTTGAGGGTGATGACGCTGGGGGTGGAGCAGCCGGCGAGCAGGGCGCTGGCGACGACCAGCAGGGCGGCGGGGAGCAGGTGCTTGTTCATGTGACGGTCTCCTTTCTTGGCAACCAAGCGGGCTTAGGACCGCGGGTGCGGGGCCGAGTTCGTCCCGGAACCGCTGGGTCACGGCCTCTGGCCTGGTGGATCGCCGGGCTCAGAGCGCGTTTTCCAGGGCCGCGGGATCGTTGAAGTTGGCCAGACGACCATCGTCTTCGGCGAACTCCACGGCGGTCAGGCCCAGCGGCAGCAGGGCGCCGCGCGGGCTGCGTTCGCCGTCCGCCCAGGCCTGGCGCAAGGCGGGCAGCAGGCGCCTGGGCAGGGCGCTGAACAGCGGTTGCCAGTAGCCGCCCTGGCGCGCCATCACCGGGCCTTGGCTCGCCTGGGCTGCGGTCAGCAGCTGGCGGGCGAGGGCGGCATCGATTCGCGGCGCATCGCAGGGCAGCAGCAGCACCCAGTCATGCCGCGCCACGGCGAGCCCGGCGAGGATGCCGGCCAGGGGGCCGGGAAAGTCCGGTTCGGCATCGGCGACCAGCTGATCGGCCCACTGGGCATAGCGCTCTGCATTGCGATTGCAGGAGATCACCAGGTCATCGGTCAGGGCCCGTACCGCGGCCTGCACCTGGGCCACCAGCGGCTGGCCCTGCCACTCCACCAGGCCCTTGTCGCGCCCACCCATGCGCTGGCCGCGACCGCCGGCCAGGATGAGGATGGAAGAGGGGAGCAGTGGCATGCAGGAGGCCTCGGGCTTTCGGACGCCGGGATCGGGCGTCCATCCTAGCCTGGTTTCGCCGCCGGGGGCCGGCCAGGGCGGGCTTTATCCGGGCGGGACTGCTGGGCTAGACTCGAGCGCGTCCCGTGCAAAGGGGCGTGCTAGACACCTTTGATTCCTGCCGCGCGGTGGCGGGGAGTCCCTGCCCAGAAGGAGTTTGCAAACGATGAAGACGATGCTGCTTTCCGCGTTGGCCCTGGCTGCCTTGCCCGCCTTTGGCGCCGGCGGTGGTGAACCCCCATCGGTCAAGATCACCTTTGGCCAGCCGACCGTCCGGCAGAAGCTGTTCTACGACAAGCTCTACGAGAAGAAGCCCTATCCCGACGCCACCCTCTATTACTACAGCAACGGCGTCTACAAGATCATCTCGCCCGGCGAAGAGCACTATGGCGTCTACGTGGTGCACGGCAGGCTGACCGACGACCAGTACCAGGTGGATTTCATCTCCCTGCCATCCGCGGACTGGGGCGGGAAGACGGCCCGGCATTTCCTCACGTTCGATCGCAAGGCCGGCACCTTCACCCAGCAGGCGACCTGGGAAGAGGACCCGAACATCGCCCCGCAATACGGTCGTTTCAGTCAGGGTGCCAACGACATCGCCGATCCGCGTCCCATCACGTGGGAGACTCACGCCGAAGGCGAGCAACGCCAGCGCTAGGTCACGCCAGCGGCGCCCTCTCGGTTGAAGGGGCGTCGGCTTTTCCTCTAGGCTGTGACGATGCAGCCTTCCCGGACCTTCACGCCGATCGGGGTCAACAGTGACCCTCACTGTCGGAGCGGCCACCTTCCGGCCGCTGCCAGTCCAATGCTCACCCCATTTGGGAAACCCGTTGCCCGTCCAGCGGTCTTCCGCTGCACCCTTTCCTTCGCACTCTTCGGAAATCCAACCAGATGAGCCACAAAGCCGAGGCGGTTTTCGTACCGCTGAACATCGCTGTCCTGACGGTCAGCGACACCCGCACCTTCGAGACCGATACCTCGGGTCAGCTGTTCGTCGACCGCCTGGAGGCCGCCGGTCACTTCCTCGCCGACCGCGTGCTGCTCAAGGATGACCTCTACCGGATCCGCGCCCAGGTCGCCCACTGGATCGCCGAAGACCAGGTGCAGGTGGTGCTGATCACCGGCGGGACCGGCTTCACCGGTCGCGACAGCACCCCGGAAGCCGTCGCCTGCCTGCTGGACAAGCAGGTGGATGGCTTCGGCGAGCTGTTCCGCCAGATCTCCGTGGCCGACATCGGCACCTCCACCGTCCAGTCCCGGGCGCTGGCCGGTCTCGCCAATGGCACCCTGGTCTGCTGCCTGCCGGGTTCGACCAACGCCTGCCGTACCGCCTGGGACGGCATCCTCGCCGAACAACTGGACAACCGTCATCGCCCCTGCAACTTCGTGCCGCATCTCAAGCAGGCCGAGCCCTGCGGGCCGCGCGGATGAGCCTGCTGTCGCTGGAAGAGGCCCTGGCCCGGCTGCTGGCCCTGGCAGCCGAAGACGGTCCCTTGCCCCATGAGCAGGTGGCCCTGGAAAACGCCGACGGGCGCATCCTGGCCGCGCCCCTGGTGGCCGACCTGGACCTCCCGCCGTGGGACAACAGTGCCATGGACGGCTATGCCCTGCGCCTGGACGACTGGCAGGGCGAGCCGCTGCGGGTCTCCCAGCGCATCTTCGCCGGCCAGGCACCGGCGCCCCTGGAGCCGGGCACCTGTGCGCGCATCTTCACCGGCGCGCCCGTCCCGGCGGGTGCCGACTGCGTGGAGATGCAGGAAAACACCGAGGTGCTGGGCGACGGTCGGGTGCGCTTCGTCGAGCAGCTGCGGCCGGGTCGCAACATCCGCCGCCGCGGCAACGAGGTCCGGGTGGGTGACGAGGTGCTGTCGGCCGGTACCGCTCTGGGTCCGGCGGAGCTGGGGGTCGCCGCGTCCCTCGGGCGCGCCCAGCTGAACGTCTTTCGCCGCCTCAAGGTCGCGGTGCTGTCCACCGGCGATGAACTCGTGGCGCCCGGACAGCCGCTCGGTCCGGGGCAGATCTACAACAGCAATCGCGCCCTGCTCATCAGCTGGCTGCGGCGGCTGGGTTGCGAGGTGTCGGACCAGGGCATCCTGCCGGACGATCTCGCCGAGACCCGCAGGCGGCTGGGCGCGCTGCAGGCCGATCTGATCCTCTCCACCGGCGGTGTCTCCGTGGGTGAGGCCGACTATCTGGGCCAGGCCCTGCGCGAAGAAGGCGAGCTGACCCTGTGGAAGCTGGCGCTCAAGCCGGGCAAGCCGCTCACCTGCGGACGCTTTCGTGGTATCCCGCTGATCGGCCTGCCGGGCAATCCGGCGTCCACCCTGGTGACCTTCGGCCTGCTGGCACGCCCCTATCTGCTGCGCCGGGCCGGCAAGATCGACGTGGCACCGCTGAGCGTCGAGGTACCGGCAGGGTTCGACTGGCCGCGTGCCGGTGCGCGCCGCGAATACCAGCGGGCGCGCCTGGAAAATGGCCGGGCGGTACCCCATCGCAACCAGGGCTCCAATGTGCTGCAGACGGCGGCCTGGGCCCATGGGCTGGTGGAGATCCGTGAGGACCGTACCTTCGCCGTCGGTGGTCCGGTGCGCTTCATCCCCTTGGCCGAACTGCTCAAGGCCTAGACAACCGGCAGTCAGGACTGAACGTGGCCGTTGGGCCACAGTCCTAGTCTCCAGATTCGCTCGCCGGGCGCTGCCCGGTACCTGACGCGGCATCTCGCCGCGCAGAGCCAACCTTGGACGACAGACATGACGACGACAGGCACCCTGGCTGACGCAGCCCTGGTCATTCTCAATGGCAAGGAAACCGGTAACGAGGACGTTCGGGAGGCCATTCTCGAACGGCGTGCCGCCGGTCATCGCATCGATGTGCGGGTGACCTGGGAAGAAGACGATGCCGCGCGCTTCGTCGAGCAGGCGACCCGCGAAGGCTATGGCACCCTGGTGGCGGCCGGTGGCGACGGCACCCTGCGCGCCGTGGCCGAAGCCATGGCGCAGAATCACAGCCAGGCACGCCTCGGCCTGCTGCCGCTGGGCACCGCCAACGACTTCGCCCGGGCGGCGGGTGTGCCGGCGGAGCCTGCGGCGGCGCTGGCGCTGCTGGATGGCCCGACCAGTGCCATCGATCTGGTCGAAGCGGAAGGCCAGCTGTTTCTCAACATGGCTACCGGCGGCTTCGGCTCCCAGGTCACTGCCAATACCCCCGGCGAACTCAAGCGCCTGCTGGGTGGCGCGGCCTACTTCCTCACCGGCCTGACCCGCTTCGCCGAAGTGCATTCGGCCCATGGCCGCTTCCGCGGTCCCGGCTTCGAGTGGGAGGGTGAATTCCTTGCCCTGGGCATCGGCAACGGTCGCCAGGCCGGCGGTGGCCATGTGCTCTGTCCCACCGCCGTGGTCAACGATGGCCTGCTCGACGTGGGCATCCTGCCAGCGTCCCAGGACGTGCTCGGTACCCTTGGCGAATTCCTCAGCAAGGGCTTCAGCACCGAAGAGATGTTTGTCCGCGCGCGGCTGCCCTGGGTGGAGTTGGAAGCCGCAGAAGGTTTGGACATGAACCTCGACGGCGAACCGGTCAAGCGAGACCGGGTGAGATTCGAGGTGCGTCCGGGTATCCTGCAGGTCTGTCTACCGGTGGATTCGCCCCTGCTGGGCGCGACCGCCGGTACCCTGGCCGAACCGACGGCGACGTCCTGAGCAGGCGCCTGCGGAGGTAACGTTGGAGCTACTGATCAATGCGGGAATCGTGCTGGCCACCGTGGCGGGGATGGAAGTCTTCGCCTGGTGGTCGCACAAGTACATCATGCACGGCTGGGGATGGGGCTGGCATGAGTCCCACCACCGCCCGCGCACGGGCTGGTTCGAGAAGAACGATCTCTATGCGGTCGTCTTCGCCGGCCTGGCCATCCTGCTGATCGCCCTGGGTAATGCCGGCTACTGGCGCCTGCAGTGGATAGGGGCCGGCATGACTCTCTACGGTCTGCTGTACTTCATCGCCCACGATGGCCTGGTGCATCAGCGCTGGCCCTTCCGCTACATCCCGCGCACCGGCTATCTGAAGCGGCTCTATCAGGCGCATCGCATGCACCATGCGGTGGACGGCAAGGACGGCTGCGTGTCCTTCGGCTTCCTGTTGGCACCGACCACCCAGCAGCTCAAGCAGCAGTTGCGCGAGATACATGGCGGCGCCCTGGATTCCTCGCGCGAACGCAAGGCCCGGGATCAGGTGCAGGAAGAAGCGGACTAGGCAGGAGCGGAAGCGCCTCCAGGGAGGCGCTAGCCGGGGTCAGGCGACGGCGGGGGTGTCGTCGTAGGCAGCGAACAGCGAATGAGCGTACTGGCTGCGCTCGCTCTCGTTGCGCAGCAGATCGATGAATTCCTTGGCGGGCGGGTTCAGGGTGCCCGCTTCGGCGGCGGTGACCACCTGGGCCTGTTCACCAGCTGCCAGTTCGGCGAAACCGGCACCCAGGCGCTCGGTGCAGTAGCTGTTCACCACCGCCAGGCCGTCACGCAGCAGATCGCGCAGGTTGGCGCCCTGCTGCACCTGGGCCTGCTCGTCGAAGGGATCGACGATGTTGGAACGGTCGCCGTGAGCGTAGGGGGTCAGCATGTGGCGATCAATGAATTCGGGCAGGCGGGTATCGGCCTGTTCGCTGTCGGCCTGCAGGTGAGCGCAGAGGGCGACCAGGGTGCGCCACTGGATGGCGTTGAAGAATTCGGGCTTGTAGCCGGACTGCGCGTTAGCGGAAAGGCCAAGGGCAAGTAGTGACGAGGAGGCAGCGAAGCGATCGTGTGAAACAGCCGTTTCCGTCTTGTGCATGTGCAAATCCCATACTCGTAGGCTGACTACCGGATGCAGCGCTCTGGCTCAGGCATCCATCCATCCGCGGCCCGCGAGGGGTCGCTTTAATCCGACCCGTTTATCGCATAAAAGTTTGCTGTTGGGCATCCCCGAGATGCACGCAAATGTGACCGGCGCGCAATCACTGGCGTCAGCGCCGTGGCCGGGTCCAGAGCCTGGCCGGACGCGGCTCGTCGCGCTGGTGCCTGGAAAGCATGGCGCGCGCGGCGCCGCGGCAGACCAGGCGCAGCTTGTCGGCGGTGCTGGTGCTGACGCGCTGGTCCCAGGCATGGCTGCCCAGTTGCAGCACCTGGACGCCGATCTCGCGGTAGACGCCACGGGCGGTGGCGATGGCCCAGGCCGAGCGCAGGGGCAGGGCGGCGATGCCCTGGCGTGCCGAGTCATAGTAGGGCTCGGCCAGGCGCACCAGCCGCTCGGCCAGTTGGGCGACCGCTTCGCGATGGCGCGGCTCCGCTAGTTCACCCGCCGGCACGCCGACTTCGTCGAGCCACAGGCGTGGCAGGTAGATGCGCCCGATACGGGCGTCCTCGACGATGTCGCGGGCGATGTTGGTGAGCTGGAAGGCCATGCCCAGGTCGCAGGCGCGATCCAGGGTTTCCTCGTCTTCGGCGCCCATGATGCGCGCCATCATCACCCCGACCACCCCGGCGACGTGGTAGCAGTACTCCAGGGTGTCTTCGAGTTCCACATAGATGCGTTCCTCGACATCCATGCGAAAGCCGGCGAGGTGATCCAGCGGCAGCGCCAGGGGAATGCCATGGCGCCTGACCACCCGCTGAAAGGCGGCGAAGGCCGGATCCTGCAGCGGCTCATCGCCGTAGGCGGCGCGGGTCAGGCGTTCCAGTTCGGCCAGGCGTTCGCGCCCGGCGCGGCGATCGCCGTCGACCTGGCCATGGCCCAGTTCCTGGCCATCGATGACGTCGTCGCAATGGCGGCACCAGGCATAGAGCAGCACGGCGCTCTCGCGGGTCTCGGGAGCGAACAGCTTGGCGGCTGCGGCAAAGCTCTTGGAACCGACGGCGATGCTCTGCTCGGCGTGGTCGACGACGTCATGGGTGGCTGGCATGGCTAACCGTGCTCCTCGAGGATGACGCTGGCGGTGGCCTTGGCCGAGCCGACCACGCCCGGGACGCCGGCCCCGGGATGGGTGCCCGCGCCGACCAGGTAGAGGTTGGGGATGACACTATCGCGATTGTGCGGCCGGAACCAGGCGCTCTGGGTGAGGATGGGCTCCAGGGAGAAGGCCGAGCCAAGGTGGGCATTGAGCTCCTGGCGGAAATCGGCCGGGGTGAAGATGCGCGAGGTGACCAAATGCTCGCGCAGGCCGGGCATGTAGCGCTCCTCCAGGTAGGCGAGGATCTTGTCGCGCAGGCGCGGACCCTCCACGCTCCAGTCGACGTCGGCATTGCCCAGGTGCGGCACCGGCGCCAGCACGTAGTGAGAACTGTGCCCGGGGGGTGCCAGCGACGGATCGGTGACGCAGGGGGAGTGCAGGTAAAGCGAGAAGTCGTCCGGTACACCCGGGCCCTTGAACAGTTCGTCGATCAGGCCGCGATAGCGCTGGCCGAAGCAGACCATGTGGTGTTCGAGGCCCACCGGCGGCTGGCTCAGGCCGAAGTGGATGACGAACAGCGACATGCTGTGTCGCTTGCGCTTGAGGCGGTTGCTCTCGACCACGCCATGGGTGTGGTGACCGAGCAGCTTGCGATAGGTATGCACCACGTCGGCGTTGGAGGCCACCAGGTCGGCCTCGAGCTGGCTGCCATCGGCCAGGCAGACGCCGGTGGCCCTATTGCCTTCGGTGAGGATGCGCTCCACCGGCGTGTTCAGGCGCACTTCGCCGCCGAGGTCGGTAAAGAGCTTCAGTAGGCCCAGGACCAGCTGATGGGTGCCACCCTTGGCGAACCAGACGCCCCACTTGCGTTCCAGCGCATGGATCAGCGCATAGATCGAGGAGGTGGCGAAGGGATTGCCGCCCACCAGCAGGGTGTGGAAGGACAGCGTCTGGCGCAGCTTCTCGCTCTTCACGAAGCGCGACACCTGGGTGTAGACGCTGCGCCAGGCCGTGAGCTTGGCCAGCTTGGGACCCGCGGCGAGCATGTCGCCGACCTTGAGGAAGGGCTTGGCGCCGAGGCGGATGTAGCCTTCTTCGAACACCGCCTGGGAATAGGCCAGGAAGCGCTGGTAGCCGGCCACGTCGTCTGGCTCCAGGGCACGGATCTGCTCGTCCAGCCGGGCCTGGTCGTTGACGTAGTCGAAGCGGGTGCCGTCTTCCCAGCACAGCTGGTAGAAGGGGCTGACCGGCAAGAGCTCCACATAGTCGCTCATCTGCCGGCCGCTCAGGGCGAACAGCTCTTCCAGTGCCGAGGGATCGGTGAGGACCGTGGGGCCGGCGTCGAAGGTGAAGCCCGCCTCCTCATAGACGTAGGCACGGCCGCCAGGCTTGTCGCGGCCCTCGATGAGGGTGGTGGCGATGCCGGCCGACTGCAGGCGGATCGCCAGGGCGATACCGCCGAAGCCGGCGCCGATGACGATGGCCCGCTTGGGCCCGTTACCTTGGGTCATGGTGCTTCCTTGGACTGAGGGGGACGAGCCAGCGCGGCATCCAGGGCTGGTTTCAGCGGCACCGGCGGTTTGCCGGAGAGGATGCGCAGCCGATCGAAGGCGGTGAGGCGGCCGGCGTAGAAACGCTGGATCAGCGGTTCGCCGAGGCCGTAGAACCTTTGCATGACGCGCACCCGGTGCTCGGGACGGCCAGCGAGAAACAGCATGCGATTGAGCAGGCGGAAAAAGCCCTGTTGCTGCCAGCGCCCCTGGGCGTACTGCCGCAGGGAGTCGCGCAGCCTGGCGCTGGAGGTCAAGGGTTGCGCGGCCAGATGCTCCGCCAGGCGCACCGCCTCCGGCAGCGAGTAACCGGTGGTGGGGTGGAACAGCCCCGCGGCCAGGCCGATGGGCGCGCCGGCGCTGACGTTGTCCCAATAGCGGTCGAGATCGCCGCCCAGGGTGATGGGCAGCACGCCCTGTTCTTCGCGCAGTACCTCGGCGATTTCCCAGCCCTGCTGCCGGGCATAGTCGGTCAGGTGCTGGCGCAGGCGTTCCGCGGGGAGGCTTTCGCCGTCCGCATAGTAGGTGTCTTCGATCAGCAGCCGGTCGGGTGTCAGTGGCAGGCTGTAGACGAAGCGATAGCCGTCCAGCTGATCGACGGTGGCGTCCATCACGATGGGTTCGGCCAGGCCATGGGGGCGAACCAGGCGCACCTCCTGGCCGAGAAATTTCTGATAGCCGAGCCAGAGCGCCGGATCGGGTCGCGGGCCGCGGGCGTCGATCACCGCGCCGGCGGCCAGGGTGTAGCCGTCGGCGAACACCACGCCATCGTCCTGCAGGCGCAGCACCTCGCGGCCCAGCAGCAGGCGCTCGGCCGGCAGCCGAGCGCTCAATACCTCATGGAAGCGTTCTGCGCTGATGCTGGCATAGCCGCTGCCGAGGTGCCGCTGGCGCGTGGGGAAGCGCACCTCGTAGCCCGGCCAGCGATGGGCGACCAGGGGCTCGATCCAGGCATGCTGCGGCGCGGTGAGGTCCGGCTCGTGGAAGGACCAGGTGTGGTTGCCGCCCAGCCGCGGACCGGCTTCCACCAGGCGCCAGTCCAGCTCCGGACGGGTTTCCGCCAGGCGCAGGGCGAGCAGGCCGCCGGCCAGGCCGCCGCCGACGATCAGCAGGTCAGGACGCACGTTCGAGTCCTCGCCCGGCCAGGCCATCCACCAGGCGGGCGGCAGCCGCGACCCCGCCGGCCGCCTGGGTAATGGGCACGAAGCGTTCGGCCGCCCGGCGATAGGCCGGGTCGGCCAGCACGGCGCCCAGGGCCTGGGTCAGGCGGGCCTTGCTGGCCAGGCGCGGTGCCAGGCAGATGCCGGCGCCGACCCGTTCCAGGCGGCGGGCGATGCCGGGCTGGTCGAACACCATGGGCAGGGCGAGCATAGGTTTGCCAGCCGCCAGGGCGTCCAGCACGGTATTGAAGCCACCATGGGTGATGACTGCATCGGCGCGGGCGATGGCCGCCTCCTGGGGCGCGAAGTCGGTGACCCAGGTGGCGCCGTCGTCCAGCAGACGGCGTTCGGCACTGGCCTCCAGACGTCCGCAGTGGGCGATCAGCACCTGGACGCCGAGGTGGCGACAGGCTTGGGCGATGCGGCGGAACAGCGGTAGCCGGCCACCCTGCAGGGTGCCGAAGGAGGCGAAGACGAAGGGCCGGCGCGGATCGATTTCCAGTTCCAGCCGTTGCTCACGCACCGCCGGCGAGCGCAGCGGCCCGACCTCGTGAAAGTGCGGCGGCGGGGCATGACGCGGAAAGTCGAAGCCCGGCAGGCACTGGCTCAGCTGCAGGTACGGCGAAAAGCAGTCGTCGAGGGTCCGCCGCTCGCCGAGGCCGAAGGCCTGGGCCTGGCGCTGGATGACCTTGCCCTGGCCGCGCATCATCAGGTCGAACACCTGGGTGGCGCCCTGGACGATCTGCTGCTCCCGCTCGGTGCCGGGGTAGGCGAAGGGCAGGGTGGGCAACGGCAGGTGGGGCTCACGATTCATCGGCACGGCGCAGGCCAGCGACGCATAGGGCAGGCCCAGGTGGTCGCCGAGCAGTCCACCGGCCGGTTCCATCTGGTCGGCGATCAGGCAGTCGACCTTGAGGTCGCGCAGGGCGGCCGGGCCTTCGCGGCAGAACAATTCGGTATTGCGCGCCATGTCGGCGATCACGCCGAATACCGACCAGGGCTTGCTGCTGGCGGTACGCGCCAGCAGGGGCGCCAGGCTGCCGCGCGGATGGCTGGTCGCGCCCAGGGCCTGGAACTGGATACCTGCCGGCAACGCACGATCGCCCACGTCCACCTGGTGCAGCAGGGTGACCCGGTGGCCAAGCGCGACCAGCGCCTCGCCCAGCACCAGATGGGTGGACAGGTGGCTCGGCAGCGGCGGCGAGATCAGGGCGACATGCATGGCGGCGTCCGGTCGGGTGTCGGCCACTATGGGCACCGCCGCGGCGCGGCGTCCAGCAGCTCGGCCTGGCGCAAGCCGGCCAGATCCGCCGAGCCGGTACAGAAGCAGGCGATGCGCAGCTGTTCGATCACCACCCGGAAATGCGCGATCACCGCCTCGGTGGATTCGGTGGCGCCGGGCAGGGCCGCGGCGGCCTGGCCGGCCAGGTCCGCGCCGAGACGGATGGCCTTGGCCACGTCGATACCATCGCGGATGCCGCCCGAGGCAATCACCGTCGCGTGGGGGCAGGCGGTGCGCACCTGGCGCAGGCTCTCGGCGGTGGGGATACCCCAGTCGGTGAAGGCACGGGCGATGGCGTGCTGCTGCTCGTCACGGGCACGTTCGGCTTCCACCGCGGCCCAACTGGTGCCACCGGTTCCGGCGACATCCAGCACCGCCACGCCGGCCTCCAGCAGTTGCCTGGCGACCCGGCCCGACAGACCGGCGCCGACTTCCTTGACGACCACTGGCACGGGCAGTTGTGTAACCAGATTTTCCAAGGCTGCCAGAATGCCGCGCCAGCGGCGATCGCCCCCCGCCTGCACGGCTTCCTGCAGGGGATTGAGATGCACGATCAGGGCGTCTGCCTCGATCATCTCCACCGCGCGCCGCGCCTCGTCGAGGCCGTAGCCGGCCACCAGCTGCGCGGCGCCGAAGTTGGCCAGCAGCGGCACATCCGGCGCCAGGCGGCGCAATTCGCCGGTCAGGCCCTGATCGCCACCCTGCTGCAGGGCGATGCGCTGGGAACCGACCGCCAGGGCGATGCCCAGGGTCTGGGCCGCTTCGGCGAGGTGGCGATTGATCTGCGCCGCCCGCTCTGGCCCGCCGGTCATGGAGCTAATCAGCAGCGGCGCGGCCAGGGGACGACCGAACAGGCGGGTGCCCAGGTCGACCTCGTCGAGATTCAGCTCGGGCAGGGCGCAGTGCGTGAAGCGGTAGGCGTCGAAGCCCGTGGTGACGGCGCTACGGGCCTTGTGGGGATCCAGCACGATGTCCAGATGATCGTTCTTGCGGCTTGCCAGTTCCCAATCCACCATGTCTTCTAGAGTCCGCCCTGAATGACCTTTCGTCGGTCGTTGTGGTCTGGTAGGGGACGACGGGTTCGCTTTGCGAAGACCTAATCCACCGAGGTGCGACCGTTCGTCGGTTCCACATATGGAGTATCTCGACTCATGGCGACCGTATTAGTGCCGAACGCGACAGACAATTTTGCCGCTGCGCTGCAGTGGCAGCGTACCCGTATCGACGAGCGTCTGGCAGTACTGTTACCGCCCGGTGGCGATCCGGTCGCCGCAGCGATCCGCAGTGGGGTCATGACACCGGGCAAGCGGCTGCGTCCGCTGCTGATGGTGCTGGCCGCCGAGGACCTGGGTCAGTCCGACGAAGCCGTCCTCGACCTGGGCTGCGCCGTGGAAATGGTCCACGCCGCCTCGCTGTTCCTCGATGATATGCCCTGCATGGACGATGCCCGCCTGCGTCGCGGTCGGCCGACGCTGCACGTCGAATTCGGCGAAGACGTCGCCATGCTGGCCGCGGTCGCCCTGCTCAGCCATGCCCTGCGCCTGGTCGCGGGCCTCTCGGGCGTACCGGCGGAAACCCGTACCCAGATGGTCTGCCAACTGGCCGATGCGGTCGGCACTGCCGGTCTGGTCTGTGGCCAGTACCACGACCTGCACGGCGGTCGCCAGACGCGTCCGGCCGATGCCATCGCGCTGACCAACCAGCTCAAGACCGGTGCGCTGTTTTCCGCGGCCATGGGCATGGCCGGTGTCACCCTGGTCACCACCGCCACGCAGCGTGAAGCCTTCCACGTCTTCGCCTGCCAGCTCGGCCTGGCCTTCCAGCTGCTCGATGATCTCGACGACGGCAAGGGCCTGGGCAAGGACGCCGGCAAGGATGGCGACAAGTCCACGCTGGTCAGCCTGCTCGGCCGTGACCATGCTCAACGCCAGTTACAAATTCACCTCAGGCAGGCCCGCGAGGCTCTGGCCGCGGCCGGTTGCGCCAAGGGCGCCCTGGCCGGACTGCTGGATATCGTCTTTCGTCCGCGTTAGGGCGAATTACTGGGCATCCGGCCCTCTAATCTCTCGATAGCCCCGTTTTCGTGTGAGGAGTCCTGAGATGTCGAAGTGGAAAATTGCTTACAGCAACGTTGATGGCAATACCTCGGTGGTCACCACCGATGCTGACCAGAAGCCGGACATGGAGCGGGTCGCCCAGATCGTCCGTGACGATGCCCTGGAAGAGTACGATGACAGCGAAGTGCCACGGGATTACGACGAGCCCACGGTAGCCCTGCTGGAGCGCCACGGCATCACCATCACCGGGATCACCGAGGAAGGCTGATCTCCAGGGTATCTGGCGCTAGCGCAAGGGCCAGATACCGCCATCCCCCACTACGAAGATCCGTCGCGCCGGATCGGGTGCCAGCAGGTGCCCGCCGGTGAAATCGCCGAAGGCCGGCAGGATCAGCACCTCGTCATTTTCCAGGCAGAAGCAGGGCAGGCGCAGCGCCTGGCGCCCGCGGCCCTGCAGGCGAAAGGCCGGATGGATATGACCGGCCAACACCGGCAATCGCGAGTGCGGATCGGGTTCGTGCTGCAACGACAGACCATCCAGTTCCAGCGGTTCGCCCACCACGTCGATGCCCAGGGCGGCGGGCGGATCTCCGGCACGGCGATCGTGGTTGCCACGGATCAACAGCAGCCGCAGATGGGCCTGGTGTTCCCGCCAGCGCTCCAGGGTGTCCAGGGTCAGGGGCGCGCGGGATTCCGGAGCGTGCAGGAAGTCACCGAGAAAGATGATCTCCTGGCAGTCGTACCGAGCCAGCAGGCCATCCAGTCGGGCGATGTTGCCCGCGGTGGTGCCGTGGGGCACCGGTTGGCCCAGGGCCCGGAAGGCCGCCGCCTTGCCGAAATGGATGTCCGCCACCAGCAACGCCCGGCGTGCCGGCCAGTAGATGGCCTTTTCCGCGAGCAGCCAGAGTTCGACACCGGCGAGGATGAGGGAGTGGTAGGCAGGCATGGGGTCTCCAGAAAGCGCTTCCTGCTCTGATGGCGGCCAGGTGCCAGGGTTCAGACCTGTTGGAGGGTAGGCCTTACCTCGGATGACTCGGGGATAGAGGCTGTGTCGTTTTCCACGCTACGGGATACGCACCCGCGTAGGTTGGGTTGAGCGCAGCGAAGCCCAACGGCCCAATCGGCATCGTCACCCTTGGGCTTCGACGAGGGAGCCGTCTCAACCCGACCTACCGCGACCCTGGGCCTGGAGCCCAGAAACAACCTATGACCACCATTGAACCAGGCCAGGTGCACCGTCGCTGGCAGCCCGGTAAACTGACGGTTCACTAGAGTCCGGAGCGACCCATGTCGACATCCTTCGCCCAGATGCTGGAAAACATCACCCCCGATATCTACGAGGGCCTGAAGCTGGCCGTGGAGATCGGCAAGTGGCCGGACGGCCGCAAGCTCAGTCGCGACCAGGTCGAGCTCTGCCTGCAGGCGGTGATCGCCTACGAGGCCAAGCACCTACCCGAAGACCAGCGGACCGGCTACATGGGTCCCCAGGAGTGCGCCTCCAAGTCGGTGCCCATCGAGAACATCCTGTTCAAGTCCGACGCCATTCACTGATCCCGCCGAGCCAACGATGAGGCGCCCTTCGTCGCGAAGAGGCGCCTCGCGTCTTTTAGAAACAGAGAAATTCCCACCGTGATGACCGAACTGGGCCGTGGCGCCCTGCGCAAGATGGCCGTGACCCTGGCCGACCCCGTCAACTATGCCTTTCGCCTCGATGAGCGCGAGGTGCCGGTCAATCCGCTGATCGGCCGTCGCGTGCGGCTCGAATACCTGGGTGCCATCCATTGCACCCATTGCGGACGCAAGACCCGCAAGAGCTTCAGCCAGGGCTATTGCTATCCCTGCTTCACCGCCCTGGCCCAGTGCGACAGCTGCATCGTCAGCCCCGAGAAGTGCCACTACGAACACGGCACCTGCCGCCAGCCAGAGTGGGGCGAGGCCTATTGCATGGTGCCCCACATCGTCTACCTGGCCAATTCTTCGGGCCTCAAGGTCGGCATCACCCGCGCCACCCAGCTGCCCACCCGCTGGATCGACCAGGGCGCCTACCAGGCGCTGCCGATCCTGAGGGTCGCCACCCGCCAGCAGTCCGGCCTGGTGGAAGACGTGCTGCGCAGCCAGGTAGGCGATCGCACCAACTGGCGGGCCATGCTCAAGGGCGTGGCCGCGCCGGAAGACCTGGTCGCGGTGCGCGAGCGGATCTTCGATGCCTGTGCCCAGGGCCTGGACGATCTCCAGGGTCGCTTCGGCCTGCAGGCGATCCAGCCGGTGGTCGACATGGCGCCCATCGAGATCCATTATCCGGTGACGGTCTATCCCACCAAGGTGGTCAGCCATGACCTGGAAAAGACCCCCGTGGTGGAAGGCACGCTGCTGGGCATCAAGGGTCAATACCTGATGTTCGATACCGGCGTGATCAACATTCGCAAGTACACGGCCTATCAGCTGGCCGTGTCCGCCTCCGCAGCAGAGATGTAAGGACGTAAGCCATGCGCACCGACCAGCCCCAGACCATCTACCTGAAGGATTACCAGGCACCCGAGTACCTCATCGAGGAAACCCGCCTCCGCTTCGAGCTGCATGACGACCAGACCCTGGTGCATGCCGAGCTGCGCCTGCAGCGCAACCCGACGCGTGGCGCGGGCTTGCCGCCGTTGGTGCTGCATGGCGAGGAACTGGAACTGCTGACGGTGGCGCTGGACGACCAGACCCTGGCGGCGAGCGACTACCAGGTCGAGGCGGGCAGCCTGACCCTGCAGCCGCAGGGCGAGGCCTTCGTGCTCAAGACTGCGGTGCGCATCCATCCGGAAAGCAATACCGCTCTCGAAGGGCTGTACGTCTCCGGCACCATGTTCTGCACCCAGTGCGAGGCCGAGGGCTTCCGCAAGATCACCTACTACCTGGATCGGCCGGACGTGATGAGCGTCTTCACCACCACGGTGGAGGCCGACAAGGCCAGGTACCCGATCCTGCTCTCCAACGGCAATCCCGTGGCCAGCGGCGACGCCGAGGGCGGACGTCACTGGGCGACCTGGGAAGATCCCTTCCCCAAGCCGGCCTATCTGTTCGCCCTGGTGGCCGGTGACCTCCGGTCCGTGGAAGACAGCTATCGCACGGGTAGCGGTCGCGACGTGGCCCTGCGCATCTATGTGGAACCGGAAAACATCGGCAAGCTGCAGCACGCCATGGACAGCCTGAAGAAGTCCATGCGCTGGGACGAGGAGGTCTACGGCCGCGAATACGATCTGGACATCTTCATGATCGTCGCGGTGAACGACTTCAACATGGGCGCCATGGAAAACAAGGGGCTCAACATCTTCAACTCCAGCGCCGTGCTGGCCAGTCCGCGCACCGCCACCGACGCCGCCCACCAGCGCGTCGAGGCCATCGTCGCCCACGAGTACTTCCACAACTGGTCGGGCAACCGCGTGACCTGTCGCGACTGGTTCCAGCTGTCGCTCAAGGAAGGCTTCACCGTGTTCCGCGACGCCGGCTTCAGCTCCGACATGAATTCGCCCACGGTCAAGCGCATCGAGGACGTGGCCTTCCTGCGCACCAACCAGTTCGCCGAGGACGCCGGCCCCATGGCCCACCCGGTGCGCCCGGATCACTTCATCGAGATCTCCAACTTCTACACCCTGACGGTGTACGAGAAGGGGGCCGAGGTGGTGCGGATGCTGCACACCCTGCTGGGGCCGGAGGGCTTCCGCAAGGGCACCGATCTCTACTTCGAGCGCCACGATGGCCAGGCCGTGACCTGCGACGACTTCATCAAGGCCCTGGAAGACGCCAACGGCGCCGACTTCAGCCAGTTCAAGCGCTGGTACAGCCAGTCGGGCACCCCACGCCTGGCGGTCAGCGAGCAGTACGATGCGGCGGCCAGGACCTATCGCCTGACCTTCCGCCAGAACTGCCCGCCGACCCCGGGCCAGCCGACCAAGGAGCCCTTCGTCATCCCGGTCCAGCTGGGACTGCTGGACGGCCAGGGCCGCGACCTGCCGCTGCGCCTGGACGGTGAGAGCTCCGCCCAGGGTACCGACCGGGTGCTGTCGGTCACCCAGGCCGAGCAGACCTTCACCTTCGTCGATGTGCCCGAGCAACCGCTGCCTTCGCTGCTGCGGGGCTTCTCCGCCCCGGTCAAGCTCAGCTTCCCCTACAGTCGCGAGCAGCTGACCTTCCTCATGCAGCACGACAGCGACGGCTTCAATCGCTGGGACGCCGGCCAGCAGCTGGCGGTACAGGTGCTGCAGGGCATGATCGCTGGCGAGCCGCTGGACACGCGGCTGGTGGAGGCCCTGCGTACGGTGGCCGCGGACGAGTCCCTCGACCCGGCCATGGTCGCCGAGATGCTGTCGCTGCCGTCCGAGGCCTACCTGGTGGAGCTGTCCGAGCAGGCCGATCCGGGTGCCATCCACGGTGCTCGTCGCCAGGCGCGGCGAGCCATCGCCGAGTCCCTGCGCGACGTGCTCTGGCAGCGTTATCGCCGTGCCCGCGAAGCCTCGCGCGCCACGCCCTACCAGGCCAGCGCCGACCATATCGCTCGCCGCAGCCTGCAGAACGCCGCCCTGGGCTATCTGATGCTGCTGGAAGAGCCGGAGGCGCGCGACGCCGCCCTGGAGCAATTCGAGCACGCCGACAACATGACCGAGCGCCTGGCCGCGCTGGGCGCGCTGGTCAACTCCGGCTTCGAGCAGGAAAAGGCCGAGGTGCTGGCGCGCTTCTTCGAGGAATTCAAGGCCGATCCGCTGGTGATGGACACCTGGCTCAGCGTCCAGGCCTCCAGCCCCTTGCCGGGCGGTCTGGCGCGCGTCCAGGCACTCATGGAGAACCCGGTCTTCACCCTGAAGAACCCCAACAAGGTGCGGGCGCTGATCGGTGCCTTCGCCAACGCCAACCTGGTCAACTTCCACGCCGAAGATGGCAGCGGCTATCGCTTCCTGGCCGACCAGATCATCACCCTCAACCGGCTCAATCCGCAGATCGCCTCGCGCCTGCTCACGCCCCTGACCCGCTGGAAGAAATACGGTCCCGCGCGCCAGGCACTGATGCGCGCCGAGCTGGAGCGCATCCTGGCCAGCGGCGAGCTGTCCAGCGACGTCTACGAGGTGGTGAGCAAGAGCCTGGCGTAGGACCATCCGTAGGTTGGGTTGAGCCCTGCGAAGCCCGACCTCGCTCGCCTCTGCAAAGCCTGACGCCCAGCGTCAGGCTTTTTTTCGTCCAGCTGTTCTCCGCAGCCAAAGCTCCCGGCTCCGCCCGCGAAAAGGCAGCGCATGCTCCGTGCCTGACAGCTCGTCTCCGCTCTGAAGCCGCTGGGCTGATAGAGATGCTTTAGGCTGCCAGCTGTATTCAAATCAGCTGCAGAACGAGGCGCCGCCGCCGACAGGGTGGGCAGGGCGTTTCGAACGGCACCCAGGCCCTAATCACCGAAAGAGCGCGGAGCGGCAGATGAGTCATGCACAGCTGATGGATTGGGGATTCGTCCTGATAACCCTGTGCAATATCCTGCTGATCGCCCTGGTGGTGTTTCTCCTGTGGCAGCGCTATGTCGCCAACGACGCGGCATCCAGGGTCGAGGTCGCCAGCGACGAGCAGGCACCGCCGGTTTCCGAAGCGGTCGACAGTCTGCCTGCCGTTGCCCAGCCACCAGCGGTCCCCGCTAGCAGCGGCCCGGCGGCGAACTGTAACGTCGATCTCTTCGACGAGGGGCCGGAAGAGGTGTACGACGCCAACTATCCCGAGTGGAAGAAAAGCGACGACCCCTATGTCGAGGAATTGCTGTCGCACCGCGAAGCCCTGGAGCTCAAGGTGGACAATATGGTCATGCGGCTGACCCGGGCGCACAAGGTGGTGACCGGCCTGCGCGCGCAGAATCGCGAACTGCGCGCCTCGGAGGCTCACGCCCAGCGGCTGCAGGAAGAGCTGACCCGGACCCAGACCAGCCTTGCCCAGGTGCGCCAGGAGCGTGACGCCCTTTTGCTGGAGCTACAGCCCGGTCGCAAGGCGGACTCGATGCCGCGCCATCCGACTGACGCGGGTGCGCCTTCCTCCTCCTGAGCGGTGGTGTAGGACGCCTGATCACCAGCCATCCCCTCAACCGTCACCTCCGTCGCGCTGCGCAACCGTCGGCGCTGCTTGTCCCTAGACTGGGGATTCTCAGCACCTTCAAGGACGATTCGATGAAACTGCTGCTCCTGCTGGCTGCCCTGGTCGCCATTGGTCTATTCGCGATCAGCCTCTACAACGCCCTGATCACGGCGCGTAACGCCTATCGCAACGCCTTCGCCCAGATCGATGTCCAGCTCACCCGCCGGCACGAACTTATCCCCAATCTGGTGGAGGCGGTGAAGGGCTATCTGCAGCACGAGCGCGAGACGCTGCAGGCGGTGATGGCGGCGCGGCAGCAGGCGCAGTTAGGTCTGCACCAGGCCAAGACCCGACCGGAAGATCCCGTTGCGCTGGCCGCTCTGGAGCAGGGCGAGCAGGGGCTGGGCAGCGCCCTCGGGCGGTTGTTCGCCGTCAGCGAAGCCTATCCGGAGCTCAAGGCCAACGAGACCGTCCTGCAGCTGATGGAAGAGCTGAGCTCCACGGAAAATCGCCTGGCCTGTGCGCGCCAGGCCCATAACGATGCGGTGATGGACTACAACAATCGCTGCGAGACCTTTCCCGGCTCGCTGGTCGCCAAGCGCTTCGGCTTCCGCCTGGCGCAACCTTTGGCCCTGCCGGACGGAGGCGCCCGCCCGGCACCGCGGATCAGCCTGAGCTGAGCGCGTGCGCTTTCTCGAAGACCAGGCCGCGGCGCGTCGGCGCACGCGGCTCTGTCTCGCCTTGCTGGCCCTGGTGGTGCTGCTCATGGCGCTGGCCAGCGCCGGCCTGGCCCTGGTGTTCCTGCCACGGGAGGTGATCGACTATCTGGGTGGGCGCGAGGCGACGCTGGTCAAGACCGGGCTGGTGTTCACCGCCATCATCGCCGCGGCCTCCTGCTGGAAGGTCCGGCAACTCGCCCGCCTGGGCGGAGAGGCCGTGGTCAGGCGGCTGGGCGCGCTGCCCCTGGACGATCAGGCCGACCCCGGGACCTGCCAGTTGCACAATGTGGTGGCGGAGATGGCCCTGGCCGCCGGCATCCCGGTGCCGCGCCTCTACCTGTTGCCGGACGAACCGGCCATCAATGCCTTCATCAGCGGCTACGGACCGGCCGATGCGACCCTGTGCCTGACCCGCGGCGCCCTTAAACAGCTGACCCGCGATGAATTGCAGGGGGTGGTCGCCCACGAATTCAGTCATCTGCTCAACGGCGACATGCGCCTGAATCTGCGTCTGCTGGGCTGGTTGCATGGCATCAGCCTGATCGCCGACCTGGGGCGGGAACTGTTCTCCGATCGCAGCTCGGCCACCGGCCGGGGCACTGGCAACCACCTGCTGGGCTGGTTGCTGGGCATCCTGCTGCTGGTGATCGGCGGCTGCGGGCTGTTTTTCGCCAATCTGATCCAGGCCGCGGCGGCGCGCTCGCGCGAGCGCCTGGCGGATGCCTCCGCCGTGCAGTTCACCCGCCAGCCCCAGGGGCTGGCCAATGCCCTGAAGAAGATCGCGGCCCATCCGCTGCAGGGGCGGCTCTATCACCGCCGGGCGCGCAGCGTCGCCCACATGGTGCTGGGCGATTCGGAGGCCTCCTGGTTCGCCACCCATCCCCCGGTCCTGGAACGGATCCGGCAGCTGGAACCAGGATTCGACGAATGGCAGCTCGAGCGACTCCGGGCCGAGGCCCTGCTGCCCATGGGTGTTGCCCATGTCGCGGGCAATCCGGCATCCGACGTGGCGCCGCCGGTGTCCGCCGCGCCCCCGCTCGCGGCGGAAGCGATCGCCGCGCCCTGGCGGGACATTCCCGCGACCCTGCAGGCTTTCGTGCGGCAACCCCGGCAGGCGGCGGAGTTGCTGCTGGCGCTGGCTGCCAGCCCGTCGGCAACCGACGGCGGGGCAGGGCAGCAGTGGGCCGACAGCCTGCATCCGTCGCTGCGCTTGCCGGTTGCCCAGCTGACCTTTCCGGCCATCCGCCAACTGCCGCGGCCAGCCCTGCGCCAGGTGCTCGTCGACCTCAAGACAGGCTTCGCCGCTGCGCCTGAACTGGATCTTTCCCGCTACTGCCTGGCGCGCATCATCCAGCGCCAGCTGATCGGCAGTCTGGCGCCCGGGCGTCAGCGGCTGTCGGGGCGGGGAACGCTTGCCCAGGCCCAGGCCGCGGTGCTCACCCTCTATGCGGTGGCCGCCGAACAGAACCACAGGGACGTCCAGGCCGCTCGGCGAGCCTTTCTGCTGGCCGTCGCCAGCACCTTTCCCAGCCTGCATCGTGCCTACGAGCCCCCGCATCCCTGGCGTCCAGCGCTGGATGGTGCCCTGGCGCAGCTCGGCCTGCTGAGCGTCGCGGCGCGCACCCTGGTGCTGGAGGGGCTGCTGTGCCTGATCAAGGCGGACGAGCGCGTCCAGACCTCGGAGCTAGAGCTGTTGAGGTTATATTGTACGGTCCTCGAATTGCCGTATCCTGCGTTGGACGAATACCTTTCAGTTGCCGATGACAAGCCGTCGCAAAAAGGTCGCCGTTCAGCTGATACTGGCCATGTGATATCTGATGTGTGATCCATACTGGCGCCCGAGGTGGGCAATCACCGAGGGATAACGCGGCGTTCATTATTCAGGGATGGAACATGAAGTTCCTCGTGGTAGACGATAGTCGAGCGGTCCAGACCATCATCAAGCGGATTCTGGCGAATACCGGCTACAGGGATATCGAATTGCGCGTGGCGTCCACCGGCGAGGAAGCCGTGACGCTGCTGGAGAGTTGGACCCCCAACCTGGTGCTCACCGACTGGCACATGCCCGGGATGACCGGTCTGGAGTTGCTCCAGGCGATCCGCCAGCGGGTGGGCGCCGATATCCATGTGGGCTTTGTCACCACCGAGTCCTCGGCGCGCAACATCGAGGCGGCCTACCGCAATGGCGCGGCCTTTGTCGTGACCAAGCCCTTCGCTCAGGAAACCCTGCAGCAGGCGGTGCTCACCGTGCTGCAGGACGGCGCCAGTGCCGAACAGGCCATCGAATCCTCCGGTCGCGAGAGCCTGCCGATCCCGACCCGCTTCAATCCCGATCCACAGCGTATTCGCCAGTTGCTTGGCCTCTCGTCCATCGTCTGCCAGATCGAGCCCATGGCGCCGATCCCGGTCGATCGGCTGGCCTTGCCCTATGTGATCGGCATCTATGGCCATCCGCAGAGCAAGGCACTGGAAGCCGTCTGCCTGCTGGACCTCAATGCGGCCTGCATTCTCGGTGGCGCTCTGGCCGGATTCTCGCCGGCGGCCATCCATGCGGCCATCGCCAGCGCGACCCTGAGCCGCGAGATCTACGAGAACGCCACCGCCTTCCTCGCCGACCTCAGCGGCATGATCTCCGCCGGCAAGGGCGGGGCGCCGCTGGTGCTGAGCACCAGTCACCTGGTGCAGAAGCCCTTCGAGAAGCTCTACAGCCTCTGGCGGCAGAACAATGGACGCGCCGATTTCAGCCTGTCCTTTCCCGGGCTCGGCGACGGCTTCATCGCCTTCCTGTTGAGCTAGGGAATGAACGACTCGCGCTTCGTCGAATGGGGCTTCTTGCTGGTCACCCTGTCCAACGTGCTGCTCATCGCCCTGGTCCTGGCGCTGCTCTGGCAGCGGCTCTTTCCGCGTCCTGAAGCGGCGAGCGAAGAGCGCGAGACTCTCGAGCCCGGCGAGGCGGTGCCGCTCGCCAGTCAGGCCGAGACCGCGGCCAGCCTGATCGACGCGGCGCGGCAGGCGGATGTCGAACCCCTGGGCCGGGCCATGAGCGACAGCCTGGACTTGGTGGGCCGTCTCGACGGGGTCGAGGGCGACGACTATCCGGACTGGAAGAAGACCAACCAGCCCTATATCGACGACCTGCTGGCCCACCGCGAGCATCTCGAATTCAAGCTGGACGATCTCAAGTCCAAGCTGGACCGGGCGCACAAGCTGGTCACCAATCTGCACGTGCAGAATCGCGAGATGCGCGGCGCGGAGGCGAAGCTGCAGCGCCTGAGTCTCGAGCATGACCGGGTCCAGGGCACGCTGCTGGAAACGCGCCACGAGCGCGATCAGCTCAAGGCAACGGTCCAGCGACTCGGCGACGACCTGCAACGGCTGCGACAGCAGCCGATTACCTCGGCCGCCGCGGCCTCGCCCGAGGGGGAAGGGCAATTGCAGGAGGAGCTGGAGACCCTGCGCGAAAGCCTCGAAGCAGAACGGGCGAAACTGTCGCGGACCCTGGTGGAAAAGGAATTCATCGAGCAGGTGTTCATCGATACCGATGCCGTCACCGACAGCTACCAGGCCCTGCAGCACGAGCATGCCGCGCTGCAGGAGCAGCTGCAGGCGCTCCAGGCGCGCCTGGAGTCCGCTCAGTCGCGGTAGAGGGCGGCGAGGATGGCCTCGGGGAAGGGCCCGCTCATGCCGGCGATCGCGGTGTTGGTCAGGATCACCACGCTCAGCTCTCGCGCCGGATCGATGAACCAGGCATTGCCGTAGACGCCGCCCCACTGCAGGGTGCCGGGCGCCTGCGGGGTCCTGGCCACCCGCGCATCGCGCAGTACCGCCGCGCCCAGGCTGAAGCCCCAGCCCGGCGCATCGTCGCGTTGCAGCCCCGGGATCTGGTCTTCCATGATCAGGCGCTGGCTGGCCGGCTTGAGCAGCTTGCCCTGGCGGAGCGCTTCCAGAAAGGCGAGATAGTCGCCCGCGCTGCCCTGCATGCCACCACCGCCCGAGGCGAAGGCCTGCGCCGAAAGGGCGCGCGCCGGCGAATAGAGGATGCCACCCTTGGGCATGGGCAGCAGATAGGGCTCGCTCATGGGCTCGGGGCGCGGATAGCCGTCGCGATAGGCCGTGGCCAGGCGCCCGGCGTCGCTGACGTGGAAGCTCAGATCGTGCAGGTCCAGCGGCGCGGCCACCTCCTGCTGGACGACCTCGGGCAGGGGTCGCCCGGTCGCGGCCGCCAGCACGCCGCCCATCACGTCCAGCCCGAGGGAGTAGCGCCACTGGGTGCCCGGCTTGAAGTCCAGCGGCACACCCGCCAGGCGCCGCAGATTCTCTTCCAGGGTCAGCGGAGCCCCATCCAGGCCGTCGGAGACCCCGGCGCGATGATAGGGACCGTTCGAGTCTTCGCCAAAGCCGTAGTGCAGGCCGGCGGTATGACTGAGGAGCTGCACCAGGGTGGGTACGGCCGGGGTGCCGTCGGCCAGCCGCGGGGTGAAGTAGGGCAGGTAGCGACTCACCGGGGCCTGCAGATCCAGGCGCCCCTGGTCCGCCAGGCGCAGGGCCGTCACCGCCACCAGCGGCTTGGTCAGGGAGGCGAAGCGAAACAGCTGGTCCTCGCGCATCGGCCGCTGCGCTTCGCGATCGGCGAAACCGGCCGCGCGGCGATACACCACCTGGCCCTGACGAGCGACCATGACCACCGTGCCGACGATACGCTGCTGGGCGACGGCGCGTTCCAGGATCGGATCCAGGCGGGCGGCGAGGGTGGCGTCCTCGGCCTGGGCGAGGTTTGTACTCAGGCCGAGGCCGAGTGCGCTGGCGAGCAGTAGGGAAGACATCTGGTTTAAGCTCCTGGCGAAACGCCGGCGGCTGGACCGGCCAAGGGAGGAATCCTCGCATGATTCGCGACATTTTGAAGATGGGCGATCCGCGCCTGCTGCGGGTGGCACCGCCGGTGGCGGCCGAGCGCTTCGGCTCGGCCGAGCTGCACGGTTTGATCCAGGACCTGTTCGACACCATGGCCGCCGCCGGTGGCGTGGGCCTCGCGGCGCCCCAGATCGGCGAGGACCTGCAGCTGATGGTCTTTGGCTTCGAGCGCAATGCCCGCTATCCCGACGCGGCGCCGGTGCCGCTGCAGGTGCTGATCAACCCGCGGATCGAGGTGCTGGACGCCCGCGAAGAACTGGGCTGGGAAGGCTGCCTGTCGATTCCCGGACTGCGTGGCGAGGTGCCGCGGCCACGGCGGATCCGCTATCGCGGCGTGGATGGCGACGGCCGCGCCGTCGACCAGGACGCCGAGGGCTTTCATGCCAGGGTGGTGCTGCACGAATACGATCACCTCATAGGGCGCCTCTATCCCTCGCGGATCCAGGATTTCGCCCGCTTCGGCTTTACCGAGGTGCTCTTCCCCGAGCTGATGCCGGACGCGCAGCGCTAGGCGCCGGCCGCCTCCAGCTGCGCCCGGACGGCCGCCGCCAATTGGGCGAAGGGCACCGCGCCATCCAGCGCCCGAGCCGCTTCGACGGGCGCCCCGGCGGAGCGCAACAGCAGCGTCGGTACCGCGGTGATGCCCAGGGCTTCGGCGCGATCCTCGGCATGCAGCACCAGGTCGGTGTGATCGCCACGGGCAAGGCTGGCCTTCAAGGCGTCGCTATCCAGACCACTGCGCCGCGCCAGCTCGAGCAGCACGTCCAGTTCGCCGATATCGCGGCCCTCCTCGAAGAAGGCCTGGAAGACCGCCAGATGGAAGGCATCGAAGCGATCGTGTTCGCGGGCGAACTCCGCCGCCTCTAGCGCCAGGCGACTGCGCGGTTGCACGGGGGGCAAGCGCAGCACCATGCCGTACTCCGTCGCTATGGGGTAGACGGCGCGATCCCAGGTCCGGCGCAGGTAGTCGCCGGCGGGATCGAGAGTGGGCGTGGGCTCGGGGCGCAATTCGAAGGCATGCCACTCGATGGCCAACTGGTCGCCGAATTCCTCCTGCAGACGCACCAGCTGGGGCAGTTCCAGGTAGCAGAAGGGGCAGACGTAATCGCTCCAGACATCCAGACGAACGCGCGGGGTGGCGGTCATGGCAGTGCTCCGGAAGGGCATGGTGTGCGTCGGACCGCACCCGGGCGCGGATGTTCGGTGCCGGTGTGGATATCCCTGGGCGTTCCGGCGCCCGGTCAGGTCCCGCCGCCTCGATGGGCGTCAGGCCGCGACCGGATGGCCGTTCATATCCGGAAATGGAATGGCCACCGGTCAATTACGTGAATTGGGCGGCGATCCGCGCTCCAGACGCTTGCCTTGAACCTGCGTCCGACCCCAGGTTCCTATGGCGGCACCCCTTCTTTCACGCGCTAAGGACTATCACCTTGGGCTATTTCCACCGCATCCTGACATTCCTTCGGCAAACCTTCACCTACGTCGGCTGGTCGGTCTTCTGGCTGTTGCTGTGGGACATCGCCGTTACCGCCGACTACATGCTGCTGGTCGAGCAACGGGCGCAGTTGCCCAATATTCCGCTGACGCTGATCGGCTCGGCGTTGATCGTGCTGACCAGCTTTCGCAACACCAGTGCCTATCAGCGTTGGTGGGAGGCACGCACGCTCTGGGGCGGCATGGTCAACAGCTCGCGCAGCTTCACCCGCCAGGTGCTGACGCTCATCGACGATGGCGACGAGCATTTCAATGCGATCAAGACGGTGCTCATCGAGCGCCACCTGGCCTATGTCCGCTGCCTGGCCTGCCAGCTCAGCGGCGATCCGCTGCCCAAGGAAGTCCGTACCTACTTGGGCAAGGAGGAGTGGGCCATGCGCAAGGAGACCAACAACTTCGCCAATGCCATCCTCAGCGGCTCCTCCAGCCTGATCGCCCTGGAATACCGCGCGGGTCGGCTGGACAGCATTCGCCTGGAGCGACTGGAGGCCACCTTCGTCGACATGTCCAACTGGCAAGGCGGCATGGAGCGCATCGCCAACACGCCCTTGCCCTATCCCTATGTGAACTTCCCGCGGCTGTTCATCTTCCTGTTCTGCGTGCTCATGCCCATCGGCCTGGTGGAAAGCCTGCAGTGGTACACGCCACTGGCCTCCACGGTGGTGGGCTTCATCTTCCTGGCCATGGAGAAGGTCGGTACCGACCTGCAGAATCCCTTCCAGCGCAGTCGGCACCAGATCACCATGGGCACCATCTGCAACACGATCGAAGGCAACCTGCGCACCATGCTGCGCGATGCCCGCGGGGGTTATGCCTCGGTCAGCGACATCGTGCGGGATTCGCGGTTGAATTCACCGGAGAAGGATACCGTCTGAGCAGGGCCCGGTGCCGGCAGTTGCCAGCACCGGGCACGCGCCTCATTTGAAATCCCACTGCATCTGCGCCGGAATGCTGATGTCCCGCGAGGAATGCACGCAGACATCCAGGTAGTCGGTAAAGCGCGGCGGGGCGGCGATGCCTTCGTCGAGCAGGCGCTGGTTGTCGAACAGGTAGTTGAGGTCGGCGAATCCGCCGTACAGCTTGAGCGCCCGCAGTACCAGGCGCGGATTGGCCGGGCCGATGCGCTCGTTGAAGTCGGCGGCCAGCTCCTTGAGGTCGGCGCTGTCCACCTGGCGATAGCGCTCGCCGACCGGGGCGTCGCCCATGGCACCGGCATAGGCTTCGTCGATTTCGCCGAAGGTGCAGGCGCCGGCGTTGCCCGCGGAGATGTGGTACAGGCTGTAGTTCAGCTTGGGCTTGAGCGCCAGTTCCACCAGGGCTTCGGCGCAGTAGTCCACCGGGATGACATCGATCTGCTCATCGAGCCCGCAGGTGAAGCGCTCCAGGGCGAAGCCCATGCGGAACACCCAGAAGATGCTGCCCGACGCCTTGCAGCCCGAACGACGATGACCCACCACGATCGAGGGGCGCGCCACCACCAGGGGCAGCAGCGGCAGCTCGTTGCGCAGCTTGAGCTCGATGGCGGCCTTGGAGGCGGTGTAGTCCACCAGCTGCTGGTCCGGTTCGGGGAAGTCCCAGGTCTCGGCGACCGGCGATTGGCGCTGCGGGCCGCAGGCCATGGCGGTGCTGACATGCAGGAAGCGCTTCAGGCGCCGCGACTGGGCGCACGCCTCGGCCAGGGCGAAGGTGCCTTCGACGTTGACCGGCCAGATCTTCGGATTGCGCGAGAAAGAGGCCACCGCCGCGCAGTTGATGACCTCGTCCAGCGTCTGCAGCAGCGGCTTGGCGGCGTCGATCCAGTGGGTGTCGAGCAGGTCGCCACAGAGGATCTGTTCGGGCTTGAGCAGGGCTGCCAGGCGCTCGTCGACGTCATGGACGCGCAGATTCTGCAGCAGGCGCTCCAGGCCTTCCGCCGGGGTAGCGGCACGGACCAGGAACCTCAGCCCTTCGACATGGCCCAGCTCCAGCAGGCGCAGGGTGACGGCGCCGCCGAGAAAGCCGGTGGCCCCGGTAACTAGGATGCGACGCGGCGCGGCGGTGAATTGAATGGAAGAGACGGGAAGCGACATGGCGGAGGCCCTAGTTGGCGGAACGTGGGCGTACCTTAAGGTTCGACGCTGAAGGATTTATTAAGGCGGGGGAACCCCTTGAGGCTGGCGTCTTTCTAGATACCTGAGCGTAACGACCGATAACCGCCTGGAGACCCCCATGGAACTTCCCGTTCACGATCTGACGACCCTCTTCGAGCAACTGGGCCTGGACTCCGATCCGGCTGCCATCGATGATTTCATCGCCAGCCATTCCCCGCTGCCCGACGCGGTCAAGGTATCCGAAGCCGACTTCTGGTCGCCGGCGCAGAAGTCCTTTCTCAAGGACGAGATCATGGGCGACGCCGACTGGGCACCGATCGTCGACGAGCTGAACGTCCGTCTGCATAGTCATGACTAACGCTACAGGGCTGGAAGCATTCAGCCCTGCAGACCCTTCCCTTTCCGGAGACTTGCCATGAATGCCGTCCATGCCCAGCAGCAGCCGAACGATCCGCCCGTCGCCGACGATGAAGACGAGGTGAGCGAGGAACAGCTCGACGAATCCGTCGAGGAAACCTTCCCCGCAAGCGATCCCATTTCGCCCTGATGGTTTCCTGGCGCCGTTTCGGCGGCGCTGTCCCTACCCCTGATCCGCCTTTCTTGCACACTCGTCGTGCCGTTTTCCTCCGTTGACCAGCCTTTCCCGCCGCGACTGCTAAGGTGATTGCGTCGCGCACGCATCGCGACCGGGGTCGCGCGGGCGATCCGATGGATCGTTCAACGCAGGGAATCCCATGATCAAGACCTTCTTCGCCACCGTGGCCGGCTCACTCTTTGCCCTGTCCATGCCCTTTGCCGTGGCCGAGCCCATCGTCATCAAGTTCGCCCATGTGGTGACGGACGATACGCCCAAGGGCCGCGGAGCCCTGCAGGTGCAGAAGCTGGTGCAGGAGCGGCTGGCCGGCAAGGTCCGGATCGAGGTCTATCCCAATTCCAGCCTGGTGGGCGATGCCGACGAGCTGGAGGCCCTGCGCAGCAATCGGGTCCAGCTGCTGGCGCCCTCGGTTTCCAAGCTCAACGCCCTGGCCAAGCCGCTCAGGGTCTACGATCTGCCCTTTCTGTTCGACAACATCGAGGCGGTCAAGCGCTTCCAGCGCCGCGACAAGAGCCGCGAACTGCTGGGCAGCCTGGTCCCCCACGGCATCACCGGGCTGGCCTACTGGAACAACGGTGGCCGGCAGCTCTCGGCCACGCGGGAAATCCACGTCCCCGCCGACCTCAAGGGCCTGACCTTCCGCGTCGAGTCCTCCGAGGTGCTGGCGGCCTACTACCAGCAATTGGGCGCCCAGGCGGTCAAGCTGCCCTTCGCCCAGGTCTACGACGCCCTGCGCGCCGGCAAGGTGCAGGGGGCGGAGAATCCCTGGTCGAATCTGCTGGGGCAGAAGATCAATACCGTGCAGCCCTATATCGTCGAGGACAACCACAGCTTTCTCACCTATATGCTCATCACCAACACCGCCTTCTGGAGCGGGCTGCCCTTCGAGATCCGCAGCGAGCTGGAGGCCATCCTCGAAGAGGTGTCCCAATCGGTGAATCGCGATGCCGAAGCCATCAACGCCAGGGCCCGCGAGCGGGTAGCGGCGGCCAATACCAGCAAGATCCTGGTGCCGACGGCTGCCGAGCGCGAGGCCTGGCGCGCGGCGGTGGCGCCCCTGATCAAGCGGTATGAAAGCGAAGTGGGCAGCGACGTCCTGCGCGCCGCCGAGGCCGCCAATCGGCGCTGAGATTGCACGGGCGTCCACCCCGGATTTGCGGCAAACTGGCACGGCGTCATCCCGACAACAAGAGGAATAGCCGTGCAGCACGCGGTCATCAGCGGTAGTGGGCTCTATACGCCGCCCGAAAGCATTTCCAACGACGAGCTGGTTGCGTCCTTCAACCAGTGGGCTGGCCAGTGGAATGCCGAGCATGCCGAAGCCATCGCCCAGGGCAGCCTGGCGCCCCAGCCGGAATCCAGCGCCGCCTTCATCGAGAAGGCCTCCGGCATCCGCAGCCGCCATGTGGTCGACAAGGCCGGCATCCTCGATCCGGCGCGCATGGTCCCGCATATCCCCGAGCGTTCCAACGACGAGCCCTCGATCCTCTGCGAGATGGGTGTCGCTGCCGCACGCGAGGCCCTGGAACGCGCCGGGCGAACGGCCGCCGACATCGACGGCGTCATCGTCGCCTGTTCCAACCTCCAGCGTCCCTATCCAGCGGTAGCCATCGAGGTCCAGGCCGCACTGGGGATCCAGGGCTACGGCTTCGACATGAACGTCGCCTGCTCCTCGGCGACCTTCGGTCTGCAGACCGCGGCCAACGCCGTGCAACTGGGCCAGGCGCGGGCGGTACTGGTGATAGATCCGGAGATCTGCACCGGCCATTTGAATTTCCGCGACCGCGACAGCCATTTCATCTTTGGCGATGCGGCCACCGCGCTGGTGGTGGAGCGCGCCGACCAGGCGACCTCGGCGCACCGCTTCGAGATCCTCGGGACCCGGCTGTTCACCCAATTCTCCAACAACATCCGCAACAACTTCGGCTTCCTCAACCGCGCGGCGGAGGAGGGCATGACCCATCCGGACAAGCTGTTCGTCCAGGAAGGGCGCAAGGTGTTCAAGGAGGTCTGCCCGCTGGTGGCCGAATTGATCGCCAATCACCTGGCCGAGTTGGATATTCCCGTCGCGCGGGTTTCGCGCTTCTGGCTGCATCAGGCCAACCTGGCGATGAATCAGCTCATCGTCAAGCGCCTGCTGGGCCGCGAACCCGAGTCCGGCGAGGCGCCGGTGATTCTCGACACCTACGGCAATACCAGTTCGGCCGGTTCGGTCATTGCCATGCATCTGCACCACGAGGACCTGGCCAGTGGCAGCCTGGGCGTGCTCAGCTCCTTTGGCGCCGGCTATTCCATCGGCAGCGTGGTGCTGCGCAAGGTCTGATCGACGGCAGGAGTCTTCCCGGGATGACCGTTGTCGGACCTGGGAAGACATCTTGAAATAGGGAAACCCCGTGCCGCCAGGAAGCCTGCTCCAGGTCCAGCTGCGTCAGCTGCGCCCCACCCAGCCCGCGATCGGCCATGACCAGGTGCTGTACAAGCTTGGCAAGTACGCTTGCGACCGGCGCAAGCTGTTCGACGACTACTGCGAAGCCAACGGCCAGCACCTGAGTGGTGGCGGCCAGCCGAGCACCAGCCTGCGCTCGGCCGGTGACGCCCTTGGTGTGCGGCCGCCGGGTACCTGCCCGGACGAGATGAAGACCGTCGTCATAGGGCCGGGACGGCAGCTCTATCTCACCGATGGCCACCACACCTTTTCCGCTTTCTGGGAGCATCCCGGTGGCGGCCCGGAGACCCCGGTATGGGTCAGGGTCACCGACGACTTCAGTGGCGCTGCGAGCATGGCGGAGTTCTGGATTCGGCTGCTCGACGAGCGCAAGGCCTGGCTCAAGGACCCCCAGGGCCGCCCGATCCTGCCCGAGCAGCTCCCGGAAACCCTGGGCCTCACCGCCATGGCCGACGATCCCTACCGCGCGCTGGTGTATTTCACCCGCCAGATCGGCTACGACAAGCCGCGTACCCCGGACGGTCGGGTGCTGCCGTCGGAATTCCTCGAGTTCTACTGGGCCGAGTGGCTGCGCATGCTGCTGCCCCTGCAGGGCTACGATCTCGACGAGCGCAAGAGCTACGCCAAGGCCGTGGAGCAGGCCGCCAAGCTGATGGTGGCCAACCCCGGCATGCTGATCGGCAGCTCGGGGCGCACGGCCCTGGAGATGGGGGGTTATCGCGCCCTGGACAAGAAGGTGCTGCGCAAGCTTTCCGCCAGCGACGGCAAGTTCACCTACCTGCTGGCCGCCCGCGCCCAGCGTGCGGCCCTGGCGCGGGCGATCTAGTCGTTTTCCGGCTTAAGTGCCTGTTACTAGCAGGTTTTTTTCTTATTGGTGTTGACAGGGGAGGCCGGGCCTCTTAACATGCGCCCCGTCCTGACCGACGGGGCTATAGCTCAGCTGGGAGAGCGCTTGCATGGCATGCAAGAGGTCGACGGTTCGATCCCGTCTAGCTCCACCAAATTTCGGTTCCGCCTGCGGGGGGGATCGGTAGAAGGTTTCGTCCCCTTCGTCTAGTGGCCTAGGACACCGCCCTTTCACGGCGGTAACAGGGGTTCGAGTCCCCTAGGGGACGCCATATCTGTCACGTATCCCAGACGTGGCGAGCGTTGTACGCGGGGCTATAGCTCAGCTGGGAGAGCGCTTGCATGGCATGCAAGAGGTCGACGGTTCGATCCCGTCTAGCTCCACCAAATTCGTGATTCGCAAGGATCGCACCAGGGTAACGTCCCCTTCGTCTAGTGGCCTAGGACACCGCCCTTTCACGGCGGTAACAGGGGTTCGAGTCCCCTAGGGGACGCCATATCGGTCACGCATCCCAGGCGTGGCAAGATGCTGTACTTGGGGCTATAGCTCAGCTGGGAGAGCGCTTGCATGGCATGCAAGAGGTCGACGGTTCGATCCCGTCTAGCTCCACCAATTTCGTGATCCGCAAGGATCGCACCCGGGTAACGTCCCCTTCGTCTAGTGGCCTAGGACACCGCCCTTTCACGGCGGTAACAGGGGTTCGAGTCCCCTAGGGGACGCCACACTAGAAAGAAACCGCCTCCTGGCGGTTTTTTTTCGTCCGCACGAAAGCCAGCCGCCAGAGTCTTTCACAGGTGCCCGTCCGGGTACCGATCTGTGTTAGACCTGTCGGCCGAGTTCAAGCAAGGGGAGTGGCATGACCGTCGAGTATCTCTACAGCCTGGCCCAGGTACCTGCCGCCCAGTGGAACGCGCTGCTGGCGGACGACCAGCCCTTTCTGCGGCATGAATTCCTCGCCACCCTGGAAGACAGCGGCAGCCTGGGGCAGGGAACCGGGTGGCAGCCGGCGCACCAGATCCTCAAGGATGACCAGGGGCAGCTACGGGCCGCGATGCCGGCCTATCTGAAGATGCACTCCTATGGCGAATACGTCTTCGACTGGGCCTGGGCTGACGCCTGCCGCCGTGCCGGGATCGACTACTATCCCAAGCTGCTGGCCGCCGTGCCCTTTTCACCGGTGCAGGGCGCGCGCCTGCTGGGCGATCCGGCTGCCTGCGCGACGCTGCTCGACGCCACCACGGGCAGCCTGGCCGATCTGGAGCTCTCCAGCCTGCATGTGAACTTCACCGATCCCAAGGCCGATGCCCTGCTCCAGGATCGCGAAGGCTGGCTGGCGCGTCTTGGCTGCCAGTTCCACTGGCATAACCGCGGCTATCGCGACTATGGCGACTTCCTCGCGGCCCTGACCTCGCGCAAGCGCAAGCAGCTGCGCAAGGAGCGTGACCAGGTGGCCGGCCTGGGGGTGAGTTTCGAGTGGCGTAAGGGCGCCGAGCTGAGCGAAGCCGAGTGGGACTTCGTCTATGCCTGCTACGCCAACACCTACGAGGTGCGTGGCCAGGATCCCTATCTGACCCGCGCCTTCTTCAGCCTGCTGGCCGAACGGCTGCCCGAGGCGATTCGGGTGGTGCTGGTCCGCCAGGGCAGTCGGCCGGTGGCCATGGCTTTCTACCTCAGGGACGGCGACACCCTCTATGGCCGTTACTGGGGCTGCCTGCAGGAGTTCGACCAGCTGCATTTCGAGACCTGTTTCTACCAGGGCATCGAATACGCCATCGCCGAAGGGCTGCAGCGCTTCGATGCCGGCGCCCAGGGCGAGCACAAGCTGATCCGCGGCTTCGAGCCGACCCTGACCCGTTCCTGGCACTACCTGGTGCATCCGGGCCTGAGAGCGGCGGTGGCGGAGTTTCTCGATCAGGAGCGCGACGGTGTCCAGGCCTATGCGCAGCGGGCCGCGGAGGCCTTGCCCTATCGCCAGGACGATGGCGCGGCGCCATGCTGAACTATCTCTGGTTCCTGCTGGCCGCGCTGTTCGAGATCGCCGGCTGCTATGCCTTCTGGCTCTGGCTGCGGCTGGATCGCAGCCCCTGGTGGATAGCGCCCGGGCTTGCCAGCCTGGTGCTCTTCGTCCTGCTGCTGACCCGTATCGAGTCGGCCTATGCCGGACGCGCCTATGCGGCCTATGGCGGTATCTATGTGGTGGCTTCGCTGGGGTGGCTGGCCCTGGTCGAGCGCACCCGGCCGACCTGGACGGATCTGGCGGGCGGTCTGCTGTGCATGGCCGGGGCGCTGGTGATCCTGCTGGCGCCGCGCGGCAGTGCCTGACAGACGCGAGACGCGCTAGTCGTTCAGCAGTTCGGGCGACACGTCGCGGCGCAGCACCAGTTGGCACAGCGCGCTGTCCGGATCGAAGAGGATGACGGCTTCACCAGTCTCCAGGGCACGCCGGGCGCGCTGGGTACGGGTCGCCAGCGGCGTCTCGTCACCGTTGTCGGTGCCGTCGCGGGTAACGAAGTCTTCCAGCAGGTTGTCGAGGGTGGCGGCAGCGAGCTGGTCGTGGGGAATGATCATGGAGAAGGACCTGGAAAAAGGCGCCCAGGATACCCCAGGCGCGATATTCGAACGCTATTTGCTGCCGTCGCCGACGACCTCCTCCAGCGGCGGCAGGTGCGTCTGGTTGTCCATCTGGGTGTCTTCCGGCAGCAGCTGGTGACCGAAGCGATCCAGTGAGCTGTCGGCCGGCTGGGCATCGCTGTCGAACACCGGGGGGCTGAGCATGTAGCCGGTCAGCAGCTGGCTGAGCGCCGCCAGGCTGACGATATGGGTGCGCTCGTAGCCATGCGTGGCATCGCAGCCGAAGGCGAGCAGGGCGACCCGCACGTCCTGGCCGGAGCTGATCGCCGAGTGGGCGTCGCTGTAGTAGTAGCGGAACAGGTCGCGGCGCACCGGTATGTCGTTGCGTTGCGCCAGGCGCAGCAGGTGCCGCGACAGGTGATAGTCGTAGGGGCCGGCGGAATCCTGCATGGCGACGCTCACGCGGTGCTCGTCGGATCGCTGTCCGGGGGCCACGGGAGCGATGTCGATGCCGACGAATTCGCTGACGTCCCAGGGCAGGGCACCGGCGGCGCCCGAGCCCACCTCCTCGGTGATGGTGAACAGCGGGTGGCAATCGATCGGCGGGGTCTGGCCGGTTTCCTTGAGCATCTTCAAGGCGGTGAGCAGGGCGGCGACGCCGGCCTTGTCGTCCAGATGGCGCGAACTGATGTAGCCGCTGTCGGTGAACTCCGGCAGCGGATCGAAGGCGACGAAGTCGCCGACCTGCACGCCCAGCTGCTCGGTCTCGTGGCGACTCTTGGTCACGGCGTCCAGGCGCAGCTCGATGTGGTCCCAGGTCACCGGCATCTTGTCGATCTCGGTGTTGAAGGCGTGGCCGGAGGCCAGCAGCGGCAGCACGCTGCCTCTCAGGGTACCGTCATCGGTGAACAGGCTGACGCGGCTGCCTTCGGCGAAGCGGCTCGACCAGTGGCCCACGGCCGCCAGGCCCAGGCGACCGTTGTCCTTGATCTCGCGGACGATGGCGCCAATGGTGTCCAGGTGCGCGGAGACGGCGCGATCCGGACTCTCCTTGTGGCCCTTGATGGTGGCGCGGATGGTGCCGCGGCGGGTCAGTTCGAAGGGGATGTCCAGTTCGTTGAGCCGTTCGGCGACGTACATGACGATGGTGTCGGTGAAGCCCGTGGGGCTGGGGATCGCCAGCATGTCCAGCAGGACCTTGCGCAGGTAATCCAGATCGGGTTCGGGCAAGCGATTCATAGCGGAACCTCCCGGGACAGCGGGAACAGCAGGTCGATGAAGCGTTCGGCGGTGGGGCGTGGCTCGTGGTTGGCCAGGCCCGGTCGCTCGTTGGCTTCGATGATGACGTAGTCGGGCGAATCGGCGGCGGGCACCAGCAGGTCCATGCCGGTGACCGGGATGTCCAGCGCCCGGGCCGCCTGGACCGCTGCGTCGGCCAGCACCGGATGGAGGCTGTCGGTGACGTCCTCCAGAATGCCGCCGGTGTGCAGGTTGGCGGTCTTGCGCACGGCCAGGTGGGTGCCGGCGGGCAGCACGCTGTCCCACTCGTAACCGGCACCGCGGATGGCGCGTTCGGTTTCCTCGTCCACCGGGATGCGCGACTCGCCGCCGGTGGCGGCCTGACGGCGACGGCTCTGGGCTTCGATCAGGTCCCGGACGCTGTGCTGGCCATCGCCGACGATTTCCGCCGGCCGGCGAATGGCCGCGGCCACCACCTCGTAGCCAATGACCACCACCCGCAGGTCGAGGCCCTGGTGAAAGCTCTCCAGCAGCACGCGATCGTCATGGCGCTGCGCCGCCTGGATGGCGGTGGCGAGGTGTTCGGCGTCGCTGATATCCACGGCCACGCCCTTGCCCTGCTCGCCATTGACCGGCTTGACCACCAGGGCGCCATGCTTCTCCAGAAAGGCGGCGTTGTCTTCGTCGCTGCCAGCCAGTTGCTGCTCCGGTACCTTCAGCCCGGCACGGGCCAGGGTGCGACTGGTCAGCACCTTGTCGGCGCAGAGGGTCATGGTCACGGCGGAGGTGAGATCGGTGAGGGATTCGCGGCAACGAATGCGCCTGTTGCCCTGGATCAGGGTGAAAAGACCCCCTTCGGCATCGTCCACCTGCACCTCGATGCCACGCCGCAGGGCTTCGTCGACGATGATCCGGGCATAGGGATTCAGCTCGGCGGCAGGGCCGGGGCCGAGGAACAGCGTCTGGTTGATGCCGTTCTTGCACTTGATGGCGAAGGTCTGCAGCTGACGGAAACCCAGCTTGTCGTAGAGTCGCTTTGCCTGCAGGTTGTCATGCAGCACCGACAGGTCCAGGTAGGCCAGGCCGCGGCTGGCGTAGTGCTCGATCAGGTGGCGAACCAGCGCCTCGCCGACACCGGGCCGGCTGCACTCGGGCGAGACCGCCAGGCACCACAGCGAAGAGCCGCCGTCGGGATCCCGGAAGGCCTTGACGTGATTGAGGCCCATCACCGAGCCGATGATGGCGCCGCTGTCGTCGTCTTCCGCCAGCCAATAGACCGGACCACCTTTGTGCCGCGGCGTCAGCCGCTCGGTGTCGACGGGCAGCATATGGCGCTGCTGATAGAGCCGGTTGATCTCGCTCCAGTCTTGCGCGGAGCAGGCGCGGCGGATACGGAAGCCGCGATAGATCCGGCGAGCCGGGCGATAGTCGCTGAACCAGACCCGCAGGGTATCGCTAGGATCGAGAAACAGCTGTTGTGGCGCCTGGGCCAGTACCTGGTGCGGTGCGGCCACGTAGAGCGCGATGTCGCGCTCGCCCGGCGTTTCGGTGAGCAGTTCCTTGGCCAGACTGGCGGCATCGGGATAGGTGTGGCCGACGAGCAGCCGCCCCCAGCCGCAATGGAGGCAGAGCGGCTGGGAAGTCGGATGGTCGCCTTCCGCCAGGCGCGCCTGCAGCCGTTCGTAGGAGGGCGTCTGGGCACGCTGGAGGCGCTGGTTGTAGCTGGTCGCTTTCATGGGTGGTGCACCCTCACAGTCCGTGTTCGCTCATCCAGAGGTTGAGCGCGGCGAGTTGCCAGAGCTTGGAACCGCGCAGGGGCGTGATTCGATCGGCCGGATTGGTCAGCAGGCGATCGATCTCGGCGGTGTCGAACAGACCGCGATCCTGACTGGGGTCCAGCAGCAGCTCGCGTACCCAGGTCAGAGTATTGCCTTCCAGGTGCTTGAGACCCGGCACCGGGAAATACCCCTTGGGCCGGTCGATAACCTCCTGAGGAATGACCTTGCGCGCGGCGGCCTTGAGTACCTGCTTGCCACCATCGCCCAGTTTGAACTCGGCGGGAATGCGCGCCGAGAGTTCGGCGAGGCGATAGTCGAGGAAGGGTACCCGGGCTTCCAGGCCCCAGGCCATGGTCATGTTGTCGACCCGCTTAACCGGGTCATCCACCAGCATCACGGTGCTGTCCAGGCGCAGGGCCTTGTCGACCCCGGCGCTGGCGCCCGGCTTGGCGAAGTGCTGACGGACGAAGGCTTCGGCGGCATCTTCCTCCAGGCGTACACCTGCCTGCACGGTGGCGGCGTACTGGGCGTAGTCGCGGTCGAAAAAGGCGGCGCGGTAGGCGGCGAAGGGATCGGCGGCGCCATGCACCTGGGGATACCAGTGGTAGCCGGCGAAGAGTTCGTCCGCGCCCTGACCGCTCTGGACCACCTTGCAGTGCTTGGAGACCTCACGGGAGAGCAGGTAGAAGGCGATGCAATCGTGGCTCACCATGGGCTCGCTCATGGCCGAGAAGGCACGCGGCAGCTGCTGGATGATTTCGTCTTCGGCGATGCGCAGTTGATGGTGGCAAGTGCCGTAGTGATTGGCGATCAGGTCGGAATACTGGAATTCGTCACCGCGCTCGCCGCCCGCATCCTCGAAACCGATGGAGAAGGTCAGCAGGTCCTTGACCCCCGAATCGTGCAGCAGGCCCACCAGCAGGCTGGAATCCACGCCACCCGACAGCAATACGCCCACCTCGCGCGCGGCGCGCTGGCGGATCGCGACGGCACCCTTGAGGCCGTGCAGGACCCGCTCGGCCCAGTCGTCCAGGGTGTAGCGGCGCTCGTCTTCACGGGGGCCGTAGTCCAGATTCCACCAGGTCTCCTGGTGCTGCTGGCCCGAGGCATCCACGGTCATCCAGGTCGCTGGCGGCAGCTTCTGCACGCCCTGCAGGATGGTGCGCGGCGCCGGTACCACGGCATGGAAGTTCAGGTAGTGGTTGAGCGCGACCGGGTCGATGCGGGTGTCGATGTCACCGGCTTCCAGCAGGGCGGGCAGGCTGGAAGCGAATCTCAGGCGCTTGTCGGTGAACGAGAGATACAGCGGCTTGATCCCCAGGCGATCCCGGGCGATGAACAACCGGCCGCTGTCCCGCTCCCAGATGGCGAAGGCGAACATGCCATTGAGCTTGGGCAGCATGTCCTTGCCCCAGGCGTGATAAGCCTTGAGCAGGATCTCGGTGTCGCCCCCGGAATAAAAGCTATACCCCTTGGCTTCCAGCTCGGTACGCAGTTCCGGATAGTTGTAGATGGCGCCGTTGAACACCATGGAAAGACCCAGTTCCGGCTCGATCATGGGTTGGCCCGAAGCTTCCGCCAGATCCATGATCTTCAGCCGGCGATGGCCCAGGGCGACCGGTCCCTGGCTATGGAAGCCCCAGGCATCGGGTCCGCGCTGTTCGAGGCGGTGGGTAATGCGCTCCACCACGCTGATGGCTGCGGGTTGTTGATCGAAACGAAGCTCTCCGGCGATGCCGCACATGGTTCTGTGCCTCTTGAATCCTTGGGATGCGGCGCGGTGAGTTCAATCCCGAACCCGGCGTGCGCATCCAATGCGTGTGGACTTCTCGCGATCCTTGAGAAGCCAATGCAGGGGCGCTGTGCGTGTGGGAGGCGTGGAGCGGACAGGTCGTCTGTCTGGCGCTCCAGGTCTGAACGCACGCATTGGCCGGCAGCAGGTCTCAGAGAGGGTGGGGTGCCGCCGGTCAGGGCCTCAGGTTACGAGCCCCAGGCGCGGCGGATGGTTCCATCGAAAAGCCCGTGGCTGCCGCCACCGTCACAGGTGCGGCTGTCAAAATGGCTTGCTTATGTTATAATGTATCTTTATTGGGCCTAGCGATGACCTGTCGTCGTCGACGCCCCAGACCAGGAGACGCCTCATGAGACCCGGTATCCATCCCAACTACCGTCCCGTGCTGTTCCACGACACCACCTCGGACACCTACTTCCTGATCCGCTCCACCGCCGAGAGCGATCGCACCCAGGAATACGAAGGGGAGACCTATCCCTACATCAGCCTCGACGTGTCCAGCGCCTCGCACCCGATCTACACTGGCGAGCAGCGCCAGATGAAGGTCGAGGGCCGCGTCTCGAGCTTCAACAAGAAGTTCGCCGGCTTCCCGGGTGGCAACAGCAAGTAAGCCCCTCGCGAGCAGCGCGCCGGCTCAGCGCGCGCTGCTGACCCCTTCGAGGGTGGCGAAGGAGGTGTCCTTGGCGGTCAGCAGGAAATCCTGCATGAAGGGCGCCTCCAGCATGTCTTCGCGGATCGCCGCATATAGCGTCGCATAGAGGCCTTTCTCGCCCAGTCGGCGCGCGGTGACATAGCCGCGTGAGCTGTATTCGTGGATCGCCCAGTTGGGCAGGCAGCAGACGCCACGCCCCGAGGCCACCAGTTGCAGCATCATCACCGTCATCTCCGCCGTGCGAATCGACAAGGGCTCGACGTCGGCCGGATCGAGAAAACGGGTGAAGATGTCCAGCCGATCGCGCTCCACCGGATAGGTGATCTGGGTTTCCTGGGCAAGGTCCGCAGGGACGATATAGGGCCGCTGCGCCAGCGGATGCTGGTTGGCTACCGCCAGCAGGGCTTCGTAGGTGAACAGTGGCACGTAGGTGACGCCCGAAAGATCCACGGGATCGGCTGTCACCACCAGATCCAGATCGCCTCGGGCCAAGGCCGGCAGGGGGGCGAAGGAGAAACCGGAGGCCAGGTCCAGCTCCACTTCCGGCCAGGAATCGCGAAACTGATCGATGGTGGGCATCAGCCACTGGAAACAGCTGTGGCATTCGATGGCCATGTGCAGCCGTCCCGCCGTTCCGCCCACGAGCCGTGCCAGGTCCCGCTCGGCACTGCGCAGGTGGGGCAACACCGCATCCGCGGTCTGCAGCAGCCGGAGGCCGGCACTGGTGAAGCGGATGGGCTTGGTCTTGCGGATGAACAGCGGGGTACCCAGGCGCTCCTCCAGTTCCTTGAACTGATGGGAGAGGGCGGATTGGGTCAGGTGCAGACGTTCCGCCGCTTCCACCAGGCTGGAGGATTCGCGGAGTGCATGCAGGGTTTTCAGGTGACGGAGTTCGAACATGGCGCTGGCACTGGAGATAAAGCCGCATCATGAAGACTTTTCATGGTGCTGACCATCCTTCGCCACGCCAGCTACTGCTGAACCAAATGCGATTGATCAATCGATTGTCCCCGAGCAGGTTGCCCGCTCGGGAACAGGTCAGCACCGCTCTCAGGCCGCGTTGCTGTCCTTGCTGGCCTGGGCGGGTTCCGAATGCGCCAGGAAGTCTTCCAGCGCAGCCCGTTCGGCGGTGGTGAATACCAGGCCCAGCTTGGTCCGCCGCCAGAGCACGTCATCCGCACTGGTGACCCACTCGTATCGCTGCAGGTATTCGACTTCCCGCGCGTACAGGTCGGCACCGATCACCTTGCCCAACGTCTCCACCGAGCGCCCGTCACCCAGCAGGGTCCAGACCCGGCTGCCATAGGTGGTCGCCCAACGCTGCGCCAATGCCGGCGTCAGGCCACTGACCTTGTCCAGCAATTCGCGAGTCAGCGCCTGGGGCGTGGTCATGTTCTCGCCCCCGGGCAGCGGTGCCGATCCGGTCCAGCTGTTGCCCAGCTGCGGGAAGAAGGGCTGCAGCTGCGCCATCGCCGACTCGGCGAGCTTGCGGTAGGTGGTCAGCTTGCCCCCGAACACCGACAGCAACGGGGCACCCTGCTCCTCGGCCAGCGACAGGGTGTAGTCGCGGGTGATGGCGGAAGGGTTGTCCGATTCGTCGTCGCACAGCGGGCGTACACCGGAGAAGGTATGCAGGACATCGTCGCGGCTGAGTTGCTTGCGGAAGTGGGCATTGGCCACGCCCAGGACGTAGTCGATTTCCTGGTCGGTGATGGTCACCTTGGCCGGATCGCCTTGGTACTCGCGATCCGTTGTGCCAACCATGGTGTACTGGCCAAGATAGGGAATGGCGAAGACGATGCGGCGGTCTTCGTTCTGCATGATGTAGGCCTGTTCGCCTTCGTACAGCTTGGGCACGATGACGTGACTGCCCTGGATCAGGCGGATCCCGTAGGGCGACTTCTGCTGCAGGTCCTGGCGAATGAAGCTGGCGACCCAGGGGCCGGCGGCATTGACCAGGCCCTTGGCACGGATCTGCTGGCGACCCTGGGGACCTTCGACCTCGACCTCCCAGTGACCCTCGACGCGACGGGCGCTGACGCAGCGGGTGCGGGTCACGATGTCGGCACCCTTGTCACGCGCCTGCATGGCGTTGAGCACCACCAGGCGGGCATCGTCCACCCAGCAGTCGGAATATTCGAAGCCACGCTTGATCTCGGCCTTGAGCGGCCCTTGCGCATCGAACTTGAGACCACGGGAGCCCGGCAGCTTTTCCCGCTTGCCCAGGTGGTCATAGAGGAAGAGGCCGGCACGGATCATCCAGGCCGGCCGCAGGTGCGGGCGGTGGGGCAGGACGAAGCGCATCGGCTTGACGATATGGGGCGCCTTGGCCAGCAGCACCTCACGCTCGGCGAGGGCTTCGCGTACCAGGCGGAATTCATGATGCTCCAGGTAGCGCAGGCCGCCGTGGATAAGCTTGCTGCTGGCGGACGAGGTATGGCTCGCCAGGTCGTCGCGTTCACAGAGAAACACCGACAGACCCCGACCGGCTGCATCGGCCGCGATGCCTACGCCGTTGATGCCACCGCCGATGACGGCGAGATCGTAAGTCCGGGGAGTTGCAGTGGGTGCCTGGGCCATGGTGCCTCCTGTGAAACGAACATAATTATTCGGTTTCGAACATAATAGCCCAGCAAAAACTCAGGTTCTAGCCAGGCCTGTGTCTTCAGACCGCCAAAACGAAAAAAAACGAATATAGAGAGAAGGCAGGCGACGAATGGTCGTCGCCTCGGAGGGTCAGCGCGGGCGCGCCACTTCCACCTTGACCTGCCATTCCTGCAGGCAGCGGGCGAAGGCGGGTGAAGGCTCGCGCTCGGTGAAGAGCTGGTCGATCTGTTCCAGGCTGCCCAGGCGGATCATGGCGTTGCGGCCGAACTTGCTGGAATCGGCGGCGAGAAACACCTGGCGGGCGTTATGGATGATGGCCTGGGAGACGCAGACCTCCTGGTAGTCGAAGTCCAGCAGGGTGCCATCCTCGTCGATGCCGCTGATGCCGACCAGGGCAAAGTCGACCTTGAACTGCTTGATGAAGTCGGCGGTCGCTTGGCCCACCACGCCGCCGTCGCTGCGCACCTTGCCGCTGGCGATCAGGACGTCGAAGTCGTCCTTGGCGCTGAGAATGTTGGCCACGTGCAGGTTGTTGGTGATGACCTTGAGGCTGCGATGCCCGAGCAGGGCATGGGCGATGGCCTCGGTGGTGGTGCCGATGTTGATGAACAGCGAGGCGTGGTCGGGTACGGCGGCAGCCACGGCTTCGGCGATCAGGCGCTTTTCCTCGCGCATCTGGCCGGCCCTCATGCTGTATTCGGTGTTCTCCACGCTGGAGTCATGGGCGGCACCCCCATGGTAGCGCCGCAGCAGGCCGGCCTCGGCGAGCTGGTTGATGTCGCGACGGATCGTCTGCGGGGTGACGGAGAAATGCTGGGCCAGCTCTTCGATGCTGACGTAGCCGCGCTCACGGACCAGTTCGAGAATCTGCTGTTGGCGAGGCGCCAGGCTCATTGCGGCTTCCTTGAGGTGATCGAGTAAATTCACAGAGGATGCCGTAGGTCTTTCCGGGTGGAAAGCGCTTGTCGCGCAAAGCAAGACCGGCGTCGGAAGACGCCGGCCTCATGGGGGAGCCGTCCGGAAGGCCGCCGAGCAACCACCAGCGGCCTGCGGAACGGAGTCACTCAGTCCAGAGCCCAGCCGCGGGTACGCTCGACGGCCTTTTTCCAGCCCTTGTACAGGGTGTCTCTCTTGGTCGGGTCGCAGGCCGGCTCGAAGACCCGTTCGATGGTGCTCTTGCTGCGCAACTCGTCCAGGCTGCTCCAGAAGCCGGTGGCGAGACCGGCCAGATAGGCCGCGCCGAGGGCGGTGGTCTCCTTCATTTCCGGGCGCTCGACGCGGGTGCCGAGCACGTCCGACTGGAACTGCATGAGGAAGTTGTTGGCGGTGGCGCCGCCGTCCACCCGCAGGGACTTCAGGGCTTCGCCGGCGTCCTGCTGCATGGCATCCAGCACATCGCGGGTCTGGAAGGCGATGGATTCCAAGGTGGCGCGGATGATGTGGTCCACCTTGACACCACGGGTCAGGCCGAACAGCGCGCCGCGGGCATAGGGATCCCAGTAGGGCGCGCCCAGGCCGGTGAAGGCCGGGACCAGGTAGACGCCGTTGCTGTCGGTTACCTTGGTCGCGAAATACTCGGAGTCCAGGGAATCGTTGATCACCTTGAGTTCGTCACGCAGCCACTGGACGGTGGAGCCACCGTTGAAGATGGCGCCTTCCAGGGCGTAGTTGACCTCGCCGCGGGGACCGCAGGCGATGGTGGTCAGCAGGCCATGCTGGGACTGCACCGCCTTCTCGCCGGTGTTCATCAGCAGGAAGCAACCGGTGCCGTAGGTATTCTTGGCCTGGCCGGGCTCCACGCACATCTGGCCGAACAGCGCTGCCTGCTGGTCGCCGGCGATACCGGCGATGGGGATGCCGGTGGTCTGGCCGCTGCCCAGGTGCGCCTGGCCATAGACCTCGGAGGAGGACTTCACTTCTGGCAGCATCTCGCGCGGGATGTCCAGCACCTCGAGCATGGTGGCGTCCCACTCGCGCTTGTGGATATCGAACAGCAGGGTGCGCGAAGCGTTGGTGTAGTCGGTCACGTGGGCCTGACCCTGGGTCATCTTCCAGATCAGCCAGGTATCGACGGTGCCGAACAGCAGCTCGCCGCGGCGTGCGCGTTCACGGCTGCCTTCGACATGGTCGAGGATCCACTTGATCTTGGTGCCCGAGAAATAGGGATCGATCACCAGGCCGGTGGTCTTGCGGATATGGTCTTCCATGCCATCGCGCTTGAGCTGGTCGCAGATCGCGGTGCTCTGGCGGCTCTGCCAGACGATGGCGTTGTAGATGGGACGACCGGTGGTCTTGTCCCAGACGATGGCGGTTTCGCGCTGGTTGGTGATGCCGATGGCGGCGATCTGCTCGTTGCTGATGCTGGCCTGGGCCAGCGCCTCGACGAATACCGCGCTCTGGGTGGCCCAGATCTCCATGGGGTCATGCTCGACCCAGCCGGCCTGCGGGTAGATCTGCGCGAATTCGCGCTGGGCGATGGTCACCACGTTGGCATTGCGGTCCAGCACGATGGCGCGCGAGCTGGTGGTGCCCTGGTCGAGCGCGACGATGTACTGCTTGTTCTGGTCGGTCATGGTCTTGTTCCTTATTGTGATTCGCGGCGATCAGGACGCTTTGGAGGCGGAGGTCACTTCGGTGCGGGCACTGTCCTCGGCCTTGGCCGGGACGTCGCAGGCACCCGAAGCCAGGCCGGGCAGGTGGCGGCAGATCAGCGCCTTGTAACCGGCGGCGCCCAGGCAGGCACCGACGATGGGGCCGAAGATGGGCACCAAGAAGTAGGGGATGTCACGGCCACCGGTGAAGGCGATCTCGCCCCAGCCGGCGAAGAAGGTCATCAGCTTGGGTCCGAAATCGCGGGCCGGGTTCATGGCGAAGCCGGTCAGCGGGCCCATGGAGCCACCGATCACGGCGATCAGCAGGCCGATCAGCAGGGGCGCGAGCGGGCCACGGGGCAGACCGTTGCCGTCGTCGGTGAGGGCCATGATCATGGCCAGCAGGATGGCGGTGATGACGGCTTCGACCAAGAAGGCCTGGCCAACCGACAGGGACGGATGGGGATAGGTGGAGAAGACGCCGGCCAGCTCCAGGCTCGCCTGGCTGCCGCGGACCATGTTATGGGCCTGTTCATAATCGAAAAACAGGCTGCTGTAGAGGCCGTAGACCAGCGCCGCACCGCAGAAGGCGCCGGCCACCTGGGCCAGGATGTAGGCCGGGACCTTGCGTTTTTCGAAACCACCGAACAGCCAGAGGGCGATGGTGACGGCCGGACTGAGATGCGCGCCGGAGACGCCGGCGGACAGGTAGACCGCCATGCTCACGCCGACGCCCCAGATGATACTGATCTCCCATAGGCCGAGAGTAGCGCCGCCGACCTTCGCGGCCGCCACGCAACCGGTACCGAAAAAGATGAGGAGGGCTGTGCCGAGGAATTCGGCGATGCATTGACCGCGTAGCGTTGGAGCCGGAAGAGTACTCATGGAGGAGCCTCGTGGTTGTTGTATTTATAGGTGGCCGGAGAGCCATTTGTTCGCAACCGAAAATCTAATTTCAAATATGAAAACTGTCAAAGCTCCTGAGCGCAAAAACAGTGACGACGTTCGACAATTCATTGCCGATGCGACGCCGCCTGCTATTTTGGTCATAGGACTTCTGGCGACAACCGGCCGGTTGGCAGGTCTCAAGGTATAGCCATTGCTGCCGGGGATCATCAGAGGCCGGGTGCCCGTGCGACGTCGATGCTTGCTGTTTCTCTTCTTCTGCTCAGGTAGCGCGCATGCCCCTAGAATTCCATCAGGTCGATGCCTTCACCGATCAGCCCTTCCGTGGCAATCCCGCCGCGGTCTACCGCCTGGACAGCTGGCCGGCCGACGAGCTGCTGCAGCGGATCGCCACCGAGCACAATCTTTCGGAAACCGCCTTCGTAGTGTGGGAAGGGGACACCTGGCGCATCCGCTGGTTTACGCCGCGGACCGAGGTGCCCCTGTGCGGCCATGCCACCCTGGCTGCAGCGCACATCCTGTTCGAGGTCTATGGCGAAGTGGGTGATCGCCTGGAGTTCATCAGTCAGGCGGGTGTCCTGCGCGTGTTTCGCGAAGCCGATGGACTCCTGGCGCTGGATTTCCCCGCGCTGGTGCCCACGGAGCAGGGGGTGACTCCCGAGCTGGAACGGGCCCTGCGGGTCTCGCCGGTGGATGCCCTGGCGGCGGACAAGCTGCTGGTACTGCTGGAGTCGGAGCAGGCAGTGCGTGACTGCAAGCCGGATCTGGCGGCCATCGCCCGGCTCCCCTGGCAAGGCGTCATCGTGACCGCGCGGGGGCAGGAGGTAGACTTCGTTTCGCGCTTCTTCGCCCCGGCAGTGGGCGTGGATGAGGATCCCGTCACCGGTTCCGCGCATTGCAGCCTGATTCCCTACTGGTCGCGACGACTGGCCAAGCGGATGCTCACTGCCCAGCAGCTTTCGGCCCGGGGCGGGCAGCTCAGGTGTCGCCTGGAGGGCGACCGGGTCAGTATCGCCGGGCGGGCGGTGACGGTGCTGCGTGGGCAGCTGTTGCTGTAGCGAAAAGGCCTCGACTGTCTGGCGCAGCCGAGGCTTCTGCCGGACTCAGGCGTGCAGCGGCGGCTTGATGAGGAATTCGAGCAGCGCCTTTTGGGCATGCAGGCGATTTTCGGCTTCGTCCCAGACCACGGCGCGGGGATCGTCCAGCAGGGTGTGGCTGATCTCTTCCCCGCGATGGGCCGGCAGGCAGTGCATGAACAGCACTTCGGGCGCGGCGCCATCGAGCAGTGCGGCGGTGACCTGGTAGGGCTTGAAGGCCGCCAGGCGCAGGCGGGTTTCCTCTTCCTGGCCCATGGAGGTCCAGACGTCGGTGCTGACCAGGTGGGCCTGGGCCACCGCCTCGCGGGGATCCCGAGTCAGCTGCACGCGGTCACCGGCGCGTTCGAGGAAGCGCGGATTGGGCTCATAGCCTTCCGGGCAGGCGATGCGCAGGTTGAAGTCGAGCTGCTCGGCCGCCTCGATGTAGCTGTTGCACATGTTGTTGCCATCGCCGATCCAGGCCACGGTCTTGCCGCGGATATCGCCCCGGTGTTCGAAGAAGGTCTGCATGTCGGCGAGCAGCTGACAGGGGTGCAGATCATCCGACAGGCCATTGATCACCGGCACCCTGGAATTGGCGGCGAAGGTGGTGAGCATCTCGTGGGCATAGGTACGGATCATCACGCCATCGAGCATGCTCGACATGACGCGGGCGCTGTCCGGGACAGGTTCGCCGCGACCGAGTTGGGTATCACGGGACGAGAGGAAGATCGCCTGGCCGCCGAGCTGGATCATGCCGGCCTCGAAGGAGAGGCGGGTACGGGTCGAGGCCTTTTCGAAGATCATGCCCAGGACGCGATTGCGCAGGGGCTCGTGCAGGACGCCCCGGTTGCGCAGGGCCTTGAGCTCGATGCCGCGTGCGATGAGTTGCCGGAGTTCCTCGGGGGAACAGTCCATGAAAGAGAGAAAGTGGCGAACCGTCATTTCGTTACCCTAGCGTCCCGTCCCGGTAACGGCCGTCCATGGAGGGCGCGGCGAACCTGAGAGCATGCCGTTTCAAACGGCGGAAAGACCAAAGGCGAAATGGTATAAGTTCATGTCGCATTTTACCACCATCGCAGGCCAGGCCCTTCATGCAGGGCGGCTGGCCTGAGACGGATCAGCGGGCGGTAGCCTTACAGCAGTTCGGCGGGAACGTTGCCGCCGTTGTCAGCCAGCTTCTGCAGGACGGCCTTGTGCAGCCACATGTTCATCTGGGCGGAGTCGCTCAGCTTGTCGGCCGGGCAGTTCAGTTCCTTGGCCAGTTCCTGGCGTGCGGTCAGGCTGCTGTCCAGGTCGAGGAGCTTGAGCAGGTCGACGATGGAGGTCTTCCAGTTGAGTTGCTCGCCTTTCTGAGCGGCCAGGCCGTCCAGCTTGGCGGCGACGTCCACCTGGCTCATGTGGCTGCCAGCACCTGCGGGAGCGGTGCTACCGGCGGGCGTGGTGGTCTCGGTGGCACCGGTAGTGGGCGCGGCGGCAGGGGTGTCCGCGTGGGCTTCACCGATGCCAAGCTTGGATAGGATGGTGCTGAACAGGCTCATGGAGTTCTCCTGGGGTCTTGGATCAGGCGCACCGAGCGGCGCCTACCCTTAACCTGACCACGGCCGCGTCCGCAAAGTTTGCTCGGCGGCGCGCCGGATCGTCGTCATGGCGGCGAACGGTGGTGCCGGAGCGTGGTCGATTTGCAGGTCGAGCCGCGCCTGTCATGGGCTGGACGTCGCGGAAATCCCGGCGTTCCACCGGCCTTTCCGTTACAATCGTCCCACCGTATTAGCGAGGTGCATCGTGGAAATCATCGATACCATCAAAGACCAGATTGCCAACAATCCCGTGCTGCTCTACATGAAGGGTTCGCCGAACGCGCCTCAGTGCGGCTTCTCTTCCCGCGCCGCTCAGGTGCTGATGGCCTGTGGCGAAAAATTCGCCTATGTCGACATCCTGCAGAATCCGGAAATCCGCGCCAACCTGCCCAAGTACGCCAACTGGCCGACCTTCCCCCAGCTGTGGGTCGGCGGTGAGCTGGTCGGCGGCAGCGACATCCTGGCCGAGCTGTATGAGAAGGGCGAGTTGCAGACCCTGATCAAGCAAGCCGTGGAAACCAAGGACGCTTGAGTCCCTGGTTCATAAAAAAGCCCGCAGTGTGCGGGCTTTTTTTATGGGCGGCTGCCTGATCAATCGTCGTCGTCGTGCATCTGCGACTGGATGTAGTTCTCGATCCCGACGCTGGCGATCAGGCTCAGCTGGGTCTCCAGCCAGTCGATATGCTCTTCCTCGGATTCGAGGATGCTCTTGAGCATGTCGCGACTCACGTAGTCCCGCACGCTCTCGCAGTAGGTGATGGCTTCACGCAGATCGGCCACGGCGCTGATTTCCAGGCGCAGGTCGCACTGGATCATCTCCTGGGTATTCTCGCCGATCATCAGCTTGCCCAGGTCCTGCAGGTTGGGCAGGCCTTCCAGGAACAGGATGCGCTCGATCAGGCGATCGGCGTGCTTCATCTCGTCGATGGATTCCTTGTACTCGTGATGACCCAGCTTGCGGATACCCCAGTCGTTGTACATCCGCGAGTGCAGGAAATACTGGTTGATGGCCACCAGTTCGTTGCCGAGGATCTTGTTCAAATGCTGGATGACGGTGATATCGCCTTTCATGGCCGGACCTGCAAATCGGGTGGGATTGCCGGCAGTCTGAGCGTGGGAGGGCCCTTTGTCAAAAGCTTAAGTTGTTGAAAAATCGACGAAAATCGAACGGTAATCGAAAGCTTTTCCATCCTTTCCGTAAGCGTTTGATTAGACAATAAAAAAGCCGGACGCAAGGTCCGGCTTTTTTTGCAGGGGTATCGCTCAGGCGCGCGGGACGTCCAGCGCATAGGCGAGCTGCTGGGCGCCGTGCAGCTCACCGAGGGTTTCCTTGACCACCTGTTTGGCGAGGCAGGCGCACTTGCCGCACTGGGTGGCGCAACCCGTGCTTTCCCGGACTTCCCGATAACTGCAGCAGCCTTCATAGATGGCTTCGCGAATCTGCTTGTCGGTCACGCCACGGCAAAGACACACGTACATGGATCGCCTGCTGTATGAGTGGAGGTGCCGCCAAAGCTAATGACAATGAGAATGATTGTCAAAGTTGTAGGCGGCAAAATCTCATTAACGGCAGGGCGGGCGACGGACGGTCAGTCCAGATCGACCCAGCCGCCCATCTCCCGCCAGCGATTGACGATGCCGCAGAACAGTTCGGCGGTCTTCTCGGTGTCGTAGCGGGCCGAGTGGGCTTCGCGATTGTCGAATTCGATACCGGCGGCCTGGCAGGCCTTGGCCAGCACCGTCTGACCATAGGCCAGGCCGGCAAGGGTGGCGGTATCGAAGCTGGAGAAGGGATGGAAGGGATTGCGCTTCAGGCCGCAGCGCAGCACCGCGGCATTGAGAAAACCCAGGTCGAAGCTGCTGTTGTGGCCGACCAAGATGGCTCTCTTGCAGCCATTGGCCTTGAGCGACTTGCGCACGCCCTTGAAGATCTCGCTGAGCGCCTGCTCTTCGCCCACCGCCATGCGCAGCGGATGGTCGAGCTTGATGCCGGTGAACTCCAGCGCCGCCGGCTCGATATTGGCGCCGGCGAAGGGTTCGACGCGGAAGAAGTAGGTGTGGTCCGGATAGAGCACCCCGTCCTCGTCCATGGCCACCGTGGTGGCGGCGATTTCCAGCAGGGCATCGGTGGCGGCATTGAAGCCGCCGGTCTCGACATCCACCACCACCGGCAGGTAGCCGCGGAAGCGGCGCGCCATGGGGATGCGCGAGTCGGACATCGGCTGGCTGGCGTCCAGTTCGTCGCTGAAGGTCTCGTCCATGCTCATGCGCCCACCTCCAGACGCCAGCGCAGGGTCTCGCCGGCGCGCAGCGGAATCACCTCGTGGTCACCGAAGGGCAGGGAGGCGGGGGCCTGCCAGTCCTCGCGGACCAGGGTGACGGTCTCGGTATTGCGCGGCAGGCCGTAGAAATCGGCGCCGAAATGGCTGGCGAAGCCTTCCAGGCGGTCGAGGGCATTGCGGCTCTCGAAAGCCTCGGCATAGAGCTCCAGGGCGCCGTAGGCGGTGTAGCAGCCGGCGCAGCCGCAGGCTGCCTCCTTGGCGTGGCGGGCATGGGGTGCCGAATCGGTGCCGAGGAAGAACTTGGGACTGCCGCTGGTGGCGGCGTCCAGCAGGGCGCTCTGGTGGGTGTTGCGCTTGAGGATCGGCAGGCAATAGAAATGCGGCCGGATCCCGCCCACCAGCATGTGGTTGCGGTTGTACAGCAGGTGGTGGACGGTGATGGTGGCGCCGACGTTGGCCGGGGCCTCGCGGACGAAGGCAGCGGCATCACCGGTGGTGATGTGCTCGAACACCACCTTCAGCGTCGGGAAGCGCTGGACGATACGCACCAGGTGCTCGTCGATGAATTTCTTCTCGCGGTCGAAGACGTCCACCTCGGCATGGGTGACCTCGCCGTGCACCAGCAGCGGCAGGCCGATCTCGGCCATGGCTTCCAGCGTGGGAAAGAGGTTGTCCAGCGAGGTCACGCCGGAATCGGAATTGGTGGTGGCGCCGGCCGGATAGAGCTTGGCGGCGTGCACGAAGCCGCTGGCCTTGGCGCTGCGTACCTCTTCCGGGCTGGTGCGATCGGTGAGATAGAGCACCATCAGCGGTTCGAAGCGGCTGCCGGCCGGGCGCGCGGCGAGGATACGCGCGCGGTAGGCGGCGGCCTGCTCGGCATTGCGCACCGGTGGCACCAGGTTGGGCATGACGATGGCGCGACCGAATTCCCGGGCAGCGTCGGCGACGGTCTGCTGCAGGGCGGCGCCGTCGCGCAGGTGAATGTGCCAGTCATCGGGACGGGCAAGGGTGATCCGGTCGGTCATGCGGGATTCCAGGCTGCGGGAAAGTGGGGAAATGCTACCGGAAAAGGGGGTGGCCGGCATCCGTGCGGCGGGACCGTACTCAAGTTTTCCATGCCTTCGACCGATAAGAAGCCCAGGTACTTTTTCTTTCCGGAGTCCGACGTGCGCCCGCGTTACCTCTTCCTTTCCTCTCTGCTGCTTGCCGTGCCGGCCTGGGGGATGACCTTCCAGAGCCGGCTCGAGAGCGTGGAATGGAAGGTCGAGGGCGACATCTTCGCCTGTCGCCTGCTGCAGCCCATTCCTCGTTTCGGCAGTGGCGGCTTCCTGCGCCGCGCGGGCGAGTCCACGGTCTTCGAGTTGCGACCCAATGGTCAGTGGCTGCCGGCGGGCAGTGCCAGCCTGAAAGCGGCGGCGGTGCCCTGGAAGCCGGGGCTGGGCGATATCAGCCTCGGCTCGGTCAAGGTCGTCGAGGGCGAGCAGGCGCTGGCCACCAGCGCGCAGCAGGCGCAGCGGCTGCTGGCGGGGTTGATGGAAGGGCGCATGCCCCAGGTCAGTCGCGCGGGCGCCCTGGACGACCGGGTCGAGGTTCGGCTGCTGCCGGTGCGCTTCGAACCGGCCTACCAGCAATTCCAGGCCTGTACCCAGAAGCTGCTGTCGGTCAACTTCGAGCAGATCCGCCATTCCCAGGTCAGTTTTCCGGGCGGCGGGGATACCCTCGACGATCTGGCCAAGGCCAAGCTCGATCTCATCGACGAGTACCTGAAGGCCGATCCGACGGTCAATCACGTCATCGTCTCGGGCTACAGCGACAACCAGGGCACGCGCCTGGATAACCGCCAGGAGTCACGGCTGCGCGCCATCGCGGTGATGGAGTACCTCAAGAGCAAGGGCTTCGCCGCGGAGCAGATCGAATTGCGCTTCTTTGGCGAGCAGTACCCCGTGGCGCCGAACAGCAACAAGGCCAATCGCGCGCTCAATCGCCGGGTGACCCTGGTGTTCTCGCGGGTGTCGCCGAGCGCCGAGCCCCCGGCTGCGGCAACCACCAGCACCGCGGCCAATCCGGCCGAACCGCCGGCGCCCACCCCGGCACCGCCGGCCAAGCCCAAGGGCTGATCCGCCCCGACCGCATGTCGCCCAGACATCAGAGTGCGTCGCGCCCCTGTAAAAGCAGCGAGGCGACCAGTAGAATTGTCGCTTTCCGACTCAACGCAACACACGGGAGCGAACGGCATGGCGGATGTGAAGAAGGTAGTCCTGGCGTATTCCGGCGGCCTGGACACCTCGGTGATCCTCAAGTGGCTGCAGGATACCTATAACTGCGAAGTGGTGACCTTCACCGCTGACCTCGGCCAGGGCGAGGAAGTCGAGCCGGCGCGCGCCAAGGCCAAGGCCATGGGCGTCAAGGAAATCTACATCGACGACCTGCGCGAAGAGTTCGTCCGCGACTTCGTCTACCCGATGTTCCGTGCCAACACCGTCTACGAAGGCGAGTACCTGCTGGGTACCTCCATTGCCCGTCCGCTGATCGCCAAACGCCTGATCGAGATCGCCAACGAGACCGGCGCCGACGCCATCTCCCACGGCGCCACCGGCAAGGGCAACGACCAGGTGCGTTTCGAGCTGGGCGCCTACGCGCTCAAGCCGGGCGTCAAGGTGATCGCGCCCTGGCGCGAGTGGGACCTGCTGTCCCGCGAGAAGCTGATGGACTACGCCGAAAAGCACCAGATCCCGATCGAGCGCCACGGCAAGAAGAAGTCGCCGTACTCCATGGACGCCAACCTGCTGCATATCTCCTACGAGGGCGGCGTGCTGGAAGACACCTGGACCGAGCACGAAGAAGACATGTGGCGCTGGACCAAGTCCCCGGAAGCCGCGCCGGACACCCCGACCTACCTCGAGCTGACCTACCGCAATGGTGACATCGTCGCCATCGACGGCCAGGAGCTGAGCCCGGCCACCGTGCTGGCCGAGCTGAACCGCATCGGCGGCGAGAACGGCATCGGTCGCCTGGACATCGTCGAGAACCGCTACGTCGGCATGAAGTCCCGTGGCTGCTACGAGACGCCCGGCGGCACCATCATGCTCAAGGCCCACCGCGCCATCGAGTCCATCACCCTCGACCGCGAGGTGGCTCACCTCAAGGACGAGCTGATGCCCAAGTACGCCAGCCTGATCTATACCGGCTACTGGTGGAGCCCCGAGCGGCTGATGCTGCAGAAGATGATCGACGCCTCCCAGGCCAGCGTGAACGGCGTGGTACGCCTGAAGCTGTACAAGGGCAACGTCATGGTCGTCGGCCGCAAGTCCGACGAGTCGCTGTTCGATGCCAACATCGCCACCTTCGAAGAAGACGGCGGCGCCTACAACCAGGCCGACGCGGCGGGCTTCATCAAGCTCAACGCCCTGCGCATGCGCATCGCCGCGGGCAAGGGCCGCACCCTGCTGTAAGGGTCGCCATGCAACGCAAAACCCCAGCCTCGGCTGGGGTTTTTCATGGGCTACAGATCGAAGTCGTACTCGGAGATCTGCCGCTTCAGGCGACGCTCTTCGAGCATGTCGTCGATCAGGCGCCGCTTGGTCAGATTGGTCTTGCTGACGACGATAGGCTCGACGGTTTCGGGCGTCTCGCCATCGGTCTCGAAATCCTCGTCCACATCGATGTCGCTTTTGTCTTCGGCCATGGGTAACTCCGGCAAGGCTGGACAGGGTCACACGCCCGTCATCGACGGGGCTGCGGACCTTTTCGCGCACCTTATAGCGACAAAGCAGGGGCCGGTAAAAAAGATTTTTTCAATCGCCAAAGGGCTTTGGTGCGCCCTTTTTCAATCGTCAGAGGTTTTTGCCTTGTATTCGCAGAGATCCTCGATGCGGCAGCTGCCGCAGCGGGGCTTGCGCGCCTGGCAGACATAGCGGCCGTGCAGGATCAGCCAGTGGTGGGCATCCAGCAGGAAATCCTTCGGCACCACCTTGAGCAGCTTGAGCTCGACCTCCACCACGTTCTTGCCCGGTGCCAGATTGGTTCTGTTGCTGACCCGGAAGATATGGGTATCCACCGCCATGGCGAGCTGACGGAAGGCGGTGTTGAGCACCACGTTGGCGGTCTTGCGCCCCACGCCGGGCAGGGCCTCCAGTTCCTCGCGGGTCTCGGGTACCGCGCCGCCATGGCGCTCCAGCAACAGCCGGCAGGTCTCGATGACGTTCTTGGCCTTGCTGTTGTAGAGCCCGATGGTCTTGATGTACTCCGACAATCCTGCCACACCCAGGTCCAGGATGGCCTGGGGGGTGTTGGCCACCGGATAGAGGCGGGCGGTGGCCTTGTTGACGCTGACGTCGGTGGCCTGGGCCGAGAGGATCACCGCTATCAGCAGCTCGAACGGTGAGGCGTAGGCCAGTTCCGTCCTGGGATCGGGATTGTCCTCGTGCAGCCGGCGAAAGATCTCCAGGCGTTTGGCGGCATTCATGGGTCGGTTCGCTCTTCCAGGGCCGTGAGGTGCTGAGCCGCCTGCTGAGCGGCGCTGCGCAGGGTTTCCAGCTGGCCGCGCTGCGTGGATGTGGGCTCGCTACCGAAGGCCCGCTCGGCCTTGGTCAGCTGGGCGCGTGCCAGGGTGGCAGCGATCCGCGCCTGCCTGAGCGCAGCGGGGGCGGCGACCGGCTGCGCCAGGGCCGGCGCAGTGGCGCTGGCGGGCCCCTGCTGCGCCCTGTCGAGGGCCGTCTGCGCCTGTTGTGCGGCTTCACGCAACTGCTGCACCTGGGTTTCCAGCGCGGGCGTACCGTATTGGACCAATTGCCGTTCGGCCTTCTGCAGCGCGACACGCGCCATGGCGGCGGCGATCTTCAGCGGCTTGAGCGAGGATTCTGCCGTGGCGGGGGGCTCCGCAGCCGTGGCGGTCACAGGCGGCGCCTGACGGCGCTGGCGCTCGGCGTCCAGCCGTTCGCGGTCCCGTTGCAGGCGTGACTGGCGGGCATCGAAGCGGCGCCGATAGTACTGCGCGCGCTGGCGCTCCGCCTGGCGGTCGATCGGCGCAGGTACCGGCACCAGATCGATGCAGTCCACCGGGCAGGGCGCCAGGCACAGCTCGCAACCGCTGCATTCGTTCTCGATCACCGTGTGCATCAGCTTGGCCGCGCCCAGGATGGCATCGGTGGGGCAGACCTGGATGCACTTGGTGCAGCCGATGCACTCGGCTTCGCGGATCACCGCGCGCTGGCTGGGCGTCACCGGATAAGGCGAGTCCAGGGGCAGTGTCGGGCGCTGCAGCAGGGCAGCAAGCTCGACGATGGTCGCCGTACCGCCCGGTGGGCACTTGTTGTGCGCTTCACCCGCGGCGATGCCGGCCGCATAGGGCTGGCAACCGGGGTGGCCGCACTTGCCGCACTGGGTCTGGGGCAGCAGGGCGTCGATGGCGCTGATGAGGGTGGCGTGAGCGTTCATGATCGGGGTCGGGGCTGGAGGAGGAACGGCGCCCTGAGAGCCTGCTCAAAGTCGGCTGCGCGTCGGCCAAACTGCGTTGAAAATGGCTTCGGAATGCTCATTTACGCTTTGTAAACTCCGCTTCCTCAGCCATGTTCGCCTTGTTTGTCGCTAACTCGCTCGCCTTTGAGCAGGCTCTCGGCGCCGTCGCTGTCACATCACCCGCTGGCCGGGCTTGGCGCCGCTGTCGGGGCTGAGCAGGTGGATCTCGGTGCCGCCGGGGCCGGCGGCCAGGACCATGCCCTCGGACACGCCGAACTTCATCTTGCGCGGCGCCAGGTTGGCGACGTACAGGGTCAGGCGGCCTTCGAGCTGGCTCGGCTCGGGGTAGGCGCTCTTGATGCCGGAGAAGACGTTGCGCTTGGCATCGCCGATGTCCAGGGTCAGGCGCAAGAGCTTGTCGGCGCCTTCGACGAATTCGGCTTTCTCGATCAGCGCGATGCGCAGATCGACCTTGGAGAAGGTATCGAAGTCGATGGTCTCGGCCAGCGGGGCCTTGCTCAGTTCGCCATTGCCGGCCGGCTGGGGGGCGGCCTGGGCGGCCAGGTCTTCCTTGGAAGCGTCGATCATGGTCTGCACCTTGGCGGGTTCGATGCGGGTGAGCAGGGGCTGGAAGGCGTTGAGCTGATGATTGGCCAGGCGGATGTCGAGGTCGGCCCAGGTCAGGGGGGCGACGTTGAGGAAGGCCTCGGCGGCGGCGGTCAGGTTGGGCAGTACCGGCTTGAGCAGGATCGCCAGCTGGCGGAACAGCTCGATGCCCTGGGCGCAGATGGCCTGGACTTCGTCGGCCTTGCCGTCCTGCTTGGCCAGGCTCCAGGGCGCCTTGTCGGCGATCCAGGCGTTGGCGCGGTCGGCCAGGGCCATGATCTCGCGCATGGCACGGCCGAAGTCACGGGTCTCGTAGGCCTCGGCGATGCTGGGCGTGGCCGCGCGGAAGGCGGCTTCCAGCTCGGGTGCGGCCTGGGCGTCCACCAGCAGGCCGGCGTTGCCCTTGTGGATGAAGCCGGCGCAGCGGCTGGCGATGTTGACCACCTTGCCCACCAGGTCGGAATTGACCTTCTGCACGAAGTCCTCGAGGTTCAGGTCGATGTCCTCGACGTGGCGCGAGAGCTTGGCGGCGAAGTAGTAGCGCAGGTATTCGGGATTCAGGTGATCCAGGTAGGTGCGCGCCTTGATGAAGGTGCCGCGGGACTTGGACATCTTCTGGCCGTCGACGGTGAGGAAGCCATGAACGCTCAGCGCCGTCGGCTTGCGGTAGCCGGCGCCTTCGAGCATGGCCGGCCAGAACAGCGCATGGAAGTTGACGATGTCCTTGCCGATGAAGTGGTACAGCTCGGCGGTGCTGTCCTTGTTCCAGTAGGCGTCGAAATCCAGGTCGTCACGGCGGTCGCAGAGGTTCTTGAAGCTGGCCATGTAGCCGATGGGCGCGTCCAGCCAGACATAGAAGTACTTGCCTGGCGCATCGGGGATCTCGAAGCCGAAGTAGGGCGCGTCACGGGAGATGTCCCATTCCTGCAGCCCGGCGTCCAGCCATTCGGCGATCTTGTTGGCCACCGATTCCTGCAGGGCGCCGCTGCGGGTCCAGCCCTTGAGCATCTCGGCGAAGTCGGGAAGCTTGAAGAAGAAGTGCTCGGATTCGCGCAGCACCGGGGTCGCGCCGGAGATGGCCGACTTGGGATCCTTCAACTCGGTGGGCGCATAGGTGGCGCCGCACTTCTCGCAGTTGTCGCCGTACTGGTCGGCGCTGCCGCACTTGGGGCAGGTGCCCTTGATGAAACGGTCGGCCAGGAACATCTGCTTGTCCGGGTCGAAATACTGGGTGACCGGACGGGTGGCGATGTGGCCGTTCTCGCGCAGCTTCAGGTAGATCGCGCGCGACAGCTCGCGATTCTCTTCCGCGTGGGTGGAGTGGAAGTTGTCGAAGGCCACGCCGAAGTCGGCGAAGTCGGCGCTGTGCTCGCGTTTGACGTTGTCGATCAGCTGTTCGGGCGTGATGCCCTCGCGCTCGGCGCGCAGCATGATGGCCGAGCCGTGGGCGTCGTCGGCGCAGACATAGATGCACTGGTTGCCGCGCAGCCGCTGGAAGCGGGCCCAGATGTCGGTCTGGATGTACTCGACCATGTGGCCGAGATGGATGGAGCCATTGGCGTAGGGCAGGGCGCTGGTGACGAGAATCTTGCGGGGCTCGGTCATGGTCTTGGCTGGATCGCGGCGCTGATAAGTTGACCGACCATCATAGCGAAATGGCCGGTCGGTTTCATCCGTGGGGATGGGCGTTAAAAAGCGCGAAGTCCTGCGGGCTAGCGCCAGGCAAGGCGGAAATTGCCGAGGAAGCACAGTTTACGACGGGTAAATGAGCATTCTGAGGCAGTTTCCAAGGCAGTCTGGCCGACGCGCAGCAGACTTCGAGCATTCAGAGATCCGCCAGCTGCCAGTACAGGGCGCTGACCATGGCCGCGCCCAGGGCGGCGCTGCGGGCACCGTTCCAGCCCACATCGGGGCGGGGATCGTTGGCGTTGTCCTTGAACGGCAGCTCCAGGGTCAGGGCCAGGCAGCCATGGGTATGGCCGACATACTTGGTGGCGAGCTTCAGGGTTTCGCTGCCGAAGTGACCACGGGGATAGCCGTACCGGGTCTGGAAGTCGGGGCTGGCACGCTGGAAGCGCTGCAGGAAGGCCTGCTGCTCGGCCTCTTCGCGCTCACCGAAGTTGGGCAGGCCATTGCAGCCGTCGACGAAGACATAGGGCAGGGCCTCATCGCCGTGGATGTCGAGGAACAGATCGCAGCCGCTCGCGGCGATGGCGCGGCGTACCGCCAGAATCTCGGGGCTGCGCTCCTCGTCCGGCTCCAGCCATTCGCGGTTGAGGTTGGCGCCGGCGGCGTTGGTTCTCAGATTGCCCAGGGCGGAGCCGTCGGGATTCATGTTCGGCACCACGTGCAGTACCGCATGCTCCAGCAGCTTGCCGCCGACCGGATCGCCCTGCTGTTCGCCGAGGCCCAGCAGTCGGCGCAGCAGGCCTTCGACGAACCACTCGGCCATGGGCTCGCCGGGGTGCTGGCGGGCAATGATCCAGATGTTCTTCTTGCCGGCGCCCGGCGTGCCGATGCGCAGCAGGTCCAGCGAGCGCCCGAGCAGCGAGCGGCCGACGGTTTCCAGACGGACGGCGGGATGGCGCTGGGCCTCGCCCATGAAGGCCAGGTGGCGACTCTCCGGATAGGGCTCGAAGTAGGCGAAGAACAGGCTGTCGTGTTCCGGGGTGACGGTCCAGCTCAGGGTCTTGCCGTCATAGCGGCTGGGAATGCGGAACCACTGCTGGCCGCAATAGCTGGCGACCACGCCATAGTCGCGCCAACCTTCGGGGTAGGCGCACTCGCCGGCATTGTCGAAGCTCAGCTGGCAGGGCAGGCCGCGGGCGCCTTCGAGACGGAAATGGAACCACTGGGTGAAGGGCGACGCGGTGTCCGGGCGGATGCGCAGGCGGATGTCGGTGGGGTCGGCCAGGGACAGCACCTCGACGGCGCCGCTGTCGAAGGTGGAACTGATGTGCAGGGAAGAGGCGTTCACGCAGGGCTCCACGGGCAAGGGCAAAGCCGGGAGTGTAGCGCCGCGTGGATAGGCTTTAGCAAGGACAGTGGGTAGCATAGGCCGCAGCTTCTCTTTCCTATCCGCTGTTTCCGGGAGTCTGCATGACCGCTCCGACTCGCGAGGCCATCGAGGCCGCGCTGCGCCAGTATCACGATCCCTATCTCGAACAGGACCTGCTCAGCGCCGGCGCCCTGCGCGACCTCGCGCTGGACGGTGGCCGGGTGCGCGCCCGCTTCGAGCTGGGCTATGCCGCCGGACTGTTCAAGGGTGGCCTGGCCCAGGTGCTCAAGACCGCGTTGGAGAACGTGCCCGGGGTCGAGACCGCCGAGATCCAGGTCGATTGCACCATCGCGCCTCACGCCGCCCAGCCGCAGCTGGAGGCCATGGGCAACGTCAAGAACATCATCGCCGTGGCCTCGGGCAAGGGCGGGGTGGGCAAGTCCACCACCGCCGCCAACCTGGCCCTGGCGCTGGCCCGCGAAGGGGCCCGGGTCGGCGTGCTGGACGCCGACATCTATGGCCCCAGCCAGGGCATCATGTTCGGCTTCGCCGAGGGCACCCGTCCCGAGGTGCGCGACGAGAAGTGGTTTATCCCGTTGCAGGCCCATGGCGTCGAGGTCATGTCCATGGCCTTCCTGACCAACGACAAGACGCCGGTGGCCTGGCGTGGCCCGATGGTCTCCGGCGCCCTGATCCAGCTGATCACCCAGACCGCCTGGAACGACCTCGACTACCTGGTGATCGACATGCCGCCCGGTACTGGCGATATCCAGCTGACCCTGGCGCAGAAGGTACCGGTGGCCGGCGCGGTGATCGTCACCACACCCCAGGACCTGGCCCTGCTGGACGCCAGGAAGGGCGTGGAAATGTTCCAGAAGGTCAACATCCCGGTGCTCGGGGTGGTGGAGAACATGGCCGTGCACATCTGCTCCAACTGCGGCCATGCCGAACACCTGTTCGGCGAAGGCGGCGGCAGCAAGCTGGCCGAGCAATACGGCGTGGACCTGCTGGCCTCGCTGCCGCTGGCCATGGCCATCCGCGAGCAGGCCGACGCCGGACGGCCCACCGCCATCGCCGATCCGGACAGCCAGATCGCGCTGATCTACCAGGAACTGGCGCGCAAGGTCGGCGCCCGTATCGCCCAGGGCGGTCAGGCCGGCGGCGGCATGCCGACCATCACCGTCAGCGACGACTGATTTCGTTCGTTCGCCTTTGAGACCGCGCGGCTATCCAATACAATGCGCGGTCAATTTTTTCGCCCCGGAGCTAGACCTGCCATGAGCATCAAATCGGACAAGTGGATTCGCCGCATGGCCCAGGAACACGGCATGATCGAGCCCTTCGTCGAGCGCCAGATGCGCGGCGCGGACGACAGCCGGGTGATCTCCTACGGGGTGTCCAGCTACGGCTACGACGTGCGCTGCGCCAACGAATTCAAGGTGTTCACCAACATCCATTCGGCGGTGGTGGACCCGAAGAACTTCGACGACAAGAGCTTCGTCGACGTGGTCAGCGATGTCTGCATCATTCCGCCGAACTCCTTCGCCCTGGCGCGCACCGTGGAATACTTCCGCATCCCGCGCGACGTCCTGACCATCTGCCTGGGCAAGAGCACCTATGCCCGCTGCGGCATCATCGTCAACGTCACCCCGCTGGAGCCCGAGTGGGAAGGCCACGTGACCCTGGAGTTCTCCAACACCACGACCCTGCCGGCCAAGATCTACGCCAACGAGGGCGTGGCGCAGATGCTGTTCCTGCAGTCCGACGAGGCCTGCGAGGTCTCCTACAAGGATCGCGGTGGCAAGTACCAGGGCCAGCGTGGCGTGACCCTGCCACGCGCCTGAGCGCAGGTGTTCGAGCGAAGCCGCCTGTCGGGCGGCTTCGCTGTTTCCGGGCCTCAAGAATCGACCGCTGCCGCCGATAGCCTGTGAACTGACTTATCTTTGGAGTGGACTTTCCATGGCCGGCATTCTCGACACCGTCGATCAACGCACCCAGCTGGTTGGCGAGAACCGTCTGGAAATTCTCATGTTCCAGCTGTCCAGCCGGCAGATGTTCGCCATCAACGTGTTCAAGGTGCAGGAGGTGCTCAAGCTGCCGCGCCTGACCCAGATGCCCAAGCGCCATCCGATGATCTGCGGCGTCGTCCACCTGCGTGGCCAGACCCTGCCGGTGATCGACCTGGCGGCGGCCATCGGCATGCGACCCATCACGCCCGACGAGAACAGCACCATCATCGTTACCGAGTACAACCGCTCGGTGCAGGCTTTCCTGGTCGGCAGCGTCGATCGCATCATCAACCTCAACTGGGACAGCATCCAGGCCCCGCCCGGCGGCGCCGGACGCCAGCACTACCTGACCGCCATCACCCGCATCGAAGACCGCCTGGTGGAGGTGATCGACGTGGAAAAGGTGCTGGCCGAGATCGCTCCCTACAACGTCAAGGTTTCCCAGGAACGTCTGGCCGATCCGCTGCTGGCCAAGGCCCGCGGTCGCGAGGTGCTGCTGGTGGATGACTCCAGCACCGCCATCGGCCAGCTGCGCGACACCCTGGTGCAGCTGGACCTGAAATTCCACGTCGCCACCGATGGCCTGCAGGCGCTGCGCAAGCTCAAGGCCTGGGCCGACGAGGGCGTGGTGCTGACCGACAAGCTGCTGATGGTGCTCACCGATGCCGAGATGCCGGAAATGGACGGCTACCGCCTGACCACCGAGATCCGCCAGGACCCGCGTCTCGCCGATCTCTATGTGGTGTTGCACACCTCGCTGTCGGGCAGCTTCAACGAAGCCATGGTGAAAAAGGTGGGCTGCAACGCCTTCCTCTCCAAGTTCCAGCCCGATCAGCTGGTCGAGGAAGTGCGCCGGCGCCTGGCGCTGGCCGAGGAGTGATCCTCGCGGTTTCGCCGCTCCGGCGCCTCCCTTACACTGGCGGCCCTTGTCCGCCGCCAGGAAGCCGCGCCCATGTCGCACCTCAGTGCCCTCTATCGTTATCCCGTCAAGTCGACGGCCGTGGAATCCCTCGTCCAGGCCGAGGTGGATGCCCTGGGCCTGGTGGGTGACCGCCGCTGGATGGTGGTGGATGCCGACACCGGCCGCTTCCTGACCCTGCGCCAGCTGGCGCAGATGAATCACATCGAGGCGCGCTGGCTGGCTGCCGACCGGCTGCGCCTGAGCGCGCGCGGCCGGACGCCGCTCGACGTGACGGTGCCGGATACCACCGGCGAACAACTGGGCGTGACCATCTGGCGCGACACCCTGCAGGCGCCGGTCGCCGCCGCGGCGGATGCCTGGCTGAGCGACTTCCTCGGTCGCCGCTGCCGCCTGGTGCACATCACGGAAAGCCATGCCCGCCAGATCAACACCGATTTCGCCGAGCCGGGGCAAAAGGTGCATTTCGCCGACGGCTTCCCCTTGCTGCTGACCAGCGAGGCCTCGCTGGCCGATCTGGTGGCGCGGGTAGGCAAGCCGCTGGAGATGCTGCGCTTCCGGCCGAATCTGGTGGTGGAAGGCACGCCCGCATACGCCGAAGACGGCTGGAAGCGCCTGCGCATCGGCGCGGTGGACTTCGCCGTCGCCTGTCCCTGCGCGCGCTGCATCGTCATCACCCAGGATCCGGTGACCGGTGAAAAGGACCCGGATCGGCAGCCGCTCACTGCCTTGCGCGAATATCGCTTCCAGGACAATCGCATGCTGTTCGGCATGAACGTCATCCCCCTGGGGCGCGGTACCATCGAAGCCGGCATGCCGGTGGAGGTGCTGGAATGAATCCCGTGCGGCGTGTGGCGCTGGTCAGTCCGGCAGGTGCGGTCAAGGAAGAGCTGGTCACGGCGGCGATCGAGCAACTGCAGGCCGCCGGCATCGAAGCGGTCCTGGGCGAGCAGGCGCTCAAGCGCCATCGCTATCTCGCCGGTACCGCCGAGGAGCGCGCCGCGGATCTGCACTGGGCCTTCAGCCAGGCGGACGTGGATGCGGTCTGGTGCCTGCGCGGCGGTTACGGATCCGCCCAGTTGCTGCCCTGGCTGGACTGGTCGCGGCTGTCCAGCAGCAAGGGCCGGCCGCTGATCGGCTATTCCGACCTGACGGTGCTGCTGGAGGCCTTTCACCGCCGCGGTCTCACCGCCATCCACGGCCCGGGCGCCCTGGATTGGGGGCGTCGTGACGAGGATCCGGCTACCCAGGCGGCCCGTACCCGCTCGCTGGAATCGGTCCTGGAACTGTGCGCGGGCAGCCGTCCGGCCTGGCAGCTGGAGCGCCTGGCCGGTCCGGCCCAGGTGCCTGCCGGCGAACTGATCGGCGGCAACCTGACCACCCTGGCCAGCGTGGTCGGGACCGCCGCCGCCCTGCGCCCCCACGACGGCGCCATCCTCATGCTGGAAGACGTCGGCGAGCCCTTCTATCGTCTGGAGCGCAGCCTCTGCCAGTTGCTCGGCAACCTCACCGAGCACCGCATCGGTGCGGTCTGCCTGGGCACCTTCACCGACTGCCCGCCGCGTAACGTCGAGCAGTCGCTGGAGGAAATCTTCGCCGAGTGGCTGGCGCCGCGTGGCATCGCCCTCTATCGCGGCCTGCCCAGCGGCCATGGGTCGGAAAACCAGGCCTGGCCCTATGGCGCTCGCGTGCGCCTGGAAGCGGGTCGCCTGCAGGTGCTCTAGGCCTGCCCAGCCCCGGGCGGGTCAGTCCGCCCAGGGCGAAGCCAGTTCCAGCTTGCACAGCAGCTGGCGCTTCTTGCTGTTGTAGCCCTGCATCCGCACCAGCAGTTCATCCAGGGTGGCGACCGCCTTGAGGATGTGCGGGCCCTTGTTGAGCATCACGCATTCGGCGCGGACCCCGGTCGCCGCATCGGTGATCTCGGCGCGCGAAGACGAACCCTTCTTGGCCAGGTTTTCCAGCACCTGGGTCGCCCAGATCACCGGCACGTGGGCCGCTTCGCACAGACAGAGAATGTCTTCCTGCAGCGCCGCCAGGCGCTCGAAGCCGCCTTCCACGGCCAGATCGCCGCGGGCGATCATCACGCCGAATCCGCCGCGCTGCATGCCCGCCAGCAACAGTGCGGGAAGATTGTCGAAGCCCCGGCGCGTTTCTATCTTCAGCACCACGCCCAGGTGCTCGGCCCGCAGGCGCGCCAGCTCAGCGAGCAGCGCGCGGACATCGTCCGCGCTGTTGACGAAGGACATCTCGATACCGTCCGCATGCTCGGCGGCAAAGGCCAGGGCCGCGAGGTCCTGTTCGCCCAGCGCTGCCAGCCGCAGGGTGCTCTGGGGAAAGTTGATGCCCTTGTCGCCCTTGAGCTTGGCGCCGCCCGGCGCCTGGGTGATGCGGATCTGCAGCGCGTCCTGATCGGCGCGTTCGATCAGCCCGCCGATCTTGCCATCATCGAACCAGACCGGCTCGCCGCTACGGACGTCGGCGAACACCTGGGGCAGGGTGCAGCCCAGGGTGGCGGGTGTCAGCAGGCGCCCGCCGCTGTCCTGGCTGGCGGGCCGACCGGGCGTCTGGTCGGCGGTCAGGATCAGCAGATCGTCCTCGGCCAGCCGCAGAGCGCCCGGTTGCGGGGCGAAATCGCCGATGCGGCTGTGCCTCCTGCGTCCATCGCGCTCGACGCTCAGGCGCAGGCCGGGCGTGAGGTAGGTGGTCTTGGTCGCCTCCGCCCAGCAGCCGCGGTCTCCGACCTCGACGACCGTCCAGCGACGCTGCGCCTGGCGCGTGTCCCTCAGCTGGATCCGCTCGCCCGCCTGCAGGCCAGCTAGCCAGCGTTCGCCCACCTGGATGCTGGCAGCCGCCGGGGAGGGCGCCGGTCGCGGCCGGCGGCGGCCGGTAAGCCAGATCCGCGCCGGCTGGCGGACGCGGCCCTGGGCGTCGCGCTCGGGCTTCACCTTCTTTACCGCCATGCCCGTGGCGATGGGCCCTGTGCGCAACTTGGGGCCCGGCAGGTCCATGAATACCTTGCAGGGCTGGTCCAGCTCCGCGCTGGCCCGCCGCACGTGGTCGATCATGCGCGTCCAGGTGGCCGGTTCGTCGTGGGCGCAGTTGATGCGCGCGCAATCCATATGTCCCGCCAGCAGGTCGCGTACCAGCGCATAATCGTCGGCGGCTTCGCTTGGCAAGGTGACCATGATGCGTACCTCCCGCGCGGAGGCGGGCGTGCCGAACAGTGCCCGTGCATGGTCTGCCAGGGGGTTGGCCGCCCTGGTCGTCGGCCGCGTCGCCGGGCTGCCACCGAGCAGGCGCTCCAGGGTGTTGATGAGGGTCGCCACGGTCGGCAGCACGGCGGCTTCGGAACGCCCCAGGGACAATAGCCCCAGGGCGGAGAGTTGCAGCTGCAGGCCCTGCAGATCGCCGTCGCGCAGCGCCAGATAGGCGAGCAGATTCCGGGCACTGGCCCGGTAGGCGGGATTGAGCGCCTGCCGATCCAGCCGCGGCTCCGCGGCGGCCTGTTCCAGGGCACCCTGCAGGGCGCGCAGTTTATCCAGCAGGGTGGCGAGAGCCTGATCGGGGGTTCGGGAACGCGAGGTCGAACGGGGCGGCACGCGAGATCTCCAGCAGAGGGCCCAGGCGAGACGCTCACCGGGCGTTCCTGTCTCGGACCCATGGCCGCCGCAGAAGTGAAAAGCCAAGTGTTGCCAGACATTAGCGGCAGATGGCCACTCCTCGCGAAGGCGGCCGCTGGCGCCCATAGGGAGTCGGCGAGGATGCTGCTATGATGCGCGGCCTTGACGACCCCCGTTTTCAGGTACCCGCCATGGTGCAGATTTCCGAACGTCTCCTGGTCCAGGCCCATCTGGCCGCCAAGCAGCCCAAGGCGCTCGGGCCGGACGAGATCGCCGCCTACAAGACCGCCATCGCCCGCGAGCTCAAGGCGCAGAACGCGGTGCTGCTCGCCCATTACTACACCGATCCGCTGATCCAGGCCCTGGCCGAGGAGACCGGCGGTTGCGTCGCCGATTCCCTGGAGATGGCCCGCTTCGGCAATCGCCACCCGGCGTCCACCGTGGTGGTGGCCGGGGTCAAGTTCATGGGCGAGACGGCCAAGATCCTCAACCCGGAAAAGCGCGTGCTGATGCCGACCCTGGAGGCCACCTGCTCCCTGGACCTGGGGTGCCCGGTGGAGGAGTTCTCCGCCTTCTGCGACCAGCATCCCGAGCGCACCGTGGTGGTCTACGCCAACACCTCGGCCGCAGTGAAGGCCCGCGCGGACTGGGTGGTGACGTCCGGCTGCGCGCTGGACATCGTCGAGCACCTGATGGACAACGACGAGACCATCCTCTGGGCTCCCGATCGCCACCTGGGTCGCTATATCCAGCGCGAAACCGGTGCCGACATGCTGCTGTGGGAAGGCGCCTGCATCGTCCACGAGGAGTTCAAGGCCAGCCAGCTGGAAGACCTCAAGCGGCTCTACCCGGAAGCGGCCATCCTGGTGCATCCGGAGTCGCCCGAGGCGGTGATCGAGCTGGCCGACCATGTCGGCTCCACCAGCCAGATGATCAAGGCGGCCCAGACGCTGCCCAATCGCCAGTTCATCGTCGCCACCGATCGCGGCATCTTCTACAAGATGCAGCAGGCCTGCCCCGACAAGACCTTCATCGAGGCACCCACCGCCGGCAACGGCGCCGCCTGTCGCAGCTGCGCCCACTGTCCCTGGATGGCGATGAACACCCTGGAGCGCACCCTCAACTGCCTGCTCGACGGCTCCGGCGAGGTGCTGGTCGATCCGGCGCTCATCCCCCGTGCGGTCAAGCCGCTCAAGCGCATGCTCGACTTCACCCAGGCGCTGCAGCTGCAGGCCAAGGGTAACGCCTAGCGCAGGATCTCTTCGCTCAGCTTGCGCTGGGCGATCATTTCCTGCTGGCGGGCGTCGATCCGCGCGGCCAGCTGATAGTTGCTGGCGGCGCGCTGCTTGGCGAAGCCCAGTTGCTGGATCGCCTGGTTGTAGTCACCGGTCAGGGCGAAGTACTCGGCTCTTGCCTGGTGCACCCCGACCAGATCACCGGCCTGGCCGCGAACGTCCGCCGCCTGATTCCACAGATCCGGATCGATCGGCCGCTGTTTGATCAGTTTGTCGAGCAACTGGCTGGCGGCCTTGGCCTGCTTGGTGCGGCCGAGCATGTCCACCTGGGCCAGACTCACGGCCAGATCGTCCGGATAGAGGTCCAGCAGTCGCTGCACGCGTTTCTGGGCGTCGGGCAGGCGATTGGCGGTGATGTCCAGATCGACCTGGGCGAGGTTGTAGCTGATGTCGTCCGGCGCCTTGCGCAGCAGCGGCGCGAGGGTGTCGCGCGCCTCGTTGAGCTGGCCCTGCTTGGTCAGTCCCATGGCCAGGCCATAGCGCACCGGATCGTTGTCCGGCGCCTCCTGCAACTGGGCGCGATAGCGCTTCACCAGCAGGCCGGCGGTCTCCTCGAAGTACATCTGGGTGCGCACCTTCATCAGCTGGAAGCGCTTGCTGTCCTCGACGCCTCCCTTGGGAAAACGCTCGGCGCGCGCCTGGGTATCGGCGATCCGGCTGTCCGTGACCGGGTGAGTCAACAGAAATTCCGGTGGGGTACGGTCATAGCGATACTGGCGGGCGAGCCGACCGAACATCTCCGGCATGGCGCGCGGATCGTAGCCGGCGCGCTCAAGATTGACGATGCCGACGCGGTCGGCCTCCTGCTCGTTGAGTCGGGAAAAGCGCAACTGGCTCTGGATCGCCGCCGCCTGGGTCGAGGCGATGGCGGCGATTCCCACATCGCCACCGCCTGCCGCGGCCGCAACGATCCCGGCGAGCAGGGCCGCCATCAGCGGCAGCTGCATGCGTTGCTGGTTTTCCACCCCGCGGGCGAAGTGGCGCTGGATCAGGTGACCCAGCTCATGGGCCATGACCGCCGCGTACTCGGCTTCGGTTTCCGATTTGAGGAACAGCCCACCATTCACCCCGATCACCCCACCGGGCGCGGCGAAGGCGTTGATCTCGGGGTCCTTGATCAGGATGAAGACCAGGCGGTGGTCCTGCAGGTCGCTGGTCTCGGCCAGCTTGTAGACGGTCTGTTCGACGAATTGCTTGAGCTGCGGATCGTTGATGGTCGGTACCTGGCCGCGCAGCATGCTCAGCCAGGCGCGGCCCATCTGAAACTCCTGCTCGGGCGAGACGATCGAAGAGCTGGCATCGCCCAGCGACGGCAGATCGTTCGCGCCCTGCGCCAGATGGGGCGCGGCGAGCAGCGCCAGGGACAGCAGGGCGGGGCGCAGGACGTTCATGGCAAGACTCGTGGCCGCAAAAGGGCTACTTTAGCGGCCCGCCGTCTGGGTGCCTAGCAAACCCGGGCACTGACGCAGCCCCCAATGGAGAATCCCATGGCCGATCTGAGCCAACCCTACACCGGCACCGTGACCGCCCAGCTGGACGCCAGCGGCCTGAGCTGCCCCTTGCCGCTGCTCAAGGCGAAGCTGGAACTCAATCGCCTGTCCTCCGGCGAGGTACTGGCCGTGGTGGCGACCGATGCCGGCTCGCAACGCGACTTCCGCACCTTCGCCAAGCTGTCGGGGCATGCCCTGGTGGGCGAAGAGGTGGCGGGAGAGACCTTCCGCTACTGGCTGCGCAAGGCCTGATCAGGCCTGGTTGAGTGCCTGGGCGGCGGCCAGCACCTCGGCGACATGCCCGGGGACCTTCACGCCGCGCCAGATCCGGCGTACCACGCCTTCCCGGTCGATGAGGAAGGTACTGCGATCCACGCCGATGTAGTCCCTGCCATAGAGCTTCTTCTGCCGCATCACGTCGAACAGCTGACAGAGGGTCTCGTCCTTGTCGCTGATCAGCTCGAAGGGAAAGCCCTGCTTGGTGCGGAAGTTCTCATGGGTGCGCAGGCTGTCACGGCTGACGCCCAGGATCAGGGTATCGGCCGCCTGGAACTGCTCGTGCAGATCGCGAAAGCCCTGGCCCTGGGTGGTGCAGCCGGGGGTGTTGTCCTTGGGATAGAAGTACAGCACCGCCTGGCGACCGCGCAGGCTGGCGGGCGAGACCTCGAGGCCGCTGGTGGCCTGGGCCTGAAAATCCGGAAGCGGTTGGTCGAGGGTCGCGCTCATGGGCAGCTCCTTGCGGGTTCTGTCAGTTGCTCTGCGGCCGCCAGGGCTCGATCAGGGCATCCAGATTGAGGGCGTCGGCGAAATCCAGGAACTGATCGCGCAGCCAGCTGATCTGGGTCCCGGCTGGCAGGGTCACGGTGATGGTGGCGTTGAGCATGGTGCCACCGGTCTGGGGCGCCTGGTAGGAATCGCAGACCAGGTTCTCCACTTCGATCTTGTGGTCGGCGAAGAACTGGCAGAGTTCGTTAAGGATGTCCGGGCGATAGGCGGCGCTGACATAGACGACGTACGGCAGGGCCTGGGGACGATTCTCCAGGGCGGCGCTGCGGGTGACGCCGACGGTGAAGCCGTGGCGCTTGCCAAGGCCGGCGAGGCCGCCTTCGAGGCGCGCCAGGCCGTCCCAGTTGCCGGAGACCTGCAGGATCAGCGCGCTGTATTCCCCGTGTCGGCTCAGCCGGCTGCTGACTACCGCACAGCGATTGTCCATGCAGCTGCGGTAGAGCACGTTGGTCAGCTCCATGGGATTGGCGCCCAGCGCACTGATGACGAGAAATTGTTCGCGAATCGGGGGGGTAGCGGACATTAGGGTTCCTGGCAGGGGGAGATACAGACTGGGTTCTGTAGGAAAAGCGTCTGCGCTCGGTGATGCTTCGTTGAAAAAGGCTTCGCCTGACCTTCGCTCGCCAACTTTTCGTACAGAACCTGGCAAAGGCGAAAGGGTAGCGAAAAGCGCTCGCGGGGGGAATGCCCGTTGGGGGGCACGTTGCTTGTGCTGGGGCAGAGGCGTCAGTACCATTACCGCTCTCTTTTTCCGGCAGGAGCGGTTGCATGATTGCGGGGAGCATGGTGGCGCTGGTCACCCCTATGGACGCCCAGGGGCGTATCGACTGGGACAACCTGACCAAGCTGGTGGACTTCCATCTCGCCGAAGGCACCGACGCCATCGTCGCGGTGGGCACCTCGGGTGAATCCGCCACGGTCGACGTTGACGAGCACGTAGCCGTGATCCGTCATGTGGTCGAGCAGGTCAAGGGCCGCATCCCGGTGATCGCAGGCACCGGTGGCAATTCCACCCGTGAGGCCATCGACCTGACCCGCGCCGCCAAGGACGCGGGCGCCGACGCCTGTCTGCTGGTCGTGCCCTACTACAACAAGCCGACTCAGGAAGGGCTGTACCAGCACTTCCGCATGATCGCCGAAACCGTCGCCATTCCGCAGATCCTCTACAACGTGCCGGGGCGCACCGCCTGCGACATGCTGGCCGAGACCGTCGAGCGCCTGGCCAAGGTGCCGAACATCATCGGCATCAAGGAAGCCACCGGCGACCTGGCTCGCGCCCGCGACATCCTCTCCCGGGTCAGCAAGGATTTCCTGGTCTACTCGGGCGATGACGCCACCGCTGCCGAACTCATGCTGCTGGGCGGCAAGGGCAACATCTCGGTGACCGCCAATGTCGCGCCGCGCGCCATGAGCGAACTCTGCGCCGCCGCCATGCGCGGCGATGCCGACACCGCACGCGCGCTCAACGAAAAGCTGATGCCGCTGCACAAGAATCTGTTCATCGAATCGAATCCGATCCCGGTGAAGTGGGCCCTGCATGAAATGGGCATGATCGACGCCGGTATCCGTCTGCCGCTGACCTGGCTCAGCTCGCGCTGCCACGAAGTGGTACGTCAGGCCCTGCGTCAGGCGGGAGTGCTGGCGTGATTAGGAAGCAGTCGATGAAACGTGTTCTGGGTTTGACGACGCTGGGTCTGGCCGTGGCCACCGCCAGTGGCTGCAGCTGGGTGTGGGGCGAGCATGGCTATTTCCGCGATCGCGGCAACGACTATCTCGAATCCCGCGAGACCGGCCCCATGCAGGTGCCGACGGATGTCCAGGCCAAGCCCATGGATCCGCTGTTGCCGATCCCGGCCAATGTGGCCGATACCCAGAATCGCTCCTATGGCTTCGAAGTGCCGAAACCCCAGGCGCTGGCCGTCCAGGGCAGTGGCAACGAGCAGTTCAGCGTGCAGCGCAGCGGCAATGCCCGCTGGCTGGCCGCCCAGAAGGTCCCGGCCAACGTCTGGCCGGTGGCTCGTCAGTACCTGACGGACAATGGCTTCCGCATTGCCGAAGAGCGCCCGCAGACCGGTGAGATCATTACCGCCTGGCAGGCGCCCACCGAGCTGTCGACGCCGCTGGCGCGCAGCCTGAGCACCAACGGCCGCCTGCAACCGGGCAACGAGCTGCGCACCCGCCTGCGCATCGAGCCGGGCGTGCAGTCGGGCAGCAGCGAGATCTTCATCCAGACCCAGACCCGCAGCCAGGGCAGCTCCAGCGAGCCGTCCTGGTCCAGCAGCCAGAACAGCTCGGCGCTCGATGACGCCCTGCTGAATCAGGTGCTGGCCGGCCTGGACCGCAGCGAGCAGGGCAGTGGGTCGGTCTCGCTGCTGGCCGCCGGTGGCTACGACACCCCGGAGCGCGTGACCTACGAGGTCGACGGCAGCGGCGTGCCCATGCTGGTGCTGGAAAGCGATCTGAATCGCGCCTGGTCCAGCGTGGGTCGCGCCATCGAAGGCGCCGACATCCGTGTCGACGACATGGATCGCAGCCTGGGCGTCTACTACGTGAACATCGCCGAAGGCGCGCAGAAGCCGGAAGACCGCAAGCCGGGCTTCTTCGGCCGCCTGTTCGGCAAGGGCGAGACCAAGGAAGAGGAAGACGCCCGCGCACGGCGCTTCCAGGTGCGCCTCACCTCGGTGGGCAACACCGTCCAGGTCACCCTGGACAAGACCATCAACACCGCAGCACCCCAGGACATCGCCGAAGGCGTGCTGAAAAAGCTTCAGACGAGCATGCAATATGCGCTTCGCAATCCTGGGCAGCGGCAGTCGGGGCAACTCGACCCTGGTGCACAGCCATAACAGCTATGTGCTGATCGACTGCGGCTTCTCCCTGCGGGAAGCCGAACGTCGCCTGGCCCGGCTGGGTGTGGTACCTGCCCAGCTGGACGCCGTCCTGGTCACCCACGAACACTCCGATCACGTGCAGGGCGTCGAGCTGCTGGCGCGCAAGCACGGGGTGCCGGTCTATTACAGCGCCGGTACCGGGCGTGGCCTGCGCAAGCCGGTGGCGGCCCAGGGGCTGCTGGCGGACGGCGAACGGCTGGTGCTGGATGCGCTGGAGGTGACGGTGGTGCAGGTGTCCCACGACGCCCTGGAGCCGACCCAGTTCGTCTTCGACGACGGCCGTAAGCGCCTGGGCGTGCTCACCGATCTCGGCGAGGCGACCCCTGGGGTGCTGGCGCATTACCGCGGCCTGGATGCCCTGGTGATCGAAGCCAACCACGACAGCAACATGCTTGCCGCGGGGCCCTATCCCTATCACCTCAAGGCACGGGTCGGCGGGGTGCGCGGGCATCTCAACAACCGGCAATCGGCCGACCTGGTGATGGAGCTGGCCTGTCCGGGCCTGCAGCATCTGGTGCTCGCTCACCTGAGCGAGAAGAACAACAACCCCTGGCTCGCCCGCGCCTGCTTCACCAACGTGCTGGGCTGCGACGCGGACTGGCTGCAGATCGCCGATCAGCAGCTGGGGCTGGAATGGCAGGCCATCGCCTGAGGCGCTGACCAGGTTTTCTTTGGCGGCCGGGCGCTGCTGCACGGCCAAAAGATCCACGATCCTATGTAAACTGCGCTTCCCGGCTGTACTCGTTCCGAACCGGTCGTCTCACCTGCGTTCGTCCACAGCCTGCAAGCCATTCGAACCGGAGTCCAAGATGGAAAAACGCGCAGAACTCTACCGTGGCAAGGCCAAGTCGGTATTCACCACCGACGATCCCGATCGCCTGGTCCTGTTGTTCCGCAACGACACCTCTGCCTTCGATGGCGAGCGCATCGAGCAGCTCGAGCGCAAGGGCATGGTGAACAACAGGTTCAATGCCTTCGTCATGCAGAAGCTGGAAGCCGCCGGGATCCCCACCCAGTTCGAGCAACTGCTGGGCGACAACGAATGCCTGGTCAAGAAGCTCGAGATGATTCCGGTGGAGTGCGTGGTGCGCAACTTCGCCGCCGGCAGCCTGGTGCGCCGCCTTGGCGTGGAAGAGGGCCTGGAGCTGACGCCGCCGACCTTCGAACTCTTCCTGAAGAACGATGCGCTGCACGATCCGATGGTCAACGAAAGCCACGTCCAGGCCTTTGGCTGGGCCACCCTCGACCAGCTGGCCGAGATGAAGGCGCTGACCTTCCGCATCAACGACATCCTCAAGCAGCTGTTCGACGACGCCGGCCTGCTGCTGGTGGACTTCAAGCTGGAATTCGGTCTGTTCCACGGCAAGGTGGTGCTGGGCGACGAATTCAGTCCGGATGGCAGCCGCCTGTGGGACAAGGAAACCCGCAAGAAGATGGACAAGGATCGCTTCCGCCAGGGGCTGGGCGGCGTGATCGAGGCCTACGAAGAGGTCGCCCAGCGCCTGGGCGTCCCGCTCTAAACGCAAGCCGCTGATACCAGAGCTTTTTTTGCAATTGCTTGTTCGCTTTTGCCCGTATCGCTGGTATCATGCGCCGCGTTGGAGAGATGCCGGAGTGGTCGAACGGGACGGATTCGAAATCCGTTGAGTCAGCAATGGCTCCTAGGGTTCAAATCCCTATCTCTCCGCCAAATACGAAAAACCCCGAGCGTGCCAGGCACCTCGGGGTTTTTTATTGGCCGGATTTCGGCTAGCCGGCCGTGTTCCTGTCCGAGGCGGCCAAGAGGTTCGCGCCCCTATCCGCCGGGCGTTGGCCGGAGAATTCCTGCAGGCGCTGGAAACGGTCCAGCCAGAAGCCCAGTTCCAGAGCCAGGGTCTTGCGCTCCAGCGGGGAGAGCGCGTCCGGCCCCTGACGGATGACCTTCTCGGCAGCGTGAATGGCCGCCCGTTGTCCGGTCGTGCGGGCAGGGCAGTTGCTGATGGCATAGCGGAGCGCTTCATTGAAGTCGCTATCCAGGCCCGACATAAAAGATCCTTGAGTGGTTGAGGGCTTCTTCGAACAGCGGTGTCTCGATCACGGTCCTGGCGGCAAGACCCCTTCAAAACGTTTGCTCCGGCAGGCGCCGAGCGTGCCTTGCAAGTCCTTGCCAAGACAGCCTTTTCAGGTGATCAAGATGCTGACGTTGCTGAATACTAGTCCGCTGCAGAGGCCGGAAGCGGGCGATATCGGGTCGCCTGCTAGGCGGTAGCAAAAGCTGTACCTGCCTTGTATTCGGCTCTGGACCGGTGATTTGCTCCGGTCTGACGCGGATTATTTGCGAAGCAGGACCGCCGGCATCTTGTATCGAAGTTGGACGAAGCCGCGGCGGGTTCGGCAGCCAACGCCGCGATGTCCGTGGCAGCCGCATGCCGTCGAGCGGTAGGGATCAGCGGCCGGGAATGGCTGGACGCCTCGGACAAATGGAGCGATGCTGGAAACGTACGCCACAGAGCGTGCGATCTCCTATGGCCGAGCAGCAGGCGGCGGCCGTTGGACGATGGCTTCGGCGCATAACAATAAGAGGAGTCGAGCGATGTTCTACAAGGTCAGCGTGTATTCCCGGCCTGAAGATCGTGGGCTGCTGGTGTGGCGGTGGAAGAAGCAGTTTCTCGGTGAGTGGGTGGAGTCGCGTCGGGAATTCGAGGATTGCGACCACTGCGTTCATCACGCCTTGCAGGACGCGAAGGGGCAGAGCGTTCACCTCGAAACCGATCGCTGCACCCTCTATCGTTACCGCTTCGAAAGCATGCTGCACCAATACGGCAGCTGCTATTGCCTGAGCGGCGGACGCTCGTCCGAAGCCGTTCTGGACCTCATCGCCCAGATCGAGGAGCGCCACAACGTCATCGTGCTGCGCAATGGCCAGCCGTTCTTTGCCCACTACCGTGCGGATCTGCAGGCCGAAGGGACGCTGGCTCCCGAACTCTGGCAGGGTGTGGAATGGCGGGGGCTGGAGGGGCGCTTCGAGTATGTACGCAATCGCCATTCGCCCTGGTCCAGGTAGCAACCTAGAAGGGTAGCAACTCCTGACGCATGATGCTGATGTCGGCAGGCGCCTGGACGCCTACCTGCACGCGATCGCCCTGCACCTTGAGGATGCGGATGTTGATTCCACCATTGAACAGCAGATCCAGCAGCTGTTCTTCATCGGCTCCCGGTTTGAGGGATAGATTGATGATTTCGTCGGTGCGACGCGTCAGGACCAGATAAGACATGAGCATCCCTGCCATGATTTCAGGGCGCCGATGATAACCAGTTCCGCCGTGTGTGAGAATCAGTAGGCAGATTGTTGGCGCTGCACCAGGGGCCTGGCGCAGGTCAATGGCCGCTATCGACGCCCCAGTTGCCAGCGGCGTCCCACGAATCCCAGACCCCCCGAGACCATCACCGACAGGTTGATGGTATTGGTCGCCCCACTGCCGTGATAGCCCGCGATGACGGCGATCAGGGTGGCCAGCGCCCAGACGGAGATGGCGGCGGCAACGGCGGCGGCCATTTCATTGAAATCGGATTTCCGCGCCGATCTCGAATAGGGACGGATGGCGCTTTCGTATTCTTCTGGCATGGGAGGCTCCGGCTGCTGTTCTTGTTGGAGAGTATCGCCATGGATCTTATCGACTGCTGATGAACAGTCTGGATGGGATCGATAGCGCGATCAGCTTTTTTTTCCGCTGAACGGACAAGAGGTATTGGCTGGAGCCCTGGGTGGTCGGCGGACGCGGTGGGGCGCGCCGTCTGATCTCGGGCCGGATCGTCCGAAGGCCCGACAACGGCCGCAGCCAGGCCCGGTCCCCTTTGTATCCGACGTGACCCGCCTGGAGACCATCACGGGTGACGGCGGGATCACCCTCACGACCTGCCAGGATCATCCGGGAAGGGACAAGCGACGACGTTGCTGAGCCTACCCGCGAGAGTGGCGAACGGGAGCGACAGTGGGGGAAGGCGCCCCTCCGGATCTTCGACCGGGGGCGACCCGGCGGACAGCATCCGCCGGGGTCCTGCACGCTCAGTTCAGCTGTCTGTCGCGCTCGAACAACGCCCAGCAGCGGTCGAAGTCGGCCTGCCAGTGCGGCAAGGCGGCCGGCAGGACCGCCTCGACCTTGCGGCAGTCCAGGCAGGAATAGAGCGGTCGCGTGGCCGGCGTGGGGTAGTGTTCGGTTGTCGTGGGATAGAGGCGGGCGCGCAGCTCGCCACGTTGCTCCAGGCGCTCGGCGATGGCGGCGGCGAAGCCGTACCAGGAGGTCTGGCCGGCATTGGTCAGGTGATAGAGGCCGCCGACATCGCCCTGCTCCAGCAGGCGTTCGACCAGCTGGCGCGTGGCGGTGGCAATGGTGGGTGCCCAGGTGGGGGCGCCGAGCTGATCCTCGACCACATGGAGTTCATCGCGCTCGGCCAGCAGTTGGCGCATGGTATTGAAGAAGCACTGGCCGTCATGGGAGTAGACCCAGGAGGTGCGCAGCACCAGCGCGCGACCTCCGGCTGCCAGCACCGCCTCTTCACCCGCCAGCTTGGAACGACCATAGGCGCTCAGGGGCGCCGGGTTGCAGGCCTCGGTATAGGGGCGACGACGGCTGCCGTCGAAGACGTAGTCGGATGAGTAGTGCACGAAGGGAATATCCCGCTCGCGCGCCAGCTCGGCCAGGACCTGCGGCGCGCGGGCGTTGATGGCCTCGGCGCGCTCGCTGTCCTCTTCAGCCTGATCCACGGCGGTATAGGCGGCGGCGTTGAGGATGAGGTCGGGTTCCAGGCGGTCGAAAGCCGCACGCAGTTGTCCGGTCTGGGCGAGGTCCAGATCCGCCTGACCGAGCACGGTCAATTGATGGGTGCTGCCGAACTCGCGCTGCAAGGCGCGCGAAACCTGGCCGGAGCGGCCAGTGATCACAATATTCATGAAACCATGCCTGAACGCCTTCTGCTGAAGGCGTAATCCAAAGTAGTCGATCACGGAAAAGCCGTGGGCTTTTCCCGCACGAACCGAAACCTGCCGCATGAGGCGACAAATCGAGGTTTCCGGTCACCTTTACGGAGAAAGGTGGCAGCCGCAGGCTATGGCGGAGTGGGCATCGACTGATTGGACAGGAAGGTCATGGTAGGACTCGAGCAAAATGGCGTACGCGGCTAGGACTGCCGTCTGTCGGCGGAGTTCAGCGCCACGCGGAGGATGAAGGCAGCAGCTTGCCAAGCTGGAGCCCTGACGTCGAGGCAGTTAGCAGGGCGGTATGGAGAACCTGTTCAAGTTCGCGGACGTTTCCCGGCCAGGGATAGGCGAGCAGCGCCGTTTCGTCATGGGCGGTCAGCTCGGGCGCAGTGCGGTCAAGGCGGTCGGCGTGCTGCTGGAGGAAATGCCGGGCCAGGGGTAGCAGGTCGGCCGGGCGCTCGCGCAGTGGCGGCACGGGCACCAGGCCCGCCGCGAGAAGCGCCCAGAGGCGCGCAGAGAAGTTGCCAGCCTCGACCGCCCGTTCCAGGTCCACACTGGAGCCGGCGATCAGGCGGACATCCACGGGCGTGCGCACGCTACTGCCCAGGCGCAGGATGCTGCCATCCCGTAGCACCTCCACCAGCTCGTCCTGCAATGCGCCAGGCAGGTCGGCGATCTCGTCGAGATAGAGGCTGCCTCCATGGGCGGTACCGAACCAGCCCACGCGACTGCCAGAGGTGCCGGCATAGGCGCGGGGAACATAGCCGAACAGTTCGGCAGCCCCATGGCGACGACTGAGCGCGGCGCAATTCAGACTGCTGAACAGCCCGGTCCTGCCGCTGCGCTCGTGTAGCCGGCGTGCCAGCAGCTCACGACCGGTTCCCCATTCGCCCACCAGCACCACGGGATCGGGCTGCGGCGCCCGCTCATCCAGGTGTTCGAGCAGCTCTCGGGAGCGCGGATCGGCGAAGGCCAGTGCCTTGGCGCGGATGGTCAGGGCGCTTTGCTGATCCGCAGGAACGATTAGGAGGTCGGGCGAGAGCGTGGGCATGGCTAAGTCGCAGGCAGTCAAAGCACCATCCTAGCCTTTGAATGGTTATGCCAAAAAATAAGATTTTGCTATGCATTTAGCGCTTTTGGTTATCATTGGGAGGTGATTTTGTTTGTCGGCGATAAGCCCAGGAATCCGCGCATTGGTCAGCGGGTCTGCCCAAAGGCTGGGGTACAACTGCCACTATCGCCAGTGTGGAGCGGCCAAAAGGTCGCTTTCGCCCTGAAGAAGAGGAATCGAATTCAAATGCCTTCCCTGCGTGCGCCCTGTCCCGCTGGCGTCTGCACCTGCGAGCGTGAAGCCGTGCTGGCGGATCCCGCCGCTGATGCACGGGCGCTCCTGCTCAATCGCCAGGAAGAGCAGCGTCTGCTGGAACGGCTGGAAAACGTCGCCAGCGTTGCCGATTTGCAACGCCTGCAGCAGCGCCTGCAGGAGCAGCTCGGCATCCGGCTGGACATCGAGCCGGGACCCGGGGAGGTGCGCAGCGCGCGTGGCATGCTCATCGAGCTGCAGCCACGACCGGGACTGTGCCGGAAACTCAAGCAGTCGATACCGGCGGCCGTGCGCCGCGGCCTCAACCAGCGCCCGGAAATCCTCATCGCCCTGCTCAACGCCAGCGACCTGCTGCGCGACGCCTGAGCGCTCAGCGAGGTGCCTTGAAGCGAATCCAGGTGGGGGCATGGTCGCTGGTCTTTTCCAGGTCGCGTACCCAGCGATGCACCCCGGCTTCCTGCAAGGCGTCCTGCAGCGTCGGACTCAACAGCAGGTGGTCGATGCGCAGTCCCGAATTGCGCTGCCAGCGTTGGCGGAAGTAGTCCCAGTAGGTGTAGATCGCCTCATCCGGATGGCAGGCACGCAGGGCGTCCAGCCATCCCTGACCCAGCAGGCGTTCGAAACAGGCACGACTCTCGGGTTGCAGCAGGGCGTCCTTGCGCCAGGACTTGGGATCGTAGATGTCCCTATCGGTCGGCACCACGTTGTAGTCACCCGCCAGCACTACGGGATGGCCACTTTCGCTCAGCCCCCGGGCATGCTCGATGAAGCGCTCGAACCAGGTCAGCTTGTAGTCGAACTTGGGGCCCGGCCAGGGATTGCCGTTGGGTAGATAGAGGCTGGCCACCACCACGCCTTTCACCGCCGCCTCCAGATAGCGGCGTTGCGGGTCGTCGGCCATTCCCGGCAGGCCCCGGCGAATCTCCAGTGGCTGGTCGTCGCGCGCCAGGATGGCGACCCCGTTCCAGGAAGGCTGACCGTCCCACAGTGAACCATACCCCGCAGCTTCCAGTTCCGCCTGCGGGAAGTCGGCAGACTTCGCCTTCAGTTCCTGCAGGCAGACGATGTCGGGCTGCTCCCGCTCCAGCCATTGCAGGAGGATAGGGAGCCGGGCACGAATGCCGTTGACGTTGTAGGTCGCAAGGGTAAGGGAGGACATGGACTGCTCCGGCAAGGGTTATAGCCATGACCCGAGCGAGATATGGGCAGTTCCTTACGTGTGAATATGTGATCTATTTCACATTTATTTGCGACTTACTTTTTTTGGCACCTTCGGGAACTTTTCGTCGGTTGCTCGATAGTTGAAGAAATAAATTTGACGGCGAGCTGGAGTTGACTTGCTGGCAACTTGAGGTGAAAGGATTCATCTGTCGGCGACGATGAGCGGTTGATTCAAAAAATCATTACAAATCAAATGCTTGTATTTGCGATAAATGATGTCTAAATAGTGGCCATAGTCATTGGCTATGAAGTTGGCATGTGGCTTGTATAGGTCAAGGTGCCTGGAGGCAACGTCGCGTCAGGCATGACTGCGCGACTCTTCTCTCACTTCATATCGGCCAGTGTTCAGGGAGCGCGCTGTCGATTTAGCGCAGTTGGTGATGATGAATCCATCCTTCCTGAAGTTTTCCCTCAGGGCCGCCCAGATGCTGCCCTTCGTTGCCGCCCTGACCCTGGCTACCGGTGCCAAGGCCGAGCAGGTCAATCTGGTCGGCCTCAATCTGTCCGGGGCCGGTTTCGCAGGTCAGGTACTGCCGGGCGTCAACGGCACCCACTACATCTTTCCCGTCGAGGCCTACTTCAAGCAGTGGAGTGGCAAGGGCATCAAGCTGATCCGCTTCCCGGTCATCTGGGAGCGCCTGCAACCGGTGCTGGGCGGTCCGCTGGACCCGACCTATGCGGCGCTGGTGGACCAGACCTTCGCCAATGCGCAGAAGTACGGCATGCGCATCATCCTCGACCTGCACAACTACACCTTCTATCGCGGGTCGGTGATCGGCAGTGCGGCGGTTCCCTATGACCGCTACCAGGAGATCATGACCCGGATCGCACAGCGCTGGAGCAGTCAGCCGTCGCTGTACGCCTACGACATCATGAACGAGCCGCACGACTCCATGGCCCAGTGGCCGATCGCCGCCCAGTACGGCATCAACGGGGTACGCGCGGTCGACAAGACCAAGCCCATCATGATCGAGGGCAATGGCTGGTCGGAGGCAACCCGCTGGCCGCTGTGGAACGACTCCCTGCTGGCGCTCAAGGATCCGTCCGACAATCTGATCTTTCAGGCGCATTCCTATTTCGACGAGAGCGCCGGCGGCAACTACACCGGCATCGATGTCGGCAAGCTGAGCCAGGACTACGGCGTGGAGCGCGTGCGCCCCTTCGTCGAGTGGCTGAAGAAGAACAAGAAGAAGGGCATGATCGGCGAATTCGGCGTGCCGGATAACGATCCCCGCTGGCTGCCGCTGATGGACCGGATGCTGGCCTATCTCAAGCAGAACTGCATTCCCGCCACCTACTGGGCCGCCGGCCCGGGTTGGGGCAACTATTTCCTGTCGGTAGAGCCGATCAATGGCGTCGACCGGCCGCAGTGGCCGACCCTGAATAAGTACATCGATGACAGCAGCTGCACCTCCATCGGCCCGCTGGCCAGTGGTTCCGGCAGCACGCCAGCCAGCGGCACCGGTGCCTCGGGCGGCTCCAGCGGCTCCACCGGCAGCAGCGGTGGCTCCACCAGCGGCAATACCGGCTCGAACAGCGGTGGCAGCTCGGGCACCGGCGCCTCCACGGGCACCGGCAACACCGGCGGTTCGACCACGACCGGGGTGACCACCTCGATCAACGATTTCACCAACGAGGACTGGCTGCACGGCGTCTATCGCAAGGCGGCCGGCTTCTCCATTCCGGCGTCGGCGGCCAACGTGGGCGCCTTCAAGGTGGGCGCGCAGATCACGCCGGCCGATGGCAAGAGCTACAAGGTGACCTATGCCCAGGTCGTCGGCAGCAACATGAGTGTCTTCATCGAGAGCCCGCAGCTCGATGGCAATGCCTACGGCTATCCCAAGACCCTGAAGACCGGGACCACCACCTCCGGCACGTCGACGACGGTGCCGGGGACCACGACGGGCTCTACGGGCAGCACCGGCAGCGCCAGTTCGGGCAGCAACTCGGGCAGTGCGACGCCGGCCGTGACGACGCCAGTGGCCGAGGTGAAGCCTGCGACCGGCACCGGCAGCACGGGCTCCTCGGGTGCCACCACACCCGCCACCGGTTCGACGACCACACCCACGGGATCGACCGGCACACCCGCCAACAGCGCCAAGCTCAACCTGGTGGGGCTGAATTTCTCGGGTGCCGCCTTTGCACCCCAGACGCTGCCCGGGGTTCTCAACGTCAACTACATCATGCCGGGCGAGGCGAATTTCCAGCAGTGGAGCGCCAAGGGCGTGCGGCTGATCCGCTTCCCGGTGATCTGGGAGCGCCTGCAGACCCGCTTCTTCGGTAGCCTGGAAGGGGCCTACACCCAGCAGGTCACCCAGGTGCTGGAGCTGGCCAAGAAGTACAACATGAAGGTGATCCTGGCTCTGGACAACGGCGGCCGCTACAAGGGCACCCTGATCGGCACCGGTACCGTCACCAACTTCAACTACTGGGATCTGATGTACCGCCTGGCCTACCAGTGGGGCAACCATGCCGCGCTCTATGGCTATGACATCATGGGCAAGCCCAATGGCGCCGACAGCAGCTGGCCGGTGACGGCCCAGTCCGGCATCGACGGCGTCCGCACCATGGACCGCACCCACCCGGTGATCGTCCAGGGCAATGCCTGGGGTAGCGCGGCCAACTGGCCCGGGGTGAGCAATGCCTTGCTCAATCTGAAGGATCCGGCCAACAACATCGTCTACGCGGCCAATGTCTACCTCGATGAGGACGGCAGTGGCACCTATGCCACCCAGAATCCGAGCACCATCGATCCGCAGGTCGGGGTCAATCGGGTCAAGCCTTTCGTCGAATGGCTCAAGCGCAATGGCAAGCGGGGCATGATCGCCGAGTTCGGCGTACCCGCAGGCGACAGCCGCTGGCTGACCGCCACCGACAATATGCTGGCCTATCTGCAGCAGAACTGCATGCCGCTGACCTACTGGGCGGCCGGTCCGGGCTGGGGTGCTTCCGCGCTGGCGGTGGAGCCGGTCAATGGCGTGGAGCGTCCGCAGTGGCCGACGCTGAAGAAATACGTCGATGCCAGCAACAGCTGCACGGCGGTAGGCCCGCGGTAGCTTTTACCGCGTGTGTCCTGAAGGCGACGAACCTCCTCGGGTTCGTCGCCTTTTTTCTTGATCGTTCGGTGAGGAAAGATGCGCTTTTCACGCCTTGCACTGATGCATTCGCGAGACGAAACGGCTCTGCAGCGGTGGTCTAAGGGACGACGAACGGCTATAGCTCGACTTGTCGGGGCACGGTTAGAGTCCATTTGACACCCCAAGCACAAGGAGTAGGTGCCATGACGCAAACCACCCAGCAGCGGCTGCAGACGCTTGAAGAGCAGATCCGCAGTCATCGACAGGACCTTGCCCGGAGCCGACAGCGCTTTCAGGAGCAATTCGTCATCTACACCCGCCAGTTCGCCCGGCTGAGCGTGCTCGAAGCCCAGCTCGAGTTGGTGCGCCGCAATACCAAGACGCCGAGCTGAAGTCGGCCAGACCTCAATCGTCGCGTGTCAGGACTTCCAGCAATTCGATTTCGAACCTCAGGTTGGCATGTGGCTTGATCAGCGCTCCGACCTGGCGTTCGCCATAGGCGAGGGCCGCTGGTACCTCCAGGCGCCGCTTGCCGCCGACCCGCATGCCCATCAGGCCCTGATCCCAGCCCTTGATCACCCGGCCAGTACCGATGACGCACTGGAAGGGCCGTCCCTTGGCCCGGGAGGAATCGAACAGGGTGCCGTCGTCCAGCCAGCCCTCGTAGTGGGTGGTGATCAGGGCGCCCTTGACCACCGCCTTGCCGTCGCCCACCACCAGATCCTCGATCCGCAATTCGTCACTCATCGCCATGCTCCAGGCAAAAGCCGGATTCTAGCCTGGGCGCGGCGTCCTGGCGGGGCGACTTACTCCGGTACGTCACCGAACAGGCCGGCCTGGTAGTCGCGGATCGCCTGACGGATTTCTTCGGCGCTGTTCATCACGAAGGGGCCGTGGGCGACGATGGGCTCGGCGAAGGGCGCCGCATGGCCATAGAGCAGCACGGCGCCGTCGCGGCTGGAGACGTCGATGTGGTCGCCGTCATCGGCGAATTCGAACAGCTGCCATGGCGCTTCGTCCTGGCCGGCGATCTGCACGGTGCCGCGTACGCCATAGCAGAACACCGAGTTGCCGGCCGGGGCGGGCAGGGTAACGCGGCCACCCGGGGCGATCTCGACGGTCATCAGGGTGATGGGTGTCGGGGTGGCCACGGCGCCCTGGATACCCTCATGGCTACCCGATGCCAGGTGCAGGCGTACCCGGCCGCTATCGGCCTCGATCAGGGGCAGGTCCGCGGCGGAAACGCCGTGGTAGGCCGGCGGCGTGAACTTGAGGCGGGCGGGAAGATTGACCCACAGCTGCAGGATCTCCAGGTCACCACCATCGCGCTTGAAGGCGGCGGGCGACAGCTCGGCATGCACCAGGCCGCTGCCCGCGGTCATCCACTGGATGCCCCCGGCTTCGATGACGCTCTCATGGCCGCCGCTGTCGCGGTGGGCGAGCGAACCGGAGAGGATGAAGGTCACCGTCTCGAAGCCGCGATGGGGATGAGGACCAAAGGGCAGACCGGCATTGTGCGGCGGATAGACCTGGGGACCGTGGTGATTGAGGAACAGGAAGGGGTCCAGATGGGGCAGGCCGGGGCCGGGTAGCGGCCGGCGTGTCTGGAGGTCGCCGATGTCGTCACGCCGGGCGGGATGGCGGTGCAGCAGGGTACGGGCGGTCATGCGGAGGCCTCGCGGAGCAAAACTCCAGTGTAAGGCGCTCCATGGTCTGTCGGTACCCCGTCGGGTAGGACACCCTTCAGATGGAGAAGCGGACCTCGCGTTCCGGCCGGGGCGCGAGCGGCCGACGGTGATTGACCACCAGCTCGCCGATACGGATCAGGTGGGCACGGGTGACGTTGCGGCTCAGCCCCAGCAGGCGGGCGGTGTGGACCTGGTTGCGATGGCAGAAGCGGTAGGCGGCGCGGACCAGGGCATCTTCGACGCGCTCGTGCAGGGCCTCCGGTTGCTCTTCGAACAACTGGGCGAAGGCGTCGGTCAGCAGGCTGTCCACCGGTGCCGCCTCGGTCGGGTGCGGCGCCGCCGGGACCAGGCTGGGACGCTGGACGAACGACAGGTCACCGGCATCCAGCAGGCCCTGGGGCTTGAGCAGCAGGGCGTGCTGCAGAGTGTTTTCCAGTTCGCGGATATTGCCCGGCCAGGGGTGCTCCAGCAGGCGTCGCTCCGCCGCCGGGGTCAGGGCGACCGGCGCCTGGGCATAGGCGTGGAGGAAGTGCCGGGCCAGCGGCAGGATATCGCCCTGGCGCTGGCGCAGCGGCAACAGCGGCAGGCTGACCACATTGAGGCGGTACCAGAGGTCTTCGCGAAAGGTGCCTTCGGCCACCGCCCGCTCCAGCGGGACATTGGTGGCGGCGATGATCCGCACGTTCAGCGGCACGCTGCGGCGAGAGCCGAGCCGCACCACCTCGCGCTCCTGCAGGACGCGCAGCAGCTTCACCTGCACCGACAGCGGCAGGTCGCCGATCTCGTCGAGAAACAGGGTGCCGCCGTTGGCCTCCTCGAACCAGCCGGCGCGCGCGGCCAGGGCGCCGGTGAAGGCGCCCTTTTCATGACCGAACAACTCCGCCTCGACCAGGCTCTCGGCGAAGGCGCCGCAATTGACGGCGACGAAGGGGCCGGCATGGCGGTGACTGAGCGCATGGATATGCCGGGCGATCAGTTCCTTGCCGGTACCGGTTTCGCCGATCACCAGCACGCTGGCGTCGCTCGGGGCGATCTTTTCCAGGTGGGCGAGCAGGTCGCGCGACTTGGGATCGGCGAACACCTGGGCCGTTGCCCGGTAGCGGGGCACCTCGGGTGTGCGCGTCAGGGTCAGCAGGGTCATCGCGGGCTCCTCAGGAGTAGAAACTGGGGGTGGGCAGGGTGTCGTTGAGGGCCCAGTCGCCCAGCTCGTGCAGCTTGTAATCGACCGGATCGTGCAGGGTCTGGGTGCGCAGGTTGCGCCAGTAGCGATCCAGGCGCAGCGCGCCGGCGGTGGCGCGGGCCCCGCCCACCTCGAACAGACGGCTGGCGAGATCGAGACCGTGACGACTGGCGGCGACCTTGGCCGTGGCGATGGCGATGGCCAGTTCGCCCCGTGCCGCGGCGGTCAGCGCGGGGCCCTGCTGCCAGGCCTGGGCGAAGGCGCCGTTGGCGCGCTCCACCAGCAGCCGGCTGCTCTCCAGGGCCACCCAGAATTCTCCGTAGTGGCGCAGGATGTAGGGGTCTTCGCTGGCGCTGGCGGCGGGGGACTTGAACCAGGGACGCGCCTGGGTGGTGGTGTAGCGGCGCGCCTCGGCAAAGGCGCCTTCGGCCAGGCCGAGAAAGATGTTGGCGAAGATCAGCTGGGCCAGCAGCGGCCGCAGGCAGGCGAAGGGGGTGCTCAGCGGACCGGGATCGAGCAGCCATTCCTGTTGTTCGACCCGTACGCCGTCGAAGCGCGCGCTGCCGCTGTCGGTCTGACGCTGGCCGTTGTTGTCCCAGTCGTCGAACAGCTGGATGCCGGCACGGCCGGTGGGTACCACGGCGATCAGCAGGCGTCCGCTGTCATCGTTTTCCAGCGCGGAAAGCAGCAACAGATCCGAATCCAGGGCGCCACTACAAAAGCTCTTCTGGCCATCCACCTGCCAGGCATCGCCGCTGCGGCGGGCGAGGGTACGGCGATCCAGGGGATTGAGGGCATTGCCCCAGAACAGACCATCGCGCGCGGTGCCCTCCAGCCAGGGTCGCCACTGCGCGGGCTGGCCGAACAGCTGGGCGGTGGCCAGCAGCAGGTGATGGAAGCCGAAGACGTGGGCCAGGGAGCTGTCGACCCGGGCCAGTCGCCGCACCGCCTCCAGCGTCTGTTCCCAAGAGGCGCCGAGGCCGCCCAGTTCCGTAGGAATGCTCAGTGCCAGGAGACCGCTCTGGCGCAGGGCATCGCGCTCGGCCTTGGGCGTGCCGCCCTTACGATCACGTTCCGCCGCGGTGGCAGCGAAGCGCTCCAGCAGGGGAGGGAGGGGGTCCAGCAGGGAATCGGACATGGGGGACTCTTGCAATGGAGAGAGCAGACAAGCGTTAGAACGTAATGCCGGCCAAACCCTGAGTTGAAATATTTTTTTGTTATTAGTTAATGGCCCGCCGCCATCCATCTTGCATTCCGGACATCTGGTCACTGTCCTGCTGACGGCATTAAAGGCCTGACTAATCCCGGTCGATACAGCGGTAACCTAATCTCCCAACCAGGGGCGTGTCATGTTCAACAAAGGCCTAAAACAAGAACTGCAGCGCCTCCGCGAGCAGGTGGACTCCTTCAAGCGGCTGAAGGCCGAGCTCGACGTGGAAATGCTGGGCCTGGAACTGGATGGCCGCGGGTGCATCTCCGCGGTGAACGCCAACTTCGAAAAGGAGATGGGCGTGCGCGCCGCAGATGTGCTGGGACGCCCCCTGGCGGACCTCATTCCGGCGCACGTCCGCAACCAGGAATACAGCCGCCGACTGCAGCAGGCCCTGAGCCGCGGCGAGCCCTACAGCGGTGCCCTGCATCTCTTGCGTGGCGACGGTCAGGAAGCCTGGTTGCGCGGCATCCTGCACCCCTTCCATGACAGCCAGGGCCAGGTGACGCGCTTCCGACTGTTCTGCAACAACCTGACGCGAACCATCGAGACCTCGCGCGAGCACGAAAGCCTGCTCAAGGCGCTGCGCCGTTCCACGGCCGTCATCGAATTCAACCTCCAGGGCGAGGTGCTCGATGCCAACGACAGATTCCTGCAGGCCATGGGTTATTCCCTGGCGCAGATCAAGGGCAAGCACCACCGGCTGTTCTGCGAGCCGGCCGAAGCCAATTCCGAGGCCTACGAGCAATTCTGGGCGCGCCTGCGTCGCGGCGAATTCGTCGTGGATCGCTTCAAGCGCCTGGATGCCCATGGCCGCGATGTCTGGCTGGAAGCCTCCTACAACCCGGTGATCGATGCCCATGACCGGCTGTACAAGGTGGTCAAGTTCGCCACCGTGATCACCGACCAGGTCCAGCAGGAGCAGGCAGTGTCCGAAGCCGCCAGCGTGGCCTTCGAGACCTCCCAGCATACCGACGACACGGCCCGCAAAGGCGCGGCGGTGGCGCAGCAGACGGTGGAAGTGATGCGCGCCCTGGCCACCCAGATGCAGGAAGCGGTGAAGGGCATCGAGGCGCTGGACAACCAGTCCCAGGTGATCGGGACCATCATCAAGACCATCAGCGGCATCGCCGAACAGACCAACCTGCTGGCGCTCAACGCGGCCATCGAGGCGGCCCGGGCCGGTGAGCAGGGTCGTGGTTTCGCCGTGGTGGCCGATGAGGTCAGGCAATTGGCCTCGCGCACCAGCAAGGCGACCGAGGAGATCGTCGGAGTGGTGCAGCAAAACCAGCAACTGGCCGGCGAGGCGGTGACGGTGATCGAGAACGGTCGGCGCCAGGCCGAGCAGGGCCTGGAACTGGCGGGGCAGGCCGGCCAGGTGATCGTGGAGATCCAGGATGGCGCCCAGCGAGTGGTCGGCGCCGTGGGGCGTTTCGCCCGCCAGCTGTCGAACTGATCCGGCGCGCTGAATGCACAACGGCAACCCCAGGGTTGCCGTTGTGCATTCTGGTGGTCAGCCCTGCTTGCTGCCGCCGCCGATCTGCCAGACGAAGGGCGGTTCGCTGCCGTCGATCGCCCAGGCGCCGACGATGCGCTCCTTGTAGATCAGCGGATTGTGCGAGGCGGCGGTACGGGCGTTGCGCCAGTGTCGATCGAGCCCCTTGCGGGTGCTGGTGGCCGACGCGCCCAAGGCATTGAACAGGTCACTGGTGGCCCGCAGCACCAGCTCGGCGACCGCCGACTGCGCCTGGGCCGATTCCAGCTCCGCCGCCACGTTGGCCCTGTGCTCGGCGGCGGCATCCCCGGCATAGCGGGCCTCGAAGGCGGCCTGGGCCGCCGCGGCGGCGGCCAGGGTCGCGGCTTCGGCGGCATAGACGAAGGCCGAGGCCTTGCCCACCACCTGCTGCACCTGGGGATCGGCACTGGCCGCGCTGGCATTGCCATGGCTGTAGACCCGCGTGCGCCCGCGCACTTCGCCGGCGAAATCGCGCGCGGCGGCCTGGCCGCTGCCGGTGATCACGGCCAGCAGCACCAGCTGATAGAAGGCGGTCTGGTACTTGAAGCGGGTGGCGAAGTCGATGAGATTCTCGGGCGCCACCCGCACGTCTTCGAACACCGAGGTGCCGCTGGCGGTGGTGCGCTGGCCGAAGCCGTCCCAGTCGTCGGACTGGCGCACGCCCGGCTGGTCGGTGCGGATGGCGGCGATGACGTCGCCGCCGGTGTCGTCGCGCTGGGCGTAGACGTCGATCCAGTCGGCGAACAGGCTGCCGGTGCTGTAGTACTTGGTGCCGTTGAGGCGCCATTCGCAGTCCCGCTGGCTGACCCGGGTGATGACCTCGCCGAGCTTGACCGTGCCGATCTCGGTCCAGGCGTTGCCCACCAGGTCGCCGGCGACGAAGCGCTCGAACCAGACCCGCTGGGAGGTGCTGGCATGGGCGTTGAGGCGGTCCTCGACAAAGGCGAAGTGGCCGCGCAGGGCCTGGGGCAGATTGCTGTCGGCGGCCGCCAGCTCGATCAGCAGCCGAACCAGTTGCGGCAGGCTGGCGCCGCTGCCGCCGAATTCCACCGGCACCCGCACGGCGCCGAAGCCGGCGTCCTTGAGCCAGGCGACGGGCGCATAGGGCAGGGTGCGGTTGCGTTCGCGTTCCAGGGCGCCTTCGGCGATGCGCGCAAAGAGCGGACGGAAGCGGGCGGCCAGTTGTTCGTAGTCGGGGCTGGGCGCAGGGCTGGGCGGCAGATGGCGGGCGGGCAGATTCATGGTGATCCTCGGCGATTGAAAGGTCGACGCCAGAGGCTTTGCAAGAGCGCTGCCAGGGCCTGAAAGGCCGTTTTCTCGGGGTTTGCGGGGCCCGGGCTGCCTGGCCAGCAGCAGGGGTGCCTGGCCACTGTTGCCCGGGCGACAGTGGGGCGGCCGCGCTAGACTGAGCTTTTGCCCGGAGCCCCCATGGACCTCCTGTTTCTCGGCACCTCGGCCGGGGTGCCCACTCGGCGGCGCAATGTCTCGGCCCTGGCCCTGATCGAGGACCAGGGCAAAGACTGGTTTCTCGTCGATTGCGGCGAGGCGACCCAGCACCAGCTGCTGCGTACCCCCTTGTCGGCCGCGGATCTGCGCGCCATCTGCATCACCCATGTCCATGGCGACCACTGCTATGGCCTGCCGGGGCTGTTGGCCAGCGCCGCCATGACCGGACGCAGCCAGCCGTTGGTGCTGATCGCGCCCCAGGCGGTAGCGGACTGGCTCGCCGCCACCCAGGCGCTGACCGCGCTGCACCTGCCCTTCGAACTGCGCTTCCACGCCCTGGAAGACTTCGCGGGCGTCTCCGTCGGGGCCTGGGATATCGACGCCTTCGCGCTTTCCCACCGGGTGCCCAGTCACGCTTTTCGCTTCCGCGAAACCCACCGACCGCAGCGCCTCGATCCCGCGGCCCTGGCGGCGGCCGGGGTACCGCGTGGCCCGCTGTGGGGCCGGCTGCATGGCGGCGAGGATGTGCTGCACGAAGGCCGCCTGCTGCGCAGCGCCGACTTCCTGCAGGCGGCCCATGGCGAACGACGGCTGGTGGTGGCGGGGGACAACGACGCGCCCGCCTTGCTGACGGAGGCCTGCCGGGGCGCTCAGCTGCTGGTCCATGAAGCCACCTATGCCCAGGCGCAGATCGACAAGACCGGGCAGAGCTGGGGCCACAGCAGCGCGGCGGGTGTCGCCCGTTTCGCCGAGGCGCAGGCGCTGCCGGCCCTGCTGCTCACCCATTTCAGTCCGCGCTACCAGGCCGAGGCGGGGCGTTCGCCGTCCATCGACGACCTGCGCCAGGAAGCCGCGGCCTGTTACCGCGGCAACCTGCAGCTGGCCGAGGATTTCGCGCGCTTTCGCCTGGATCGCCAGGGCCGGCTGAAAGCCTTGGAACAGAGCGGCCGGGCAGAGGCTGGCGACCGGCACCCGATAGGAGTTTGAACTCTTTCGGTCTTGTCTGACCTTTGCGCCTTGGGCATAGTGCGAACGTTTATCATTCCAGGATCAATTCGATCCCTCGCACCTCGTCCCTAGGAGAAGCAAATGGCGGTGTCTTTCAACAAGGTCTCGACGCTGGGCGCCATGGCGCTGCTGTCCCTGGCAGTGGCAGCCTGTTCCAATCGCCCGGAGGCACCGACGCCACCGCCACCCGCGCCGGCGCCCGTCGCCGCGCAACCCGCCGCGCCCCAGGCACCGGCCGAACTCAAGCGCATCGAACTGGGCTACGGCGTCTATGAGCTGGCCTACAGCCCGGCCAAGCAGTCGGTCTATGCAGCGACCGCCCAGTTGACCAAGGGCGTCACCGGTGGGGTGATCTATCAGCTGGATCCGGCCACCCTCGCGATCACCGGCCAGATCCACACCGATCTGAAGAACTTCGCCCTGACCACCGATGCCAGTGGCGAGACGCTGTTCGTCACCAACTCCCTGGACGGCGGCCTCAGCCGTATCGACCTGCGCACCGGCAAGGTGGAGAAGCGGCTGAAATTCAACGAGATGGGCCGTGACGGCCATCCGGTCAATCCGCGCCAGGTCATTCTCCACGACGGCTTGCTGTACGTCGGCGGGGTCGGCGATCCGGGCGTGATCTGGGTGGTGGACGCCAAGACCCTGACCCTCAAGGCGCGCATTCCCAATGCCGGCAAGTGGGTGACCGGCCTGCTGTACTCCGAGGACACCGGGCGCCTCTATGCGGCCAACGGCAGCGGCGAAGTGCTGGTGATCAATCCGCGCACCCGCAAGATCGAGCACCGCTGGACGCCGGGCGATGGCGGCAAGTACCTCTTGCTGAACCTGGCCGAGGATCGCGCGAACCACCAGCTGTTCGTGACCGACAACTCCGAAGCCAAGACCGTGCTGGTCTTCGATATTCGCAGCGGCAAGGTGATCAAGCGCCTGCCGGTGGGCGACGCCCTGGCCATCAAGCTCAACACCACCCGCAACGAGCTGTACATCACCCAGCGCGAGACCGGTCGGTTGCTGATCCTCGACGCCAGCACCTACGCCGAGAAGAAGGCCTACGACCTCAAGCCCAATCCCAACAGCCTGCTGGTCAGTCCGGATGGCCAGACACTGTATGCGACGGTGAAGACGCCCTTCGACAAGGAATACATGAACACCGCGCCGGAAAGCGTGGTGCGCATCGACCTCTCCGCGGTGAAGTAGACCGCGCCGCCTTGGCCACCGCAGCGTCCTGCTGCGGTGGGCCTGGGCTTCCCAAGCCCGCCGGCTTGCTCTTGAATGCGTGGATCCCACCACCCAGGAGCCGCCGCCTTGTCCGCGACCGATCTCAGTCTGCTTCCGCTGCTGGAAGCCTCCTACCGTCACTGGCTCGGCCAGCCGCTGCCGCGTCCCGCAGGATTACCTGAGGCCGACGTCCCTGCCTGGCTGCATGAGCGGGCACCCTATGCCCTGCTGGCGCACGGTACCGAAGGCGATCCGCTGTTCTGCTACGCCAACGGCCAGGCGCTGAGCTGCTTCGGCTATCCGCGCGCCGAATTCATCGGCATGCCCTCAAGGTTCAGCGCCTCACCCAAGGACCGGGACGAGCGTCAGCGCCTGATGGAGGCGGTGGGGCACCAGGGTTATGCCACGGGCTATGAGGGCTGGCGGGTCGACAAGGCGGGAGAGGCCTTCCGGATCCATGCCGGCGTGGTCTGGAATCTGCTCGATGTCGACGGACAGCGGTTGGGGCAGGCGGCGTTGTTCTGGCCGGATCCGCAGCGGATCAGCCAGGTGGAGTGAGGCCGGATTGTTGGGCTCGGCTGCGCGCGGAAGAACGAATTCGTGGACAAGGCTGCGCCGTTGTCCACCCTACGCATGCCCCCGCCGTAGGGTGGAAAACCGCGTAGCGTTTTCCACGCGGGTTAACTGCCCCCTCTCCCTGAGGGAGAGGGTTGGGGTGAGGGGGACCACAACCCTCATTCGTCCTCGACGATCAGCACCACCAGATCCTTGGGCCCGTGGGCGCCATAGGCCAGTACCTGCTCGATGTCGGCGGTCTTGGACGGTCCGGAGATCAGCAGGGCATTGGTCGGCATGCCGTCCTGCCAGCGGTGCTGTTGCTGCAACTCGTAGAAGTTGTCCACCACGGTGCTGGCCCTGAGCAGGGCGATGTGCAGCGGGGGCACCAGGCTCATCAGGCGCGGTTCCTGACGATCCGGCCAGAGCACCAGGCTGCCAGTGGAGGCCAGGGCGCCGAGGGTGCCGGTGAGGCTGGCCGGGGTGTCGTTGAACAGTTCGGCCTTCCACTCTTCCACGGGGCGATCATAGGCCTTCCAGCGCGGCTGGCCGTCGCCCTGCCAGCGCTCCACCAGGCGCGCCCCATGAGGCGTGCCGGGGGCGATCAGTAACAGCTCCAGACCCCGTTCGGCAAGGACGCGCTCGACCAGCGCCGGCCAATCCGCCGCGGTGGTCAGGTGGGTTTCGGTATGCACCGTCTCCATCAGGGTACGCAGGCGGGCGACGCGCTCTTCGGGTGGATAGCGCCAGGGTTCGGTCACCAGGGCTTCGTCGAAGGTGTCCGCCAGCGGCTGGGTGCCTTGCAGACTGCCGCGCAGCTTGGCGAGGATGTTGTCGCGGGCGCTCATGGGCGTTTCTCCAGGTGGTCGCGGGCCAGTTCGTGCAGCGAGCGCGATGCCGGCCTGGGCGCGCTGTGATGCTCCGTCCAGGGGCCGAGCTGGCCGGGGGTGAAGCGGCCGAAGCGGGTGGCCAGGTAGCTGAAGCCGCGATAGAGCAGGGGCGAGGTGTAGAGATTCTGCCAGGCATGCCAGGTCCAGCGCTCACGGGCGGAGAACTTGCTGCCCTGGCCGCGCAGCAGGTGCGGCTCGGCATTGGGCGCCTTGACGTTCTCTTCGCGCAGGCGCCGCAAGAGCGCCGGAATCGGGATCTTGACCGGGCAGACTTCACCGCAGGCGCCGCACAGCGAGGAGGCGCTTGGGTGGTCGGGCGCCTGCTCCAGGCCGACCAGGTGCGGGGTGATGATGGCGCCGATGGGGCCTGGATAGACTTCGCCATAGGCATGGCCGCCGATGCGGGTATAGACCGGGCAGTGGTTCATGCAGGCGCCGCAGCGGATGCAGTTGAGGGTCTGGCGCAATTCGCTGTCGGCGAAGGCCTGGCTGCGGCCGTTGTCCAGCAGCACCAGGTGCACCTCGCGCGGTCCGTCCAGTTCCTCGGCCTTGCGCGGCCCGGAGATCATGTTGACGTAGGTGGTTATCGGCTGGCCCAGGGCCGAACGGGTCAGCAGCGACAGCAGCGGCACCACGTCGCGCAGGTTCTCCACCACCTTCTCGATGCCGGTCACGGCGATGTGCACCGGCGGTACCGTGGTGGACATCCGCCCGTTGCCCTCGTTTTCCACCAGCAGCAGGGTGCCGGTCTCGGCCACGGCGAAGTTGACCCCGGAGATGCCGATGTCGGCCTCGAAGAATTTCTGCCGCAGCACCCGCCGACCGGTCTGGATGAGTTCGTCGACGTCGGTGGTGTAGGGCTCGGCGAGGTGCTCGTGGAAGAGGGTGCCCACCTGCTGCCGGTTGAGGTGGATGGCCGGCATGATGATGTGCGACGGCTTCTCGCCGGCGAGCTGGATGATGTACTCGCCCATGTCCGATTCCAGGCAGTCGATGCCCTGGGCGCCGAGGACGTGGTTCATGTCCATCTCTTCGCTGACCATGGACTTGCCCTTGATCAGCAGTTTGGCCGCATGGCGCTCGGCGATCTGCTGGACGATGGCGTTGGCCTCGGCCGTGGTCTCGGCCCAGTGCACCTGGACGCCATTGCGTGTGAGGTTGGCTTCCAGTCGTTCCAGCAGCTCCGGCAGCTTGGACAGCGCCCGGGCGCGAGTGCGATTGCCCAGTTCGCGCAGGCGCTCGCGCTCGTCGGCATCGCTCATGCTGGCCAGGCGCTTGGTCATCAGCGAATCCATGGCCGTGCGGAAGTTGCGCCGGAGTTGGTCGTCGCCCAGGGCCTGGCGGGCCCGCGTCTTGAACGGCGGCGCCGCGCTGACGTCGGAGAGGGGGATCTTCAGCATCTCGTTCACGCTGCACCTCCGATACGGCGCCAGAGAAAGCTCGCCAGGTGTTCGCCACGCAGGGCGGCGCGCTGCTTTTCCAGGGCGCCGTTGATGTTCATCAGGCAACCGCAGTCGGCGGTGAGCACCTGGGCCGCGCCGCTGTCCTGCAGGGCGCGGGTCTTGTCCGCCACCATGGCGCCGGAGATGTCCGGCATTCTCACCGAGAAGGTGCCGCCAAAACCGCAGCATTCGCTCTCGTGGTCATGGTCGACCCGCTCCACGGCCTGCAGCTGGCCGAGCAGGGCGCGGCCGTGCAGGTGGGTCTGCATCTCGCGGCGGGCGCTGCAGGAGGTGTGCAGCGCCACCTTGGTCGGGGCGCCGCGATCCTGGTAGTCGACCTGGCAGACGTGCAGCAGGAATTCCGCCAGTTCGTAGGTGCGCTCGGCTAGATCCCTTACCTGACGCAGGGTCTCGGGTTCGTCGGCGAACAGCTCGGCATAGTGATGGCGCAGCATGCCGGCGCAGGAGCCGGAGGGCACCACCACCGGCCAGGGCTCGGCGAACAGCGCCAGCTGGGTGCGCGCCACGGCGCGGGCTTCCTCGGTGTAGCCCGAGGTATAGGCGGGCTGGCCGCAGCAGCTCTGCGCCTGGGGGAAATGCACGCGGAGGCCTTCGCGCTCCAGCAGGCGGATGCTGTCCATGCCGGCTTCGGGATAGAAGAGGTCCACCACGCAGGTGCCGAACAGATAGACCTGGGTCGGTTTCTGCGGCGGATAGGTCCGCGGCGGCGCCAGGGGCGGCGCGGTGCGAGTGGCGTTGGGGGCGGCGTCGTGGAAGAGGTCGGTCATCAGGATACTCCGGGTTGGCCCGGTTGAAGGAGAGCCGGCGGCGACCGGGGTCGCCGCCGGGAACCGCACGATCAGTGCACCAGCATGCCGGTGAACACATAGGCTTGCGCCAGGGTGATCAAGCCGACCAGCACGGCGAAGCCGATGCTGTGCCGTACGGTGAAACGGAACAGGTCGGATTCCTTGCCCACCAGGCCGGTGGCGGCGCAGGCCACGGCGATGGATTGCGGCGAGATCATCTTGCCGGTCACGCCGCCGGAGCTGTTGGCCGCCACTAGCAGGGTGTCGGAAACGCCGATCTGGTGCGCGGTGGTCGCCTGCAACGAGCCGAACAGGGCGTTGGACGAGGTGTCCGAACCGGTCAGGAACACCCCCAGCCAGCCCAGCAGCGGCGAGAAGAAGGGGAACAGCGCGCCGGTACCGGCCAGCAGCAGGGCCAGGGTGGTGGACATGCCCGAGTAGTTGACGACGAAGGCGAAGGCCAGCACCAGTCCGATCGACAGGATCGGCTTGCGCAGCTCCACCAGGGTCTCCTTGAACACGCCCAGGGCGGTCGCGGGCTTGATGCGGAAGATGGCCATGGAGATCAGGGCGGAGATCAGGATGGCGGTGCCGGAGGCCGACAGCAGGTCGAGCTTGTAGACCGCCGGCATGGGCGTCGGCGTGGCCACGATCGGCAGTGTCTTGAGCACCAGCTTGTCCAGGTAGGGCACCGGCACGTTGATCACCAGGGCATAGAGGGCACCGCCGGTGGCGAACAGCGCCTTGAAGGCCTTGGTGGTCCAGATCGTGACGACCACGGTCAGGATCAGGAACGGCGACCAGGCCTTGATCACGGTACCCAGGGAGTGCTCCGGAGGCAGCCGGCCGCCGCTGCCGAAGCCGGCGCCGCCGCCCAGCATGGCGGCGCCGCCGCCACCGACCACGGCAGTGGCGCCCGCGGTGGCCTGCTGCGGCTGACGCAGCTTGAGGTAGCTGGTGAGGGCGATCATGGCGGCCAGCGACGAGGTGATGTCGGGCAGTTCCGGACCGATGAAATTGGAGGTCAGGTACTGGAACACGGCGAAGGTGCCGCCACAGATCAGCGCCGGCTTCCAGGTTTCCCGCAGGCCGCGCATGCCGTCCATCATGAACATCAGCCACAGCGGCACCAGCAGCGACAGCAGCGGCAGCTGGCGACCGGTCATGGCGCCGATCTTGAAAGCGTCGATGCCGGTCACCTGGCCGGCGACGATGGTCGGGATGCCCAGGGCGCCAAAGGCCACCGGCGCAGTGTTGGCGATCAGGCAGAGCCCGGCCGCCTTCAGCGGATTGTGGCCCAGGCCAACCAGCAGGGCAGCGGTGATGGCCACCGGGGCGCCGAAACCCGCCGCACCCTCCAGGAAGGCGCCGAAGCAGAAGCCGATCAGCAGCACCTGCAGGCGTTGATCGTCGGTGATGGACAGCACCGAGCTGCGGATGATGTCGAACTGGCCGCACTTGACCGTCAGCTTGTAGAGGAACACCGCCGTGACGATGATCCAGGCGATGGGCCAGAGGCCATAGAGGAAACCGTAGCCGGCCGAGGCCAGCGCCTTGTCCACCGGCATGCGATAGACGAACAGCGCGATGAGCAGGGCGATCGCCAGGGTGATGGCGCCTGCCACGTGCCCCTTGAGTCTCAGACCGGCGAGCGCGACGAAGAAGAACAGAATGGGCAAGGCGGCGACGAAGGCCGAAAGGCCCAGGCTGCCAAGGGGGAGATAGATCTGTTGCCAGGTTTCCATCGGGTGCTCCTTGATTGTTTTTGTAGGGAAGCGGCGGGACGGGGTTGCACAAGATCGCGACCTGTGGCAAAAATTGGTAAGACCAATTTACAAGGGCGACTTCACGCACGTTAAGCGGGGTCTTTGCCTCTGTCAAACCCCTCGATGTGCGACTTTCGTCGGCCAGCACTGCCTGGCTGGTGGACGTCCGTCACTGTCCGCGACGTTTTTCGAGGTTTTTCATGGGGTTCGAACCGGTCAAGCAACGTCGTCTGTCGGACGACATCGTCAAGCACCTGGAGGCGTTGATCGCCGAGGGCTCCCTGAGACCTGGCGAGCGCCTGCCGGCCGAGCGGGTGCTGGCCGAGCGCTTCGGCGTGTCGCGACCCTCGCTGCGCGAGGCCATCCAGAAGCTGATCGCGCGCGGCCTGCTGCTCAGCCGGCAGGGCGGTGGCACCTATGTCACCGAGGCGCTCAACAGTGCCTTCACCGATCCCCTGCTGCCGTTGCTGGAAAGCCGCGAGGAAACCCGCCGCGATCTGCTGGAGTTTCGCCACACCCTGGAAAGCGCCTGTGCCTATTACGCCGCCCAGCGCGCCACCGAGCCGGACCTAGCGCGGCTGACCCTGGCCTGGGAACGCCTGGAAGACTGCTACCGCCGGCGCGAGACCCTGACCCGGGAAGAGGAGGGCGAGGCCGATGCGGCCTTTCACCTGGCCATCGCCGAGGCCAGTCACAACGCCGTCTACCTGCACAGCATCCGCAGCCTGTTCGAACTGCTGCGCCATCACATGGTGACCAACATCGGCGGCATGCAGGCGCAACGGGGCGAAACCCGCGAGCGCCTGCTGGAACAGCACCGCTCGCTCTATCAGGCGATCGTCGCGGGTGAAGCGGAAACGGCGCGCGAGGCGGCGAGTCGTCATCTGGGCTATGTGCGGGAGGTGCTGGAGGAGGCCGGCGCCATGGCAGGCCGTCTAGCACGGGCCAAACGGCGCGATGAACTCTGAAAAAAACTGGCGATGAAACGGATGATGGCACTATGCTATCGCAATAAGTTATCCGTCCGTGGCTAAAGTTTAGCGTTCCAGAGCTGATAACCCGGTCACACCTTCCCGCCTTCGCTGGCGTCTAGACCGGTACATTCCTGTGGAACACGCCCCTGCTTCGCCCTCCCTCCTGGATTTTACCTTCACCCCTGCATTGCTCGGTGCCTGCGGTACCGGGGCGATCCTGTTCGCAGGCGGCGTGACACCGACCACCCTGGCCCTGAGTGCCACCCAGGTGGTGCTGGCCGCTGGCCTGGGCGTCTGGCAGCTGCGTCGCGCCCAGGCGCGCCAGGCCGAGCGCTCAGCCAACCGCGCCGTGAGCCAGAGTCCGGCCAGCGGTCGCGACGAAGCCCTCGAAGCCCTCTGCGTGGCGGTGCTGCCGGTATGGTCCGAGCAGATCGAAGCGGCGCGCGCCCACACCGAGCAGGAAATCGTCAGCCTGACCAGTCGCTTCGCCGAACTGGCCGACCGCATCCACAGCGTCGCCGGCGCCGATCACGGCAGCGGCGATCGCCTGGTCAACCTCATGGCCAGCAGCCAGAACCAGCTGGACGGCATCCTGCACTCGCTGCGCGAGGCGCTGTCGAGCAAGGGCGCGCTGCTGGACGAGGTCAACGGCCTCGCCGGTCTGACCGAACAACTCAAGAGCATGGCCAAGGACGTCGGCGACGTGGCGCGCCAGACCAACCTGCTGGCCCTCAATGCCGCCATCGAAGCCGCCCGTGCCGGCGAAGCCGGGCGCGGCTTCGCGGTGGTCGCGGACGAGGTGCGCAAGCTCTCCACCCTGTCCGGCGATACCGGGCAGAAGATCGGCGAAACCGTGGAAACGGTGAACGGCGCCATCGCCCGCACCCTGGAACTGTCGCAGCTCCACGCCGAACGCGACACCGGCACCCTGAACCAGTCCGGCGAGACCATCGAGCAGGTCATCGGCACCTTTGGCGGCACCACCCGTGACGTGGTCGAGCGCAGCGATGCCCTGGCGAACAATGCCGCGGCCGTGGGCAGCGCCATCGCCGAGGTGCTGGTCGCCCTGCAATTCCAGGATCGCGTCAGCCAGATGCTCGGCCACATCCGTGACGACCAGGCGCGCCTCGAGCGCCTGGTGATCGACCGTCGCGCGCTGGCCGCCAGCGGTCAGCCGCTGCCGGCCCTCGACACCCGCGGCTGGCTCGCCGAGCTGGCCCGCACCTACACCATGGCCGAGCAGGTCGCCGTGCACCACGGCAAGCGACCGGCCGCCGCCGCTGCCGAATCCGATATCACGTTCTTTTAAGGAAAGCTGTCATGAGCAACAAGACCATTCTGATCGTCGACGACTCCATCTCCATCCGCCAGGTGGTGTCCATGACCCTGAAAAGCGCGGGCTATGACGTCATCGAAGGCTGCGACGGCCGCGATGCCCTGACCAAGCTGGACGGTCGCAAGGTGCACCTGATCATCAGCGACGTGAACATGCCCAACATGGACGGCATCACCTTCGTCACCGCGGCCAAGAAGCTGCCGGCCTACAGGTTCACCCCGGTGATCATGCTCACCACCGAATCCGATGCCGCCAAGAAGGCCGCCGGCCAGGCCGCCGGAGCCAAGGCCTGGATGGTCAAGCCGTTCCAGCCGGCGCAGATGCTGGCGGCGGTTTCCAAGCTGATCATGCCCTGATGGCCCTGGAGGCTGCCCCCATGAACGATGTCGTTCGTACCCGCCTGCCCCTCACCGGGCCGCTGACCATCTACACCGCGGCCGACAGCAAGCCGCTGCTGATGGAGCCCCTGACCGCCGGGGTCACCGTGGCGCTGGAACTGGCCGAGGTCGATGAATTCGACTCCGCCGGTCTGCAGCTGCTGCTGCTGGCCCACCGGGAGGCGCAGCGTCTGGGCGGCAGCCTGGAACTGGTCGACCCCAGCCCCGCCGTCACCGAACTGCTGGAACTGGCAGGTCTTGCCGACTTCTTTACCGCGGCTGCCGCGGAAGGTGTTGCCGCATGAACATGGACGAGATCCTCAAGACGTTCATCGCCGAGAGCGAGGAATTGCTGCAGCAGATGGAAGCCGCGCTGCTGCAGATCGAGCAGGCGCCGGACGATGTCGAGCTGATCAATGCCATCTTCCGCGCCGCCCACACCATCAAGGGTTCGGCCGGCCTGTTCGGTCTGGACCATGTGGTGGCCTTCACCCATGTCGCCGAAAGCGTGCTCGACCGGATCCGCAGCAACGAGCTGGCGTTCGACGAGACCCTGTCGGCGCTGTTCCTGGAGGTCTGCGACCACCTCAACGGCCTGATCGCCCGGGTATCGTCCGGCAGCGAGCCGGAGCCCGACTTCCAGGCCGCCGGCGCCGTGCTGGTGCAGCGCCTGGAGCACTATCTGCAGCCGAGCGCCAAGGCCGCCCAGCCGGCCGCCGCGGCCCGTAGCCTGGTGGCACCGGTCGACGGCGTGGCCGCCGGCCACTGGCACCTGTCGCTGCGCTTCGGTCCGGACATGCTGCGCAACGGCATGGACCCGCTGGCCTTCGTGCGCTACCTCAACAGCTTTGGCCGCATCGTCAACATCGTCACTCTGACCGATGCCATCCCGGCCGCGGCGGACATGGATCCGGAGACCTGCTACCTGGGCTTCGAGGTCGCCTTCGACAGCGACGCCGACAAGGCGACCATCGAGGCCGCCTTCGAATTCGTCCGCGAAGACAGCCAGATCCGCATCCTGCCGCCGCACAGCCGCAGCAGCGACTACTGCCAGCTGATCGACGACCTGGCCGAGGAAGACCTGCGCCTGGGCGAGATCCTGGTGCGCTGCGGCACCCTGACCGCCACCGAACTGGACGAGGTGCTGCGCCGCCAGGCCGATCCGGCCACCCCGCGCCAGCCTATCGGCGAAGCCCTGGTGGAAGCCCAGCTGGTCAATCCGCCGGTGGTGGATGCGGCCCTGAACAAGCAGCGCAAGATCAAGGAGCAGCGCGCGCCGGCGGGCGAAGGCCAGCTGATCCGCATCGACGCGACCAAGCTCGACCAGCTGATCGACCTCATCGGTGAGCTGATCATCGCCGGTGCCGGGACCCAGCTGATCGCCCAGCAGAGCGGCCTGGCGGCCCTGGTGGAATCCACCGGGGTGCTGTCGCGCCTGGTGGAGGAGGTCCGCGACACCGCCCTGACCCTGCGCATGGTGCAGATCGGTACCACCTTCAATCGCTTCCAGCGCGTGGTCCGCGACGTCTCCAAGGAGATCGGCAAGGACATCGCCCTGCGCATCAGCGGTGGCGAGACCGAACTGGACAAGACCGTGGTGGAAAAGATCGGCGATCCGCTGACCCACCTGATCCGCAACGCCATGGACCACGGCATCGAATCCGCCGAGCTGCGCCTGGCGCGCGGCAAGCCGGCCCAGGGCACCGTGGGGCTGAACGCCTATCACGAGGCGAGCAGCATCGTCATCCAGGTCACCGACGACGGTGGCGGCCTGTCGCGCGAGCGCATCCTGCGCAAGGCGACCGAGCGCGGCCTGATCGCCGAAGGCCAGGTGCTGGCCGACAAGGACGTGTTCAACCTGATCTTCGAGCCGGGTTTCTCCACCGCCGAGCAGATCAGCAACCTGTCCGGTCGCGGCGTCGGCATGGACGTGGTGAAAAAGAACATCACCGCCCTGCGCGGCAGCGTCGACCTCACCAGCGAGGAAGGCCGCGGCACCACGGTGACCATCCGCCTGCCCCTGACCCTGGCGATCATCGATGGCTTCCTCATCGGTGTCGGCAAGGCCACCTATGTGGTGCCCCTCGAGGCGGTGGAGGAGTGCATAGAGCTGACCGAGGCAGCCAGTGTCCAGGCCAATGGCAACGACTACCTCGACCTGCGCGGCGAGGTGCTGCCGGTGCTGCGCCTGCGTCAGCTGTTCGCCATCGAGGAAGCGCCGCCGCGGCGACAGAACGTGGTGGTGGTGCGCTATGCCGGCCAGCGCGCCGGCCTGGTGGTCGATCAGTTGCTCGGCGAATTCCAGACCGTGATCAAACCGCTCGGCCCGCTGTTCGGACACAACCGCAGTCTCGGCGGTTTCACCATCCTGGGTACCGGCGCCGTGGCGCTGATCCTCAACGTGCCCGGCCTGATTGGCGAGGCCGCGTCCACCGGCGCCACTGCCCCAGTCCACGCTCCCGTGCTGACCTGACCGACAAGGAATTAGACGTCCATGACCGTTACCAAACGCATGTCCCTGCTGGTCCTCTCCGCATTACTGGGGATCATCCTCCTCGCTGGTATCGCCTACCAGCAACTCAGCCAGGTGTACGAGCGCGCCAATTACGGCAACGACAACACCGTCCCTTCGATTCTGGGAATCGATGCCATCGACGCCCACTCGGCCGACATCATCACCGGCATCTACCGCCATCTGGCCGCGGATGGCGACGTGGCCACCCGTGAGGCCGAGAAGGAGCTGACCGAGGCCCAGCAACTGACCGAGAAGGCGCTCAAGGACTATGAGCCGCTCATTTCCGACGACACCGATCGGCGCATGCTCCAGGACGATCGCCAGGCGATCGCTCAACTGAACGATCTCGTCGCCATCGTGCTGCCGCTGTCACGCGCCAGCCAGGACGAGGATGTCAAACGCATCCTCGGCGAGAAGCGCAAGATCATCGACCATGTCGGCGATACCCTCGATGCGCACCGCGCCTACAACCAGAAACTGGGCAGCGAGCAGGCGCAGATCGCCGGCCACACCATGAGTCAGGCCACCGTCCTCTCGATCGGCATCGCCCTGGCGACCCTGCTGGTGGTCGGCCTGCTTGGTTTCTTCATCACCCGCAACCTGCTGCGCCAGCTGGGCGGCGAGCCGGCCGACGTGGCCAAGGTCGCCAACCGCACCGCCGCAGGCGACCTGCCCGACGACCTGCAGCTGCGCCCCGGCGATGATTCCAGCCTGATGGCCGCCATGCAGCGCATGGTGGTGACCCTGCGCGGTCTGGTGCAGGAAATGAGCACCATGGCCAGCGAGCACGATCGCGGCGAGACCGAGGCGCGCATTCCGCTGGAGCGCTTCCAGGGCACCTTCCGCAACGTCGCCGATGGCGTCAACGCCATGGTCGCCGGCCACCTGAGCGATTCTGCCAAGGCCATGACCTGCGTCAAAAGCTTCGGCGAGGGCGATCTGGCCGCGCCGCTGGAGCGTTTCCCCGGCAAGAAGGCGGTGATCAACGACAACCTCGAACAGGTCCGCGACAACATCCAGCTGCTGGTGGCGGAGATGGTGCAGCTGTCCGCCGCCCACGATCGAGGCGACACCGACGCCCGCATCCCCGTGGAGCGCTTCCAGGGCACCTTCCGTGGCATGGCCGAAGGCGTCAACGCCATGGTCGCCGGCCACCTGAGCGATTCGGCCAAGGCCATGGCCTGCGTCAAGCGCTTCGGCGAAGGCGATCTGTCGGTGGCGCTGGAGCGCTTCCCTGGGCAGAAGGCGGTCATCAACGACAATCTCGAACAGGTCCGCGGCAACATCCAGCGCCTGGTCGAAGACGCCAATCAGCTGAGCCAGGCGGCCATGGCCGGCCGGCTGGATACCCGCGCCGATGCCAGCGCCCACCAGGGCGATTTCCGCCGTATCGTCGCCGGCATCAACGGCACCCTCGACGCCATCGTCGCCCCGGTCAACGAGGCCCTGGGCGTGATGGCCGGCCTTTCCCAGGGCGACCTCAGCCGCACCGTGCGCGGTGACTACCAGGGGCAGTTGCTGGAACTCAAGGAGTCGATCAACGGCACCGTCGGCAAGCTGAACCAGATCATCGGCGACGTGCGCCTGTCGGCCGACTCCCTGGCCAGCGCCTCGGAAGAGATCTCCGCCACCGCCCAGAGCATGAGCCAGGCCAGCACCGAGCAGGCCGCCTCGGTCGAGGAGACCAGCGCCAGCGTCGAGCAGATGTCGTCGTCCATCGCCCAGAACACCGAGAACGCCAAGATCACCGACGGCATGGCCGGCAAGGCCGCCCGTGAAGCCGGCGAGGGCGGTCAGGCGGTCGGCGAGACCCTGGTGGCCATGAAGACCATCGCCGACAAGATCGGCATCGTCGACGACATCGCCTACCAGACCAACCTGCTGGCGCTCAACGCCGCCATCGAAGCGGCCCGCGCCGGCGAGCACGGCAAGGGCTTCGCCGTGGTCGCCGCCGAGGTGCGCAAGCTGGCCGAACGCAGCCAGGTCGCCGCCCAAGAAATCGGCACCGTGGCCAAGAGCAGCGTGGCCCTGGCCGAGCGCGCCGGCACCCTGCTGGACCAGATGGTGCCCTCCATCAGCAAGACCTCCGACCTGGTGCAGGAAATCGCCGCCGCCAGCGAAGAGCAGAGCAGCGGGGTGAGCCAGATCAACGGCGCCATGCTGCAGCTGAGCCAGATCACCCAGCAGAACGCCTCGGCGTCCGAAGAGCTGGCCGCGACCGCCGAGGAAATGAGTACCCAGGCCGAGCAGCTGCAGCGGCTGATGGGCTTCTTCAACACCGGTGAAGGCCGGGTGGTGCAGGACCTGGAGCGTGCGCTGGAGGCTTCGCGGCCCCGGGCCACCCGGGTCCCGGGCAAGGCCCTGCGCACGGGTACCTCGGGCGTGCCTGACGGTTACGTCCCCTTCGAATCCTGACCCCTATCCAACGGCCACCTGCGGGTGGCCTTTTTGAGATCATCGACATGACCGTCATCAAGAAAATGCTGCTGCTTGTGCTGTCCGCGCTATTGGGCATCCTGGTGCTGGCCGGCACCGGGCAATACGAGATCGACCAGGTGTTCCAGGCGGCCAACTACGGCAACGACAACACCGTCCCCAGCCTCAAGGCGCTCGGCGAGGTCAATGACAGCCGCTCCGACTACGTGGTGGGCATCTATCGCCACGTGCTGTCGACCAGTCCCGAGGCGATGACCACGGTGGAGCAGGACCTGGCCGCGGCCAAGGAGCGTATCGGCCAGAATCTCGGCAAGTACGAAGCGCTGGTCTCGGACGACCGTGATCGTGGGCTGCTGGCCGCCGATCGCGCCGCCTTCAATGCGCTGTTCAGCCTCGGCGACCAGGTCATCGCCCTGTCGCGGCAGAATCGCAACGACGATGCCCAGACCCTGATGCGCAGCCGCACCGACGTGATGCTGGCCATCAACAAGGCCCTCGACGAGCACGTCGCCTACAACCAGACCCTGGCAACGCAGGGCGTGCAGGTCGCCCAGAAGACCAAGGTCGAGGCCACCTGGCTGGCCCTGTCCATCGCCCTGGCGACCCTGCTGGCGGTGGCTCTGCTGGGCTTCTTCATCACCCGCAACCTGCTGCGTCAGCTGGGCGGTGAGCCCGCGGCCGTGGCGACCCTGGCCGGCCGCGTGGCCGCTGGCGATCTGCCCGACGACATCAGGCTGCGCGGCGACGACAAGACCAGCCTGATGGCGGCCATGCAGAACATGGTCACCACCCTGCGCGGCCTGATCGGCGAAATGAGCAGCATGTCCGCTGCCCACGACCGCGGCGAAACCGTGGTACGCATCCCGGCCGAGCGCTTCCAGGGCGCGTATCGCAACATGGCCGAAGGGGTCAACGGCATGGTCGCCGGCCACCTGAGCGATTCTGCCAAGGCCATGGCCTGCGTCAAGAGCTTCGGTGAAGGTGATCTGTCGGTGACGCTGGAGCGCTTCCCCGGCCAGAAGGCGGTCATCAACGACAACCTCGAACAGGTCCGCGGCAACATCCAGCGCCTGGTCGAAGACGCCAACCAGCTGAGCCAGGCCGCCATGGCCGGTCGTCTCGATACCCGCGCCGATGCCAGTGCCCACCAGGGCGATTTCCGCCGTATCGTCGCCGGTATCAATGGCACCCTCGACGCCATCGTCGCCCCGGTCAACGAAGCCATGGGTGTCATGGCCGGGCTCTCCCAGGGCGACCTCAGCCGTACCGTGCGCGGTGACTACCAGGGGCAGTTGCTGGAGCTCAAGGAGTCGATCAACGGCACCGTCGGCAAGCTGAACCAGATCATCGGCGACGTGCGCCTGTCGGCCGATGCCCTGGCCAGCGCCTCGGAAGAGATCTCCGCCACCGCCCAGAGCATGAGCCAGGCCAGCACCGAGCAGGCCGCCTCGGTCGAGGAGACCAGCGCCAGCGTCGAACAGATGTCCGCCTCCATCGCCCAGAACACCGAGAACGCCAAGGTTACCGACGGCATGGCCGGCAAGGCCGCGCGCGAGGCCAACGAAGGCGGCGAAGCGGTGGGTGAGACGCTGGTGGCCATGAAGACCATCGCCGAGAAGATCGGCATCGTCGACGACATCGCCTACCAGACCAACCTGCTGGCGCTCAACGCCGCCATCGAAGCGGCCCGCGCCGGCGAGCACGGCAAGGGTTTCGCCGTGGTGGCCGCCGAGGTGCGTAAGCTGGCCGAACGCAGCCAGGTCGCTGCCCAGGAAATCGGCACCGTGGCCAAGAGCAGCGTGGCCCTGGCCGAGCGCGCCGGGTCACTGCTCGACGAAATGGTACCGTCCATCAGCAAGACCTCCGATCTGGTACAGGAAATCGCCGCGGCGTCCGAAGAACAGAGTAGCGGAGTCACTCAGATCAATAGCGCCATGCTGCAACTCAACCAGATCACCCAGCAAAACGCCTCGGCCTCGGAAGAGCTGGCCGCGACCGCCGAAGAAATGAGCGGTCAGGCCGAGCAGCTGCAGCGCCTGATGGGCTTCTTCCACACCGGCGACGGGCGTGCGGTCCAGGACCTGGAGCGTGCCATCGAGCAGACGCGCCCGGCCGCGAGTCGCGCGGCCCAGCCGACCCTGCGTCGTCCCCAGATGGCCGCGGGCGGCCTGCCGGACGGTTACGTCCGCTTCCCGGAGTAATGGCTTCATGACTGCCCTGACCCTTGGCGACATCGCCCACGAACACCTCGGCCATCAGCACCTGACCTTCGTGGTCGACGGCGAGACCTATGCGGTGGATACCCTCGCGGTGCGCGAGATCATCGAGTTCGGCCAGCTGACCCAGGTCCCGCTGATGCCGGCCTGCATTCGCGGCGTGATCAACCTGCGCGGCGCGGTGGTCCCGGTGGTGGATCTGGAAGCCCGCTTCGGCGGCCGACCGACCCGGGTCGGCCCGCGGACCTGCATCGTGATCCTGGAAGTCTGCGCCGACGAAGACACCCAGGTGCTGGGCGTGGTGGTGGATGCGGTGAGCGAGGTGCTGGAAATCGCCGCGGCGGACATCCGTCCGGCGCCGGCCTTTGGCAGTCGCCTGGCGCCGCACTTCATCGCCGGCATGGTCAAGTCCGAAGACGGCTTCCTGACCCTGCTCGACGTGGCCCAGGTACTGGACGTACAGGAGCTGGCGAACCTGGCCCAGGCCGCCAGCTGAAAGACCCCGCATTGCCATGGGCGACGCTAACCGGCGCCTCTTAAACGAAGCAGTTCTAACCGGCGCCGGAGGCGCTTCCACCATGCTGAATACACTTCGCGTCTCGACCAAGCTGGCGATCGGCTTCGGGGCTGCCATCTTCATGCTCTTGCTGACGATCGGCGTGGCGATCCTGAACATGGATAAAATGAAGGAAGCTGCTGACACCATGTCCCAGCGCAACTTCCCTCTCACCGTGCTGGCCAATACCCTGTCGCGGAACACCCTGGACTCCGGCCGGCTGATGCGTAATCTGCTGCTGCAGGACACCGTCGAGGCGCGCGCCAAGACCCTGGAAGACATCAAGCGGGTTCGCGCGGAAAACGCGGAAATCCTGGCTGACCTGGGCCGTCGAGTACAGAGCGATGAAGGCAAGCGCAAGCTGAATGCCATTGTCGAGAGCCGTCAGCGCCTGCAGGACAAGTACGGCGAGTTCTTCCGGCTTCTGGAAACGGATCGTACCCAGGCCCGGGACTTCCTGCTCAATGTCTTCGCGCCCAACAACAACGAACTCGTTGCCGCCGCCAGCGCCCTGAATGAGCATCAGGCCCAGCGCATGGTCTCCTCGGGTGAAGAAGCCACCGCCGCTTATCTGGACGCCCGCAACCTGATGATAGTGATCGGGGTCATCGCGGTATTCGTGTCCATCCTGCTCGGCTACCTGATCGCCCGCAGCCTGATCCGGCAGCTGGGTGGCGAGCCGGCCTATGCCGCCGAGGTGGTGCAGCGCGTCGCCCGCGGCGATCTGAGCGTCGAGGTGGCGACCCGCGAGGGCGACACCACCAGCATGTTGGCCTCCGTGCGCACCATGACCACCACCCTGGCGCAGATCATCAGCGACGTGCGCAGCTCGGCCGATGGCCTGGCCAGCGCCTCGGAAGAGGTCTCCGCCACCGCCCAGAGCATGAGCCAGGCCAGCACCGAGCAGGCGGCCTCGGTCGAGGAAACCAGCGCCAGCATCGAACAGATGTCGGCTTCCATCGCCCAGAACACCGAGAACGCCAAGGTCACCGACGGCATGGCCGGCAAGGCCGCGCGGGAGGCGGACGAGGGCGGCCAGGCCGTGCGCGAGACGCTGGTGGCCATGAAGACCATCGCCGAGAAGATCGGCATCGTCGACGACATCGCCTACCAGACCAACCTGCTGGCGCTCAACGCCGCCATCGAGGCCGCCCGCGCCGGCGAGCACGGCAAGGGCTTCGCCGTGGTGGCCGCCGAGGTGCGCAAGCTGGCCGAGCGCAGCCAGGTCGCCGCCCAGGAAATCGGCACCGTGGCCAAGAGCAGCGTGGCCCTGGCCGAGCGCGCAGGATCGCTGCTGGGCGAGATGGTGCCCTCCATCAACAAGACCTCCGACCTGGTGCAGGAAATCACCGCGGCCTCCGAAGAGCAGAGCGCCGGGGTCGAGCAGATCAATGGCGCCATGCTGCAACTGAGCCAGATCACCCAGCAGAACGCCTCGGCGTCCGAAGAGCTGGCCGCCACCGCGGAAGAGATGAGCGGCCAGGCCGAGCAGCTCCAGCAGATGATGGAATACTTCACCCTGAGCGGTTCGCCGGTGGCGCAGCAGGTCGCCCGTCCCGGTCCCAAGCGCTCGGGTCCGAGCCTGGCCGAGCGCACCTCGGCGCTGATCGACTCGCCCCGTCGCGCGCCCCGTGGCAGCGTGCCGGCCGGTTTCGCCCGTTTCGAGGAGCACGCCTGATGCTATTGCGCCAGTTTCTGACCTTTCAGCTCGCCGGTGATCTCTACGGCGTGAACACCGGCTGCGTGCGCGAGATCATCGAATACGGCGCGGTCACCACGGTGCCCATGCTGCCGCCGGCGATCCGTGGCGTCATCAACCTGCGCGGCGCCGCCGTGCCAGTCATGGACCTCGGCGTGCGCTTTCGCAACGAGGTGACCGAGACCTCCCGCCGCAGCTGCATCGTGGTGCTGGAGATCCAGGTCGACGGCGGGCCCCAGGTGTTCGGCATCGTGGTGGACGCGGTCTGCGAGGTGCTGGAGATCGCCGCCGACGGCATCGAGCCGGCGCCGCGCTTCGGCGCCTCGATCCGCACCGATTTCATGCTCGGCATGGCCAAGCAGGGGGCCGGTTTCGTCATCCTGCTCGACATGGATCGGGTGCTGGGCGCAGACGATCTCGCCCAGCTCGCCGCCATGACGGCTGCCTGAGTCGCGGAGTATGGAACTTCCTGCGCTGACCGACAGCGAATTCCGCCAGTTTCGCAGCTTCATCTTCCGGGTCGCCGGCATCAGCATGTCCGATGCCAAGCGCCCGCTGGTGAGCGGGCGCCTGGCCAAGCGCGTGCGCCAGCGTGGCACGCCCAGCTACGACGCCTATTTCCAGCTGATCCAGCGCGACCAGGCGGAATGCCAGATGGCGGTCGATCTGCTGACCACCAACGAGACCTACTTCTTTCGCGAGCCCAAGCACTTCGACTTCCTGCGCGAGCAGGTGCTGCCGAACTGGGACAGACGCCAGCCGCTGCGGCTGTGGAGCGGCGCCTGCTCCTCGGGTGAGGAGCCCTATACGCTGGCCATGACCCTGGCCGAAGGGCTGGGCGAGCGGCCCTGGGAGATCGTCGCCTCCGACCTCAGCACCCGGGTGCTGGCCAAGGCGCGCAACGCCCAGTATCCGCTCGCCGAAGCCGAGAACATCCCGCCGGCGCTGTTGCGGCGCTATTGCTTCAAGGGCGTGGGCGACAACGACGGCACCTTTCTGGTGGATCCGCGCCTGACTGCGCGGATCGCCTTCCGCCAGATCAATCTGAACAATTCTCTGCCGGAGCTGGGCACCTTCGACATCATCTTCCTGCGCAACGTGATGATCTACTTCGACGTGCCCACCAAGCGCCAGGTGGTGGCCCGTCTGGTCCGCCACCTGCGACCCGGGGGCTACTTCTTCGTCAGTCATTCCGAGAGCCTCAACGGGGTGACCGACGCCCTGAAAATGGTCAGTCCTTCCATCTATCAACGTCCGCTCTAGCCATGGCAGCCGCGCCGGAGCTGTTTCTGCGTCCAGGCGAATGGTATTTCGGCCAGGGCGAGGTGCGGATCCGGACCATCCTGGGCTCCTGCGTGTCCTTCGTCTTCTGGCACCCGCGGCGCCGTCTCGGCGGCATGACCCATGCGCTGTTGCCTACGCGCCAGCGCGCCGCGCCCGGCGCGCCCGCCGACGGCCACTATGTCGACGAATCCCTGCAGTTGCTGCTGGGGGCGATCGCCCGCCATGGCGGCGATCTGCCCGGTTACCAGGTGCACCTCTACGGCGGCGGCAACATGTTTCCCCAGCTCCTGCGCGAGCGCGTCCGCAACATCGGCGACGTCAACGTCGAGGCGGCGCTGGCGCAGCTGAAACAGGCCGGTATCCACGCGGTGCGGACCCATGTCCGCGGCGCCGGCCATCGCAAACTGTCCCTGGACCTCGTCGACGGCCGGGTGCTCATGCAACAGGTGGAGCTACCCTACGTTCCGCCGCTTACGAGACTTACTCCATGAACAAGATCAAGGTCCTTATCGTCGACGACTCCGCCGTGGTGCGGCAGGTGCTCGCCCAGAGTCTCGCGGAGGATCCGGCCATCGAGGTGCTGGGGGTCGCCGCCGACCCGGTGTTCGCCCAGGACAAGATGCGCAAGCAGTGGCCCGACGTCATCGTGCTGGACGTGGAGATGCCGCGCATGGACGGCATCACCTTTCTCAAGAAGATCATGGCCGAGCGCCCGACCCCGGTGGTGATCTGCTCGACCCTGACCGAGAAGGGCGCCGCTACCACCCTGCAGGCCATGGCCGCCGGGGCGGTCAGCATCGTCACCAAGCCCCAGGCCAATCTCAAGCAGTTCCTCAAGGATGCCTCGGACGACCTCACCAGCGCGGTCAAGGCCGCCGCCCGGGCCAATCTCAAGCGCCTGGCGCCCCGCGGCGTGCCGGTGGTGCCGACGCCCAAGCTCAGCGCCGACGCCATCCTGCCAGCGGGCGGCAGCCCGGCCATGGCGCGCACCACCGAGCGCATCGTCGCCCTGGGTACCTCCACCGGTGGGACCCAGGCCCTGGAAGCGGTGCTGACCTCGCTGCCGCGGGTCTGTCCGGGCATCGTGGTGGTCCAGCACATGCCCGAGCGCTTCACCGCCGCCTTCGCCGAGCGTCTGGATCGCCTCTGCGAGCTGGAGGTGCGCGAAGCCCGGCATGGCGATCGGGTCCTGCCGGGGCGGGTGCTGATCGCCCCGGGCGGTCGCCACATGCTGCTCAAGCGCAGTGGCGCCCAGTATCAGGTGGACGTGGTCGACGGTCCGCCGGTGAGTCGTCATCGCCCCTCGGTGGATGTACTGTTCCGCTCGGTGGCGCGGGCCGCCGGCAGCAATGCCCTCGGTATCATCATGACCGGCATGGGCGACGACGGCGCTCGCGGCCTCAAGGAGTTGCGTGACGTCGGCGGCCGTACCCTTGGCCAGGACGAGGACAGCTGCGTGGTCTACGGCATGCCCAAGGAAGCCATGAAGCTCGGCGCGGTGGAGCAGGAAATCGGCCTCGGCCAGATCGCCGCCGCCATTCTCAAAGGTGGGGTCTAGACGAACTTGCGGGGCAGGCGGGACTCCAAGCGCGAGCACGCGAGGAGAGCCCCATGTTCGACATCTGCCAATGGATCAATGAACCCGAGACCTGGCTGGCCGAGCCCGAGCGGCTCCGGGTCATTACCGATCGTCACAGTGACTTCTGGCGTCAGACCCACGACGGCGCCGAGCGCCACAGCGGCCACTTTTTCGGCGCCCGGGTCACCAGTGGCTTCACCGCCCAGCTGCGGGTGGCGGCGCGCTGCAAGAACCAGGGCGACCACGCCGGGCTGATGGTGCGGCTCGATGAGCGGCAGTGGCTGCGCGTCGGCATCGGCTACTTCGACGACACCCCCCAGCTGCTCAGCGTCCTGACCCTGGGACGCTCGGATCTGGCCGTGGGCGCCGCCCTGGGTGAGCGCGAGGAGGTGTGGCTGAGGGTCACCCTGACCCAGGGTACCCTGCGCGTCCAGGCCTCGTTCGACGGTCAGCGCTGGCCGCTGCTGCGCCTGGCCAGCCTGCCAGCCGCCGCGGAATACCGGGTCGGCCCGGTCTGTGGCACCCCGGAGCGGGGCGGCATGGAAGTGGCGTTCAGCGAGTTCAGTCTGCAAGCCCCGCTGCAACGAGGCCTGGCCGATCTGAGTTGAAGCGGAGAGGGTGGCTCAGCCGACGGTGACGGGGGGCAGTTCGACCTGTTGCACCTGCACCGGCTTGCGCGGCGCGACCACCTTGGCGACGCCGTCGACGACCTTGTCACCGTGCTGGTTGAACACCCGGGTAGCCAGATTCACGCGAAACTTCGGCAGTTTCTCCAGCACCTCGATTTCCACCGTCAGGGTATCGCCCAGCTTGACCGGCTTTTCGAAGGTCATGGTCTGGTCGACATAGAGGGTGCCTGGTCCCGGCAGGTTGCAGGCCACCGCGGCGCTGATCAGGGCGCCACTGAGCATGCCGTGGGCGATGGGCTCGCGAAACAGCGTCTTGGCGGCGAAATCGGCGTCCAAGTGCAGCGGGTTGCAGTCGCCGGAGACGGCGGCGAACAGCAGCACATCGCGCTCCTCGATGGTGCGGGTCACGGTCACCTTCTGGCCGATTTCGAGGGCTTCATAAGGGATGTTTTCGGTCAGGCTCATGAAGCGCTCCGGCAGCTGTGACAGGGCGGCGGACGCCGCGAAGCCGGGCATTCTACCCAGCCTCGCCGCCGGAGGCTAATCGCCTCCCGGAAAAGCCGGCGGAGAGAGTGACCATAAGTGACTATTTGGTCATTAGGTGACGTTCAGGGCGGATATTGATGCTGTTGCGGGCTAGGCAAAGCTGCTAGGCTCGCAGGGCCGGTTCAGCGCTGATCACGGCACGCCAACGAACAATAACCATAGAGCGGGAGCGGGCTGCATGATGCCGAATTTCTGGAGTGACAAATATCCCGAGGGCATCCAGACAGACATAGACCTGGACCGTTATCGCAACGTCCTGGCGGTGTTCCGCGAGGCCTGCCAGACCTACGCCGAGCGCCCGGCGTTCAGCAATCTGGGTCGCACGCTGAGCTACCGCGAACTCTATGAATTGTCCGGCCAGTTCGCCGCCTATCTGCAAAAGCACACCGACCTGCAGCCCGGCGATCGCATCGCCGTGCAGATGCCCAACGTGCTGCAGTACCCGGTGGTGGTCTTTGGCGCCATGCGCGCCGGTCTGGTAGTGGTCAACACCAACCCGCTGTACACCGCCCGCGAGATGCAGCACCAGTTCAAGGATTCCGGTGCCCGGGCCCTGGTCTGCCTGGCCAACATGGCGCACCTGGCCGAACAGGTGCTGCCGCAGACCGATATCCGGCACGTCATCATCACCGAGGTCGGCGACCTGCTGCCGACCTTCAAGCGTCTGCTGGTCAATACCGTGGTCCGCCACGTCAAGAAGATGGTGCCGGCCTATCGCATTCCCCATTCCATCCGCTTCGTCGATGCCATGACCAAGGGCGAGCACGTCGATTTTGTCGACGCCGACCCGGCGGCGGAAGACGTCGCCGTGCTGCAGTACACCGGCGGCACCACCGGCATCGCCAAGGGCGCCATGCTGACCCACCGCAATCTGGTGGCCAACATGCTGCAGTGCCAGGTGCTGATGACCAAATACCTGGGCGGCGGCGCCCAGGTGATGATCGCGCCGCTGCCGCTCTACCACATCTATGCCTTCACCATTCACTGCATGGCCATGCTGATCCAGGGCAACCACAACGTCCTGATCACCAATCCGCGCGATCTGCCGGCGCTGGTCAAGGAACTCAGGCAGTGGCGCTTCAACGGCTTCGTTGGTCTCAACACCCTGTTCGCCGCCCTGTGCAACAGCGAGGACTTCCGCCAGCTGGATTTCTCCCAGCTCAAGGTGACCTTCTCCGGTGGCATGGCGCTGCAGCAATCCGTAGCCCTGCGCTGGGAAGAGGTCACCGGCTGCGGCATCTGCGAAGGCTACGGCATGACCGAGACCAGTCCGGTGGTGAGCTTCAATCCGCTGGAGCGTCGTCGGCTGGGTACTATCGGTATGCCGGTGCCGGGCACCGACTGCAAGGTGGTGGATGCCGATGGCGTGGCCCAGGGCTTCGACACCCCCGGCGAGTTGTGCGTCAAGGGCCCCCAGGTCATGAAGGGCTACTGGCTGCGCCCCGAGGCCACTGCCGAGGTGCTCGATGCCGAGGGCTGGCTGCGTACCGGCGATATCGCGGTGATCGAGCCGGACGGCTATCTGCGCATTGTCGATCGCAAGAAGGACATGATCCTGGTGTCCGGCTTCAACGTCTATCCCAACGAGCTGGAAGAGGTGCTCTCTCAGCTGCCCGGGGTGCTGCAGTGCGCCGCCATCGGCATCCCCGACGAGGTGGCGGGGGAGAAGATCAAGGTGTTCGTGGTGCCCAAGCCTGGTGCGTCCCTCACCACCGAGCAGGTGCTCAAGCACATGCACGACAACGTCACCGGCTACAAGCGACCCAAGCTGGTGGAATTCCGCGACAGCCTGCCGACCACCAACGTCGGCAAGATCCTGCGTCGCGAACTGCGTGACGCCGAACTCAAGAAGGCGTAACAGGACGCCACTACGTCCCCTGCGTCGCTACCTCTCGTCGACTGGTAGCGGTGCCGCTGGCTTCCAAGCATGGTTTTCGCAAGAGGTTCGGGTATAAACCGCAGGCGGCATTTTGCCGTCATCTCTCCGACCTCTTTCCTTGAGGACACACCATGCGAATTAGCGTACGCCAGACCGTGCTGGGCCTCTTCCTGCTGGGCTCCAGCGTGCTCGGTCAGGTCCAGGCCGGTGAACCCATCCGCGTCCTGTTCGTGGGCAACAGCTACACCTTCGTCAACGATCTGCCGGCGATGGTCCGTCAAATGTCCGTCGAGGCCGGTCAGTCGCGCCCGCTGGACGTCAAGCATGTGACCTTCAGCGGCGCCAGCCTCGAGGAACACTGGAAGCGCCACGACGTGCAGGACGAGCTGGCCAAGGCCAACTACGACTACGTGGTGATCCAGGATCACAGCATGATGCCGGTGAAGAATCCGGACCTCACCCGTCAGTACGTACGCCTGATCGCCGACCTGGCGCGCAAGGACGGCGCCCAGCCGATCCTCTACCTGACCTGGGCCCGGCAGAACAACCCGACCATGCAGGCGCAGCTGGACAGCGTCTACACCCCCCTGGCCAAGGAGACCGGCGCACTGCTGGCCCCGGTGGGTCAGGCCTGGCAGAAGGCCCTGGCCGATCAGCCGCAGCCCGGGCTGTTCCTGCCCGACGGCAGCCACCCGTCCTTTACCGGCACCTACCTGACCGCCTCGGTCTTCTATGCGCTGATCTACGGCACCCGTCCGCCACTGCCGGCCGCTGGCGAAAAGATCAAGTTCGATCACGCCGACCCCGCCGATCTGCAACAGGACGCCTGGAAGGCCCTGCAGTCCCTGGACATGGCCCTGCGCACGCCGCCGGCCAAGCTGAACGTAGCCAGCGTCCAGGCCAAGCGCTGAGAGACTGCTCAAAGACTGCTGCGCGTCGGCCAAACGGCGTTGAAAGTGGCTTCGGAATGCTCATCTACTGATTGTAGACTCCGCTTCCTCAGCCACTTTCGCCTTGTTTGTCTCTAGCTCGCTAGCCTTTGAACAGCCTCTGACCCCGTGTTGCCCCTGCGTGACCAGACGTCGCGCAGGGGCGGGCAACCCGGCGGTTTTCCACCCGCCGTTCTTGTAAAGCCCCGCCGTACCCCCCAACTCTTTTACACTTACCGGTCCAAGCGACCGCCGTCGAAAGAGTTTCATGACCGATACCCCCTCCGTTGCCCGTCTCGCCGCCAACCTGGATCAGGCCTTCAACGCCGATCGCCATCGCCTGCGGCGCCAGCTCCAGGCCCTGCAGAAACAACCTGATCCCGTCCGCGAAGCCCAGTGGCTGGAGCGTTTCCAGGCGTCCTGCGCCAAGGTCGAGGCGCGGCGTGCCAGCGTGCCGCGCATCCGCTACGACGACGCCCTGCCGATCGCCGCCAAACGCGAGGAGATCAAGCGCGCCATCGCCGGCCATCAGGTGGTGGTGATCGCCGGCGAGACCGGTTCCGGCAAGACCACCCAGCTGCCCAAGATCTGTCTGGAACTGGGCAGGGGTGTGCAGGGGCTGATCGGCCACACCCAGCCGCGCCGCCTGGCGGCGCGCAGCGTGGGCGCCCGGGTGGCGGAGGAACTGGGTTCGCCGCTGGGCGAACTGGTCGGCTATCAGGTGCGGTTCGAGGATCAGAGCACCGATGCCACCCTGATCAAGCTGATGACCGATGGCATCCTGCTGGCCGAAACCCAGCACGACCGCTTTCTCGAGCGCTACGACACGATCATCGTCGACGAGGCCCACGAGCGCAGTCTCAACATCGACTTCCTGCTGGGCTTTCTCAAGACCCTGCTGCCGCGTCGCCCCGATCTCAAGCTGATCATCACCTCGGCCACCATCGACCTTGAGCGCTTCTCCAGGCACTTCGACGGTGCCCCCATCGTCGAGGTGTCCGGGCGGACCTATCCCGTGGAGACCTGGTACCGCCCGCTCAGCGCCGAGGTGGATGAAGACGGCGAACGGCTGGTGGACGATCTCTCGGTGGACCAGGGCATCCTCCAGGCGCTGGACGAGATCGAGGCGCACGAGCGCAGCGTCGGTCAGCGCCCGGGCGATGTGCTGGTGTTTCTCCCCGGCGAGCGCGAGATCCGCGACTGCGCCGAGGTCCTGCGCAAGGCCCAGCTGAAATTCACCGAGGTGCTGCCGCTCTATGCGCGACTGACACCGGCCGAGCAGCAGAAGATCTTCCAGCCGCGTCCCGGGCGCAAGATCGTGCTGGCCACCAACGTCGCCGAGACCTCGCTGACCGTGCCGGGCATCCGCTACGTGATCGATAGCGGTACGGCGCGCATCAGTCGCTACAGCTACCGTGCCAAGGTCCAGCGACTGCCCATCGAAGCCATCTCCCAGGCCAGCGCCAACCAGCGCAAGGGGCGTTGCGGCCGGGTCGAGCCAGGCATCTGCATTCGCCTCTTCAGTGAAGAGGACTTCCTCGGTCGACCGACCTTTACCGATCCGGAGATCCTGCGCACCAATCTGGCGGCGGTGATCCTGCAGATGCTGCATCTGCGCCTGGGGCGCATCGAGGATTTCCCCTTCATCGAGCCGCCGGATGGCAAGGCGATCAAGGACGGCTTCACCCTGTTGCAGGAACTCTCGGCGGTCGATGTCGAAGGCAGCCTGCTGCCCCTGGGGCGGCAACTGGCGCGCCTGCCCGTCGATCCGCGTCTGGGGCGCATGCTGCTGGAGGCGACCGAGCAGGGCAGTCTCGCCGAGGTGCTGATCGTCACCAGCGCCCTGTCCGTGCAGGACCCGCGCGAGCGCCCGGCCGATCGCCAGACCCAGGCCGATCAGGCCCATGCCCAGTGGAAGGACCCGGATTCGGACTTCGCCGCCCTGGTCAATCTCTGGCACGGCTTCGAAGAGCAGCGCCAGGCGCTGGGTTCCAACGCCCTGCGCAGCTGGTGCCGCAAGCACTTCCTCAACTACCTGCGGCTGCGCGAATGGCGCGATGCCCATCGCCAGCTGACCCTGCTGTGCCGCGAACTGGGGCTCCAGGTGCGCAAGGCCGAAAGTGCCGCGCCAGCCGCCGCGGAGGGCACCCACAAACCCGCGCCGACCACCGACAAGCACGTCAACGCCAAGGCCCAGCAACAGGCCGAGGCCAGCGAGGCGGCGGTGCGTGCCCGCGGTTACGCGGCGCTGCACAAGGCCATTCTGGCCGGCCTGCTCAGCCAGATCGGCCAGAAGAGCGAGGACGGCGATTACCTGGGGGCGCGCCAGCGGCGCTTCTGGATCCATCCCAGCAGCGTCATCGGCCGCAAGAAACCCACCTGGATCATGGCCGCGGAGCTGGTGGAGACCACCAAGCTGTTCGCCCGCATGGTGGCCAAGATCGAGCCGGACTGGATCGAGCCGGTGGCGGGCCACCTGGTCAAGAAGACCCACCTCGAACCCCACTGGGAGAAGAAGCGCGGCCAAGTGGTGGCCTATGAGCAGGTCACCCTCTATGGCCTGATCGTGGTCGGCCGTCGCCCGGTGCATTTCGGTCCCATCGATCCGCCTGCCGCCCGCGAGCTGTTCATCCGCGAAGGCCTGGTACGCGGCGAGATCAACAGCCGCGCCAAGTGCCTGGCCGCCAACCGGGCGCTGCTGGAGCGACTGGACGAACTGGAAGCCAAGGCCCGCCGCCGCGATATCCTCGCCGACGAGGAAACGCTATTCGACTACTATGCCGCGCGTCTGCCGGCGGACGTCTACCAGACCGCCACCTTCGACAGCTGGTACCGCCGCGAAAGCGCCAGGCAGCCCGATCTGCTGATCATGCGCGAGGAAGACGTTCTCGCCCGGGAAGCCAGCGAGGTCACGGCTGCCCAGTATCCGGACACCCTGCGCCTGGGCGAGTTGACCCTGCCGCTGTCCTACGAATTCGATCCGACTCATCCGCGTGACGGCGTCACCCTGCGGGTGCCGGCGCCGCTATTGCCACAGCTGCCGCCCCAGCGCCTCGATTGGCTGGTGCCGGGGTTGCTGTATGACCGCTGCGTGGCCCTGGTGCGCAACCTGCCCAAGGCGCTGCGCAAGAACTTCGTGCCGGTGCCGGATTTCGTTCGCGCGGCGCTGGACAAGATCCCCTTCGGCGAGGGCTCGTTGCACGAGGCCCTGGGGCGCGAATTGCAGCGCATGACCGGCGCCCGTATTCCCGACGACGCCTGGCCGGAGGCCGAAGCCGGCCTGGATCCGCACCTGCGCATGAATCTCGAGGTGGTCGATGCCCAGGGCAAGCCGCTGGGCGAGGGCCGCGACCTCGCCGAGGTGACTGCGCGCTTCGCCCAGGAAAGCCAGGCGGCCCTGGCGCTGCCGACGCAGAAGCGCCAGGAGCAGCGTCCGGTGGAGGCCAGGGCCTTCGCCGAGGTGGCGGCCAAGACCCAGCAGCAGGTGGCGGGGCTGTCGATGACGGTCTATCCGGCCCTGGTGGATGAGCAGGGCACGGTGCGCGAAGGCCGCTTCGCCACCCAGGCCGAAGCCCGTTACCAGCACCGCCGCGCGCTGCAGCGATTGCTGCTGCAGCAACTGGCGGAACAGGCCAAGTTCCTGCGCGGCAAGTTGCCGGGGCTCACCGAGCTGGGCCTGCTGCACCGCGAACTGGGACGACCGGAAGCCCTGGTGGAAGACATCCTGCTGGCCAGCCTGGATGCGGCCATCCTCGCCGATGATGCCGAGCTGCCGCGCGATGGCGCCGGCCTGGCCTCGCTGGCCGAACGGCGCAAGGCGGGCTGGACCGAGCAGGCCGAACGGATCGCGCGCCTGACCCTGGAGATCCTCAAGCTCTGGCATGGCCTGCAGAAGAAATTCAAGGGCCGCATCGACCTGGCCCAGGCGGTGGCCTTGAACGATATCAAGGCGCAACTGGCCAGCCTGGTCTATCCCGGTTTCGTCCGCGACACGCCGCTGGAATGGCTTAAGGAATACCCGCGCTACCTCAAGGCCATCGAGCAGCGTTTCGACAAGCTCGGCGGCCAGGTACAGCGCGATCGCGTCTGGAGTGGCGAGCTGGCCGGACTCTGGGAGCAGTACCGCGCTCGCGCTGCCAAGCATGGCCAGGAGGGCAAGCGCGACGCCAACCTGGAGCTCTATCGCTGGATGCTGGAAGAGTATCGGGTATCGCTCTGGGCCCAGCAGCTGGGCACGCGCATGCCGGTGTCGGACAAGCGGCTGAACAAGCAGTGGAGTCTGGTGGAGGCCTAGCTGGCCATCCATCGGCGGCGCCGCCTGGAAGATATTCGAGCGACCGTCCGTAAACCGCTGGGCCGCGCTGTCTAGTCGGCAATGAGATGTTGCCGCTGGGCGCGGCTGAGCGTCTCCCGGTGTGGACTGGCGCTCGCCAACCGTCTTTCGATCCCCGTCCGGACGATTACTACGTGGTCCGGACGGGCAGCCACCCAGCCACTGGCGCGCGCTGTACGAACGTCCGGCGCGGGTCTAGCGCGGCAGCACCTGGCGCAGCGATCCGCCCACATCCGGCAGGTCCATCTCGATGCGCCGCCACCAGGCTTCCGCGAAGCTGTAGAGGGCAAAGGCGATCAGGCCCAGACCTACCACCGACAGGACCAGTCCGCCGAAGGGCAGATTCTGCAGGCCGTTCAGGGCGTCCTTCATGCCCGGCGGGTGCAGCGCCTGGTAGCGCGAGCCGCTGACTACCAGCAGGACGGCAATCTCGACGAACGCCACGCCCCGAGCGATCAGGCCGAAGCGACCGATGGGCCGGATCAGGCGCAGCTGTTCCGGACTGGCTTCCAGATAACGCTCGAAGCTGGCCTTCCAGCCTTTCACGAAATGGGCGAGGCCTACGCCCAGGGGGATCAGTGCGGCGACGTAGACCAGCAGATTGGAATAGCGCCAGCCGAGGATCGTCTGCAGCAGGTCGTTGGTTTCCCCACCTGAGCTACCGCTCTGGCGCAGACCGCTGATAAGCAGGCCCAGGGCGAAGAAGGCCAGGGCGCCGTAGGTGATGCCGCCCACCAGCAGGCCGGCGCGGATCACCAGCCCCTTGGGCTTGCTGCCATGATCGTCGACATCGCGGATAGCCTGGAGGATGCGCCAGGCGGCGAAGGCGACCAGTCCGACCACCACCAGGCCGACCAGGAAATGCCCGAAGGGCTGGGCGAGCAGGGCCTCCAGGCTGTCGTGGCTGTCCGCCGGTTGGCCGGAGCCGCGAGCGGCCAGCAGCGCCAGGACGCCGATGATGAGGTAGACGAGACCGCGGGCGGCATAGCCGCCGCGGGCCAGAAGGGTGAGTCCGGTACGGGTGTGCATCTGTTATGTCCTGTTACATCGTGCCTTGTACTGACCGGCGGCCCGCGCGCGGGTTCTGGTGGGCGGACAGGCGCACCGGGGTGCTGGCGGGACGCGGCGTTAGGCCTTAGGCTCGTTGCGAAAAATGCCTGCGCTCGGTGACGCTTCGTTGAAAAAGGCCTGGATCGCCAGCCCGGTCGGAATGATCATTTACCTCTCGTAAACTCGGTCGCGAGCCCGGTCCGCTTCCTCAGCTTTTTTCGTGGGGCCGCCTAGGCCTCGCCTGACCGTCGCTCGGCGACTTTTCGTACCGAGCTTCGGCTCGCACCCTTTGCCCCGGCGACCGTTTCATGGATAAAGCTCGACTGCTTCCCCTCATTCTTCAGGCCCTGGAAGCCGACCGTGACGTCATCAGCCAGCAGCTGGCGGCCAGCCACGAGGCGGCCACCCACAGCGAAAGCAAGGCCGAGAACAAGTACGACACCCGCGGTCTGGAAGCGGCCTACCTGGCCGATGGTCAACGCCGCCGTCTGCACGAGATCGAGCTGGCCCTGGCCGCCTACCGGGCGCTGACACCCGTGGCCATGAGCGACGGCATTCGCGTCGGCGCCCTGATCGAGCTGACCACCGCGACGGCCAGTCGCTGGCTGTTCCTCGGTCCGGATGCGGCGGGACTCAAGGTCAGGCTGGATGGCCACGATGTCCTGGTGATCTCGCCCCGCGCACCCCTGGGTCAGGCATTGCTCGGGCGGGAGGAGGGCGATGAGGTAGCGGTGACCGTGGAAGGCAAGATGCACCGGCAGGAGATCCTGGCGGTATTCTGAGCCTCAGCCCAATACCTTCCGCCCTGGTACGGGCCTGTTGGGCTTCGACAATGGAGCCGTCTCAACCCAACCTAAGATCCTCGCCTCTGGATGACCTGTCGTAGGTTGGGTTGAGCGTCAGCGAAGCCCAACAGGCCTCGCGTCGGTGCGGCCCCTGTTGGGCTTCGACGAGGGAGCTGTCTCAGCCCAACCTACGATCATCCGCTGGATGACCCGTCGTAGGTTGGGTTGAGCGTCAGCGAAGCCCAACAGCCTAGCGTCGGTGCGGCTCCTGTTGGGCTTCGACGAGGGAGCCGTCTCAACCCAACCTACGATCCTCGCCTCTGGATGACCTCTCGTAGGTTGGTTAAGCGTCAGCGAAGCCCAACAGGCCTCGCGTCGGTGCGGCCCCTGTTGGGCTTCGACGAGGGAGCCGTCTCAACCCAACCTGCGGGCATGGCTGAAGGCTCAGGCTTCGACGCCCTCCACCGGCCGGTTGGCCTTGGGCGGTGCTGCCTCTTCCGTCTCCTGCTTCGGCCGGTGCTGATCCAGCCAGGCGCGGCCCTGATTTTGGGCCTCGTCGACCTTCCTGTTCAGCTCGTCGAGGGTGCCGCCGAGGGTTTCCCGCGCCTGTTCACGGGCGGCTTCTTCCACCTTGGCGGCGAAGCTGTCCGCCGCCTTCTCGGCACTGTCGCAACCGCCGAGACCGAGTAGCAGGAGGATGCCGGCGAGTCCGAGGATGGCTCTGGTAGTTATGGTCGTCCGCTCCTTCACGAAGGCCTGTTCAGGGAGTCGCGCGGTTCATGACCCACAGCGGTGGGCTTGGCCTCGCTGCGGGTCTTGTACAGCGACACCAGCACGCCACCGGCCAGCAGGCCCAGGGTCACGCTCAGGGAGATCGCCGGGGGGATCTTGCCGATGATGCCCACCAGGAAGATCTTGCAGCCGATGAACACCAGTACCAGCGCCAGGGCGTACTTGAGATAGGCGAAGCGATGGATCATCGCCGCCAGGGCGAAGTACAGGGCGCGCAGGCCGAGGATGGCGAAGACGTTGGAGGTGTAGACGATGAAGGGATCCTGGGTGATGGCGAAGATCGCCGGCACGCTGTCCACCGCGAACACCAGGTCGGCGCACTCGATCACGATCAGCGCCAGGAACATCGGCGTCACCCAGAGCACCGTCTTGCCGCTGGCATCGGGCTGGCGCACGAAGAAATGCTGGCCGTGCAGCTCGTCGGTCACCCGCAGCTTCTTGCGCAGGAATTTGATGAAGAAGTTGTCGTCGAGCTTGGGCTCTTCGTCCACCTTGGCGAACAGCATCTTGACCCCGGTGATCACCAGGAAGGCGCCAAAGACATAGAGGATCCAGTCGAACTGGTGGATCAGGGCGGCGCCCAGGCCGATCATGATGGCGCGCAGCACGATCACCCCGAGAATGCCCCAGAACAGCACCCGGTGCTGGTATTCCCGCGGGATGGCGAAGAAGCCGAAGATCACCGCCATGAGGAAGACGTTATCCATGGACAGCGACTTCTCGATCAGGAAGCCGGTAACGTAGTCGAGACTGGCGTCGGCGCCCTTGAGCTGCCAGACGAAGAGGGCGAACAGCAGGCCCGCGGTGATGTAGCCGGCGGACAGCAGCAGGCTCTCCTTGACCTCGATGGGCTTGTTCTCCTTGTGGAGGACACCCAGATCGAAGGCCAGCAGGGCGATGACGACGGCGAAGAAGGTCAGCCACATCCAGGTGGCGGTGCCGAGGAAGTCGGCGAAGAAGAATGCATGCAGGGCGTTCATGAGCCCCTCCTTAGTCAAGTTTCAAGACTATGACTCGACATGGCGGCACATACCGTCAGAGGGGCCCGGGTCACCAGGACAGGATTTCGAACTCGCGCACATTCGGCAAGGATTGCAGTTTTACAAAATGCAACCGCTCTGGATCAGGCCTCTCGGGAGGAATGGTGGCCGGTGATCAGCCAGCGGCCGTCGATCTGCTCGAAGGTGAAGAGAAAGCGTGCGGGCACACTGATGACCTGCTCGCCATCGCGATAGTGGAAGACATAGAGGCCGCCGACCACCACGGTGCTGAGTTTGCTGCTGACCCTCTTCTTGAAGATCTCCACGTCGCACACCAGCCCCTCGTTGGCGAGGAAATTGCGGAAATATTCGCGCCGGCTGTCCTCGCTGTCCCGCACCTCGTTGGAAAGCGTCGGCACCAGGATGGCGTCGGGCGCATAGAGCGCAAGAATCGCTTCCACATCGCGGGTGGCGACGGTCGCCGCCCAGGTGTGCAGCGCAGCCTTGGCCCCGGCGAGGCAGGCGATCTCTTCGTTGGAGCGGGCAGGCGCATGGGCAGGACTGGCAACGGACATGGCGTTATCCTCAAGCGAGCGTAAAATTGTTATAATATAACAATAGGCCCTGGACGGGTACGTGGCATGGCCAGATCGCTAGGGAATGACGCCGGTCGGGGAGGTCTTTGTCATGACGGGGAGGCGTCGCCGTCGGCAGCCGGCGACGGCAGAGGAGTGCGGCTCAGCGATTCTCGATCTTCGAGCGCAGCGGGATCTCTTCGCGGGAGTCGGTCTGGCTCACCGGCTGGCCGACCATCTCTTCATAGACCGCTGGCTGGGCGATGAACAGGCGCACCTCCTTGACGTCGTCGAGGATACGCCGGGCTTCTTCCACTGAGGCCACGTGCAGGGTCGCGCCCTTGTCGTCGGCGACCGGTACCGAGGTGCCTTCCACCAGGGCATGGATGACGTAGGAGCCGCCTTCCATGGACAACAGATTGACTTCCTTGACCGCGCCGGCCTTGACCTGCTGATTCAGCTCTTTGACATTCATCGACACACCTCGGTTATCACGCTAACGAGCCCTGCGCGACGGCAGGGGTAGGTAAGGATTCGAGGCGGGAGCAGGGGTGGGAGTTCCGATGCGAGATGCGGTCAGGGCGCGTTTCGCAGCTTTTATCAGTACCCCGTCATTTCCAGATAGCCCACCCCCTTGGCGCTGCCCTCCACCCTGACCGGACCTTCCCAGTAGGGCGTGCCCAGGGCCATCCAGGCATCGGGGTTGACCGCCGCGATATGCAGATCGAGCTGCCGCCCCGGCAGGGCGATGGACCAGCGTACCGGCACCTCGCGTCCGGCGACGCTGTGGGTGGACTCCGGTGCCAGGCGGATATCGCCGGGTTGCAGGGGCTGGTTGTGGCCGTCGGCGCTGATCAGGTTGCCGAACAGATAGTGCTGGCCGTCGGCCTGGCGCAGGCGATAGAGCATCAGTTGGCGACCGTCGTCCAGATGCAGGGAAAACCAGTCCCAGCCGAGCTGGTCCGCGGCCAGGTGCTGGCTGCTCCATTCGCGGTCCAGCCAGGCCAGGCCCTTGACCGGCACGCGCCGGCCTTCGATCTGCAGCTCGCCTTCGGCCTGGAAGAAGGGCTGGCTGTAGTAGTAGGACGCCTGGCCGCTGGCGGATTTGCGACTCACCCCGCCTTCGCCCTGGAGCACCAGCGGACCGGTGGCGGCGAGTTCCAGCCGATAGGCGAAGCCCGGACCCTGGGCCTGAACCTCGGCACGTCCGCTCAGGTCTCCGCTCAGCCGCCAGTCGTCGATCCAGGCGGAAAAGGGTGCGGCGGTCACCCCGGCCTGGCCGATGCCGCCGCGGCCCTGGGTCTGGGCGGAGAACTGGCGAGTTTCGCTGGTAAGACCGGCATGGCCCAGCCAGAGGTTGCCGTTGCTCCAGCCGGGCTGGTCGGCGCCGGGGCGCAGGGCACTGCGGAACAGCGTCCATTGCACGCCGTATTGATGGCCCTGGGCATCGCTGAGATTGGCGGTGACGTACCACCATTCGATGCGGAAATCCGGGTGGGCGCCGTGATCGGCCGGAAAGCTGAAGACCTTGCCCGGCACCACCGCGGCGAAGTTCTCGCTGCCCTGGCCGAGGCCGGCGAAGCCCGCGGACGGCGGCTGCTCGTCGCAACCGGTGAGCAGCAGGAATGCGACCAGCAGGACCTTAGCGTTCATTACCGAGTTCTCGCAGCAGATCCAGTGGTTGACTGCGCTGCAGCCGAAGCAGGGGCCAGGCGGCCGCCAGCAGGGTCGCCAGCAGGGCAATGGCGGAGAGCGCCAGCAACTGGCGCGGAAAGACCTGCAGTGGCAATCGCCAGCCGAAAGCCTGGACATTCACCACCGCCACCAGGCACCAGGCGAGCAGGATGCCCAACGGGATGGCCAGCGCCAAGGTCAGCAGGGCGAGTCCCAGCAACTGGCCCAGACTGAGCAGGATCAGCCGAGGACGCTCGATGCCCAGCGCCCAGAGCGGCGCGAACTGGCCGAGACGGCGTTGCGCCTGGCCGAGCAGGGCGATGAACAGGGCGAGACCGGCCACCGCCAGGGTCAGGGCATTGAGCGCCGCAGTGGCGCTGAAGGTGCGCTCGAAGACCTGGTCGGCATAGCGCCGCAGCTGACCCTGGTCGATGGAGTGACTGGCGTCCAGCCCGAAGCGCTGCTGCAGCTGGCTGCGCAGGGCCTCCACCTGCGCCGGCGCCATGCGGACGACGATACGCACCAGGGCGGCATCCGGCCACAGCGCCCGCAGCCGGGCCTGGGGCAGCAGCAGGTGGCCGCGCGGATTGCCATAGTCGGCATAGGTGGCGAGCACCGGGGCGGACCAGCGACCCTGGCTACCCTGCAGCTCCACCCGTTGGCCCTTGACCACCCCCAGGCGGCGGGCCAGTTGCTCGCTGAGCATCAGGCCGTCACCGGCGAAGAACGGCGTCCAGGCCTCGTCGCCGGCATCGAGCAGCGGCCAGTGTCGCCGATAGAGATCGGCGTCGAGGATACCGCTCAGGGTGGACGGCTGGCCTTGAATCCCTGTCTCCTGTTCGTACACCGGCAGTACCGCGCGTACGCTGGGCTGTCGGGGCAGCCAGTCGAGCAGGGTCGCCGCCTGGGCGGCGTCCTGCGGGCGCAGATAGAGTTCGGCGGCCAGGCGCTGGTCGAGCCAGCCATCGAAGGTGCGGCGAAAACCCTCGGTCATGCTGCCGGCGCCGACATTGGCCGCCAGGGCCAGCAACAACGCCATCAGCGCCTGGGACAGTCCGGGCAACTGCTGCCGGGCGTCGGCCAGAAACCAGCGCGAAAGCGGCCGCCTTGCCCGCTTCAGCAAGAGATCCAGCAAGGCGCTCAGCACCGGCGGCAACGCCAGCGCGGCAGCCAGCAGCAGGCAACCAAGCAGGGCCAGGCCGCTGGCCAGGCTGTTGCCGCCCAGCCAGAGGACCAGCGCCGCCAGGCCCACCAGCAGGGCACCCAGCGCCTGGCGACGCAGCCAGCGGCCATGGGCGGCGCGCCAGGCCTCGCCCTGGGCCAGGGCCAGCAGCGGTAGCCGCGCCGCGCGCCATAGACCATCGGCACCGGCCAGCAGGGCACCCCCGAGGCTGAGGCCGACGCCGGCGAGCCACCAGGCTGGACTCAGGGTCAGGCTGCCGGCGATCTCGGCGCCGTAGAGGCCGCGCAGGCTGGCCGCCACATCGGGCAGCAACAGGGCGGCCAGAAGATAGCCACTGGCAACCCCCAGGGCGCCCGCCACCAGGGCGATCAGCGCCAGCTCCAGGGTCAGCGCCAGCACCAGGGTCGCGGCCGACAGGCCACAGGCGCGCAGGGTCCGCAGCAGGGCCCGGCGCTGTTCCAGCGCCAGCCCGGTCGCGGCATGGACGATGAACAGGCCGACGGCGAAGGCCAGCAGGCCGAGCGCCAGGAGGTTGAGGTGGAAGCTGTCGGTCAGGCGGTCCAGTTCGGCGCCCTGGTCGTTCTCCACCCGTTGCAGATTGACCCCGTCCAGGGTGGGCAGGGCACGCTGGAAGGTCTTTGGCAGGATCAGCCGGGAGAGCTGGTCTGGCGCATCCAGCAGACGCTGGGCCTGGCCGATGTCCAGGACCAGGGTGCCGGGCGCCAGGCCGGGACGCGGCTGCAACGGTGGCAGCGCCAGGCCATCGGCGCGATGCAGCACCTCGCCGGCCTGCAGCCGCCATCCACGCAGCGTTTCCGGCGCGATCCAGGTGGTCCCGGTCGGACTGAGGAAGTCGAACAGGGCCTCGGGCGGTGCGCTGGCCGCCACGCCCCGATCGCTCGGCAGACTGACCGGTTCGATGCCCAGCAGTGGCAGGGCGCCCTCGCGCTCGGCCAGGGTCAGGCGCCCCTGCAGGACGGGCGATACCGGCCAGCCCTGGCGGCGCAGTTCGACGAACAGCGACTGGGGAAAGCGCTTGCCGTCGCGGGCTTCAAGACCCGACTGGTCGGCGCCGAAGAGGGCGCGGGCCTGGGCATAGCTCTGGCGGGCCTGGGCATTGAGCGCCAGCACGCCGGTCAGCAGCGCGGTCGCCAGCCACAGGCCGGCGACCAGGCCGGCGAGTTGCAGCGGATGGCGCCGCCAGTGACTGACCAGGCTGTGCAGACTCCAGTAGAGCAGCCTCATGGCTGGCTCACGGCCGCGCCGCCGAGACGTCCGCGTTCCAGTTGCAGGGTACAATCGAGATGACTGGCGATACGCGCGCTGTGGGTCACCATCAGCAGGCTGCTGCCGGTCTCGGCCACCAGTTCCAGCAACAGGGCGAGGGCCTGGTCCCCGCTGGCTTCGTCGAGATTGCCAGTGGGTTCATCGGCGAGCAGCAGGGGTGGCCGGGAGGCGAGCGCCCGGCCGAGGGCCACGCGTTGCTGCTGGCCACCGGACAGCTGTTCCGGATAGCGTTCCAGCAGGGCGATCAGGCCCAGGCGTTCGGCCAGCTCGGCTTGCCAGCGCGGATCATGGCGCCCGGCCAGTCGCGCCTGGAAAGCGAGATTGTCGGCCACCGTCAGACTGGCGATCAGATTGAATTGCTGGAAGATCAGCCCGATGCCCTCGCGACGCCAGGCGGCCAGAGCGCGCTCGTTGAGACTGGCGAGTGCCCGGCCCGCGGCCTGGATATCGCCTCGGTCAGGCCGGTCGAGACCGGCGACCAGGTGCAGCAGGGTGCTCTTGCCACTGCCGGATTCGCCCATGAGCGCCAGACTCGCGCCCCGCGCCAGGCTGAGGTCCACGCCGCGCAGGACCGGCAGCGGCCCCTGGGGCGTCGGATAACTCTTGTGCAAATCGGTGATGGTCAGCATCGCGCCTCCAGCGCCGGTCGTGGTCTGCAATCGACCGGGCGCGGGCGGCGACGTTCAGCGCGGCTAGCGGCGCTTGGCCTTGCCCTGGCCGGCTTTTTCGTCTTCCTCGCGCTGCAGGCGTTCGCACTTGCGCACCATGTTCAGGTAGTACACGGCGCTGCCGGCGAACAGGATGATGGGCAGCGCCAGGGACATTTCCAGGAGGCTGCCGGGGAAGGCGCTGGGCACCCAGTGGTGATAGAGCAGGATGCCGATCGCCAGCAGCACCGAGTACAGCAGGCCATAGCCGGCGGCCTTGCGCGATTCGCGGGCGAGGTCGAGGGGCGGGCGATTCAGATCGTTGGGCTCGAACATGGAGGTCTCTGGCAGGCACTGAAGAAGGCGCTAGTCTAGCGCCTGGACTCGCGTCGGTCGCCACTGCTCGGGCACCCCGGACAAGACGTCGCAGGGGCGGCCCGCCGCTCGTTCACGCGATGTTCAGGCAGACCTAAGCTTGAAATCTTATCCTTTGCAGCCATTTAGAGGCCTGACGATGGCAAGCGAGCAGGTCTCCTTGTAAGCTCGATCAGTTATTTGAACGCGCACAATGCGCACGGATAAGGAATCAACATGAAACAGTATCGGTTGGCAGCAGCGGTGGCCCTGGTGGGTCTGGTTCTGAGCGGCTGCGACTCCAAGCCCAAGGTCGAGCTGGAAAGCCCGGCCCAGAAGGCGTCCTACGGCATCGGCCTGAACATGGGCAAAAGTCTGGCCCAGGAAGGCATCGATGACCTGGATCCCAAGGCTGTTGCCCTGGGTATCGAGGACGCCGTTGGCAAGAAGGACCAGAAGCTGACCGATCAGCAGCTGACCGAAGCCTTCGCCGCCCTGCAGAAGCGCGCCGAAGAGAAGATGACCAAGGTCAGCGAAGACAACGCCAAGGCGGGCAAGAAGTTTCTCGAAGAGAACGGCAAGAAGCCTGGCGTGATCACCACCGCTTCCGGCCTGCAGTACGAAGTGGTCAAGAAGGCCGACGGCCCGCAGCCCAAGCCCACCGACGTGGTCACCGTGCACTACGAGGGCAAGCTGGTCGACGGCACCGTGTTCGACAGCTCCATCAAGCGTGGCACCCCGATCGACCTGCCGGTCAACGGCGTGATTCCGGGTTGGGTCGAGGCGCTGCAACTGATGCACGTCGGCGAGAAGATCAAGCTGTACATCCCCTCCGAGCTGGCCTACGGCGCCCAGAGCCCGAGCCCGGCGATCCCGGCCAACTCTGTGCTGGTGTTCGATCTGGAACTGCTCGGCATCAAGGACGCCGCTGCCGCGGACGCCGAAGACGCCCCGGTCGCTCCGGCTGCCGATGCGCCGGCCGCTGCCGAAAAGGCCCCGGCCAAGAAGTAAGCCGCTCCCGCTGTACCAGACGCCCTGCCTTGCAGGGCGTTTTACGTTGCGCGGCGGGAAACCCTGACGCAGCGGTGCGATCAAAGCTGGGATGCAAAGCCCTGTGCCAAAGGGGGCGCTGCCCATCGTTCTCCATTGCTCGAGGTGTCCATGAAGCCGCCGAAGAATTTTGATCGCTATCTTGGTATCGCCCAGCGCCTGCTGATCCGCGGTCGCCTGCCGGCGCTGCTGCTCGGCGTCGCGCGCAAGACCAGCAAGCGTGGACTCAAGCTGGGCGAGGCCCGTGAGACCCTGGGGCTGTTCCATCAGTTGCTGCTGGCCTGGTGGCGTGGCGAGTACCGCGGGGTCAGCCGCAAGACGCTGCTGACCGTGGCCGGCGGCCTGGTCTATTTCCTCCTGCCCATCGACCTCATTCCCGACTGGGTACCCATGTTCGGTCTGCTCGACGACCTCGCGGTCCTGGCCTGGGTCGGCAAGGCCTGCAGCGACGAGCTGGACGGCTTCCGGGCCTGGCGCGCCAACCGTACCGCGAGTCAGCAGGCGGCCCTGGCCGCGCTGCCCGACCGGCACGAACGGCCGGCGGCGGGTGTCGCCCTCGATCAGCTGCGGGACTGAACGGCTTGAGCGTACGCATCAGTCGCCAGCACTGGCTGGCCTTGCTGGATGAACTGGAAAGTGCGCGGCGCAGCCGCAGCCTGCTGACCTATCGTTCGGTGATCGAACGGCTGGGACTGCCCCAGCCGGCGATGGTGACCCTGACCACGGCGTTGGAGTACCTGGCGGCCCTTGATCGTCGCGAGGGCCGGCCGCTGCGCAGTGCCCTGGTGGTGAGCCAGAGCGGTACGCGCATCCCTCGTGAAGGTTTCTTCGACTGCGCCCTGCGCCTGGGTGTCCTGGACGGCTCGCCGCCGGTGAGCGATGCAGTCAGCTGGCACGCGGCCGAGGTGACCCGGGTGTTCGACCACCGCTATCCCGACCATCGCCTCGAATAGGATTCAGGCCCGCATCAGATGCAGGCTGTAGCCGGGTACCCTCTTGGCATTGCGCTTGGCTTCCGAGGCGAGGCCGGCCAGGCCGCTGGCATCCACCCGCTTGCCGGCCTCCTTGTCCAGCTCCACGACCCCCAATGACAGCGACAGCAGCGGATACTCGCGGCGGCGGCCGTCTCTGTCGTAGGCGAGAAAGCAGCCGGCTTCCAGGTGCTCGCTGCGATAGAAGTGCCGGCAGCGCTCTTGGAAGCCTGCCATCAGGCCGTTGAGTCGCTGGCGCCAGTCCGCGGAACCCAGCACCACCAGAAAGTCGTCGCCACCGATATGGCCGACGAAGTCCTGTTGCGGATCCAGGCGTTCGGAGAGGGTCTGCGCCAGGGAGAGCAACACCTCGTCGCCCTTGGCGTAGCCATAGAGATCGTTGAAGGGCTTGAAGCCATCGATGTCGACGTAGCACACCACGGCTTCGCGCTGCTGATCCAGCAGGCGCGTGAGGCACTGCTGGATGGGCACGTTGCCGGGCAGCTGGGTGAGGGGGTTGGCGTGCTTGGCCTGCTGGATGCGCTGCTCGGTGATCAGCCGCAGGACATCCATCACCCGACCGACCCCGACATAGCGGCCGCCCTCGGTGATGATGAAATCCTCTTCGATGCGCTGGCGTGCCCGCGCGGTGAGCAGGCGGCTGACCTGCTGCAGCGACTGGTTGGTTTCGGTGGCCAGGAAATCCTGGCTCATCAGCCGGGCGATGGGCTTGCGCGCGAACACCTCGTGGGCGAAAGGCTTGAGCAGCGCCGAACTCAGCTCGTGATGATGAACGATGCCCACCGGGCGATCGTCCTCGTCCACCACCGCCAGGGTATTGAGGCTGGGTTGCAGGCGGAAGCGCTCCAGCACCTCGGGGATCAGCATGTCCTGGCCGACCGCGACCTGCTCGACCCTGAGGCTGGCGACGGTGGTCGCTTCCTCGGCGAAGTCGGAGCTGCGGGTGGTTATCACCGGCAGCAGGGTCTGGATCTCGCGCGGTGGGGCCGCCGTCGGGCGGCCCAGCAGATAGCCCTGTACCAGATCGACGCCCATGCTCGCCAGGGTCGACAGCTCTTCGTGGGTCTCGATGCCCTCGGCGATCACCTGGGCCCGGGAGGCTTCGGCCATCTTCAGGATGGAGCCGACGAATTCGCGTTTCACCGCATCGCGGTGGATGGATTCGATGAAGTGCCGATCGATCTTGACGAAATCCGGGCGCAACTCCGACCAGCGCCGGAGGCTGGAATAGCCTGCGCCCAGATCGTCGAGGGCGATGGAGAAGCCCATGGCACGGTAGTGGTGCAGGGCGGTGGCCAGCAGCGCGAAGTCATCGATGGGCGCCTGTTCGGTCAGTTCGATCACCACCTGGGCCGGCGAGAGCCCCAGACGCTGCAGCAGCTTGAGGGTCTGGCCCGACTGATGCGCCGGCTCCAGCAGTGTTTCCGGGCAGACATTGAGAAACAGCAGGCCATCCAGGGCCAGTTCGCGAAAGGGCTGGCAGGACTGCTGGCGGGCGGCGATTTCCAGTTCGGACAGCCGACCGGCCTGGCGCGCGGTGGCATAGAGGGGCAGCGGGGATTGCAGCGGAGTATTGGAGGCGCCACGAATGAGCGCCTCGTAGCCCAGGATGCGTCGCTCGCTCAGCGAAACGATGGGCTGAAAGAGCGAATGCAACTCGCGGTTGGCGAGAATGCGATCCAACACCCCAGCCTGGTCGTTAAGCGTCATGGTTAGCCTGCAGGAACCCAGAAACGAAAATGCCCGGGGGTCGCACTTGGCGACCCCCGGGCATTTCACGACAGAGATATGACGCTTTGATGTCAGCGCTTGGGTGGCGTCTGGCTCAGGTCGAGATAGTCCAGCAGCACATGACCCGACTCCATCAGGTAGGCGTCGTCCTGCGGCTTGGTCTTGTCGTCGTCGATCGCCGGGTTGTCCTCGTCGATCTTCTTCAGCTCCTTGAGCGGGGCTTCACCCTTGCCCTGGCGCCGCTGGTTTTCCATGGCCAGCTGGCGATTGTCCAGGGCGGTCTGCTCGGCCCGGCGCTTCTGCTCGTTGAGGCTGACGGTGGTGTCCGCCGCCAGCTCCTGGGCCAGCTTCAGCCGCTCGCGAGCGAAGATGAAGTCGGGATCCTTCTGCACCCGCACGTCATGGCGCTTGACCAGTTCCGGCAGGTAGTTGGCGAAGGGATTGCTCAGGCCGGTCACCGCCGGGGCGATGGTGTCCCAGGGCATGGAGTCGGGCAGGGCGCTCTCGCCGATCTGCTTGGTGTCCACCACCGCCGGGTAATCGATGTCCGGCAGTACGCCCTGATGCTGGGTGCTCTGGCCGGAGACGCGATAGAACTTGGCGATGGTCAGCTTCAGCTCGCCATGGTTCAGCGGCTGGATGGTCTGCACGGTGCCCTTGCCGAAGGTCTGGCCGCCGACGATCAGCGCGCGGTGATAGTCCTGCATGGCGCCGGCGAAGATCTCCGAGGCCGAAGCGGACAGGCGATTGACCAGCACGGTCAGGGGGCCCTTGTAGAAGGCGCCGCCTTCGTCGTCGGCCAGCACCTCGACCTTGCCGTCACCATTGCGCACCAGCACGGTGGGACCCTGATCGATGAACAGCCCGGTCAGCTCGGTGGCTTCCTGCAGCGAGCCACCACCGTTGTTGCGCAGGTCGAGGACGATGCCGTCGACCTTTTCCTTCTGCAGCTCGCCGATGAGCTTCTTCACGTCACGCGTGGTGCTCTTGTAGTTCGGATCGCCCGCGCGATAGGCCTTGAAGTCCAGGTAGAACGCCGGCACGTCGATCACGCCGAGCTTGTAGTGCTTGCCCTCGTGGGGCACGTCGATCACGTGCTTCTGCGCCGCCTGCTCTTCGAGCTTGACCGCTTCGCGGGTGATGGTGACGATCTTGGTCTTCTGGTCGTTCGGCGCATTGCTCGCCGGGATGATCTCCAGGCGCACCTTGGAGTTCTTGGGCCCGCGGATCAGCTTGACCACCTCGTCGAGGCGCCAGCCGATGACATCGACCATTTCGCCGTCACCCTGGGCGACGCCGACGATCTTGTCGGCCGGAGCGATCTGCTTGGACTTGTCGGCAGGGCCGGCCGGGACCAGGCGCAGGATCTGCACGTAGTCGTTGTCGTTCTGCAGCACCGCACCGATGCCTTCCAGCGACAGGCTCATGTTGATGTCGAAGTTCTCCGCGCTTTCCGGCGAGAGATACTGGGTGTGCGGGTCGTAGGACTCGGCGAAGGCGTTGATGTAGGTCTGGAAGACGTCTTCGCCACGGGTCTGGTTGAGGCGCGCCAGCTGATTCTTGTACCTCTTGGTCAGCTGCTGCTGGATCTGCTGGTCGGTCTTGCCGGACAGCCGCAGGCGCAGCACCTCGTCCTTGAGCTTGCGATGCCAGAGATCGTCCAGCGCGGCGGTGTCCGCCGGCCAGGCCGCCTTCTCGCGATTGGTGTTGAAGGACTCGTCGACACTGAAGTCGAGCTTGCCGATGCCGGCGTTGAGCAGGCCAATGCCGTAGTTCAGCCGCTCGGTCATGCGCTGGGCATAACGGCGGTAGATGGCGAAGCCCGGTTCGAGATTGCCCTGCTTGAGGTAGTCGTCGAAACGGGTGCGCGAGGCATCGAATTCGCGGATGTCGGCGGCATTGAAATACAGCCGGCCGGGATCAAGCATCTTCAGATAGCTGTCGTAGATCTTGATCGACTGGGCATCGTTGAGCGGCGGCTTGCTGTAGTGGTGCCGCTTGAGCAGTTCGACGATGTTGAGGCTGGCGATGACCTGGTCGCGGTCGGGTTGCAGTTTCTCGGCGCCTACCGGCGCGTTGGGCTTGGCGAAGAGGGGCGTTGCGCTGACGCCAAGCAGGACAACGAGGGCGGTACGGGACAAGAGCTGCTTCATGTGTATTCGACTAATGCACGGAAAGGAATAGGCTATAGGCCCTTCCCGGCCCGGGCGGTTCCGCGGCCAGGGGAAGTATGACGGGCGCTGACGAAAGTCGTCTGACGGCGGTCTGAAGGGTAGCGGCGATCGGAGGGGAAGGCTGTGACAGCCCCGCGTCTTCCGGTCCGCTCGACTCCCGCAGAACCCGCCGGCGCAGGCGCTTTTCGTCAAAGCCTGAGCCACTATGGAGGCACCGTGAACGCATTGCAAGGTATCGAAGGGCAACTGGAATGGCAGTCACTGAGCGCTCGCGCTCTGGCGCCCGGGGAAATTCGCATCAAGGTGGCGGCCGCCGGTCTCAATCGTGCCGACCTGCTGCAACTGGCCGGCAACTATCCGCCGCCACCCGGCGCGCCGGCGACCCTGGGCCTCGAATGCGCCGGGGTGGTCAGCGAGACCACCGCGGATTCGCGCTGGCAGGTGGGTGATCGCGTCTGCGCACTGCTGGCCGGCGGCGGGATGGCCAGCGAGGTGGTGGTGGATGGGCGCCAGGCCGCTTCCGTGCCGGAAGGGCTGTCGCTGATCGAGGCCGCGGCGCTGCCCGAGGTCTGGGCGACCGCCTGGAGCAACCTGTTCGATCTGGCGGCGCTGCAGCCGGGCGAAAAGGTGCTGCTGCATGCTGGTGCCAGCGGTGTCGGTTCGGCCGCCATCCAGCTGTGCAAGGCCTTCGGCAATCCCTGCTGGGTCAGTGTCGGTTCCCAGGATCGCCTGGCGCATTGCGAGCGCCTCGGCGCCGAGGGCGGGGTGCTGCGCAAGACCGATCTGGAAGGCCTGCGCGATTTCGCTCCCTTCCACGTCATCCTCGATCCGGTGGGGGCGAATTATGCGTCGCTCAACCTGGACCTGCTGGGCCAGGATGGACGCTGGGTGCTGATCGGCCTCATGGGCGGTCGTCAGGCCGAGATGGATCTGGGCAAGGTGCTGGGCAAGCGCATCCGCATCATCGGCTCGACCCTGCGCAACCGATCCGTGGAATTCAAGGCGAAGACCATGAGATCCCTGGAAGCCAGGGTCTGGCCGCTGTTTGCCGAAGGCAAGCTGAACGTCAATCTGGAACGCCGCTTCGCCGCCCAGAACGCCGAAGCCGCCTTTGCCGCCCTGGAAAGCAATGAGGTGAATGGCAAGGTGGTGCTGGTGCTGGACGAGGGGCTGGAGTGACCTTCTAGGCATCGATACCGCGGCTACTGCGGCCGCTCGTACGGTCCGCCGTAGGTTGGGTTGAGCGCAGCGAAGCCCAACAGGTGTTGCCTGGAGCCGACATTGTTGGGCTTCGACGATAAAGCCGTCTCAACCCAACCTACGAGGACGGCGGCAACCTGTGGGCGCGTTCGTAGGTTGGCTTGAGCGCAGCGAAGCCCAACAGGGCTCGCTCGGAGCCGGCATTGTTGGGCTTCGACGATGATAAAGCCGTCTCAACCCAACCTACGAAGACGCCGGCAACCCGGAGGAACGGCCGTAGGTTGGGCTGAGCGCAGCGAAGCCCAACAGCGCTCGCTCGGAGCCGGCGACGTTGGGCTTCGACGATGGAGCCGTCTCAACCCAACCTACGAAGACGCCGGCAACCCATAGGAACGGTCGTAGGTTGGGTTGAGCGCAGCGAAGCCCAACAGGTGTCGCCTCGAGCCGGCGACGTTGGGCTTCGACGATGGAGCCGTCTCAACCTAACCTACGAAGACGGCGGCAACCTGAGGAGTGGCCGCGATGCGAGTTAGCGCCAGCTCAGGATCGGCCAACCGGCCTGTGCCGCGCGTTCGCGCAGTACCGGATCCGGGTTGACCGCGTGCGGCTTGCCCACCGCTTCGAGCAGCGGCAGGTCGTTGCGCGAATCGGAGTAGAAGCTGGCGGTAGCCAGCAGGCTACGGTCGCCGCCGAGCAGTTCCAGCAGCCGGGTCAGCTTGCCTTCGCGAAAGGTCATGACACCTTCCACCTGGCCGCTGTAGACGCCGTGGCTGACCTGCAGGTCGATGGCCAGCACCTCTTCCACGCCCAGGCGTTCGGCGATGGGCTCCACCAGATGCACCCCGGAGGCCGAGACGATGATCACCCGGTCACCAGCGGCGCGGTGGGCGGCGATGCATTTCATGGCGTCGCTGAAGATCAGCGGTTCGATGACGTCCTCGACCCAGGGACCGACCTCGAAATCCACCTCTTCGGGCCTACGGCCCACCAGGGGTTCGAGGTGGAAGGCCATGTAGTCTTCCATGGCCAGTTCGCCCTGGGCGTAGGCCGCCATCAGCTCGCTGTCGCGCCGCACGAAGGACTCGCGGTCGACCCAGCCGAGCACGCCCATCTGCTGGCTCCAGAGGCTGGAACAGTCACCGTCGATAAGGGTTTCGTCGAGATCGAAAATCGCCAGGGTCATGCCACTTCTCTCAGGCTGTCGGAATCGACGGCCAGGGTGACGGCTGTGCCGTTCGCCTGCAAGGCCGAAGGGCCATGGTTGAGAACGTCGACATTGAGTTCGCAGGCTTCGGTGGCGATCCGGTAGCGGATCACGTTGCCCAGCAGGCTGTGGCCGACGATACGGCCACTGAAACCACCGGCGACGCCAAGCCTTATGGCCTCGGGTCGAATCGCCACCTGTCCCTGGAAGGTCTGGCCGAACAGCCGGCTGGCCTGGTCGGCGCTGAGCAGGTTGTAGTTGCCGATGAAGCCGGCGGCGAAGGCATCCACCGGCGCGGTGTAGAGGGTCTCGGCATCGCCGCTCTGGACGATGCGCCCCTCGCGCATCAGCACGATGCGATCGGACAGGGTGAGGGCTTCTTCCTGGTCGTGGGTGACGAATACCGTGGTCAGGCCCAGCTCCTGCTGGATGGCGCGAATCTGCTCGCGCAGGTGGCGACGGATGCGGGCATCCAGCGCCGAGAGGGGTTCGTCCAGCAGCAGCAGCCGCGGCCGCACGATCAGCGAGCGGGCCAGGGCCACCCGCTGGCACTGGCCACCGGAGAGCTGGTGTGGATAGCGCGTGGCGAAGCCCTGCAGTTCCACCAGGGTCAGGACCTCCTGCACGCGCTGCTGCACCTCGTCCCGTGCCAGGCGCTGCATGCGCAGGCCGAAGGTGACGTTCTGCTCCACCGTCATGTTGGGAAACAGCGCGTAGCTCTGGAACACCATGGCGATGCCGCGGCGCTGCGGTGGCAGCCGGGTGATGTCCTGGCCGGCCAGCACGATGCTGCCGCGGTCGACCTCGGTGAGTCCGGCCAGGCAGCGCAGCAGGGTGGACTTGCCGCAGCCCGAGGGGCCGAGCAGGGTCACCAGTTCGCCCTGTTCGGCATGGAAGTCGATGTCGGTGAACAGGGTGTTGGCGCCGTAGCGCTTGTGCAGTCCCTTGACCGCGAGATAGCTCATGTCCGCTCCCGATTCAGGCGATTGGCGATCCAGGTCAGCAGCAGGACCGCGAGGAAGTAGGAGATCACCAGGGCGCTGGTCAGGTGGCCGCTGCCGTTGCGCAGGTTGTAGAGATAGATCTGCAGCGTCTCGTAGCGCGTTCCCACCAGCAGGTTGGCGAAGACGAATTCGCCGATGAGAAAGGAGAAGGACAGGAACAGCGCCACCATCAGTCCGGTGCGCAGATTGGGCAGCACCACCAGCAGGGCGGCGCGCCAGGAGCTGGCGCCGAGCAGGTGGGCGGCGTCCATCAGGTCGCGCAGATTCAGCGCCTGGAGGTTATTGCTGATGGCGCGATACATGAAGGGCAGGGCGATGGTGAAGTAGCAGAACACCAGGATCCAGGGCGTGCCGGTCAGCGGCAGCGGACCGCTCGCGTAGAGCTGCAACAGACCGACCGCCGAGACCACCGGCGGTACGGCGAAGGGCAGCAGGATCAGCACGTTCATCAGCGCATCCAGTCGCGGAAAGTGATAGGCGACGGCGAACATGGCCGGCAGGATCAGCACGCAGGACAGCGCCAGGGCGCCAAAGCAGATCGCCAGGGAGCGACCGAAGGCGGCGAGAAAGCGCGGCTCGCTCCACAGCTGCAGGTACCACTTGAAGGTGAAGCCCGCCGGCAGCAGGGTCGCCGACCATTGGGTGGACAGGGAATAGACGAGGGTCGCGGCCAGGGGCGTGAGCAGGATCAGGAACAGGATCCAGACCACTGTCCGGTGATAGAGGCGCTCAGTTCTGGACATGCCGACTCCGCCGTAGCAGCCACTGATGGACGAGGGTGATCAGGGTCATGAAGGCCACCAGCAGCATGGCCAGCGCCGCGGCCAGGTTGGGCTCCAGATAGATGTCGCCGGACACCAGGGCGGCGATGCGCACCGGCACCACGTTGAAATTGCCGACGGTAAGGGCATACACGGTGGCGTAGGCGCCCAGGGCGTTGGCCAGCAGGATGATGAAGGTACCAACCAGCGCCGGGCTGAGCACCGGCAGGCCGATGTGCCGCCAGTACTGCCAGGTGCCGGCGCCGAGCAGCGCCGCCGCGTCGCGCCAGTCCTGCTTGAGGGCTTCGAAGGCGGGGAACAGCAGCAACACCCCCAGGGGAATCTGGAAGTAGGTGTAGATGAGGATCAGGCCGCCCTTGGTATAGAGGTTGAACCCTTCGATCAGTCCGAATTGCTTGAGCGCCAGGGTCAGGCAGCCGTTGATGCCCAGCAGGATGATGAAGGCGAAGGCCAGCGGTACCCCGGCGAAGTTGCTGGTCATGTTGGTGAAGGCCACCACGAAGCTGCGCAACCGCGAATCGACGCGGGTCAGCGAATAGGCGCCGAGCAGGGCGATGAGCAGCCCGCAGACGCTGGACCAGAGCGAGATCTCCAGGGAGAAGCGGATGGCCTGCAGGTAGAAGGGCGAGCCGAGGATCTCGGCGTAGTTGCCGAGGCCCCAGCCGCTCTCGCTGGAATTGAAGCTGTTGAAGGCGATCCAGGCCAGAGGCGCCAGCTGGAAGGCGCCGAACACCAGCAGGAAAGGCAGGATCAGCAGCAGGGCGAGCCAGGGCCGCTTCATGCCAGCAACTCCCGGCACAGGGGCTTGTCGTGGGCGAGGCCCAGCAGCGTGCAGACGGTGCCGCAGAGCTCCACCTGGCGCGGTGTGGCCTCGCCCAGGGAGAAGCCCGCGCCGAAGACGAACAGGGGCACCTCGCGTTCTTCCGGAAGCGTCCCGCCGTGGCTGCGGTCGTCGTTCATGCCGTGGTCGGCGGTCACCAGCACCTGGTAGCCGGCGTCCAGCCAGGCGGGCAGGTAGTGGGACAGCAGGCCGTCGGCGCGGCGCGCGGCATTGCGGTATTCGGGGCTGGAGAGGCCGTGCCGGTGACCGGCATCGTCGATGTTCATCGGATGCACCAGCAGGATGTCCGGCGCCTGGGTCAGGCGCAGGTGCTCGGCGTCGTCGAACAGATGGGAATCCGGGTAGTGGTCGGCGTAATAGAAGTGACCGTGCTGGATCGGCAGGGCGGGGTTGCTGACGTGCCGGTCCCGCGCCCGATCGAAGGGACTGCGGTTGTAGAGTTCGCTGACCCAGTGATAGGCCGCCGCGGCCGTGGTGAGGCCGGCGGCCTGGGCCAGATGGAAGAGGCTGATCTGGTTGGACAGCCGATCCACGCCATTGTGGACGATGCCGCTGCTCACCGGGGGCACCCCGGTGAGCAGGCATTCGTAGAGCGGACGGGAGAGCGAGGGCAACTCGCACTCCAACCGGTAGAGGCGACCCCGGCCAGCCAGGCAGAGCGCCTGGAGAAAGCCGAGTCCGTGTTCGGCGACCCTCAGCGCGAGTCCGTCCAGCACGACCAGGATGACCTTCATGGCGTCACTGCTGCATGTTGATCAGAACGTGTTCCTGCCAGAGTCGCGGCAGGCGCTTGGAGGTTTCCTCCCAGGCCTTGGCGTCGGCGATGGGCCGGGCCTTGGCGTATTGCGCCTGGGGCAGCAGCTTGGCCTGGACATCGGCCGGCAGGGTCAGGTGCTCGGCGCGGATCGGCCGGGCATAACCCTGGGCCAGGTTGATTTGGCCGGCGTCGGAGAAGATGTACTCGCGGGCCAGCTTGGCGGCGTTGGGGTGCTTGGCGTACTTGTTGATGATGGTGGTGTAGCCGGAGGTCACCGAGCCATCGGAGGGGATCAGCACCTCGAAGCGCGAGCGATCGATCTGGTCGCGATAGCTCAGGGCGTTGAAGTCCCACACCACCCCGACTTCCACTTCACCCTTCTCGAGGTTGGCCACCACCGGGTTGGTGAAGGCCAGGCGCCCCTGCTTGGCCAGCTTGGCGAAGAAGTCCAGCGCCGGCTTGATGTTCTTCTCGTCGCCGCCGTTGGCATAGGCCGCTGCCAGTACGCCGCTCACCGCCTGGGAGGCGGCGCTGACGTCGCCGATGGTGACCTTGTAGTTGCCCTTGAGCAGGTCGGCCCAGGAGTGGGGGACGTCCTTGACGGTCTGCTTGTTGACGATGAAGGCGATGGTGCCGGTATAGGCCAGCGCCCAGTGACCGTCGCTGTCCTTGGCCCAGCTCGGTACCTGGTCCCAGGTGCTCGGCTTGTAGGGCTGGGTAACGCCCTTCTGTACGGCGATGGGGCCGAAGGAAGCACCGACGTCACCGATGTCGGCGGAGGCGTTCTCGCCTTCGGCGGCGAACTTGGCGATCTCCTGGGCGGAGCTCATGTCGGTATCCTGGTGCTTGAGCCCGTATTTCTGCTCAAGGTCCTGCCAGGTGCCTTTCCAGTTCGCCCAGGTATCGGGCATGCCGACGCTGTTCACCTCGCCTTCCTTGCGGGCGGCGGCTTCGAGGGATTTGAGATCGGCGGTATCGGCGAAGGCGGTACCGGCCTGTAGCGCAACGGCAGTGGCCAACAAGGAAGCAAGCAGACGGGTCATACGGGTGCTCCAGGTGTTAGGGCTTGGTCTAGGTCAGCAAGACATAGGCCAATCTAGGACCGGGGTATGACGATTTGATGGCAATGCGCCCTGTTTCACCGCTGGCACGGGCGCTGCAATCGTCACCAAGCGGTCATCTGGCCGTCTTAGTCTCCCAACAAACCCTAGTCGAGGCGTTACGGGTGCACCAATCCGAAACTGGTCTAGTCCAAAGAAGTGCACCGGGTGCCGGTGCCATCCGCCAGGCGCTGCAGGAGCAGATCGCCCATGGCCTGCTGCCGGCGATGGAGCGGCTGCCTTCCGAGCGCCAGCTCAGCGAGTTGTTCGCCACCACCCGGATCACCCTGCGCGAAGCCCTGCTGCAGCTGGAGGCGCTGGGGCTGATCTATCGCGAAGAGCGACGTGGCTGGTTCGTCGCGCCGCCGCGGCTGGCCTACAACCCTCTGGCGCGGACCCATTTCCACGCCATGGTGGAAGCCCAGGGACGGGTGCCGGCGACCGAGGTGGTGGCGGCGCGGCAGATGCTGGCATCCGCGGAGATCTGTCGTCTGCTGGAGTTGCCGGCGCTGTCCAGCGTCTACCAGATCCGCCGGGTCCGCCGGGTGGACGGCCGGCTGGTGCTCTATGTCGAGCACTACCTCAATGCCGCCTATTTCCCGGGCTTGCTGGAGCACGACCTGCAGCGCTCCCTCACCGAGTTGTATCGCGACCGCTACGGCATTCGCTACGGCGAGGTGCGCTTCGAGATCCTGCCCACGGCGCTGCTGCCGGAGGCGGCCCAGGCGCTGCGGGTGGCCCAGGGCAGTCCGGCGCTGCACATCACCCGCATCAACCACGACCAGCAGGGGCGACTGATCGATTGCGACCTGGAGTTCTGGCGGCACGACGCCATCCAGGTCAGGGTCGAGGTGCCGGACTAGTCCGGCTTCAGAGCGGCAGTTCGCTGCTCGAATAGAAGGCCGTCAGCACCTTGATCAGATGGCCCAGGTCGTGGCTGCCGGCCAGTTCGCGGATGGAGTGCATGGCGAAGGTGGGCAGGCCGATGTCCACGGTGCGCACCCCCAGTTGCCCGGCGGTGATGGGGCCGATGGTGGAACCGCACCCCATGTCGCTGCGCACCACGAAGCTCTGTACCGGCACGCCTTCGCGCTGGCAGAGGTCGCGGAAGAAGGCCGCGGTTTCGCTGCTGGTGGCGTAGCGCTGGTTGGCGTTCACCTTGATCACCGGACCGCCGTTCAGTTTCGGGCCGTGGTTGCCGTCGTGCTTGTCGGCATAGTTGGGGTGCACGCCATGGGCGTTGTCGGCTGAGATCAGCAGCGAGCGCTGCAGGGTGCGGGTAAAGGCATCCCCGGCGGGCAGCAGGCGTTGCAGCACCTGTTCGAGGAAGGGACCGTCGGCGCCGCAGCAGGAGGTAGAGCCCACTTCCTCGTGATCGGTGCAGACCAGCACGGCGTTCTCGTCGCCCTCGTCGGCCAGCAGGGCTTCCAGGCCGGCATAGCAGGACAGCAGGTTGTCCAGGCGGGCGGCGGCGATGAAGTCGTCATCCAGCCCGATCAGGGCGGCGGGCTGGACATCATAGAAGCTCAGTTCGAAATCCAGCACCTCGGCGTCGCCGATGCCGTGTTCCCGTTTCAGGCGCGCGGCCAGCAGGGCGCGAAAGTCGCGCCGCTCGCCGGCCGGCACCTGGGCGAGAATCGGCGGCAGCTCGTTCTGGGCGTTGATGGCCCAGCCCTGGTTGGCTTCGCGATTGAGGTGGATGGCCAGGTTGGGAATGATCGCCAGCGGCTTGCGGAAGTCGATCAGCCGACTCTGCACCCGGCCCTCGGCGCGATAGGTCACCCGGCCCGCCAGCGACAGGTCGCGGTCGAACCAGGGCGCCATCAGCATGCCGCCATAGACCTCGACGCCCAGTTGCCAGAAGCCCTGCCGCTGCAGCTCCGGCTGCGGCTTGACCTTGAGGCAGGGGCTGTCGGTATGGGCACCGACCAGGCGCAGGCCGCGCTCCAGCGGTTGGGCACCCAGGCGCACGGCAATCAGCGAGGACTCGTTGCGGGTGACGTAGTAGCGTCCACCCGGCTGCACGGACCAGCTCTCGCGCTCGTCCAGGCGCTGGTAGCCGGCGGCTTCGAGACGGTGGGCGAGGGTCGCGGTGGCGTGGAAGGGCGTGGGCGAACTGGAGAGGAAATCGATGAGGCCTTGGATCTGATCGGTACGCATGGACGACTCCGGACGACAAGGCGTCCAGTCTAGGTTCTGGACCGAGGGGAGTCGAGCGTAGCGCCCAGGCCGGGCGGCACCTCAGGGCTCAGCGGCGCTGCAGCACCAGGTGATGGATGTGCCAGTGCTTGGGCCGCCCGACCGCGGTATGGCCGTCCTCCTGCTCTTCCCGATGCAGGAGGACGTCCCAGTCCCGGAGCAGCTGCTGCAGGGCCGCGGCGTCGACGACCGTCACGCCCTTGCTGGCCCAGCTGTCCCGCTCGCCGAACAGCTGGCCGCAGAACAGGCCACCCGGGCGCACCGCCGCGGTGATCGCGGTCCAGAGCAGCGGGAAGCGCTCAGGCGCGCAAAAGGGCAGGGCGAAGCTGGAATTGACCAGCTCGCAGGGGGGAATTTCGACCGTTTCAAAGCGCGCCTGGTGGGTTTCCAGGCGTGTCTGCAGCCGGGCCGGCGTGCGTTCGCGCAGGGTGCTCAGCGCCTCGGCCTCGGCATCCACCGCCAGCACCTGCCAGCCGCGTTCCAGCAGGACGAGGGTGTCGCGGCCGATGCCACAGCCCAGATCCAGCGCCAATCCCGGCGGATTCGCGCGGAGTGAGAGGGCCTGCAGCAAGGTCTCGCGCGGTCCGCCCGCGGCGGTGGCGGTGTAGTAGGACGTCCAGTGCGACAAGCGGGCACTCCTCTGGTCGAGGGCCTCAGTATGCCAGCGCCGAGGCTCAGAACGGTGCGGGACTGGTAAAGCTCATCCGCTCGCCCGTGACGGGATGGGTCAGCGTCAGCAGGCTGGCATGCAGGCAGAGGCGCGGCTGGGCCGCCAGCGCCTCGCCCTCGGCATAGAGCTGATCGCCCAGCAGCGGATGCCCGATGCTCAGCATATGGACGCGCAGCTGATGGGAGCGACCGGTGATGGGCGTGAGCTCCACCCGGCTGTAGTGACCGTGACGCTCCAGCACCTGCCAGAAGGTCAGCGCATGGCGTCCCAGTTCGTGATCCACCACATGGCGCGGCTTGGTCGGCGGGTCGTAGCGCAGCGGCAATTCGATGCGGCCGCTGTTGGCCTCCGGCTCGCCCCAGCAGAGGGCGGTGTAGGCCTTTTCCGTCTCGCGATCATGGAATTGCCGGGACAGCTCGCGATGGCTGTCGGCGTCCCGCGCCAGCACGATGACGCCGGAGGTCTCCCAGTCCAGGCGATGGACGATGCGCGCCTCGGGATAGCCGTTTTCCTGCAGGCGGGTCACCAGGCAGTCGCGGTTGTCTTCGGCGCGACCGGGGACCGACAGCAGCAGGGTGGGCTTGTCGACCACCAGCAGGGCGGCGTCCTGGTGAATGATGCGGATGTTGGAGAGGGGCATGGGCTTCCTGGGGGCCTGGTGGTGAATCGCGGCACCGCGCTGAGCAGGTGCCGAGGATTCGCCATGGCTTAAACGCCAACGGCGGCCCTGGGGCCGCCGCTGTCCTGCTGCGCTCGCCTTAGCGGTCGGGCAGGGTGATGTTGAGTTCGAGGATCGAGCAGCTGCCCTGATTTTCCAGTTCGACCTGGATCTGGTCCTGCTCGATGGGCACGTACTTGCGGATCACTTCCAGCAGGTCTTTCTGCAATTGCGGCAGATAGTCCGGCTGCTCGTGGCGACCGCGTTCGTGGGCCACGATGATCTGCAGCCGCTCCTTGGCTATCGAAGCGCTGTTCTGCTTCTTCCGATCGCGAAAGAAGTCGAAGATGTTCATTCGCTACCACCCCCGAACAGACGTTGCAGGAAGCCTTTCTTCTTCACGTCGAGGAAGCGATAGGCCACTTCCTTGCCGAGCAGTCGTTCCACGGTATCACTGTAGGCCTGACCGGCGTCGCTCTGTTCGTCGAGAATTACCGGGATACCCTGGTTCGACGCCTTGAGCACCGCCTGGGATTCGGGGATCACGCCGAGCAGGCGGATGGACAGGATCTCTTCCACGTCCTCGACGCCCAGCATTTCGCCCTTGGTGACGCGCTCGGGGTTGTAGCGGGTCAGCAGCAGGTGCTCCTTGATGGCTTCCTCGCCCTTTTCCGCGCGGCGCGACTTGCTGGCCAGCAGGCCGAGCATGCGGTCGGAGTCGCGTACCGAGGAGACTTCGGGGTTGGTCACCACGATGGCCTCGTCGGCGAAGTACATCGCCAGGTGGGCACCCTTCTCGATCCCGGCCGGGGAGTCGCAGACGATGAAGTCGAAGGTCTGCTTGAGTTCGTTGATCACGCGCTCGACGCCGTCCTGGGTCAGGGCGTCCTTGTCGCGGGTCTGGCTGGCGGCCAGCACGAACAGGTTCTCGAGACGCTTGTCCTTGATCAGGGCCTGGCTCAGGGTGGCTTCGTTGTTGATCACGTTGACGAAGTCGTACACCACGCGGCGCTCGCAGCCCATGATCAGGTCGAGGTTACGCAGGCCGACGTCGAAGTCGACGATGACGGTCTTGTGGCCGCGCAGGGCGAGACCGGTACCGATGGCGGCGCTGCTGGTGGTCTTGCCGACGCCGCCCTTGCCGGAGGTGACTACGAGTACTTTGGCCAAACTGATTCACCTTGATCGAAAGGAATAACTGAAGCGACTCGGTGCCCTCGGTGACGAGATTGCAGGCAGTGTCGCGCTTCGTGTTGCCGTTGGCGGCTTAGGCGCCAAGTGCGAAAAATTCGCGGAAGTATCCGTCAAAGACGGGTGATGTTCAACACATCTCCCACCAGACTGACCTGGACCGGATTGCCCCACTGTGGATGGCGTCGCAGGTCCTCGGCGACCTTGTACTGGCCAGCGATGGAGAGCAGTTCCGCGGTCAGCTGCTGGCAGAAAATCCGCGCTTTAGTATCACCCTTTACACCGGCCAGCGCTCGGCCGCGCATGGGTCCATAGACATGGATGTTGCCGTCGGCGAGCAATTCGGCGCCCGGACTGACCGGCGCCAGCACCACCAGGTCACCGGCCGGGGCATAGAGCTGCACACCGCCGCGCACCGGGGCGGTGATGATCTTGGTCGGATTGATCGTCGGTGCGGCCGGTTTGGGCGGTTCCGCCGGCTTGACCGGCTCGCGATCGCGCGGCTCGACCTGGCGCTCACGCCCGCCGGAACTGGCTGGCAGGATCGGCAGGTCGTAGTCGTTGGCGGCGGCCAGATCCCCGCTGCGACTGGCACGCAGGGCCAGGGTGCGCAGGCCGTGCCGGCGGCAGAGGTCGAGGAGGGCGCCCAGGTCGAGCGGGCCGGCATCCTCGGCGAGCTTGTCGAGGCCCAGTACCAGCGGCGTTTCCTGGAAGAAGTTGGGGGCCTGGGCGACCTTCTGGGCCAGTTGCCGGTCCAGGCGCCCCAGGTCGTTGCGGAGAAGCTCCAGCACGGTCACGGCGAGCATGTTGCCCTTGAGCTGGAAGACGGAGTCGCTTTCGGAAGGATCGGCTGCGGTCATGGTGGGTACTTGTGCTTGGATGGCGGGACTTATAGCGGGATGCCCCGCGTGTCGCAACCCTCACCAGGTCTGGGGGGCCATGACTGTGAAGGCTACGGGAAATCTGCGCGAGCCCTGTAGAATGGCGCGACTTTTTCATGCAGGAGTTCCGATGGAGCGGCCGTCTTTCCGCCTCGCCTTTCTCAATCCACGTCATTGGCCGCTCTGGCTGGGGCTGGGGCTGCTCTGGCTGCTGGTGCAACTGCCCTATGCCGTGCTGCTGCGACTCGCCCAGGGACTCGGCTGGGTCTTCTATCACGTCGCCGGTCAGCGCCGCGCCATCGCCCGCCGCAACCTGGAACTCTGCTTTCCCCAGCTCGACGAGCGGGCACGCGATCGCCTGCTGCGGCGCAACTTCGCCAGCAGCGCCATGGCCCTGCTGGAGATGGCCATGAGCTGGTGGTGGCCGCGGCAGCGCCTGGCCCGGTTGGCCCATATCGAAGGCCTCGAGCATCTGCAGGCCGCTCAGCGCGAAGGCCAGGGAGTGATCCTCATGGCGCTGCATTTCACCACCCTGGAAATCGGCGCGGCGCTGCTCGGGCAGCGGCATACCATCGACGGCATGTACCGCCAGCACAAGAATCCGGTGTTCGACTTCATCCAGCGCCGCGGTCGAGAGCGCCACAACCAGGACGCCACCGCCATCGAGCGCGAGGACGTCCGCGCCATGCTCAAGGTGCTGCGCGCCGGCCGGGCCATCTGGTACGCGCCCGACCAGGACTACGGCGCCAAGCAGAGTCTGTTCGTGCCGCTGTTCGGCATTCAGGCAGCCACGGTGACGGCCACCACCAAGTTCGCTCGGCTCGGACGGGCGCGGGTGTTGCCCTTCACCCAGGAGCGCCTGGCGGACGGTTCGGGCTATCGCCTGGTGGTGCATCCGCCGCTGGCCGACTTCCCGGGCGAGAACGAGGAGGCCGACTGCCGGCGCATCAATCTCTGGGTCGAGCGCTGCGTCAGCGAGTTGCCCGAGCAGTACCTCTGGGCCCATCGGCGATTCAAGACCCGTCCGCCCGGCGAGCCCAAGCTGTATCCGAAGAAGAAACGCTAGATGAGCCTGGGCGGCGAGCGGCGCACCGGGCTGATTCTGGCCGGCGGCGGTGCGCGGGCCGCCTATCAGGTCGGGGTGCTGCAGGTGGTGGCCGATACCCTGGCGGTGCGTTCCGAGAATCCCTTTCCGATCCTCGTCGGCACCTCGGCGGGCGCGCTCAACGCCGCCGTGCTGGGCTGCGGCGCCCTGGATTTCGGCCGTGCGGTGGATCGCCTGGCGGCGGTCTGGTCGAACCTGGAAACGGCGATGATCTATCGCAGCGACTGGGCCGGGGCGAGCCGCCAGGCCGCGCGCTTCGGCCTGCAGACGCTGTTCGGCGCCTGGCACCAGGAACCGCTGGCCCTACTCGACAACGCGCCCCTGCGGGCGCTGCTCAGTCGCGAGCTGGATTTCTCCGGGATCACCGCGGCCTTGCGCCAGCACGCCCTGCGGGCCGTGGCGGTCACGGCCTTCGGCTATGCCTCGGGCCAGGCGATGACCTTCTACCAGAGTCATGGCGCGCTCGATCCCTGGTTTCGTCATCGGCGCGTCGGGGTGCCGGCACGGCTGGCGGTCGACCACCTGCTGGCCAGCACGGCCATCCCGCTGTTCTTTCCGCCGGTGAAGGTCGGGCGCGAGTTCTTGGGCGACGGTTCGGTGCGGCAGACGGCGCCCATCAGTCCGGCGCTGCATCTGGGGGCTGAGCGCATCCTGGTAATCGGACTCGGCGCGCCAGGGGGACACGAGCACGGCCTGCAGGGTCGGCCGCCGACGGTGGCGCAGATCGGCGGTCACCTGCTCAACAGCACCTTCGTCGATGCCCTGGACAGCGATACCGAGACCCTGCGGCGCCTCAATCTGCTGAGTAGCGCCCTGCCGGCAGGGGATCCGGTCAGCGGACGCTTCTGCCGTCCGGTGGACATGCTGGTGATCTCGCCCAGCCAGCCGCTGGCAGATATCGCCACCCGGCACCGCAAGCGCCTGCCATCCGCGTTGCGGCAGTTGCTGCGGGGTGTCGGGGTGAATCGGCCTTCGGGCAGTGCGCTGCTCAGCTATCTGCTGTTCGAGGCGGCCTACTGCCAGGAACTCATGGCGCTGGGACGGGCCGACGCCCAGGCCCGCCTGCCGGAGCTGCGGGCCTTTCTCGCCAGCGCCTAAGCCTCATTCGGCGATCTGCAGTTCCCGCGCCTTGGTGTAGAAATAGCGGATCTTCTCGTACTCGAAGGGCGAGTTGAGCTGGCCGTATCTCATGTCGGTGACGTACCTGAGGTTGATGCCGCGCAGCACCATGATCTCTGGGTGACGACCGCTCTCGTCGCTGACGTTGAGGAAGTTGATCTGCGCCTCGGCGGCGAAGTCCACCGCCAGGCCGCCGGTGTCGCGCAGGTTGGACGGGCCGAGGATTGGCAGCATCAGGAAGGGACCGTCACCCACGCCATAGAAGCCCAGGGTCTGGCCGAAGTCTTCCGGTTGCTTGATCAGCCCGACACGGGTCGCCGGGTCCCACAGGCCGAACACCCCGATGGTGGTGTTGAGCAGCAGGCGGCCGGTGGTGTCCAGGGCGCGCCGGCCCTTGAACTGCAGCACGCTGTTGAGCAGGTTGTTGACGTCACCCAGGTTGCTGAAGAAGTTGCTCACGCCCGAACGCACGAAGCGCGGGGTGATCCAGCGATAGCCGTTGACCACCGGCAGCAGGACCCACTCGTCCAGCCGATAGTTGAAGTGGTAGACGTGGCGGTTCCAGGATTCGAGGGGGTCGTAGACGTCCAGGGCGACCAGGGACGCCCGTTCGAATTCACGCTGGTCCAGACCCGGGTTGTACTTGAGGGTCGACAGCGGATTGCTGAAGCCATCGGCGCCCACCGGCGCGGCCGGCATGGTGTCCGAGCCGATGGTCAGGGTGGAGGAGGGCGGCGGACTCGATTCGGCGGCGAAGACCGAGGCACTGGCCATCAGGAGGAGAGCGAGCAGGGACTTAACCACGGGCGAAGAACTCCAGCATGGCGTTCGCGTTGACGCGGTAGTTGAGATTGCCGCAATGGCCGCCGTGGGGATAGACGGTCAAGCGATCGCCAAAGGTCTTGCGCAGGAAACCGAGGTCGCCCGGGCCGAGGATGATGTCGTCGGCATTGTGCATGACGCCGATCTTCGGGCTGCTCTTCAGATAGTCTTCCAGCGCGATGAGGCTGGACTTGCGCGCCAGATCGTCGAGGTTCTGCCCCTTGAAGTTCTTCTGCCAGAACGGCATCACCTGCTCGGTCATGTAGCAGTCGAAGTCGCACTGCAGCGAACGGGCGAAGAAGCGCGTCAGACTGGTGCCCTCGGTGATGGGGTAGGTCGGCGGGGTGATCAGGCCGCGGCGGTTGATCAGGTCGGACGTGAAGGCGATGTCGGCCGCCGAGAAGCGGAAGGACGAGCCGATCAGCATGGCCAGTTCTTCGTTGCTCAGTCGCTCCGGCGAGCGCTGGAAGTCACGCACCACGGCGTCGTTGAAGTCGACGTAGCCCTTCTCCTGGAAGTAGCGGGTCAGCTTCGACAGGATCAGCTCGTAGAAGGTGCGGTTGTTGGTGACACCCTTCACCTCGGTCTGCACCAGGCGATCCAGGTTGCGTACCGAGGTCAGCAGATTGACCGGCGGATTGACCATCAGCACCTTCTTGAAGTTGAAGCTGCGCTGGCTCTCGTCCAGGTAGGAGACGAAGGCGGCGTCCAGGCCGCCCAGGCTGTAGCCGGTCAGGTAGTAGTCGGTGACCGGCAGCTTGGGATGCTGGGCGCGCACCGCCTGCATGGCGCGATAGAGATCCTCGGCATCGTGCGGGGTATAGCCCGGGGTGGCGGTGCGCGACACCGACACCATGAAGTCCCAGCTGGTGGGCGAGGACAGCTGCACCACGTGGTAGCCGGCGGCGTAATACAGGCGCTTGAGGTATTCCTGGGTACTCGAGGAATAGTTGGCGCCGGTGCCGGCGATCAGGAAGATCAGCGGTGCCGGATGATCCTGGCGCGCGAGGCGGTAGTGGAATTTCTTCACCGGCCAGAAGTTGCCGGGCAGCTGGTATTCCCGCTCCGGACGCAGGTTGAGGCTGTAGTCATCCTGGTCGATGGTGCTTTCGGGCGGCAGCTCGGGACGGAATTTTTCCGGCGTGGTGACGATGGTGGCTTCGAAAGGATTGACCAGTGGATAGCCATAGGTGGCGGCATCCACTTCGGCGGCCGCGTGCGCGGTGCCCCAGAGGCCGGAAAACAGCGCGCCCAGCAGGGCGGCGACGCGCAACGAAAGACGCATGGACAGAGTCCTTTCAGAGGGCTTGAGAGCGTAGGTAAGACAACGGCCCGCCAATAGGTTGCATCGGCAGGTGCGGGTTTCTGCGAGGCGTCGATTACAGAGCGGTCGACGGGCTGCGTCAAGCGACATCGCATGTCGTTAAAAGTGCAGCCTTTGTCGCTAACCGGTCGTTATGCGTCGCCCAGGCGGTAGTGGCCATCTTGCATTGCCCGAATGATGGGAGTGGGGCAACCGCCCGACTTCCATAGCGAGAGGACTGCTGCATGAGCATGGTGAAGAAACTGTTGGGAATAGGACTCGGTGTCGCCTTGACCTCGGCCATGAGCCTGGCCCAGGCGGCCAAGCCGGAAATCACCATCGGCTACGTCGATGGCTGGGCCGACAGCGTGGCCACGACCCATACCGCAGCTGAAGTGATCCGCCAGAATCTGGGCTACGAGGTCAAGCTCATGCCGGTTGCCGCCGGCATCATGTGGCAGGGCGTCGCGCGCGGCAAACTCGACGCCATGCTGTCCGCCTGGTTGCCGGTCACCCATGGCGCCTACTACGAGAAGATGAAGGACCAGGTGGTCGATCTGAACGTCAATACCCCCGACGCCAAGATCGGTCTGATCGTGCCGGAGTACGTCAAGGCCAATAGCATCGCCGATCTGCAGGCGCAGAAGGCCGACTTCGGTGGCCGTATCGTCGGCATCGATGCCGGTGCCGGGGTCATGCTCAAGGCCGACCAGGCGATCAAGGACTATGGCCTGGACTACAAGCTGGTGGCCAGTTCCGGTAGCGGCATGATTGCCGAGCTGACCCGGGCCGAGAAGGACCAGAAGCCGGTCGTGGTGACGGGCTGGGTGCCGCACTGGATGTTCGCCAAGTGGAAGCTGAAGTTCCTCGAGGATCCCAAGGGCGTGTTCGGTGGCTCCGAGCACGTGGACACCGTGGCCAACCCCGCGCTGGAAGCCAAGGCCAAGCCGGTCTGGGATCTCCTGAAGAAGTTCGCCTGGCAGCCGGGTGAGGTGAACGAGGTGATGCTGGCCGTGGAAGAGGGCAAGAAGCCGGAAGAGGCCGCCAAGGCCTGGATCGCTGCCCATCCGGATCGCGTGAAGTCCTGGCTGCCCTGAGGGTCGGCTGAATGAAGAACGGGCCCCGCGGGGCCCGTTTTGCTAGCTGTGCAGCTGCTCGGCCGCGTACAGCGTGTTTTCCAGCAGGCAGGCCCGCGTCATCGGGCCGACGCCGCCGGGAACCGGGGTGATCCAGCTGGCCCGCTCACAGGCGCTGTCGAACTCCACGTCGCCTACCAGGCGGCCATCGGCCTGGCGATTGATGCCCACGTCGATGACGATGGCGCCGGGCTTGATCCATTCACCCTTGACCAGTCCCGGCTTGCCCACGGCCACCACCACCAGATCGGCCTGGCTGACGTGGTGTTCGAGGGAGCGGGTGAATCTGTGGGTCACGGTGGCGGTGCAACCGGCCAGCAACAGTTCCAGCGCCATGGGCCGACCGACGATGTTGGAGGCGCCGACCACCACCGCATCCAGCCCATAGAGGTCGACGCCGGTGCTGTGCAGCAGCGTCATGATGCCCTTGGGGGTGCAGGGGCGCAGCTGGGGATTGCGCTGTGCCAGGCGACCCAGGTTGTAGGGATGGAAGCCGTCGACGTCCTTGTCGGTGCGGATGCGTTCCAGCAGCTGGGTGGCATCCAGGTGCGCGGGCAGCGGCAACTGCAGCAGGATGCCGTCGACGCTGGTGTCGTCGTTGAGCCGGTCGATCAGGGCTTCCAGTTCTGCCTGGGTCGTGCTGGCCGGCAGGTCATGGGCATAGGAGTCGAAACCGACTTCTTGGCAATCCTTGCGCTTGTGCGCCACATAGACGCTCGAGGCGGGATCGGTGCCGACCAGGATGACGGCGAGGCCAGGGGCGCGCAGTCCGGCGCTACGACGTTGAGAAACTCGCTGGGCAATATCCTGGCGCAGGCGGGCGGCAATGGACTTGCCGTCGATCAGTTGGGCGGTCATGGGCGATTTCTGGTGGTGACGGAAAAGGGTCGGCTATTTTCGCATGGACGGGCCCGCTGGCAACAGAGAAGCCTCTGCGGCGGCTAACTCATTCTTCTGCTTAAAAATTTTTTAAAAATTAGTTGACGGGTCGGCGGGAGCTTTATAACATTCGCCCCGCTTGCCGAGCACAGCCCAAGTCACTGACAAGGGCCAGGCAAGAGGCTTCTCACCAAGGAGGTCTCTGCTAGGGCAGCTGCCGTAACAGGCGCCCGTAGCTCAGCTGGATAGAGCATCCGCCTTCTAAGCGGATGGTCGCAGGTTCGAGTCCTGCCGGGCGCGCCATTGGCGGTTCGGCGACGGCAAGCACGTAAGATATGGTGGGCGTAGCTCAGTTGGTAGAGCACAGGATTGTGGCTCCTGGTGTCGTGGGTTCGATTCCCATCGTCCACCCCATATTCAGCGAACGCCAGACCTCGTGTCTGGCGTTCGTCTTTCAAGCGTCTCGCGGACGTGGTGGAATTGGTAGACACACCAGATTTAGGTTCTGGCGCCGCAAGGTGTGAGAGTTCGAGTCTCTCCGTCCGCACCAATCAAGATGCACAGCAGAAGACCGGCCCAGCGCCGGTTTTTTTGTGCCTGCGATTCAGGCGGCGGCCAGCGGGTCGCAAGCGTTTGAGCGGGTACCCGGCCTCAGTGCAGATGCCGCAGCAGCGGTGCGCAGAGCGCGAAGGCGAGCGGGGTACCGAATACCAGGGCCCTGGTCCACTTCTGCAGGTTGCGCTTGCGATTGCCCGGCGCGGAGGAGACCTCTGCGGTTGCAGGCTGATGATCAGGGCTGTCGAACAGGGTGATCGAGCGGGTCAGTTGGGTTCGCATGATCCGACCTCTTGCCGTCTGCACTAATTGTTATTGGCACTTTCAAGACTAATGCGGCGGGCGGGTAATGCAAGATGCGGGCGGATTCGGGGCGAGTGACGGCTGCGCGGTCGAACACCCACCCGGTCAAGGACGGCCTCGCGACTGCTGCAAGAGCGGCGGGCCTGGCGACGGACGGTCAGTTGAAGGTCTCGGCCAGCAGGAACAGGGCGCCGCCGATGGCTCCGCCACTGAGCAGCACCAGGCTGATCAAGGCGCCCCCCACGAAGTGGGCGATGTCGTCACTGATTTCGTAATCCGCTTTCATGCTCGGCTCCAGAGGATGGATGCCGCTACAGATAGCAGCCGCGCATTACAGCGCGACGACGGCGGGCGTGCCAGGTTAGCTGGTCGCCCAGTTCAGCCAGAGCGTCTGCTCTTCGCTGAGCTGACCGACCTCGCGTAGCGCCCGTTCGAGGTCTTCCCGGACGCGGCGCTTCAGGTCGGCATTGAGATCGACCTGGGCACTCTCCGCCAGGCGATCGGCGAGCGAAAGGTCCGCGCTGAGCTGGCGCAACCGGGGGCCGATGAAATCCTTGTGCTGCATGAGCCGCTCCTGTCTCCTGATACCGCCGAGTGTGGCATGCGCCGCCTTTGACTGAACACAGACTGGAAAAATATTGTCTGACTTGATTGGTTAAAAGTCGGACTTTCGGCAGCCCACGTCGTTTTCAGGTTCGAGATGTCAGCTTTTTCATAGGGAAGAAGAAATCATGAGCGGGACTTCAACTCGCAAGTTGCTGGTGTTGACCGCAGGTTTCGGCCTGCTGGTAGTGGCTGCAGTGGCCACCACCCACCGCAGTGATTCGACCAGCAGCGAGCCCGCCGTGGTGGCGACCACGACGCCGCCGGTAGCGGCCCATGCCCCCACCACGGGTACCCATTCGGTCGCGGACGAACACAAGCAGGATCTCGAGAGCTTCCTGGCGCAGGCGAGCCTGGCGCCCTGCGGCACCGTCATGCCGGCGACCGTTAACGATCCCGCCTGCCGTGCCGCCATCGAGGCGCATGCCCGGCGCGCCGGCTATGGCGACGAAGAGGTCGCGGCCTATCTGAATGCCCACCAGAGCCGCTGACCGGGAATCTAGTGTTATCGGTTATAAGCAAAGACCCTTTCAATATAGGTCGGTATAACCTGAGTGGTTATCCTGTGCGGCCGCAAGATGAGCCGACAACGGCAATTGGGGCTGTAATGGAAGTAGGGGCGTTGGGCTTCGTGATCGCGGGGCTGGTGGTTGGCTTCATCGTTGGCATGACGGGCGTGGGTGGTGGCTCGCTGATGACCCCCATCCTGCTCTGGTTCGGGATCAACCCCGCGGCAGCGGTAGGCACCGATCTGCTCTATGCCGCCATCACCAAGGCGGGCGGCGTCTTCGTTCACCAGCGCAACCGCAACATCGACTGGACGGTGACCGGCTGGCTGGCCGCCGGCAGCGTACCCACCGCCGCCCTGACGCTACTCGCCCTGGCGCTGCTGCCCGGTGATCAGCACGCCACCAATGCCCTCATCAAGCATGCCCTGGGCATCGTGCTGCTTTTGACGGCCCTGGCCATTCTCTTCAAAAAGCAGATCTTCGCCTTTGCCAGCCGCCATGCCAGCGACAGATTTCACCTGAGTGCCAGGCGGCTCAATGCCCTGACGGTGCTTACCGGCGCAGGGCTGGGCTTCATGGTGACCCTGACTTCCATCGGCGCTGGGGCCCTGGGCACGGTGGCGCTGTTCCTGCTCTATCCGCTGATGGCGACCCGGCGCCTGGTCGGTACCGAGATCGCCCATGCGGTACCCCTGACGCTGGTGGCGGGACTCGGTCACGCCGGGTTGGGCAATCTGGACTGGCATGTCCTGGGCTTTCTGCTGCTGGGGTCCTTGCCGGGGATCTTCCTGGGCAGCCATCTCTCCGGACGCGTACCGGATGGCGTGCTGCGACCCTGTCTGGCGATCATGCTGCTGGTCATAGGCACCAAGCTGGTGGCCTGAACGACGGCGGGAAAACTTAAGGTCGTTCATCGGACGACTACTGGCGATCCGCCAGGAGAAAACATCTCTAGGATAGGCGGTACTCAATTTGTTATCGCGATTTCCGATAACCTGTTTGCCGAGTCCTCTCCTGGAGCTGCCCATGTTTTCCGCCTCTGCCGAATCCGCCGCTGTCGACGATGCCTCCGCCTACCACGCCCTGCGCCAGGCGCTGGACCGCTCCCTGGCGGTGATCGAGTTCGATCTGCAGGGCACGATCCTACACGCCAACCAAAACTTCCTGCAGACCTTCGGCTATCACCTCGACGAGATCAGCGGGCGGCAGCACCGCCTGTTCTGCCCGCCCGGGGTGGCGGAGAGCGAGGACTATCAGGACTTTTGGGCGGCGTTGGCGCGCGGCGAGTTCCACAGCGGTGTCTATCACCGCAAGCACAAGGACGGCAGCCTGAGGTGGATCCGCGCCACCTACAATCCGTTGCTGGATGCACAGGGGCGTCCGCAGCGCATCATCAAGTTCGCCACCGACATCACCGAGACGCGGCTGCAGGCGGTCGAGTACGAAGGCAAGATCGAAGCCATCCATCGCTCTCAGGCGGTGATCGAATTCGATCTGCAGGGCAACGTGCTCTGGGCCAATGACAACTTCCTAGGCATGACCGGCTATGCGCTGGACGAGTTGCGCGGGCGTCATCACAGCCTGATGTGCCCGGCCGACTACGCGCGTTCGGCGGAGTACGCCCTGCTGTGGAATCGCCTGGGGCAGGGTGTCTTCGACACCGGGGTCTACAAGCGCATCCGCCGCGATGGGCGGCCGATCTGGATCCAGGCCACCTACAACCCCATCCTCGACAGCGAAGGTCAACCTTACAAGGTGGTGAAGTTCGCCATCGATGTGACCGATGCGCAACTGCAGGCCGCCGAATTCGTAGGCAAGATGGCCGCCATCGACCGGGCCCAGGCGGTGATCGAATTCGATCTGCACGGCAACATCCTGACGGCCAACGAGAACTTCCTGTCGGCTCTGGGTTACAGCCTGGACGAGGTGCGCGGCAAGCATCACCGGATCTTCTGCGAACCCGAGCTTGCCCGCTCGCCGGGCTATCGGCTGTTCTGGGAAAAGCTCGGTCGCGGCGACTTCGATGCCGGACTGTACAAGAGACGCGCCAGCGACGGCCGCCAGGTGTGGATCCAGGCCACCTACAACCCCATCCTCGATGCGGAGGGCAAGCCGTACAAGGTGGTCAAGTTCGCCAGCGACGTCACCGAGAGTCAGCTGCGCAACAGCGACTACGAAGGCAAGGTGGCGGCCATTGACCGCTCCCAGGCCATCGCCGAGTTTTCCCTCGACGGCACGGTGCTCACCGCCAACCGCAACTTCCTGCTGGCCCTCGGTTACCAGGCCGATGAAGTGGCGGGCAAGCATCACCGCATCTTCTGTCCCGACGACTATGCCCGTTCCGCGGAGTACCGGCTGTTCTGGGATAAGCTGGCGCGGGGCGAATTCGACGCCGGAGTGTACAAGAGACGCAACAGCCGGGGCGACGAGATCTGGATCCAGGCCACCTACAACCCGATCTTCGACGCCGACGGCAAGCCGTGCAAGGTGGTGAAGTTCGCCGTGGACATCACCGAGAGCCAGATTCGCAACAGCGACTACGCCGGCAAGGTGGCGGCCGTCGACCGGGGCCAGGCGGTGATCGAATTCGACCTGACCGGCACGATCCTCGAAGCCAACCGCAACTTCCTGGCGACCCTGGGTTATCGCCTGGAAGAGATCCGCGGCCAGCATCACCGCATCTTCTGCGAGGCGGAGCACGTCGCCTCCGGCGAGTACCGCGAGTTCTGGGCGCGGCTGGCCCAGGGCGAGGTGTTTGGCGGGCGCTTCATGCGGCTGAGCAAGTTCGGCCAGCGGATCTGGATCCAGGCCACCTACAACCCCATCTTCGACGCCGACGGCCAGGTGCACAAGGTGGTGAAGTTCGCCACCGATATCACTCGCCAGGTGGAGCTGGAGCAGCACCTGCGGCAGAAGATCGAGCAGATGAATCTGTCGCTGCACGCCCTGACCCGCTCCATCAACCAGATCGCCGAGACCACCGACGACGCCAACCGCATGGCCCGACGCACCCTGGAGGAAGCCGAGCGCGGTTCCCTGACCCTGAGCCGCTCGCTGGACGCCATGGAGGCCATAGGCACCACCGCCGGGGGCATCCAGGACATCGTCCAGGTGATCAGCGACATCGCCAACCAGACCAACATGCTGGCCTTCAACGCCGCCATCGAGGCGGCCCGCGCCGGCGAGCACGGCCTGGGCTTCTCGGTGGTGGCCGATGAGGTCCGCAAGCTGGCCGAGAAGTCGTCCCAGGCGACCAAGGAGATCAACAAGCTGATCCTGGAGTCGGTGAAGAGCATCGCTCAGGGCAGCGAGATCTCGCGCAGCGTGGGCGAGGCCTTCGGCCTGATCGCCGAAGGGGTGGGCAAGACCCAGCAGTCCATCGAGGCCATCAACGGCTCCACCGCGGCCCAGCTCGAGGATGCGGCGCGGGTCAATCAACTGATCCAGGAGCTGGACGCGGCCACCACACTCACGCCGGTGACCGGGGGAGCGCGATCGTGACCGCGACCCAGGGTGTCGTGCGGATCGGCGAACTGGAAGTCGCCCTGTCCGCCCAGGCCCTGGAACGCGTGGTGCCCTGGCCGGAGCGCCTGGCCGCTCATCCGAGTCCGGTGCCCTGGCTGCTAGGCCTTTTCGAGCTGGGCGGCCAGCCGCTGCCGCTGGTGGACGGTCATCGCCTGCTGGGATTGCCGGCGGTCGAGCACGAGCGCCGGATCGCCGTGATCCGTCATGGGGGTGGACGCTTCGGCCTGGCCATCGATGGAGTGGTGGACATCCTCAAGCTGGCGGATGAGGCCATCGTGCAATTGCAGGGGGCGCCCGGGCGCCTGCTGGGACAGGTGCATCTGCAGGCGGAGACCGGCCGGTTGGTGCATCTGCTGGATCTGCCGGCCCTGGCCGCCTTGCCGGGCTTCGAGGTCAGTGCCGACAGGTCGCCGGCGGTACAGCGGCAGGCCGCCATCGGCACGGAAGAGGAGCGGCTCTATCTGCTGTTCGAGTGCGATGGGCGGCGCCTGTGCCTGGATGCGGCGGTGGTGCAGGAGCTGGTGGATCGACCGCAGCTGACGCCCAGCGAATTCGCCAGCGACAGCTGTCGCTACCAGGTGCAGCTGAGAGGCCAGGCCTTGCCGGTGCTGGAACTGTCCGAGCTGCTGGGCCTGGCCACGCCCGCCAAAGGTCACCATGAGCAGCTGCTGGTGCTGGCGGCGGGCGATCAGGGTCAGTATCGGGTGGCCTTCGGCTTCCAGCGGCTGCTCGGCATGTGGCGCCGGGATCCGGCGCAGTGCGCGCCGCTGCTTGGCTTCGGGCTGGAACGGCCCGGGCTGTTGCGCGGGGTGTTCAGCGCCGCGGAGGGCGAGGCGGCCATCGTGATCGATCACCTGGCCCTGGGGTGCCAGGAGGCGGCGGTCGCCTATGCGCGGATCTATCGCACCGATCGCGACCTGTTGCGCGAAGAGCGCCGTCAGGTCCGCCGCCAGCCGTGCCTGACCTTTCTCGCCGAATTGCTGTTCGCCGTCCCGCTGGAGCAGGTGGCCGAGGTCCTGCCGCTGCCGGCGCACTTCCTGCGGCTCGGCCAGCGGGATCCGCGGCTGCTGGGATTGATGGAGGTCCGCGGCCAGCAGATCACCCTGGTCTGCCTGCGCACCCTGGCCGGCGCGGTGGCGGTCGAGCCCGGCCCCGGCGATCAGGTGATCGTGGTGGAAGGGCAACGCCAGCGTCTGGGTTTCGTGGTGCAGCGGGTCGAGGCCATCGAGGCCTTTACCGAGTTGCGCGCCGATGCCCTGGCGCGCAGCTGGCAGTTGCCAGGGGAGGGCGGGGCGGTACCGGCGCAGCGGGCGCAGAGCTGGGTGGGCGTAGGATCCGCGGGCAGCAGTCGCCAGGCGACCCTGATCGACCTCGGCGCGCTGGTGAAACGTCTGGAAGGTCAGGCCCCGCAGACCCTTCCGCAGCGCGTGGCTGCGGCAGTTTGACGATACCGCTCGTCGCTTCGTCGAACGGTCGGGTAACGGATTGCCCATGGCTTTGTCAGCCGCCGAAGGCGTCCTTCATCGAAGCGGTACCGGCAGGCTAGAGCGAGTGGTGTTTGCCGGAGGCCGCCAGGCGGGGCGCGCCGCCCGTGCTTCCCCTGCCGGAGCCGGGTGCAGGCGTTCATCAGCGCGTTGTCAAGAAATCCCGCGGCGCGTCGAACCAGAGGAAGACACAACTTTCCTGGGTGATCCCATGTTCAACTCCGCACTCAAACGCCGCATCGCCGATCTCGAAGCCGAACTGTCCGAACACCGCCAGGTCAGCGCGGCCTTCCATCAGGATTCGCTGCATCTGCTGCTGGACGCCCAGGGCCGGATCGAGGATTTCAACGAGAACTTCGCGCTCTGCCTGGGCTACGCGCCTGGCAGCCTAACCGGGCGGAATCTGGACGAGATCATTCCGGACTACGTGAAGAAGCTGGTGTGCTACGGCGATCTGAAGCGCAGCTTCAGCGAAGGTCACCAGGCCAGCGGCATCTATCGGTTGCTGCGCGGCACGGGCGGCGTTGCCTGGCTCTATGCGATCTGGACGCCCGTGCGCGACACCCAGGGCCAGGTCAAGCAGATCCGCTGCTATGCCTACGACCGGACCGAGCAGGTGGAAATCTCCACCGAGCATTCTGGCATCATCAATGCCCTGCTGCGTTCCACCGCGGTGATCGAATTCAACCTGTCCGGCGAGGTGCTCACCGCCAACGAGCGCTTCCTGCAGGGCATGGGCTATTCGCTGGCGCAGATCGTCGGCAAGCACCATCGGATGTTCTGCAGCCGCGAAGAGGCCGAATCGGCCGACTATCGCGCCTTCTGGGAACGGCTCAACCGGGGTGACTACGTGGCCAGTCGCTTCAAGCGCATCGACAGCCATGGCCGCACGGTCTGGCTGGAAGCCTCCTACAACCCGGTGCTCAACACCCGCGGCGAGCTGTACAAGGTCATCAAGTTCGCCACCGTCATCACCGAACAGGTGGAGCAGGAGCTGGCGGTGGCCGAAGCCGCGCGGGTCGCCTTCGACATTTCCCAGACCACCGACGAAAGCGCCCGCCAGGGTGCGGCGGTGGTGCAGGACACGGTGGCGGTGATGACGCGCATCGCCGACGAGATCCAGGTCGCTGCCAATGGCATCGAGGACCTCGGCAAGCAGTCGCTGGTGATCAGCGCCATCGTCAAGACCATCAGCGGTATCGCCGAGCAGACCAATCTGCTGGCGCTCAACGCCGCCATCGAAGCCGCCCGGGCGGGCGAGCAGGGCCGGGGTTTCGCCGTGGTGGCCGACGAGGTCCGGCAACTGGCCGGGCGCACCAGCAAGGCCACCGAAGAAATCGTCGGGGTGGTGCAGCAGAATCAGCAACTGGCACAGACCGCGGTCAGCAACATGGCCGCCAGTCGCCAGCAGGCGGAGCAGGGGCTGCACCTGGCGAGCAACGCCGGGGTGCGCATCACAGAGATCCAGGAGGGCGCCCGCCAGGTGGTGGGCGCGGTCAGCCAGTTCGCCCGGCGGCTGAGTTAGGACTGTTCGTCCCAGCCAGGAGCGCTGTACCACGCATAACCGGCCGCATCGAGTTCCAGCCAGCGACCCTGGTGGATGACCATCCGGGTCGCCACCTCCGGGCTGGCCAGACCGGTCGCCACCAGCAGGCTGCGGATCAGGGCGCCATGCGCCACCAGTAGCGTGGGGCCCTGGAGTTCTTCCAGCAGCGGGCGCACCCGCTCGGCGGCATCGGCATAGCTTTCGCCACCATGTACCCGAAAGGTATAGGGCTCGGCGACGCGTCGGGCGTGCTGCTCCGGATAGCGCTGGGCGATGGTCGGCATGTCCAGTCCCTCCCAGTCACCAAAGGCCTTTTCCGCCAGGCGCGCATCGCGGCCCAGGCTTCTAGGCGTGCCCGGCAGCTGCGCCAGGATCAGATCGAGCGTTGCGCTGGCGCGTCGCAGCGGACTGCTCAGGCAGGCGAAGCGAGAGACGTCGAGACGGTCGCGCAGGGCCAGGCCCACGGCTTCGGCCTGGGCACGGCCGCGCGCGTTGAGCGGTATGTCCTGGCGACCCTGGAGGCGACCGCTGGCGTTCCAGTCGGTTTCGCCGTGACGGATCACCAGCAAGGGAGAGGGGAAGGGCAAGGGCATCAATCCAGGGCAGTGGGCAGGGTAAGAAGGAATCTCAGGTGGCCGGCTTCCAGGCGCGCGACCAGGCTGCCGCCATGGCCGCGGGCGATTTCCTGGGCGAGATAGAGACCCAGGTCCAGGCGGGCGGGCTGCGCAAGGTCGGCCTTGCTCAGCGCCGGCTGGAACAGCTGGCCCAGAGTGCCAGGATCCACCACGGCGGTGCTGCTTTCCACTACAAGGCTATAGCAGCGTTCTTTGATCGCGCCGCGCAGCAACAGGCTGCCCCCAGGGGGATTGCGGGAGGCGACCTGCTGCAGCACGGCGTCCAGCGCCTGCAGCACGCGCGGCAGATCCAGGCGCAGGGCGGCCGGCAAGGCCGGTAATTCGCTGCTCAATGTCTGCCCAGGAAAGCGAGTCTGCAGCGTGGCGAACAAGCCCAGGAGCCGTTCATTGACGTTGTCCACCAGCGCCGGTTTCAGGGGCACGCCATGGCCCAGGCGCGCGCGCACGAAGTCGGCGGCCTCGGCGCTGCGTTCGGCGAGGCGACGCGCCTCGCTGTGCCAGTGCCAGATCTGCTGCGTATCCGCGGACGGATCCTGCGCAGCCAGCGCCCGTAGAGGACGCTGCAGATCCTCTTCCAACAGCACCAACAGCTGTTCGCGCAAGGGTTCCAGATCGTGGTCGCCGCGCGGGCCGGGGCTTTCCTCGCGACGTTGCTCTTCGCGGGCGAGCAGTTCGCCCAGCAGGCGGGCGAAGCCGTCCAGGGTAGCGATCACCGGGCGCTGCTCCAGCAGCGGTGCGGGCTGGGGATCAAAGGCGCACAGCGTGCCGAAAAAGGTGCCGTTGGGCCGAAACACCGGGACCGACAGGTAGCTTTTCCAGCCATAGAGGCCGGGCGCCGGGTGGTCACAGTAGGTGGGGTTCTGGGTCACGTCGCTGATGATCACGGCGTCGTGGGAGGAGCGTACGTGGTTGCAAAGGGTGGATTCGAGGTCCAGTTCGGCGCCGGGTTGCAGGCCGAAGGCGATGCGATCCTCCACCGCGCAGGCGATCCAGCGCTGCTCGGTGACCTCGGCGACGGTGGCGACCCCAAGGCCGCTGACATCACAGACGACGCGCAGGAGCGCCGCGACGGAATCCAGGGACGCCAGCAGCTCGATGCTTTCGACGGTGCTGGAGAGTTGGCTGGGCATGACGCTGTAGTTCTCTGACGGACACGGCCTGAACGCTAGGCCAAGAGACACCGGACGGCAACCACCAGCTACGCCTCGTTGAGATTGTTCCAGGCCGGGACTAGCCGATCAGGTCGGTCGCGTAGGCCAGCACCGTGAGGCAAAGCAGTAGCAGCAGCAGATTGGCCGGGGTGATGCTTTTCATCTGAGGGATCCTCTCACGCAAGGGGTTTTCCTTGTCCAGGTACACCTGGAAACGCCACGTTGGCGCGGGGGATCGCTAGGGGTGGAGCGGGTACGTTCATCTCTGCGTCTCGATACTGCTGGCAAAGGACAGGTGTCGGAACGCCACTGTCGCCGTTCGTTCAGCGCCTGCCAGGGGAGGTGCGACATCTGGTCGAAGCGGCAGTGCGAGCGGTTCGCAGTTGCCAACCGCAGGGCGAGCCGGTGGCGTGACGCCCCATGCGAACCTTCCTTTGCCCCATCAGCGCCTATTACTACTACCTGATCAATATCGGGTGGTAGGTACTGCGCTGCATGACCGAACCGCCTAGGGCGGCTCGGTCAAGGCAACTTCTTCCGGTCTCCCTGGCACCGTCCAGCCACAGGAGACCCCATGGACAGCACCCAGCAAGACCTGCTCGCCACCCTCGAAGCCCGCGGCTTCGTGCACCAGACCACCGATCGTGACGGCCTCGCCCGCGCCTTTGCCAGGGGACCGGTGACCGGCTATCTCGGCTTCGACGCCACCGCCGACAGCCTCCACGTCGGCCACCTGCAGGGCCTGATGCTGATGCGCTGGCTGCAGCGCGCCGGCCATCCCATCCTTCTGCTGATCGGTGGCGCCACCACTCGCATCGGTGATCCCAGCTTTCGCGACAGCAGCCGTCCGGTGCTCACCGACGGCCAGATCGCCCTGAACATGGCCGGCATCGCCAAGGCTTTTCACCGCTATCTCGAAGTGGGCGATGGCCACGGCCGCGCCCAGGTGGTGGACAACGCCGAGTGGCTCGACGGCCTGGGCTACCTAGATTTCCTTGGCGCGGTCGGCCGGCACTTTTCCATCAGCCGGCTGCTGACCTTCGATGCCATCAGGAGTCGTCTCGACCGCGAGCACTCGCTGTCCTTCGAGGAGTTCGGCTACACCCTGCTGCAGGCCTACGATTTCGTCGAGTTGTCGCGGCGCTATGGCTGCACCCTGCAGCTGGGCGGCGCCGACCAGTGGGCCAACATCATCAACGGCGTGGAGCTGTCGCGCCGGCAGGGCGGTCCCCAGCTCCATGGCCTGACCATGCCGCTGCTGGCCACCCGTGACGGCCGCAAGATGGGCAAGTCGGCCCAGGGCGCGGTCTGGCTCAACGAGGAGCGGCTGTCGGCCTTCGATTTCTGGCAGTTCTGGCGCAACTGCGACGATGCCGACGTCGAGCGTTTCCTGGCGTTGTTTACCGAATTGCCGCTGGACGAGGTGCGGCGGCTTGGCGCGCTCGGCGGTGCGGAAATCAACCTGGCGAAGAGCGTGCTGGCCAACGAGGCGACCCGGCTGGCCCATGGCGAGCGGGCGCAACGCGAGGCCGAGGCAGCCGCCGCCGAGGTGTTCGCCGATCGCGACGGCGCCGGGCAGTTGCCGGAGGTCGCCTTGAGCCGCAGGCAACTGGACGCGGGCGTCACCCTGGTCGAGTTGCTGGTCGAAGCGGGAGTGCAACCGTCGCGCAGTGCGGTGCGTCGCCTGGCGGAAGGCGGCGGCCTGCGCCTGGACGAGCAGCCGGTGGCCGATCCGGACCGCCGTCTGGTGCTGAGCGACGTGGGTCGGCGGGTGAGTCTGGGCAAGAAACGGCATCTGCGCATCACGTTGATGGACTGAGGAGAAGGCTATGAATGTCTGGGTGATAGGTGCCTCGCGGGGCATAGGTTTGGGGCTGGTGGAGCGCTATCTGACGCAGGGTGCTCGGGTGTTGGCGGTGGTGCGAACGCCGAACGCCACCTTGGATGCCATGGCCGCGACCGCCAAGGGACGCCTGCAGGTAGTGACCGGTGATCTATGCGATCCCGACCTCGGCACCCGACTGTTGGAAGAGTCGCGTTCTGGCTCGCTGGAGCGGCTGATCGTCAATGCCGGCATCATGGGGCCGGTGGAGGAGGACGGGCAGCGGGCAAGCGTCGCGGAGCTGGGCGAGTTGTTCCTGACCAATGCCGTGGCGCCCCTGCGGTTGCTGGAGGCCCTGGCACCGCGGCTGGCCGCGGCCGGGGTGGCAGCCTGCTTGAGCTCGCAGATGGGCAGCGTCAGCCTGGCGCGGGCCGCCGAGATGCCGCTCTATGGTGCCAGCAAGGCAGCGCTCAACAGCCTGCTGCAGAGCTGGGTCGCCGGGCAGCAGCCGGCGTTCGCCGTACTGGCGCTGCATCCGGGCTGGGTGCGCACCGAACTGGGCGGGTCCAGCGCGCCGGTCGAGGTGGCCGATAGCGTCGCCGGTCTGGTGGCGACGATCGAGGCGCGGGCCGGCCAGCGCGGCTGCGCCTTTCTCGACTACCAGGGGCAAGCCCTGCCCTGGTGAGCGAGGGGCCGGATCGCTCGGTACGGCTGAGCGCTCCGGCCCTTGTCCGACCCCGGCCGAGGATCGAAGATGAATCCATCATCCTGGGGAGTGCCACCATGCGCATCGACGAGCAAACCTTTCTGGTAACCGGCGCCGGGTCCGGCCTGGGCGCCGCCACTGCCAAGGGACTGATCGCGGCAGGCGCCCGGGTGGCACTGCTGGATCTCCAGGCCGAGGCCGTGCAGGCCCAGGCCGAACGGCTCGGCGACCAGGCTCTGGCGCTGGCCGTGGACGTGACCGATGCCGAGGCTCTGAGCGCCGCCATGGATACCCTGATGGCCCGCTGGGGCAGTCTGCAGGGGGCGATCAACTGCGCCGGCATCGTGGGCGGTGCACGCATCCTCGGGCGCAATGGTCCCCACGATCTCGCCGCCTTCGCGCGCATCATCAACGTCAACCTGGTGGGCAGCTTCAATGTCCTGCGCCTGGCCGCCGCGGCCATGGCCCAGGGCGAGGCCAATGCCGACGGTGAGCGCGGCGTGATCGTCAACACCGCCTCCATCGCTGCCTTCGATGGCCAGATCGGCCAGGCCGCCTATGCCGCTTCCAAGGGCGGCGTCGCCGCGCTCACCCTGCCGGCGGCGCGCGAACTGGCCGGACAGGGCATCCGGGTCATGACCATAGCGCCCGGCGTCTTCGAGACGCCCATGATGGCCGGCATGACCCCCGAGGTGCGCGACGCCCTGGCCGCCAACGTGCCCTTTCCCCCGCGCCTCGGCCGCGGCGAGGAATTCGCCGCCCTGGTCTGCCACATCATCGAGAACCCCATGCTCAACGGCGAGGTGATCCGCCTCGACGGCGCCCTGCGCATGGCCCCGCGCTAGGAGAATTGCCATGAACGATCCCATTGTCATCGTCGCCGCCGCCCGTACGCCCATGGGTGCCCTGGGTGGCGAACTGGCGGCGCTGTCGGCGCCGCAACTGGGCAGTGCCGTGGTCCGCGCCGTACTGGCGCGGGCAGGCTGGGCGCCGGAACGGGTCGACGAGGTGCTGCTGGGTTGCGTGCTGCCCGCCGGCCTTGGCCAGGCACCGGCACGCCAGGCAGCGCTGGGCGCCGGTCTGGCCCAGAGCACGTGCTGCACCACCCTGAACAAGATGTGCGGTTCGGGCATGCAGGCGGCCATCCTCGGCCATGACCTGCTGCGCGCCGGCAGTGCCGAGGCGGTGGTGGCGGGCGGCATGGAAAGCATGAGCCGTGCGCCCTATCTTTTGGAAAAGGCCCGCAGCGGCTACCGCCTCGGCCATGGCGCCCTGATCGACAGCATGTTTCTCGACGGCCTGGAGGACGCCTATGAGCCCGGGCGCCTGATGGGCACCTTCGCCGAGGATTGCGCCGCGCGCCTGGGCATCGGCCGCGAACGCCAGGATGCCTATGCCCAGCAGTCTCTCGCCCGAGCGCGTCAGGCCCAGGCCAGCGGCGCCTTCGCCAGCGAGATCGTCGCGGTGGAGGTGGCGGGGCGCAAGGAAATCCTGAGCATCGACACCGATGAGCAACCTCGCCGCGCCGATCCGGCACGCATTCCGACCCTCAAGCCGGCCTTTCGCGAAGGCGGTACCGTCACCGCGGCCAACGCCAGTTCCATCTCGGATGGCGCCGCGGCGCTGCTGCTGATGCGGGCCAGCACGGCCGCGCGCGAAGGGCTGAGGCCGCTGGCGACGATCCGTGGCCATGCCGCCCATGCCGGCGCGCCGGGCGACTTTCCCACCGCGCCCATCGGCGCCATCCGCACCTTGCTCGAGCGCATCGACTGGCAGCTGAGCGACGTCGACCTGTTCGAGATCAACGAAGCCTTCGCCGTGGTGGCCCTGGCCGCCCAGGATATCCTGGGGCTGGACCCGGAACGCCTGAACGTGCACGGTGGCGCCTGTGCCCTGGGCCATCCCATCGGCGCTTCCGGTGCGCGCATCCTGGTCACGCTGATCCAGGCGCTGCGCCAGCGCGGACTGCGCCGGGGCGTGGCCGCCATCTGCATCGGCGGCGGCGAGGCCACGGCCATGGCGCTGGAACTCAACGACTAGACAAGGACAAGACCATGAGCGAACCCTCTGCCGAATCGACCCTGCTGCTGGAGATCGAGGCGCGCGTCGCCCTCATCACCCTCAATCGCCCCAAGGCGCTCAACGCCCTCAATGCCCAGATGCTGCATGAGCTGGATGCCCTGCTGGCGCGCCTGGACGCCGATCCCGAGGTCGGTTGCGTGGTGCTCACCGGCTCGGCCAAGGCCTTCGCCGCGGGCGCCGACATCAAGGAAATGGCCGGTCAGGGCTATCCGCAGATCTACCTGGACGACTACTTCCGCGTCGCCGACCGCATCGCCGAGCGCCGCAAGCCGCTGATCGCCGCCGTCGCCGGCTATGCCCTGGGCGGTGGTTGCGAACTGGCGCTGCTGTGCGACTTCATCTATGCCGCCGACACCGCGCGCTTCGGCCTGCCGGAGATCACCCTGGGCGTCATTCCCGGCATCGGCGGTACCCAGCGCCTGACCCGCGCCCTGGGCAAGGCCAAGGCCATGGAACTGTGCCTGACCGGGCGGCAGCTGCCCGCCGCCGAAGCCGAACGTGCCGGGCTGGTCGCCCAGGTGTTTCCTGCCGACGAACTGCTGGAGCGTACCCTGGAGGCCGCGCGCGGCATCGCCAGTCGTTCGCTGCCGGCGACCCTGCTGCTCAAGGAAAGCGTCAACCGCGCCTTCGAGACCAGCCTGGCCGAGGGCATCCGCTTCGAGCGTCGGGTCTTCCATTCGCTGTTCGCCAGCGCCGACCAGAAGGAAGGCATGGCGGCCTTCGTCGAGAAGCGGCCGGCGAAGTTCGAGCATCGCTAGCCTTAGGTTCCAGGCTAGCCACGTCCACTCTCAGGGAGCAGCGGATCTTGTCAGTTGAAGAACTACGCGAGCGCTACCAGGCCTATCTCGACTGCCTCAATCGCCAGGCATGGGCGGAGCTGGGCCGTTATGTCGACGAGGCCGTCGAGCATAACGGCCGGCCGCTGGGCTTGGCGGGCTACCAGGCCATGCTGGAAGGCGATCATGCCGCCATTCCCGATCTGCACTTCGCCGCGCGGCTGCTGGTGGTCGAAGCGCCCTGGCCGGCCGCGCAGCTGGATTTCGACTGCACGCCGCGCGGCGAGCTGTTCGGGCTGGCGGTGAACGGACGCCGGGTACGCTTCAGCGAGCACGTCTTCTATCGTTTCGAAAACGGACGCATCCGCGAGGTGCGCTCGGTGATCGATACCGCCGCCATCGCCGCCCAGCTCGCCGACGGCTAACCTGCCCGGGTCTGGCGTTGGCGATAGCCGAGGGGACTGAGGCCCGTCCACTTGCGAAAGGCGCGCTGGAAGGAACGGGGGTCGGCGAAACCCAGGCGCAGGGCCAGTTCGTCCAGGGGCAAGGCGCCCTGGTCCAGCTGGCGACAGGCCAGGCGGCACCGGCGTTCGTCCTTGAGGCCCTGGTAGGTCTGGCCGCTCGCGGCCAACTGGCGCCTCAGGGTGGCGGGCGCAAGGCCCAGGGCCTCGGCCAGGCTGACGGCGTCCGGCCAGTCCTCTGGGGCGCAAGTACGCAACAGGGTGCGGATGCGGGCGATCAGGCTGGCGTCGTCGCGATAATGCACCAGCAGATTGCCCGGTGCGGCGGCGATGAAGCGGCGCGCGTCCGCGGCAGTACGGCGGATAGGCAGGCCCAGCACGGCAGCGTTTAGCACCAGGCAGTCTTCGCCGCGGGCGAAGCTCAGTCTCGAGCCGAAGCGCTGCCGATAGTCGGCCAGCAGTTCCGCTGGCGGCTCCTCGGCAATCTGGCGGATTTCCTCCAGCGGCAAGCGACGGCCCACCAGCCAGCACGCCAGGCCGTGCAGGATCAGCCAGAGGGTGAAGACGGCGAAGCTGCCCGGCAGACTGCCCGGGGCCAGCCGCAGGGTCACCTGCTCGCCATTGCGCTGCAGGCGCAGGTCGACGCCCAGGGTCAGCCGCAGGAAGTCGACGCTCTGCCGCAGGGCATCACCGAGGGTCGGTTGCAGGCGGGTGCTCTGACAGAGAAAGGCGAAGCTGCCCGCCGGCAGCGGGCGCGGACCGAGGGCGAAGAATTCATCATCGAAACGCTGCGCCAGGCGGTACCACAGCTGGCCGAACGACGGCGCCGAGAGGCGCTCGCGGCCAAGTAGCAGGTTGGATAGCTGGACGCCGTCGGCGGCGAGCAGGGTGTCCGGCGCCAGACCACTGCGCCGGCACAGCCCGGCCAGGGCCTCGTCGAGGATGCCCCGCGCCAGGCTGTCGCGCGGCAGGCCGGTCACAGATGCAGGGCCCGACCCAGGGCCCGCAGCGCTGCTTCCTGCACCACTTCGCCCAGGGTGGGATGGGGATGCAGGGTGGCGGCGACGTCTTCCAGCTGCATGCCCATTTCCAGACTGTGGGAAAAGGCCGTGGCCAGTTCCGCCACCTGCTGCCCGGTGGCCTGCCAGCCGAGGATGCGATGGTCGTCCGCGCGGGCCACCACCCGGACGAAGCCTTCCGGCGCCTCCAGGGTAAGGGCACGGCCATTGGCGGCGAAGGGGAAACTGGCGACCTTGGTCTCCAGCCCCTGGGCCCTGGCCTGCTCGGGGGTGAGGCCGACCACCACGATCTCCGGATCGGTGTAGCACACTGCTGGAATGGCCACCGGAGCGAAACGCCGGCGCTTGCCGGCGATCAGCTCGGCCACCACCTCGCCCTGGGCCATGGCACGGTGGGCCAGCAGGGGTTCGCCGGTGAGATCACCGATGGCCCAGACGTCGGTCATGCTGGTACGACAGCCGTCGTCGACGCGGATGTAGCGACCGTCGTAGTCCAGCGGCAGGCGTTCCAGGCCTTCGGTGCGGGGGCGGCGGCCGGCGGCGACCAGGATGCGCTGGGCCGGCAGCGTCTGCTCCTGGCCCTCGGCGTCGGTCATCCGCAGGCCGGCACCATCGGCGGCCAGCCCGGCGACGCGGCTATCAAGGTGCAGCTCGATGCCCAGCCGTTCCAGGCGCTGGCGCAGGGGAGCGGTCAGCTCGGCATCGTAGCCGGGCAGCAGGCGCGACTGGGCTTCCACCACCGCAACCCGGGCGCCCAGCTTGCGATAGGCGATGCCCAGTTCCAGGCCGATGTAGCCGGCACCCACCACCACCAGGTGCTCGGGAATGTCGCTGGGCGACAGCGCCTCGGTCGCCGATATTACTGGTCCCCCGAAGGGTAGGTTGGGCAGCTCGACCGAGGCTGAGCCCATGGCCAGCACCAGGTGCTCGGTGCGGATGCGCAGCCGCTCGCCGCCCGCGCGCTGCACCTCGACGGTCTTGCCGTCGAGGATCTCGGCCCAGCCCTCGATCACCGTCACACCCTGCTTCTTGAGCAGGGCGGCGACACCGGTAGTGAGGCGATCGACGATGCCGTTCTTCCAGGCCACGGCCTGGCCGAGGTCCAGCTCCGGGCGGCCATGGCGGATGCCCAGGCTGCCATGCTCGGCGCGACCGCAGGCGCGATGGTATTCCTCGGCGACATGGATCATCGCCTTGGAGGGAATGCAGCCGACGTTGAGGCAGGTACCGCCGAGGGCGGCGCCCTCCACCAGGGTGGTGGCGATGCCCAGCTGGGCGGCACGCAGGGCGGCGACATAACCGCCGGGGCCGCCGCCGATGATGAGGAGTCGGGTGTCCATGGCTACTCCAGGAAAAGGGTGGCGGGTTGTTCGAGCAGCTGGCGCACGGCCTGGATGAAGCTGGCGGCGTCCTGGCCATCGATCAGCCGGTGGTCGAAGGAGGCGGAGAGATTCATCAGCTTGCGCGGCACCACCAGGCCATTGCGGAAGGCCGGACGCTCGACGATGCGATTGACGCCGATGATGGCCACCTCGGGATGGTTGATGATGGGCGTGGAGGCGATGCCTCCCAGCGGACCGAGGCTGCTGATGGTCAGGGTCGAACCGGACAGCTCGTCGCGACCGGCCTTGCCGCCGCGTACCGCGGTGGCCAGCCGGGCTACCTCCTGGGCGCAGCCCCAGAGATCCAGGGTTTCGGCGTGGCGCACCACCGGCACCGCGAGACCCTGTTCGCCCTGGGTGGCGATGCCCAGGTGCACGGCGCCGTAGCGGGTCACGGTGCTGCTGTCTTCGTCGAAGCGCGCATTCATCTGCGGAAAGTCCCGCACCGCTACTACCAGGGCGCGAGCCAGGAAGGGCAGCAGGGTGAGATGGGCACGACGACCCTGCCAGCGCTGGTTGAGGGTGGCGCGCAAGGCTTCCAGCTCGGTGACATCCACCTCTTCCACATAGGTGAAGTGGGGGATATGCCGCTTGGCGGCCTGCATCTTCTCGGCGATCTTGCGTCTCAGGCCGATCAGCGGGATGCGCTCCTCGCCACCGCGTTTCGCCAGGCCACCGCCTGCGGTGGCCGGCGGCAGTCCGGCGTCGCGTTGCTGCACATAGGCTTCCAGATCGCCATGCAGGATGCGCCCGCCCTGACCGCTGCCAGTGACGAACCTCAACTCGATGCCCAGGTCCCAGGCGTGCTGGCGCACCGCCGGCGACGCCAGCGGCGCACTGCCGGGCGCCGGACGAGAGGCCGGTCGCTCGTCGTCGTGCGGGCGCTCCGGTTGCGTACGTCGCGGGGCTGGGGTCGTCTCGGGCTCGGGCGCTTCCACCTCGGGCGCTGGTGCTGGTGCTGGTGCTGGTGCCGGCGCCGGCGCGGCTTCCAACGGCGCGGGGCGACTGGCCTCGCGCAGGTTGCCGTCGCCGGCCACCTCCAGACGGACCAGCTCGGCGCCCACGGCCAGCACCTGGCCGGGCGCGCCGCCCAGGGCGACCACCCGGCCCACCACCGGGGAAGGGATCTCCACCATGGCCTTGTCGGTCATGACGTCGGCCAGGGTCTGGTCTTCCTCGACTTCATCCCCTACCGCCACGTACCACTTGACCAGTTCCACCTCGGCGATGCCTTCGCCGATGTCGGGCATCTTGATGACATGGGTACCCATCTCAGACCTCCATGACGCGCTTGAGCGCGGCGCCGACCCGGGACGGACCCGGGAAGTAGTCCCATTCCTGGGCGTGGGGATAGGGGGTATCCCAGCCGGTGACGCGCTCGATGGGCGCCTCCAGGCGATGGAAGCAGTGCTCCTGCATCAGGGACACCAGCTCGGCGCCATAGCCGCAGGTGCGGGTGGCCTCGTGGACCACCACGCAGCGGCCGGTCTTGTTCACCGAATCGGTGAGGGTCTGCAGATCCAGCGGCCAGAGGCTGCGGATGTCGATCACCTCGGCGTCGATGCCGGTCTCGGCGGCGGCCGCCAGGGCGACCCAGACGGTGGTGCCATAAGTCAGCACCGTGACCTGCTTGCCGGGACGGACCACGGCGGCCCGTTCCAGCTCCACGCGGTAATAGCCGTCCGGCACGGCGCTGGCCGGGTGGCCCGACCAGGGCGTTACCGGGCGGTCGTGGTGACCATCGAAGGGGCCATTGTAGAGGCGCTTGGGTTCGAGAAAGATCACCGGGTCGTCGCTCTCGATGGAGGCGATCAGCAGGCCCTTGGCGTCGTAGGGATTCGAAGGCATCACGGTGCGCAGGCCGCACACCTGGGTGAACATGGCCTCGGGACTCTGGCTGTGGGTCTGGCCGCCGTAGATGCCACCACCGCAGGGCATGCGGAACACCAGCGGCGAGGTGAACTGACCCACCGAGCGATAGCGCAGGCGCGCCGCCTCGGAGACGATCTGGTCGATGGCCGGATAGACGTAGTCGGCGAACTGGATCTCCGCCACCGGCCGCAGGCCATAGGCGCCCATGCCCACCGCGGCGCCGGCGATGCCGTTCTCCGAGATGGGCGCATCGAAGACCCGCGAGGCGCCGTACTTGGCCTGCAGGCCCTCGGTGCAGCGAAAGACCCCGCCGAAGTAGCCGACGTCCTCGCCGAATACCACCACGTTGTCGTCGCGTTCGAGCATCACGTCCATCGCCGAGCGGATGGCCTGGATCATGGTCAGGGTGCTGCGGCTGCCGGCCTGGGTCGGCAGGTCGGTTTCCTGTTGTACGGTCATGGCGTCACTTCCCGAGCTGTTGGCGTTGGCGGCGCAGGTGCGGCGGCAGGTGCTGGTAGACCTCCTCGAACATGTCGGCGGCGCTGGGGGCGAGCTCGCTGGCAAAGGTGCCGTGAGCTTCGGCGGCCTTCTGCGCGGTAGCCACCTCGGCTTCCAACTCGGCAGTCAGCGCCTGGTGCTGCTCGTCCGACCAGAGGCCGCGACCGATCAGGTGCGCCTTGAGCCGGTCGATGGGGTCGCCCAGGGGGAAATGCGTCCAGTCATCGGCGGGACGGTACTTGGACGGATCGTCCGAGGTGGAGTGGGGGCCGGCGCGGTAGGTCACCCATTCGATCAGGGTCGGCCCCAGGTTGCGCCGGGCGCGTTCGGCGGCCCAGCGCGAGGCGGCCAGCACGGCGAGGAAGTCGTTGCCATCCACCCGCAGCGCGGCGATGCCATAGCCGAGGCCACGGGTGGCCAGGGTGATGCCCTCGCCGCCGGCGATGGCCTGGAAGGTGGAGATGGCCCACTGGTTGTTGACGATGTTGAGGATCACCGGCGCCCGGTAGACGTGGGCGAAGGTGAGGGCGGCATGGAAGTCGCCTTCGGCGGTGGCACCGTCGCCGATCCAGCCGGCGGCGATGCGGGTATCGCCCTTGATCGCCGAGGCCATGGCCCAGCCCACCGCCTGGATGTACTGGGTGCCCAGGTTGCCGGAGATGGAGAAGAAGCCGAGGTCGCGGTAGGAGTACATCACCGGCAGCTGGCGGCCCTTGAGCGGATCCCGGGCATTGGACAGCAGCTGGCAGATCATCTCGTCCAGCGGCGCCTCGCGGGCGATGAGGATGCCCTGCTGGCGATAGGTGGGGAAATGCATGTCGTCCGGGCGCAGCGCCAGGGTCTGGCCGACGGCGATGGCTTCTTCGCCGAGACACTGCATATAGAAGGAGAGCTTTTTCTGCCGCTGGGCCTTGAGCATCCGCGCATCGAACAGCCGCGTCTTGAGCATGGCCCCAAGACCCTGCAGCAGCAGTTCGGGCGCTTCTTCGGTGGCCCAGGGGCCAACGGCGCGGCCCTCTTCGTCAAGGATGCGGATCAGCTGGGTGGCCAGTTCCCGGGTGTCCACTGGCGCCACGTCCACTGGCGGCCTTTCCGCACGGCCGGCGGGACAGAGTTGCAAGTAACTGAAGTCGGTGGGGCGTCCCGGTCGGCCGCTGGGCTCGGGGACGTGCAGGCGCAGGGGTGGGTAGTCGCTCATGGCCGCCCCTCCGGCTGGATGAGGGTGCGGGCGGGTCGCAGGACGGGTTGGCCGTCCGGATGCGATGCAGGGTGCCACATGATGGAGGCCTCGGCATTCTTGTTATTGGTCGCCTGAGTATAGGCCGGCTCCGCTAGCCGTTTTGCCGCAATTTCGGGGTGGGCAGCCCGGGCTTTTGGTGCTATTGAACTCAGTACAAGAACAACAGTAGAGGTTTTGCACCATGGCTGGTCTGGATCGTATCGACCTGCGCATCCTCAATGCCCTGTCCGCCGATGGCCGCCTCAGCTGGCGCGATCTGGCGCAGAAGATCGGGCTGTCGCTGACTCCGACGCTACGGCGGGTCAAGCGACTGGAGGAGGAGCGCTACATCCAGGGGTATCACGCCCAGCTCGACGAAACCCGGCTGGCTGGCAGCGTCAGCGTCTTCGTCTCGGTGCGCCTGGAAAAGCAGTCCACCGATTACCTGCGGGCCTTCGAGCGGGAAATCGTCAAGGCGCCCCAGGTGATGAGCTGTTTCCAGATGACCGGCGATGCGGACTATGTGCTGCGGGTGGTGGTGCAGGATCTGGCGAGCTATCAGCATTTTCTCGCCGATACCCTGACCTGTATTCCCGGAGTGGCCAGCGTGACCTCGGCCTTTTCCCTCAAGGCGGTCCTGCTGCGACCGGCGCCTCCGCTCTGAAGAGCCAGCAGGGGCTAGCGAATGCCGAGGGCGCTGCGAACGTGTTGCGCCTGCGCGGTGCAATAGGCGTTGTCCCGCAGTCGCGCGGTATCCAGCATCAGCGTCAGACGGCGCTCGTCGGCAGCGCGGCGGAGCTGCACCGGCAGACCACCGTCTGGGGTCAGGGGACCGAACAGGCAATCGAAGTGGGGCAGCTGCGCAACGAACTGTTGGGTGAGGGCAAGCATTGTTGTTGTCCGAGGTATCGAGGTGGCGATGTGACACTATTCACATCGCCCGGGTTCCTCAACCTTCAGGCGCTGGGCGTAACCGAATAGGCGACGCCGTTCACTGCATCGATCAGCTGACCGATCGACCAGGGCTTGGGCAGGAAGCGCACCTGGCACTTGATGCTCGCGGTGGAGGGCGTTTCGTAGCCGGACATGACAATAATCGGCATGTCTGGCCAGCGCTTGCAGACCATGTTGGCCAGCTGCGCCCCGTCCATCGAACCCGGCATACGGATATCCGTGAGCAGCAGGTCGATATTGGCGTCTTCCTTTTCCAACAGCGTCAACGCGGTGTCGGCGGAGTCAGCGGCGATGATGTTGAAGCCTTCGGGTTCGAGGATCTCGCGGACGAAATCCGCGACCAGTGGCTCGTCGTCCACCACCAGGAGAGTGGGTCGGAAGACAGGGGTTCCCGGCTGTTCTGCGCGCATGACTGGACCTTATATACAAGACGTTGCTGAGCCTTGGATAGCCGCGACCCGGGAAAATTCCCCGGCCAGGACGTCAATGAATCTGGCGTCAGATTTCTGTCTCTAGCGCGTGATTATTTTGTCAGGCGCAGCTTTTCCAAGCTGCGACCCCATGCCGCGTACATTTGGTTACGTTTCCCGTAACGGCTCTGGGGCAGGGTTTTCAGCGTGCCATTGAGGTGGGTCGACTGCCATGCGAGGGAAAGGTTCCAGCCACCTGGCATATGACTTGTATTGGGTAAGGCAACTGCAGGACGCAGAGTGCTTTTCTTGTCACGTCCCAGTGGCCTTACCTAAACCCAGGCTTTGCTCGTACACAAAGGACATCGACGCCACGCCTCCCAAAGCAGTATCCGACCATGACGTCTATCCGCTCCTTCGCTACCGCTCTTCGTCGTCCGCTCGCTACCGCCGCCACCGTTCTCGCGCTGTCCGCTGGCGTCGCCCAGGCCGAGCCAGTCAGCCTGGTCGGTCTGAATCTGTCGGGTGCGGGCTTTGCGCCCCAGGTGCTGCCCGGCATCAACGGCACCAACTACATCTTCCCGGTGGAAGCCTACTTCCAGCAGTGGAGCGCCCGGGGCGTCAAGCTGATCCGTTTCCCCGTCATCTGGGAGCGCCTGCAGCCCCGTCTGGGCGGCCCGTTGGACAGCGCCTACGTGGCCCTGGTGAACCAGACCTTCGGCTATGCGCAGAAGCACGGCATCAAGATCATCCTCGACCTGCACAACTACGCCCGCTATCGCGGCCAGGTGATCGGCACCAGCGGCGTACCCTACGCCCGCTACCAGGAGATCATGACCCACATCGCGCGGCAGTGGAGCGGTCAGTCCTCGCTGTACGCCTACGACATCATGAACGAGCCCCACGATGCCATGGCCTACTGGCCGACCGCGGCCCAGTACGGCATCAATGGCGTGCGCGCGGTGGATAGCACCCGTCCGGTCATCGTCGAAGGCAACGGCTGGTCGAGCGCCACCCGCTGGGCCGAATTCAACGACGCCCTGCTGGGGTTGAAGGATCCGGCCAACAACATCATCTTTTCGGCGCATTCCTACTTCGACGAGAACGCCGGCGGCAGCTACGACAAGACCGACGTCAACAAGCTCGATGCCAACTATGGCGTGACTCGGGTGAAGCCCTTCGTCGACTGGCTGAAGAAGAACAACAAGCGCGGCTACATCGGTGAATTCGGCGTCCCGGACAACAATCCGCGCTGGAACCTGCTGATGGACAACATGCTGGCCTACCTCAAGCAGAACTGCATCCCGGCCTCCTACTGGGCCGCCGGTCCCGGCTGGGGCAGCTACTTCATGTCCGTGGAGCCGATCAACGGCCAGGAGCGGCCGCAGTGGCCGACCCTGCGCAAGTACCTGGACGACAGCAGCTGCAGCGCCATCGGTCCGGTCGCCAATGGCAGCACCACGCCGGCCACCGGCGGTAGCGCCGCCGGCAACAGCGGTTCGGCAGGCGGCAGCGCCGGCGCCGTGGGCAATTCCGGTAGCGGCAGCAACACCGGCAACGCAGGCAACACCGGTAGCAATGCCGGGGTCCAGATTCCGCCGAGCACCGGTGCGACCGCCGGTACCGTGACCTCGGTGATCAACGACTTCACCAACCCGGACTGGCACAAGGGGGTGCTCCTCAAGAAGGCCGCGATCTCGGTACCCGGTACCGCGGTGAATCGCGCCGCCTTCAAGGCCGGTGCCTATCTCACCACCGCGGATGGCCAGGTGCGGCGGATTTCCGGGGTGCAGGTCGGCAACAGCCTGGGCGTCTTCACCGAGGGCACGCCGTTCAACGGCAACACCGTGGGCTATCCCAGGACGGTGACCGTGTCGCCCACCGGCGTGACCAGCGCCGCCAGCGTCAGCAGTGCCATCAACGACTTCACCAATTCCGACTGGAATCGCGGTGTCTACCGTCGCGGCGCCGCCATCTCCATCCCGGCCACCGCGGCCAATCGCTCGGCCTTCAAGCTGGGTGGCTCGGTACGCCTCGTCAATGGGCAGATCCTCAAGATCAGCTATGTGCAGGAGGGCGCGAGCAACCTGGGGGTGTTCTTCGACGCCAGCCGCCTGGATGCCAGCGTCGGCTACCCCAACACCCTGGTGTCCTTCAGCCGCTGATCTCCAGCAGCGGGCAATAAAAAACCCGGTGGCCAAAGGTCACCGGGTTTTTTTATTGCCCGCTTCAAAGATGGATGAAGGTGGTGACCTCATCCGGCTGCACCCGGCATTCGTCCACGGCATGGATCACCCCGGTGGTCAGGGCCGCTTCCGGACTCAGCAGCCGGGCGTTGGCCTTGAGGCAGCTGTATATGTCCAGGGCTTCGGCGGCACCGGCCGTACGCTCGGCGACGATGCCGGCGTAGAGGTCCAGGTCGTAGTCCAGGCACATGGCGTATTCGGCCATGCGTGCATGGTCCACCGAGTTGTTCAGATTCCAGTAGAAGGAATGATAGAGGAACTTGCTGTGGCGACTGGCGGTGCGGTGTTCGCCGGCCAGGAACAGGATGTTGCCCATGGATTCGACGGTACCCAGGTTGTGGGTGTGCACTGGCAGCGGCAGGGACAGCAGGAAGTTGTACATCGTGAAGCCATAGCTGCAGTCGCCGCCCATGGTGGCGATCTTCAGCAGGATCCGCGAGGCATCCTGCTGGACCGCCTGGGAGCACTGGGCGATCAGATGGCCGCAACTGGTGGAATTGATGGGACCGGTGAAATGGATGACATGGGTGCTCATGGGGCCTACCGACGCGCCGGGGAGCCCGGCGGAGGGCGGGGCTCTATAAGAGCTGCTTCGGCGACTTTCGGACGGGCTTGAGCGTGGATGTCGGCTGGCCGACGAAGCGCGTCCCAGACGGATGGACTGCGCCTTGGCGCAACCAGGATCAGCGCAGCAGCAGCATCGGCACTTCGGTCTTGTGCAGCAGCTGGGTGGTGCGACTGCCGCGCAGGAAGCGCCAGACCGAGGAGTGGCTGTAGGCGCCCATGATCAGCAGGTCCGCCCGGCGTTCGTCGAGATGGCGGGGGACGATGCGCTCCACGTCGCCATGGGCGACGGTGGTGTCGACCCGGCACCCGGCGCTGCGCAGCAGCAGCGCCAGGTCTTCCAGGCGCTTACGCAGGATCGGATCGTCTTCGCCGACTCGTAGCAGCGTGCCGCTCATGCCGGTCAGCAGCGGACTGCGCGCCAGGGCCAGGATGCCCTGGTGGGTGGCTTCCCGGCCGTCATAGGCGATGGTGAACTGGCGCGGGGGCTTGAAGGGGCCCGAGCAGATCAGGATCGGCCGGTGCACGGCGCGCACCACGGCTTCCAGCTGGCTGCCGATGCCACTGTCTCCGGAGCGCTCGCCGCGCTTGCCGATCACCAGCAGGCGGGTGTCCCCTTCGAGGGTCTTGAGCGTATCCACCAGTCCCTCGGGGCGGCGCAGGATCTGCGGTGCCGAGGTCAGGCCCTGCTGGAGGAGGCGCTGGCGGGCATTGAGCAGCAGCGCCTTGGCCATCCCGGCACCGACGTCATCGTCCAGATAGACCGGGGTACCGTTGGCGACCTTCTTGCCGCTACTGGCCGACTCCTGCACATGCAGCAGGGTGACGGGCGCATCCAGCCGTCGCGACAACCAGGCGGTGTGGTCGCAGACGCTTTCGGCGTGGGGAGAACCATCGATGCAGGCGAGCAGGGAGGCCATAACGGTATTCCTTGGCGAGACCGGGACCAGACTCGATCCCTGTCCGGAGCGTAGCACCCGCCCAGCGCTGTCCAGGTGACGCCTGGATGTCATCTTCGGCTTTTGCTGGGCAGGTCACGGCCGTCATCCCGGACGCCCTCACATTTCGTAGCGATCGAGTTCCCGGGTGATCAGCAAACGCTGGATTTCACTGGAGCCTTCGTAGATCTGGGTGATGCGGATGTCGCGGTAATACTGCTCCACCGGATAGTCCTCCAGGTAGCCATAGCCGCCATGGATCTGGATGGCCTTGGAGCACACCCATTCACCGGTTTCGGTGGCGAACAGCTTGGCCTGGGAGGCTTCGCTCAGGCACGGCTGGCCGGCCGTACGCAGCCGCGCCGCATGCAGGATCAGCAGTCGCGCGGCGTTCAGGCGCGTATGCATGTCGGCCAGCATGTTGGCGATGCTCTGGTGCTGGATGATCGCCTTGTCGAACTGGATGCGCTCGCGGGCATAGCCCAGCGCCGCCTCGAAGGCCGCGCGGGCGATGCCCAGGGCCTGGGCGGCGATGCCGATGCGACCGCCTTCCAGGTTGGAGAGGGCGATGGCCAGCCCCTTGCCGCGCTCGCCCAGCAGGTTGGCCGCCGGAATCCGGCAGTTGTCCAGGGTGACGGCGCAGGTGTCGGACGCGCGCAGGCCCATCTTGTGTTCGGTGCGCTCGACGCGAAAACCGGGGGTGTCGGTGGGTACCAGGAAGGCTGACAGGCCCTTCTTGCCCAACTCCGGATCGGTCACTGCGAAGACGATGGCCAGGCCTGCACGGCGCCCATTGCTGACGAACTGCTTGCTGCCATTGAGCACCCAGCTGTCGCCCTCGAGTACCGCACGGGTACGTAGATTGTGCGCCTCGGATCCGGCCTGGGGTTCGGTCAGGCAGAAGCAGCCGATCACCTTGCCGGCGGCCAGGTCGGGCAGCCAGCGATCCTGTTGCGCGGCGCTGCCGTAGCGCAACAGCGGCCCGCAGCCCACCGAGCTGTGGATGCTCATCAGGGCGCCGAGGCTGCCGTCGCCGGCGGAGATCTCTTCCACGGCCAGGGCATAGGCGACGTAATCCATATAGGTGCCGCCCCATTGCTCGGGCACCACCATGCCCAGCAGGCCCAGTTCTCCGAGCTGGGCGACCACGGCGTCGTCGATCCACTCGGCCTTTTCCCAGGCGCGGGCGTGGGGCGCGACCTCGCGGCGGGCGAAGTCGCGCGCCAGGTCGCGGATCATGCGTTGTTCTTCGGTGAGTTCGATGTCGTGCATGGGAGCCTCCCTCAGGAATGGCGAAAATCGGAGAAAAAGGCCGCGACGCGACGGGGGTCCAGATCCTGCCAGCGGGCCGGATTCCAGTGCGGCGTGCGGTCCTTGTCCACCAGCATGGCGCGCACCCCCTCGATGATCTCGCCTTTCTCGAACCAGCGGCGATCCAGGTGCAATTCCAGGGCGAAGCACTGCTCCAGGGACAGCCCACCGCCCTGGCGCAACAGCTCCAGGGCGGTGGCGACCGCCAGCGGCGAACGGGCGTCCAGGGTGGCGAGGGTTTCCTGCGCCCAGTCGCGATAGGCGGAGCGCTGTTCCGCCTGCAGACTGCCGCGCAACTCTTCCACAGTCGCCGCGGCGAAGTGCTCGGCGATGGCGGGACGCAGGTCGGTCAGGCGCGCCGCCTCGGGCGGAGCGACGGCGAATGCCTGCAGCAGGGCGGCCAGATCGGTCGGTCCCTGGGCGGTGGCCGCCTCCAGGCGCCGGAGCAGGTCGTCGTTGGCCGCTTCGGGGGTGAAGACATCGGCCAGGCCCGCGGCCAGGGCGTCGGCCGGGCCGATCTGCACCCCGGTCAGACCCAGATAGAGGCCCAGCTGGTCGGGCAGGCGTGGCAGGAAATGGCTGGCGCCGACATCGGGGAAATAGCCGATGGCGGTTTCCGGCATGGCCATCCGGGTGCGCTCGCTGACGATCCGCAGCCGCGCCGCCTGGACCAGGCCCATGCCGCCGCCCAGCACCAGCCCATGGGCCAGCGCCAGGATCGGCTTGGGATAGCGGTGCAGTGCCAGGTCGAGGGCGTATTCCTCGGTGAAGAAGCTCAGGTGCAGGTCATCGCCGCGCTGGTAGCTGTCGTACAGCGCCCGGACGTCGCCACCGGCGCAGAAGGCCTTGGACCCGTTGCCGCGGAGCACGATCACCCGCACGGTCGGGTCCTGCTCCCAGTCGCGCAGCGCCCCGTGCAGGGTGCGCACCATCTGCAGATCCAGGGCATTGAGCCCGGTCGGGCGATCGAGGGTCAGGTAGCCGACCCCGCCGCGTCTCTCCAGCAGTACCTTGGCGTCGCTCATGCACCGTCCTCGTCCAGGTAGTCCTGGATGATGGCCGAGAAATCCAGGCCGCCGCCACCCGCGCGGCTGAATCTCTGATAGAGCTGCTGCGCGACCGCCCCAAGGACCACCGGCTGGCGCACGGCTCGCGCGGCCTCGGTGGCCAGGCTCAGGTCCTTGAGCATGAGCTCGGCGGCGAAGCCGCCCTGGTAGCCACGCGAGGCTGGCGCCTGGGGCAGCACGTCCGGATAGGGGTTGTTGACCTCCGAACTCCAGCAGCGCCCGCTGCTGGTATTGATCACCCCGGCCAGCGTCTTGGCGTCCATGCCCAGGCGGGTACCCAGGGCCATGGCCTCGGCCACCCCGATCATGGAGATGCCCAGCAGCAGGTTGTTGGCCACCTTGGCCACCTGGCCGTTGCCGCTGGCGCCGCAGTGCACCAGGTTGCGGCCCATGGCGGCCAGCAGCGGCTGGGCGCGCTGGAAGCCCGCCTCGCTGCCGCCGACCATGAAGGTCAGGGTGCCGGCCGCGGCACCACCGGTGCCGCCGGAGACCGGGGCGTCCAGCAGTTCCAGGCCGCGTTCGGCGGCGGCGCTGGCCACCGCCCGGGCACTCAGCGGATCGATGGTGGAAGAATCGATCAGCAGGGTGCCCGGCCGAGCCCGGGCGATCAGCCCGTCGTCGCCCAGATAGACCGTCTTCACATGGGCGGCCGCGGGTAGCATGGTGATGATCACTTCCGCGCCACTCTCCGCTACGGCGGTGGGCGAGGCGGCGACCTCGGCGCCTTCGGCGCGCAGCGCCTCGAGCGCGGCGGTGGAAAGGTCGAAGACGGTCAGCTGATGGCCGGCCTTGAGCAGGTTGCGGGCCATGGGCGCGCCCATGTTGCCCAGTCCCAGAAATCCCAGATGCATGCTGGCGTCTCCCTTACTTGAGGGTGATGGTGGTGTTGACGACCCCGGCGCTGCCGACGTCCTGCTCGTCGGGCCAGCGCGTGGTGATGGTCTTGGTCTGGGTATAGAAGAGCACCGCCTGCTTGCCGTAGGGCCCCAGGTCACCCAGCTTGGAGGCGCGCGAACCGCTGAAGGAGAACAGCGGCACCGGTACCGGGATGGGCACGTTGATGCCAACCTGGCCGACGTCGATGTCTTCCTGGAAGCGGCGGGCCGCGGCGCCGGAGCGGGTGAAGAGGGCGACGCCGTTGCCGTTGGGGTTGGCGTTGATCAGGGCGATGGCTTCGTCGAGGGTGGCCGCGTGCATCACGCAGAGCACCGGCCCGAACAGTTCTTCGCGGTACAGGGTCATGTCGGTGGTCACCCCGGAAAACAGCGTCGGGCCGACGAAGTTGCCCTTCTCGTAGCGCTCGACCTGGATGTTGCGGCCGTCCAACTCCAGGGTGGCGCCTTCGCTTACCCCGCGCTCGATCAGGCCGCTGACCCGGTCCAGCGCCTGGCAGGAGATCAGCGGGCCGACGTCGGTGCCGTGCTCGTGACCCGCGCCCACCTTGAGGCTGCGCGCCTTGGCCACCAGGTCCGGCACCCAGCTGTTGGCCTCGCCCACCAGCACCACCACCGAGACCGCCATGCAGCGCTGACCCGCCGCACCGAAGGCGGCGCCCACCAGGTTGGCCAGGGTCTGCTCGCGGGGCGCATCGGGCATCACCACCGCGTGGTTCTTGGCGCCCATCATGCACTGGACCCGCTTGCCGGCTTCGCTGGCGCGGCGGTAGACGTGGGTGCCGACGCGGGTGGAGCCGACAAAGGACAACGCCTTGATGTCCGGGTGATCGCAGAGGGCGTCCACCACCGCCGGCCCGCCATGGACCACGTTGAGCACCCCGGGCGGCACCCCGGCTTCCAGCGCCAGTTCGGCCAGGCGCATGGTCACCAGCGGATCCTGCTCCGACGGCTTGAGGACGAAGGTGTTGCCGCAGGCGATCGCCATGGGAAACATCCATAGCGGAATCATCGCCGGGAAGTTGAAGGGGGTGATGCCGGTGCAGACCCCCAGGGGTTGCAGCAGGGTATAGGTGTCCACCCCGCTGGCGACATTGTTGGCCAGTTCGCCCAGTTGCAGATTGCCGATGGCGGCGGCGTGCTCCACCACCTCCAGGCCGCGGAAGACATCACCCTCGGCGTCGGCCAGGGTCTTGCCCTGCTCGGCGGTGAGCAGGGCGGCCAGTTCGTTCATGTGCTCGCGGATCAGCTGCTGGTAGCGCAGGAAGATGCGCGCCCGGGCGCCGATGGGCGTCTTGCGCCAGGTGGCGAAGGCCGCCTTGGCACTGGCCACGGCGCGCTGCACCTCCTCGGCGGTGGCGAAGGGCACCCGCGCCAGCACCTCCTGGGTCGCCGGATTGATCACCTCGCGGCCTTCGCGGCTGGTGGAGGTGACGAACTGGCCGTCGATCAGCAGCGGCACGTCTTGGATGGCGGTCTGGGTCATGACAGGGATTCCTGAGCGGTGGCCGGGGTGGCCGGGGCAGGTTGGAGGGCGAAGTCTTCTTCGGCGTAATCGTGGAGATCGGGGGTGCCGCTGGCGCGGCGCTGGGCCTCGCCCAGGCGCAGCTCGATGCGGCGGATCTTGCCGGACAGCGTCTTGGGCAGCTCGCCGACGAATTGCAGCCGGCGCACCCGCTTGTAGGGCGACAGGCAGCCACGGGCGAAGCCGAGCAGCTCCTGCGCGAGCTCAGGCGAAGGCGCGTGGCCGGAGGCCAGGATGACGAAGGCCTTGGGTACATTGAGGCGCAGGGGATCGGGGCTCGGTACCACCGCCACCTCCATCACCGCCGGATGCTCGATCAGGGCGCTCTCCAGTTCGAAGGGGCTGATGCGGTAGTCCGCCGACTTGAAGACGTCATCGGCGCGCCCGACGAAGGTGATGTAGCCCTCGGCGTCGCGCACCGCGGTATCGCCGGTGCGGTAGTGCCCGTCGCGCATCACCTCGGCGGTCTTTTCCGGGCTGTCTTCGTAGCCCAGCATCAGCCCGGCCGGCCGCGGTTGCAGGGACAGGGCCACCTCGCCGTCGTCACCCGGTCGGCCATCGGCATCCAGCAATTCGACGTGGCACCCGGGCAGCGGACGACCCATGGAGCCCGGCTTGAGCGGCTGCCCTGGGGTGTTGCCCACCAGCGCGGTGGTTTCCGACTGGCCGAAGCCATCTCTCAGGGTCAGCCCCCAGGCCGCCTGCAGGCTGTCGATGATCTCGGGATTGAGCGGCTCGCCCGCGCCGACCAGCTCGCGCAGGTCGAGTCGATCACGATAGGCGGCGAGGTCCTCCTGGATCAGCATCCGCCATACCGTGGGCGGCGCGCAGAGGCTGGTGACCGGATAGTGCGCCAGCACCTCCAGCAGCGCCTGGGGCTTGAAGCGCGGCACGTCGTGGATGAACACGCAGGCACCGGCGTTCCAGGGCGCGAAGACGCAACTCCAGGCATGCTTGGCCCAGCCGGGGGAGGAGATGTTGAGGTGCACATCGCCGGGTTGCAGACCGATCCAGTAGAGCGTGGACAGGTGCCCGACCGGATAGCTGCTGTGGCTGTGCAGGACCAGCTTGGGTCGCGAGGTGGTCCCCGAGGTGAAATAGAGCAGCAGCGGATCCGTGGCGAGGGTAGGGCCGTCCGGCAGGAAATCGCTGGCACAGGCGCCCGGCGCATAGGGCTGCCAACCGGCCACCGATGCCCCGACGCAGATACGGGTGAGGCCAGGATCCAGACTGGCGCAACGCTCCGTATGGGCGCTGCCCACCACCAGGTGGGCGATACGTCCGCGTTGCACCCGATCCTGCAGATCGGCATCGCTGAGCAGGGTGGTGGCGGGCACCACCACGGCGCCCAGCTTGAAGGCGCCGAGCAGCGCCTCCCACAGCGCCACCTCGTTGCCCAGCATCACCAGGATGCGTTCGCCGCGACGGACACCCTGGGCGCGCAGGAAATTGGCGGTGCGATTCGACGCCTGGCGCAGCTCGGCGAAGCTGTAGCGCTCCTCCCGGCCTTCGGCATCGAGTCGCCACAGCGCCGGACCGGCTTGCTCCTCGGCCAGGCGATCGAAATGGTCCAGCGCCCAGTTGAAGTGTTCCAGCTCCGACCAGCGAAAATCGCGGACGGCCGTGGCGTAGTCGGTGCGATGGCGCAGCAGGAAGTCGCGCGCTTCACGGAAGGCATCGCCGGCGGTCATGGGCGATACCCCGCGGCCTGCAGGAGCGGGAAGGAAGGGCAGCGTCCGGCCTGGCGCCGGGATAAGGCGTGCGGGTGGGTCATGGGGGTCTGCTCTTTATTGTTGTTGGCTGGCAGAGGTTCGCGCCGTCACCGCTCGTGACGCGACTTGGTAAGCAGTATAGTTCCGGCAAAAGTCCCCTGGCTTCCGACAAAAACGCCCGACAGATATGCAAAAATCCAATAACCCGGCGGGACGTCTCGACTGGGACGATCTCAGATTCTTCCTTGAAGTGGCGCGCACCCAGAAGGCCAGCGCCGCCGCCCGGCGGCTGGGGGTGGACTACACCACCGTCTCGCGACGGATCGCTGCCCTGGAAAAGGCGCTCGGTGCCCTGCTGTTCGAGAAATCGCGCAGCACCGGCTTCAGCCTCACCATGGAAGGCCAGCGCCTGCTGGTGCATGCGGAAACCCTGGAAAGCACCCTGCAGACCGCCTGCGAGCAGATCTCCGATACCCGGCTGGCGCCGTCCGGCCAGGTGCGCATCGGCGCCACCGAGGGCTTCGGCAGCTACTTCGTCGCGCCCCAGCTGAGTTTCTTCCAGGATCGCTATCCCGGCATCACCCTGGAGGTGCTGCCGGTGCCGCACTTCGTCAACCTGTCGCGTCGCGAAGCCGATATCGCCATCACCCTGGAGCGGCCCGAGCGCGGGCCCTATGTCTGCCGCAAGCTCTGCGACTACCGTCTGCGGCTCTATGCCACCGCCGACTATCTGGCCAGCCACCCGCCCGTCACGCAGCTGGCCGATCTGCAGCGCCACAGGTTCATCACCTACGTCGACGATCTCGCCTTCAGCCCCGAGCTGCTTTACCTGGAGCGTATCCTGCCCGAGGCCAGCAGCGGCCTGCGCAGCACCAGCGTGATCGCCCAGTACCAGGCGGCCCTGTGCGGACACGCCCTGGCCATCCTGCCATGCTTTGTCGCCGAACCCGATTCGCGTCTGGTAGCGCTCCTGCCGGAGCAGATCCAGATCACCCGGCAATTCTGGCTCTATTACCGCGAAGACCTGCGCCGCCTGCGGCGCATCACCCTGGTGGCCGACTACCTGCGCGCCTGCACCGACGCCAATCGGGACTTCCTGCTCGGAGAAACCCGCGCGCCGGTGCTGGGCTGGCCGATGTCCTGAAGCCCGTCGCCGATCGGTGCGGCACCCCGGGACCCGGCTGGGGTCTCAGAGCTGTCGGTCGTCCGTCGACGGCCTCCAGTGAACACATGGGAACGGCAATGGAACGATATCAGGCATTGAGTCAGGCGCTGAGCAAGGCGGCCGAGCGGGAAGAAGCCTATTGGCAGGGACTGGAGCGCCGCCTGCATGAATTGCCGGACTGCTTCACCCGCTACCTGGGACTCACCCCCGCGGATCAGGTGGATGCCGGGCTGGGCCTGGAAAAGCGCGTCGATGGCAATATCGTGCGCGAGCTGGAGGTCTATGCCCGTTATGACCTCACCGTGATCGTCGATGACCTCGCCGGCACCCCCCAGACCTTCGCCATCGGCCTGTCCTTCTTCTATACCAACGATCATTTCGTGCTGAAGGAGCGTGACGGCGAGTTCTCCGTCACCCTCGAATCCCAGGACGATCCCGACCGCTTCTGGGCAGAAGGCTGCCGCGAGATCTACGACTCCCTGGCCCGCCGCATCCGCGGCAAGACCCTGCCGGCCATCGAGTAGCAGGCCGGCCGGCGGGCGTCTGCGGTCAGACCGGCGTGACCAGGCGACCCTCGGCGAAATAGCGTTCCACGTTGGCCAGCACCAGGTCTGCCATGGCCTGGCGGGTCTCGTGGGTACCGCTGCCGAGGTGCGGGGTGAGGACCACGTTGTCCAGCGCCAGCAACGCCGTCGGTACCGCTGGTTCCGCGGCGAAGACATCCAGCCCCGCGCCACCCAGGGCGCCCGTCTGCAAGGCCGCCACCAGGGCCGGCTCGTCGACCACGCTGCCCCGCGCGATATTGATCAGATAGCCGCGCGGTCCCAGGGCGGCGAGGATCCGCGCATCGATCAGCCCATCGGTGGCCGGTCCGCCGGGCAGCGACAGGACCAGGAAATCCGCTGCCTTGGCCAGGTCTTCCAGGTCGGCGTGATAACGATAGGCGACGTCCGGTTGCCGCTGGCGACCGTGGTAGGCCACCTCCATGCCGAAGGCTTCCACCCGGCGAGCGATGCTCTTGCCGATATTGCCCAGCCCGACGATGCCACAGGTCTTGCCGGCCAGACGCGAGGTCAGCGGAAACTTGCCCTGCTGCCAGTCGCCGCGCCGCACGAAGCGATCCGCAGCGCTGATGCCCCGTGCCACATCGATCAGCAGGGCGAAGGCGGTGTCGGCGACGCAGTCGTCCAGCACGCCCGGGGTGTTGCTCACGACCACGCCCAGGTCCCGTGCGGCGGCGATGTCGATGCTGTCGTAGCCCACCCCGAAACTGAACACCGCCTTCAAGCCAGGCAGGGCGCTCATCAGCTCGCGCGTCGCGCCATGCACCCCAGAGGTGACCAGGGCCACCACGTCCCCGCCACGCGTGGCGAGCAGTGCGGACGGGTCGGGTGCTTCCCAGAGCCGCAGCACCTCATGGCGTGAATTGAGGGCGTCCTGCAGGGCAGGCAGCAGCGGACCCACCTGCAGCAGCAGTGGACGTTCGTTCTGTTCAGGCATCTCTAGACTCCTTGAGGAAAGCGGGGGCGGCGAACCCGCCCCGAAACGGGGGCTCAGCCCAGCAACTGCAGGCCCAACTGGATCGCGACCCAGATCGCCAGCAGGGTGGCGAAGCCAAGCGCCAGATTCTCGAACCAGTTGTTGCGGTATTTGTCGCCTAGCAGCGACTTCTGGTTGGACATGATCAGCAGCCCCAGGGAAATCACCGGCAGGCCGACGATATTGAGGGCATTCACGCCAATGGTCAGGGTCACGAAGTCGGGCATGCCCGGCAGCGACCATACCAGCGGCGTCACCAGGATGAAGAGCAGGAACCACCTGTGCGCCGGGTCCTTGTGAAAGGTCTTGCCATAGCGCTCACGGCGCTCCGGACGGATGTGCTGCAGGGCATCGGTGATCAGCATGGGGAAGGCGGTGGTCTTGCCCACTACGCTGGCGAACAGGGTGGCGAAGACCCCGGTGAAGAAGATCAGCCAGCCACCGGTGCCAAAGAACAGCTCCAGGGCCGCGCCCAGGTCGCTCAGGGTATTCACCTGCAGACCGTTGGGTCTGAGGATCTCCACCCCGACCACCCAGATGGCCAGGTTGATGACGATGCCGACCACCACCGCGAAGAGCAGGTCGTTGCGCTGGATGCGCTTGTGTTCCGGACCGGTCCAGCCCTTTTCCTTCATCACATAGGGATGCACGAAGTTGGCGATGGAGCCGGCCACGGCGCCAATCACCGAAACCGCCACCAGCAGGGCGCCGTGCACGCCTTCGTCCGGCGGAATGCTGAAGCCGATGGTGCCGCGCAGGATGCCGCCCAGGTCCGGCCCCGACATCACCGCCAGGGTGATGAAGGCCAGGGTCATGACGGCCAGCAAGACCTTCATCACCCCCTCGATCAGCGCATAGAAGTTGCGGCCCACCAGCAGCCAGACCGCGATCACCACCGCCACGGAGCAGAGCAGGGGCTGGTCGAGGTGGAGCAGGGTAGCCAGGGCTTCGCCTGCACCCTTGAGCATGTAGGCGTTGGTCAGGTGCCCCATGATCAGCGCATAGCCGAGCATGAACCAGGCGAACACCGGGTGCAGCTGGGCATAGCCTTCGAGGATCGACATGCCGCGGTTATTGCACAACTGGAAACGGGCGATGATGTTGACGATGAGAAAGCGCAGCAGCAGGGACACCGCCAGCACCCACATCATGGCGTAGCCGTAGTTGGCACCTGCCACCGAGGAAGTGATGAGGTCCCCGGCGCCCAGCCAGGACAGCACCGCGATGATGCCGGGGCCCAGCAGTTTCGCCAGGCGGCGCAGGCCGGAACGCGGCTCCTTGATCTTGGGGACGGATTTCTCGACGGAACCGGATTGGTCCATTGGGGCGATTCTCCTAACGATTGTTGTTGTTGTGAATAGGGCCGGAGGTGGCCTTTTCGTTAGCTTGCCCTTCAGGGTTTAGCACTACATACGACGTCGTACAACTTAGGGTGGGCAACAAAATGTTGCTCTTGACCGCTCGGTCAGGCCCGCTTCGGCAGTGCCCGTACGCACCGCTGGATCAAGCCAGGTGACTTCGCTTGAGACTGTCTCTAGAATGGTCGCCCTTGATTCTGGGGGGTCGGAGTGCCGGCCTGTTTCTGTGCCACGAGGAATATCCATGCAAGTTTCCGTTGAAAACACCTCTGCTCTCGAGCGTCGCATGACCATTGGCGTGCCGGCCGAGCGTATTGAAACCGAAGTGAACAAGCGTCTGCAGCAGACTGCACGGCGTGCCAAGGTTCCCGGTTTCCGCCCGGGCAAGGTACCCATGAGCGTCATCCGCCAGCGCTACGAAGCCTCGGCTCGTCAGGAAGCCTTGGGTGATCTCATTCAGGAAACCTTCTACGAAGCCGTTGTCGAGCAGAAGCTCAACCCGGCCGGCGCACCCGCCGTCGAACCCAAGGTGTTCGAAAAGGGCAAGGACCTGGAATACGTTGCCACCTTCGAAGTCTTCCCCGAGTTCGAAGTGAAGGGCCTGGACGGCATCGAGATCGAGCGTCAGGACGCAAGCGTCGAAGACGCCGACATCGACAAGATGCTCGACGTGCTGCGCAAGCAGGGCACTCGTTATGAAGCCGTTGACCGCGCTGCCGCCAACGATGACCAGCTCACCCTGGACTTCGTGGGTACCCAGGACGGCGAAGCCTTCGCCGGTGGTTCCGCCGAAGGCACCAAGCTGGTGCTGGGCTCGGGTCGCATGATCCCCGGTTTCGAAGACGGCCTGGTCGGCGCCAAGGCCGGTGACGAGCGCGTGCTCGACCTGACCTTCCCCGAGGACTACCAGAACCTGGACCTGGCCGGCAAGGCCGCACAGTTCAAGGTCACCGTCAAGGAAGTGGCCGCTCCCGAGCTGCCCGAACTGAACGAGGCCTTCTTCAAGCAGTTCGGCGTGGAAGAGACCACCGTCGAAGGTTTCCGCGCCGAAGTGCGCAAGAACATGGAGCGCGAGCTGCGCCAGGCCCTCAAGACCAAGGTCAAGAACCAGGTCATGGACGGTCTGCTGGCCGCCAACCAGATCGACGTCCCGGCTGCCCTGATCAGCAACGAGGTGGATCGTCTGCGCGTTCAGGCCGTCCAGCAGTTCGGTGGCAATATCCAGCCCGAGCAACTGCCGGCCGAGCTGTTCAGCGAGCAGGCCAAGCGCCGCGTGCTGCTGGGTCTGATCATCGCCGAGATGGTCAAGCAGTTCGAGCTCAAGCCCGATGACGCCCGCGTCCGCGAGCTGATCGAGGAAATGGCTGCGGCCTACCAGGAGCCTGAGCAGGTAGTGAAGTGGTACTACCAGAACGAGCAGCAGCTGAACGAAGTGCGTTCGGTTGTACTGGAAGAACAAGTCGTGGATACTGTCCTCAAGCAGGCAAAAGTCACCGACAAGCAGGTCTCCTACGAGGACGCGGTCAAACCGGCCGAGGCTCCGCAAGCAGCCTGATCTGCCTCCAGTTGCTAGTTCACCTAAGCCAGCCTCGTGCTGGCTTATGTGTTTTTGACAGGTCATCCAGATAGGGAGCTAGTGCAGGACATGTCCCGCAATTCATACATGCAATCCATGCCCGATATTCAAGCCGCTGGCGGTCTGGTACCCATGGTGGTGGAGCAATCCGCCCGGGGCGAGCGCGCCTACGACATCTACTCCCGACTGCTCAAGGAGCGGGTCATCTTCCTGGTGGGTCAGGTCGAGGACTACATGGCCAATCTGGTCGTCGCCCAGCTGCTGTTCCTGGAAGCGGAGAATCCTGACAAGGACATCCACCTCTACATCAACAGTCCGGGTGGCTCGGTGACCGCTGGCATGTCGATCTACGACACCATGCAGTTCATCAAGCCCGACGTCTCCACCATCTGCATCGGCCAGGCCTGCAGCATGGGCGCCTTGCTGCTGGCCGGCGGCGCCGCCGAGAAGCGCTTCTGCCTGCCGCATTCGCGGATGATGATTCACCAGCCCCTGGGTGGCTTCCAGGGTCAGGCGTCGGACATCGAAATTCACGCCCGTGAAATTCTGACCATCCGTGAGCGTCTGAACAAGGTACTGGCGCATCACACCGGTCAGCCCATGGACGTGATCGCCCGCGATACCGACCGTGACAACTTCATGAGTGGCCCCGAAGCCGTTGCCTACGGCCTGATCGACAAGGTCCTCGAGAAGCGCAACATCCCCGCCTGACCCCGCCTCGACCACCTGCCCAGGCGCCGTCGTTTGGGCAGGTAGGCTTGAAAAACCGTGCAATAGGCTCCATCTTGTTGATGTAAGCACATTCCATTGGATCGATCGAATGACAGATACGCGCAATAGCGACGATAACGGCAAGCTGCTTTACTGCTCCTTCTGCGGCAAGAGTCAGCACGAAGTACGTAAATTGATCGCTGGACCCTCCGTCTTCATCTGCGACGAATGCGTCGACCTGTGCAATGACATCATCCGCGAGGAAGTCCAGGAAGCTCAGGCCGAAAGCAATGCGCACAAGCTGCCAGCGCCGAAGGAAATCAGCGCTATCCTCGACCAGTATGTCATTGGTCAGCAGCGTGCCAAGCGGGTCCTCGCCGTTGCCGTCTACAACCACTACAAGCGTCTGAATCAGCGCGAGAAGAAAGACGACGTCGAACTGGGCAAGAGCAACATCCTGCTCATCGGTCCGACCGGTTCGGGCAAGACCCTGCTGGCGGAAACGCTGGCGCGCCTGCTCAACGTGCCTTTCACCATCGCCGATGCCACCACTCTGACCGAAGCCGGTTATGTGGGTGAGGACGTCGAGAACATCATTCAGAAGTTGCTGCAGAAGTGCGACTACGATGTGGAAAAGGCCCAGATGGGCATCGTCTACATCGACGAGATCGACAAGATCTCGCGCAAGTCCGACAACCCCTCGATCACCCGTGACGTCTCGGGTGAGGGTGTGCAGCAGGCCCTGCTGAAGCTGATCGAAGGTACCGTGGCATCGGTTCCGCCCCAGGGTGGCCGCAAGCATCCCCAGCAGGAATTCCTGCAGGTGGATACCCGCAACATCCTGTTCATCTGCGGTGGCGCTTTCGCCGGCCTGGAAAAGGTCATCCAGAACCGTTCCACCAAGGGTGGCGGCATCGGCTTCAACGCCGAGGTACGCAGCGTGGAACTGGGCAAGAAGATCGGCGAATCCCTGCGTGACGCCGAGCCCGAGGATCTGGTCAAGTTCGGTCTGATTCCCGAGTTCGTCGGTCGTCTGCCGGTCATCGCGACCCTGGACGAACTGGACGAGCCGGCGCTCATGCAGATCCTGACCGAGCCGAAGAACGCCCTGACCAAGCAGTACGCCAAGCTGTTCGAAATGGAAGACGTGGATCTGGAGTTCCGTCCCGACGCGCTCAAGGCGGTTGCCCGCAAGGCGCTGGAGCGCAAGACCGGTGCCCGGGGTCTGAGATCCATCCTCGAAGGCATCCTGCTCGAGACCATGTACGAGATTCCTTCGCAGAAGGAAGTCAGCAAGGTGGTCATCGACGAGAGCGTCATCGACGGGAGTTCCCAGCCGCTGCTCATCTACGAGAACAGCGAGCCCGCCAAGGCGGCGCCGGACGCGTGACAAAAGGGGCTTAGGCCCCTTTTTCATTTCAGCGACGGTTGTATTTTGCGGCGGCCAACCTCATGTTAGGAAAAACCGAGGCCTTAACCGCATCTGCGGCCGATTATTTGCCGAGACCCGTATCCCATGACTACGACGATAGAACTTCCCCTGCTGCCCCTACGTGACGTAGTGGTCTATCCCCACATGGTCATCCCATTGTTCGTCGGAAGGGAAAAGTCCGTCGAGGCCCTCGAGGCCGCCATGGCTGGCGACAAGCAGATCCTGCTGGTCGCGCAGAAGAATCCCGGCGATGACGATCCCGCCGCGGATGACATGTATCACATGGGTACGGTCGCAACCGTTCTCCAGCTGCTCAAGCTGCCCGACGGCACCGTCAAGGTCCTGGTCGAAGGCGAGCAGCGTGGCCGTATCGAGTCCTTCGTCGAAAGCCAGGCCTATGCCCGTGCGCTGGTCACGCTGATCGAGGACAGCGAAGCCCCGGATCGCGAATCCGAGGTGTTCTCGCGCAGCCTGATGAGTCAGTTCGAGCAATACGTGCAGCTCGGCAAGAAGGTCCCCGCTGAAGTGCTGTCCTCGCTCAACAGCATCGAGGATCCCAGCCGCCTGGTCGATACCATGGCCGCGCACATGGCGCTGAAGATCGAGCAGAAGCAGGAAATCCTCGAGATCACCGAGCTGGGTGCGCGCGTCGAGCACGTGCTGGCCCTGCTGGATGCGGAAATCGACCTCCTGCAGGTGGAGAAGCGTATCCGCGGCCGCGTCAAGAAGCAGATGGAGCGCAGCCAGCGCGAGTACTATCTCAACGAACAGATGAAGGCCATCCAGAAAGAACTGGGTGACATCGATGAAGGACACAACGAGGTCGATGACCTCAAGCGTCGTATCGAGGCGGCCGGTCTGCCCAAGGATGCCCTGACCAAGGCCAATGCCGAGCTGAACAAGCTCAAGCAGATGTCGCCGATGTCGGCTGAAGCCACCGTGGTACGCTCCTACATCGACTGGCTGGTGAACGTGCCGTGGCAGGCCGAGAGCAAGGTCCGCCTGGATCTGGGACGCGCCGAGGAAGTCCTCGACAAGGACCACTACGGTCTCGAGGAAGTGAAGGAACGCATCCTCGAATACCTCGCCGTGCAGAAGCGCGTGAAGAAGGTACGCGGACCGGTGCTGTGCCTGGTCGGCCCGCCCGGCGTGGGCAAGACGTCCCTGGCCGAGTCCATCGCTCGCTCCACCGGTCGCAAGTTCGTGCGCATGGCCCTGGGTGGCGTGCGTGACGAAGCCGAGATCCGCGGTCACCGTCGCACCTACATCGGCTCCATGCCGGGTCGCCTCATCCAGAAGATGACCAAGGTCGGGGTGCGCAATCCACTGTTCCTGCTCGACGAAATCGACAAGATGGGCAACGACATGCGGGGCGATCCTGCCTCCGCATTGCTCGAGGTCCTGGATCCGGAGCAGAACCACACCTTCAACGACCATTACCTCGAAGTGGACTATGACCTCTCCGACGTGATGTTCGTCTGCACCGCCAACTCCATGAACATTCCGGCGCCGCTGCTGGACCGCATGGAAGTCATTCGCCTGCCGGGCTATACCGAGGCGGAAAAGGTCAATATCGCCACCCGTTACCTGATTCCCAAGCAGGTCAAGGCCAATGGCCTGAAGAAGGGCGAGGTGGAGTTCGATGAAGACGCCCTGCGCGACATCATTCGCTACTACACCCGCGAAGCGGGCGTTCGGAGCCTGGAGCGGCAGGTCGCCAAGGTCTGCCGCAAGGTGGTCAAGCAGCATGCGCTGAGCAAGGAGCGGACGGCCAGCGTCACCGTGGACACCCTGGAGCACTGGCTGGGCGTGCGCAAGTTCCGCTACGGTCTCGCCGAGCAGCAGGATCAGATCGGTCAGGTGACCGGCCTGGCCTGGACCCAGGTGGGTGGCGAATTGCTGACCATCGAGTCCGCGGTCGTTCCGGGCAAGGGCCAGATGATCAAGACCGGCTCGCTGGGCGATGTGATGGCCGAATCCATTACGGCTGCCCTGACCGTGGTGCGCAGCCGTGGTCGCAGCCTGGGTATTCCCAGGGACTTCCACGAGAAGCACGACATCCATATCCACGTCCCCGAAGGCGCGACGCCCAAGGACGGTCCGAGTGCCGGTATCGGCATGTGCACGGCGCTGGTGTCGGCGGCTACCCGCATTCCGGTACGCGCCGATGTAGCGATGACCGGCGAGATCACCCTGCGTGGTCAGGTCCTGGCGATTGGCGGCCTCAAGGAAAAGCTGCTCGCAGCCCACCGCGGCGGCATCCGTACCGTGATCATTCCGGAAGAAAACGTCCGGGATCTGCGGGACATTCCGGACAACATCAAGGCCGACTTGCAGATCAAGCCAGTCAAATGGATTGACGAGGTCTTGGAGGTTGCGCTGCAATACACGCCGGAGCCGCTTCCGGACGATGGTCCGGAGCTCGTCAGTAAGGACGAGAAGCGGGATCAGGAAGGCAAGGAGCGCGTCAGTACCCACTGACGGCGCACCCGGGCTTGATGGGCGGGCTGCCAGACGAGGTTGCTGGTGCTCCGCCGTCCTGCTGGATGCAAGGTCCTTGATCGATGAAAAGGCGCATCTCGAGATGCGCCTTTTCGCTATTTGCTATTCGACGATTTCGCCATGGCCGGTCCGGCCACAGCTCGTGGGGGGAACATGCTACAAAACATCAGGGACCGTTCGCAGGGATGGATTGCCAAAGTCATCATCGGATTCATCATCCTGCTGATGGCACTGACCGGCTTCGAAGCGATCATCCGCGCCACGGGTCACCAGGGCGCCGTCGCCCTGGTCAATGGCGACGAGATCAAGCAGACGGAGCTGGCCCAGGCCGTGGAAATGCAGCGTCGCCAGCTGCAGCAGCAATTGGGTCAGGGTTTCGATCCGTCCACCCTGGATGATCGCCTGCTGCGCGAGTCCGCGCTCAAGGCACTGATCGACAAGCAACTGCTGCTGCAGAGCGCCAAGGCCGATCGCTTCGCCTTTTCCGAACAGGCGCTCGATCAGCTGATCCTCAATACCCCCGAATTCCAGACCGAAGGGCGTTTCGATCCCCAGCGCTTCGATCAGGCCGTTCGCCAGATGAACTACAACCGCCTGCAGTTCCGCGATCTGCTGCGTGACGAGATGCTGATCGGTCAGCTGCGCGCCGGCATCGTCGGCAGCAACTTCGTCACCGACGCCGATATCGAGGCTTTCGCCGCGCTCGAACGTCAGACTCGTGATTTCGCCATGCGCACCGTCAAGGCCGCGTCGGCCGGCATCACGCCGACCCAGGACGAAGTCCAGGCCTACTACGACAGCCACAAGAGCGCCTTCATGACGCCCGAACAGGTGGTCATCGATTACGTCGAGCTGAACAAGTCCGCCTTCCTGGCCAAGGCCAAGGTCGACGAAAGCCGTCTGCAGGCCGCCTACAAGTCCGAGATCGCCAACCTGTCGGAGCAGCGTGACGCCGCCCATATCCTCATCGAGGTCAACGACAAGCAGAACGACGACCAGGCCAAGGCCAAGATCCAGCAGATCCAGGAACGCCTGAAGAAGGGTGAAGACTTCGCCAAGCTGGCCAAGGAGTTCTCCCAGGATCCAGGTTCGGCGGCCAATGGCGGTGACCTCGGCTTCGCCGGTCGTGGCGTCTATGATCCGGCCTTCGAAGAGGCCTTGTATGCCCTGGCGCCTCAGCAGGTGTCGACCCCGGTGCGCACCAGCTTCGGCTGGCACCTGATCAAGCTGCAGGGCGTCCAGGCGCCGGAAGTACCCACCCTGGCCAGCGTCCGGCCGCGTCTGGAACAGCAGCTCAAGGCGGAAGACGCCGATCGCCTGTTCGTGGAAGCGGGCCGCAAGCTGGAAAGCTCCGCCTATGAATCCTCCGACCTGAGCCAGCCGGCCCAGGAACTGGGTCTGCAGGTCAAGACCAGCGCTCCCTTCGGTCGTGAAGGAGGCGAGGGACTGACCGCCAACCGTCAGGTGATCGAGGCGGCCTTCAGCGAGGACGTCCTGCGCAACGGCGCCAACAGCACTGCGCTGCAGCTCGATCCGGAGACCCTGGTGGTGATCCGCGACAAGGAGCATCGCACGCCGCAGCTGCAACCCCTGGATGTGGTTAGGAAGGAGATCGTGACCCGCCTGACCCAGGAAAAGGCCGCCGCGGTGGCCAAGCAGGCTGGCGAAGAACAGCTCAAGACCCTGCGCGCCGGTGGCAAGGCCGCCGCGGGTGACTGGCGTACCGTCGAAGCCGCTACCCGCAACCAGGAGGGCGTCGATCCCCAGGTGCTGCAGGCGGCCTTCCGCATGGCCAAGCCGGAAGCCGACAAGCCGTCCTATGCCGGCATCAGCCTGCAGAACGGTGACTTCGTACTGATTCGTCTGCAGGGCGTAGGGGTGCCCAAGGAAGCCCTGAGCGCCGAGGACAAGGCGTTGTATCGCCGCTACCTCGCCTCGCGCGCCGGACAGGTCGATTTCGCGGCCTACCGCCGGGCCCTGGACGCCAAGGCCGAGATCAAGCATCTCTGATACGAAAAAAGCCCGGGAAACCGGGCTTTTTCTTGAGGGGTGGCAAAGGGTTCGCCGGCTGGCGAGCAACCCCGCAATGGGGGAGGGCAGTTTGCCGCCAGGGTCCTACTGGACCAGCTCCTGCTCGTCGAACAGCATGGTCGACAGATAGCGCTCACCGGAATCCGGCAGGATGACCACGATGGTCTTGCCCTGCATCTCCGGCGTCTCGGCCAGCCGGATCGCCGCGGCCATGGCGGCGCCGCAGGAAATGCCGCAGAGAATGCCTTCCTCGCGCATCAGCCGCTGGGCCATCAGCTTGGCCTGCTCATCGCTCACCTGCTCGACGCGATCGACCATGGCGAGATCCAGATTGCCGGGCACGAAGCCGGCGCCGATGCCCTGGATCTTGTGCGGACTGGGTTTCACCTCCGCACCGGCGAGGGTCTGGCTGATGACTGGCGAGGTCTCCGGCTCGACGGCGACGGACAGGATCGGCTTGCCCTTGGTGTTCTTGATGAAGCGCGAGATGCCGGTCAGGGTGCCGCCGGTACCCACGCCGGCCACCAGTACATCGATGGCGCCATCGGTGTCGTTCCAGATTTCAGGACCGGTGGTCTTCTCGTGGATGGCCGGATTGGCCGGGTTGTCGAATTGCTGCGGCATGAAATAGCGCTCGGGTTCGCTCTCGGCGATTTCCCGGGCCTTTTCGATGGCACCCTTCATGCCCTTGGCTGGCTCCGTCAGCACCAGCTCTGCACCCAACGCCTTGAGCACCTTGCGCCGCTCCAGGCTCATGGAGGCGGGCATGGTCAGTACCAGGCGGTAACCGCGGGCGGCGGCGACATAGGCCAGGCCGATCCCCGTATTGCCCGACGTCGGCTCCACCAGGCTCATGCCCGGCTTGAGCAGCCCCTTGGCTTCGGCGTCCCAGATCAGGTTGGCACCGATGCGGCATTTGACCGAATAGCCCGGATTGCGTCCCTCGATCTTGGCGAGCAGGGTGACGCCCTTGGGACCGAGGCGATTGATGTAGACCAGCGGCGTATTGCCGATGGACTGGGCATTGTCAGCGAAGATGCGGCTCATGGCGGATCCTGTACGGCGCGGAAAACTCGCAGCCTAGGCCTTGCGTCCGATGGCGTCCAGCCCGGGCGCGGCATGCTATCGTCAGGCGAAACAGCTGCCGAGGATCAGTGATGGCCTTTCAGGGTACCGAGCGTTATGTGGCCACGGCCGAACTCAGTCTGGCGGTGAATGCGGCCATCCGACTGGGGCGTCCGCTGCTGGTGAAGGGCGAGCCGGGCACCGGCAAGACGCTGCTGGCCGAGCAGGTGGCGGAGAGCCAGGGCGCGCGGCTGATCACCTGGCATGTGAAGTCCACCACCAAGGCGCAGCAGGGCCTCTATGAATACGACGCGGTGAGCCGCCTGCGCGATTCCCAGCTCGGCGATCCCCGGGTGCAGGAGGTGGCGAACTACATCAGGCCGGGCAAGCTGTGGGACGCCTTCACCGCCGAGGATCCGGTGGTGCTGCTGATCGACGAGATCGACAAGGCCGACATCGAATTTCCCAACGACCTGCTGCTGGAACTCGATCGCATGGAGTTCCACGTCTACGAGACCGGCGAGACCATTCGCGCCCAGCGACGCCCGATCATCATCATCACCTCCAACAACGAAAAGGAGTTGCCGGACGCCTTCCTGCGCCGCTGCTTCTTCCACTTCATCCGCTTTCCCGAGCGCGAAACCCTCGAACGCATCGTCCAGGTGCACTATCCTGATCTCCAGCAGCGTCTGGTCCAGGAGGCCCTGGATCTCTTCCTCGACCTGCGCAGCGTGCCGGGGCTGAAGAAGAAGCCGTCCACCTCGGAGCTGGTGGACTGGTTGGCGCTGCTGCTGGGCGATGAGGCGGCGCAGCGGGCACTGCATGGCGAGGGTGGTCTGCCGCCGCTGGCGGGCGCGCTGTTGAAGAACGAGCAGGATCTGCAGTTGCTTGAGCGTCAGGCCTTCATGCGTCGTCGGCGGAGCTGAGGAGAGGCATGTTCCTCGATTTCTTCACCCGCCTTAGGGCGGCGGGCATCCCGGTGTCCCTGGGCGAACTGCTGGATCTGCACGCTGCCCTGGATGCGGGCCTGGTGGTAGCCGATCCCGACGCCTTCTATCTGCTGGCCCGTGCGGTGCTGGTCAAGGATGAGCGCTTCTTCGACCGTTTCGATCAGGTCTATGCCGGCGAGATGGCCAGGTCGGAGCGATTGGCGGATACCAAGGCGATTCCCGCGGACTGGCTGCGCCTGGAGCTGCAGCGGCGGCTGTCCGAGGAGGATCGCCAGCGGCTCCAGGCGCTGGGTGGCCTCGATGAATTGCTCGCCATCCTGCAGCAGCGCCTCGCCGAACAGCGCGAGCGGCATGCCGGCGGCAACAAGTGGATTGGCACGGGGGGCACCAGTCCCTTCGGCAGCGGCGGCTACAATCCTTTTGGTGTGCGCATCGACGAGGCCGGTTCGCGGCAGGGGCAGGCAGCCAAGGTCTGGGAGCAGCGCGACTACCGTAACCTGGACGATCGCGCGCCGCTGGACCGCCGCAACCTGCAACTGGCCCTGCGCCGGCTCAGGCGCTTCGCCCGCCAGGGCGCAGCGGCGGAATTCGATCTGGAGGGGACCGTCGCGGCCACGGCACGCGAGGGTGGTCTGCTGGACGTGCGCTATCGACCGGAACGGCACAATGCGACCAGGGTGCTGCTGCTACTCGATGTCGGCGGCTCCATGGACCTGCACGTGCGCCTGTGCAGCGAGTTGTTCAGCGCCTGTCGCCTGGAGTTTCGCCACCTGGAGTACTACTACTTCCACAATTGCGTCTATGAACGCGTCTGGCGCGACAATGCCCGGCGCCATGAGGAAGGGCTCAACACCGCCGAACTGCTGCGCCGCTATGGCGCGGACTACCGCCTGGTGATCGTCGGCGACGCCAGCATGGGGCCCTACGAAATCACCCATCCGGGTGGCAGCGTCGAGCACTGGAACGAGGAGCCCGGTGCCCTGTGGATCCAGCGACTCTGCCAGCACTTCCCGCGGGCGGCCTGGCTCAACCCCTATCCGCAGGAGGGCTGGGCCAGCAGTACCTCGATCCGGCTGCTGCGCGAACTCATGGGCCAGCGCATGTTTCCCCTGACCGGCGAGGGGCTAGGCGAGGCCATTCGGTCCTTGACCCGCCCATGAAAAAACCCGGCCGAAGCCGGGTTTTTTCATCGCTCGCGCTTAGCGCTGACCGTAGCGGCGCAAGGCCTCGATGCGGTCTTCCAGCGGCGGGTGGCTCATCAGCAGACCGGCCAGGCCGTTCTTCAGCGAGCCGTTGATGCCGAAGGCGTTCAGGGTGTCGGGCATCTGCACCGGAATGCCTTGCTCGGCACGCAGGCGCTGCAGGGCACCGATCATGGCATTGGGGCCGGCCAGGCGCGCACCGGCCTCGTCCGCGCGGAATTCACGTTTGCGCGAGAACCACATGACGATGATGCTGGCCAGGATGCCCAGCACCAGTTCGGCGACGATGGTGGTCACGAAGTAGGCGATACCGTGGCCTTCCTCGTTCTTGAAGATGGCCTTGTCGACGAAGTTGCCGAAGATTCGCGCGAAGAACATCACGAAGGTGTTCACCACGCCCTGGATCAGCGCCAGGGTCACCATGTCGCCATTGGCGACGTGGCCGATCTCGTGGGCCAGCACCGCGCGCACCTCTTCGGGAGAGAAGCGCTCCAGCAGGCCCTGGCTGACCGCGACGAGGGCGTCGTTGCGGTTCCAGCCGGTGGCGAAGGCGTTGGCCTCATAGGCCGGGAAGATGCCGACCTCGGGGGTCTTGATGCCGGCTTCGCGGGCCAGCTCCTCGACGGTCTGCAGCAGCCACTGCTCATGGCGGGTACGCGGCTGGCTGATGACCTCGGTACGGGTGCTCATCTTCGCCATCCACTTGGAGATGAACAGCGAGACCAGCGAGCCGGCGAAACCGAACACGGCACAGAACACCAGCAGACTGCCATAGTTCTGACCGGTGTAGCGATCCACGCCAAGCACCTTCAAGGTGATGCTGGCAACGATCAGCACCGCCAGGTTGGTAGCCAGAAATAACAGAATGCGCATCATGGTGGGGTACAGCTCCTCACAGGTTTATCTGCCGGCTATATAAGGTTCGGCCCCGATCCATTCAACGTTTCCTCTATTGCAAACTGTGTCGTCGCTTGTCTGGCCGGTCAGGTAAGCGACGGTCACGCAAGGGCCGGCGCTGGTTGACGCCGTAAGTGGCGCCAACCGATGAAAGACCCGGAAATGCTTTGCCGCTACTGGGCGTAGCCGCCGAGGAAGTTGCCGATGCGCCCGATGGCCTGCTCCAGGTCATCGACGCGGGGCAGGGTGACGACGCGGAAGTGGTCGGGCCAGGGCCAGTTGAAGGCGGTGCCCTGGACCACCAGCAGTTTTTCCGAGAGCAGCAGGTCGAGGACGAATTTCTCGTCGTTGTGGATGGGGCAGACCTTGGGGTCGATCCGCGGGAAGGCATAGAGCGCGCCCATCGGCTTCACGCAGCTGACCCCGGGGATGTCGTTGAGCAACTCCCAGGTGCGATTGCGCTGTTCCAGCAGGCGTCCGTGCGGCAGCACCAGGTCGTTGATGCTCTGGTAGCCGCCCAGCGCCGTCTGGATCGCGTGCTGGGCCGGCACGTTGGCGCACAGGCGCATGTTGGCGAGAATGTCGAGGCCTTCGATGTAGCTGTGGGCGCGGTGCTTGGGGCCCGAGACGATCAGCCAGCCCGAACGGAAGCCGGCGACGCGATAGGACTTGGACAGACCGTTGAAGGTCAGGCACAGGACGTCCGGCGCCAGGGAGGCGGTGGAGATGTGCTGGGCTTCGTCATAGAGGATCTTGTCGTAGATCTCGTCGGAGAACAGCACCAGGTTGTGCCGCCGCGCCAGTTCGACGATGCCTTCCAGCACTTCCCTGGAATAGACCGCGCCAGTGGGGTTGTTCGGATTGATCAGCACCAGCGCCTTGGTGTTGCTGGTGATCTTGGCTTCCATGTCCGCCAGGTCGGGGAACCAGCCCGCCTGCTCGTCGCACAGGTAATGCACCGGCTTGCCACCGGCCAGGCTGACCGCGGCGGTCCACAGCGGATAGTCCGGCGCCGGGATCAGCACCTCGTCGTTGTTGTTGAGCAGCGCCTGCATGGCCATGACGATCAGCTCGGAGACGCCATTGCCCAGGTAGATGTCCTCGATGCCGACACCCTCGATGCGCTTCTGCTGGCAGTACTGCATCACCGCCTTGCGCGCGCTGAACAGACCCTTGGAGTCGCTGTAGCCCTGGGCGGTCGGCAGATTGCGGATGACGTCCTGCAGGATCTCCTCGGGCGCCTCGAAGCCGAAGGGTGCCGGATTGCCGATGTTGAGCTTCAGGATGCGGTGGCCTTCCTCTTCGAGGCGCTTGGCATGCTTGAGGACCGGGCCGCGGATGTCGTAGCAGACATTGGCGAGCTTGTTCGACTTGGAGACCTGCATGGGGAAATGAATCCTGGAAAAGGGCGAGAAAGACTCGGCGGGGGCGGACGCCGACCGGCGCTTGGCAGCATCCGGGGGCGGATGCCAGACTGAGCGGGAATCATACGGCTGCATCGCCTGTTACAAAAGATGCGCCGGCATCCAGAGAGGTCATCATGGAAAAAGTACAGCGTAGCCCGGAAGACTGGCGTGAGCGCCTGACCGACGATCAGTTTCGCGTCTGTCGCCTGGCCGCGACCGAAAGACCCTACACCGGCGCCTATTGCAACACCAAGACGCCCGGCGTCTATCACTGCGCCTGCTGCGAGCTGGCGCTGTTCGACTCCAGCACCAAGTTCGACTCCGGCTGCGGCTGGCCCAGCTATTACGCGCCCATCGCTGCCGAGGCGGTACGGGAAAAGGAGGACTTCAGTCATGGCATGCATCGCGTCGAGGTGCTCTGCGCCCGTTGCGATGCGCACCTGGGCCACGTCTTTCCCGACGGTCCGCCGCCGACCGGCCTGCGCTACTGCATCAATTCGGTGGCCTTGCAGCTGCAACCCAGGGCCTCGGCGTGATCAAGGACATCCTCAGCCTGCCGTTCGACACGGCTGACGGCCAGCGGGCCTGCCTGGCCGACTGGCCGGCGCGGGCCTATCTGGTGGTCAACACCGCCAGCCGGTGCGGCTTCACCCGCCAGTACGACGGCCTCGAGGCGCTGCAGCAGCGCTATCTGGCCGAAGGGCTGCGGGTGATCGTCTTTCCCTGCAATCAGTTCGGCGGCCAGGAGCCGGGCAGCAATGCCGAGATCCAGACCTTCTGCCTGACCCGCTTCAACGTCAGCTTTCCGGTAATGGCCAAGCTCGACGTCAATGGCGAAGGCGCCCATCCGCTGTTCGTCGCGCTCAAACAGGCGGCGCCAGGTCTCCTGGGCAGCGCGATCCGCTGGAATTTCACCAAGTTCCTGATCACGCCGGCGCAGGGGCGTGTCCAGCGCTTCGCGCCCATTACTCGGCCATCGCAGCTGGAAAAGCATGTCCGCCAGGCGCTGGCGTCCTAGCACCTGGCTCGTCCGGCCTTTGTCTGGATGGTAAAAGTCATACGATAATGCGCGGCCTGGCTGGCGGCTGGCCCGCTTCTCCTTTTGTCGTCAAGGATCATCCCTGTGAATGCCTCCCTAGAAGACTTTCTACTCCACGCGCGGCAGGTGCTGGAGCGTCTCGAACCCCTGTTGCCCCATCGTCGCGAACCGCTGGACTGGCAGCGTTGCTATGCGGCGCGCTGGCGTCGGGAAGGCCATGGCGGCTATCTGCAGCCGCTCGAGGTCAATCTGGAATTGCGCCTGGCCGACCTGCTGGGGATTGATCGCCAGCGCGACCAGCTCGCCCGCAATACCCGCCAGTTCGTGGCCGGACTGCCGGCCAACCACACGCTGCTGTGGGGCGCGCGGGGTACCGGCAAGTCGTCGCTGATCCGGGCGTTGTTGGCGGAATACGCCGGTGAGGGTCTGCGGCTGATCGAAATCGAGCGTGACGATCTCGCCGATCTGCCCCGCGCCGTGGAGCAGCTCGCCGGTCAGCCGCAGCGCTTCGTGGTGTTCTGCGACGACCTTTCCTTCGATTCCGGCAGCGACGACTACCGGGTGCTCAAGAGCGTGCTGGATGGCTCCCTGGAGCAGGCGCCGGACAATGTGGTGCTCTATGCCACCTCCAACCGGCGTCACCTGGTGGCCGAGCGGCAGAGCGACAATGCCAACTGGGAGCACGTCGACGGCGAACTGCATCCAAGCGAGGCGGCCGAAGACAAGATCGCCCTGTCGGATCGTTTCGGCCTGTGGCTGTCCTTCTATCCCTTCACCCAGGATCACTATCTCGCCGTGGTGCGCCACTGGTGCGCGACCCTGGCCGGCAAGTCCGGCTTGCAGCTGGAATGGTCCGAAGAAGCGGATCGCGAGGCCATCCGCTGGGCTTCCGGTCGCGGCAACCGCAATGGCCGCTGTGCCTATCAATTCGCCCGGCAATGGGTCGGGCTCAAACTGTTGGAGAACGCATGACCGTAGAACTGACGGGCGTAGGGGCGGGGCTGGAGGGTTACGCCATGCTGGCCGCCCAGGTGGAAGCCCTGCTGGCCGGTGAGCGCAACCTAGTGGCCAATGCCGCCCAGTTGTCGGCCTTCATCTATCAGGAAGTGCCGGACCTGAACTGGGCCGGCTTCTATTTCGTCGAGGATGAAGACCAGCTGCTACTCGGCCCCTTCCAGGGCAAGGTCGCCTGCATGCGCATTCCCTTCAGCAAGGGCGTATGTGGTGCGGCTGCCCGCGAGCGGCGCACCCAGCGCGTCGAGGACGTCCATGCCTTTCCCGGGCATATCGCCTGTGACGCCGCGTCGCGCAGCGAACTGGTGGTGCCGCTGGTCCAGGATGGTCGCCTGATTGGCGTGCTGGACCTGGACAGTCCGCATCCGGGGCGCTTCAGTGCCGCGGATCAGACGGGTATCGAAGCGCTGGTGGAGGCCTTTCTGGCCGCGACCGACTGCTGATCGCCGGAGGAGGGCAGGGAAGCCCTCACTCGTAGTCGTTCTTCTTGCGCCAGCTGTCGTCCTTGAGCGTGTCCACGCTGTCCGACAGCTCGTTGGCACTGCTGCTGGCCTGCTCGGCCAGTTCGCTCTGCTGGCGTTTCACCTGGGTGATCTGCTCTTCCAGGTGGGCCAGCAACTCGGTGTAGCGCTCGGGTTGCTGCTGCTTGCGAATCTGCATGATCGCCCGCTCGTACGACTGGCGCGCCTGGATATAGTGCTCGCTCTTGATCTGCTGTTCGGCCTGATAGCGGAAGAACTCCACATAGGTCGCCGTGAGCAGATAGCGCATCTCGCCGACCCAGCGCTGCGCCTCCTGGCCATCGAGAATGCCGACCTGGTTGGCATGGGCGACGAGCGCATGGAGCATTTCCAGATAGCCGCGAACTTCTTTGACCCGGGCTTCGGTGTGCACGGGCCGGGCGACGTTGCCGACCTCGATGTCGTCGCCCTTGGCCAGGGCTTCTTCCAGTTCGGTCTTGCGCGCGGTGAGGCTGGCGGAAGGGGTCTGCAGGGCGGCGAGGCGGGCGATCAGCCCCAGTTCGATGCGGTGGAACAGCTGCTTGAGCGCCGGGGTCATCAGCTGGCCGGGCAGGCTGCCGCCCAACTGGGCGCAGCGCTTGATGCGGTCGGTGAGGTCGGCGACCAGGCGCTGCTTTTCCAGGCGTCCGGCTTCGAGCTTCTGGTTGACGAAGGCGATCATGATCAACAAGAGGATGCCAAGTCCCACTACCGCTGCAATCATCGTTGAGGACATGACCTTCTCCATGGTGCTTGCCCGCCGTTTGTCGTGCGAGCGAAGTCGTTGATTTGAAAAGTATTTAATCAGCTATTGACGCCCAGGGTAAGGCTCCCTAGAATGCGCGCACTCCCAACGGCGGCAAGCGTCAGCCGAGTGGTAGGCCAGAGTCCTGAGGGATTCTACCTGGTCCCCTTCGTCTAGTGGCCTAGGACACCGCCCTTTCACGGCGGTAACAGGGGTTCGAGTCCCCTAGGGGACGCCAAAAATTGCGGGAATAGCTCAGTTGGTAGAGCACGACCTTGCCAAGGTCGGGGTCGCGAGTTCGAGTCTCGTTTCCCGCTCCAAATACAATCCGGTTGCCCTCGGGCGGGCGGATGCAAGGTGAAAGGCCTTGCGGAAAGAGGTTTCGTCCCCTTCGTCTAGTGGCCTAGGACACCGCCCTTTCACGGCGGTAACAGGGGTTCGAGTCCCCTAGGGGACGCCATATTGCGGGAATAGCTCAGTTGGTAGAGCACGACCTTGCCAAGGTCGGGGTCGCGAGTTCGAGTCTCGTTTCCCGCTCCAAATACAATCTCACGGTTTCATGACAGTGGGATGCAAGGTGAAAGACCTTGTGGAAAGAGGTTTCGTCCCCTTCGTCTAGTGGCCTAGGACATCGCCCTTTCACGGCGGTAACAGGGGTTCGAGTCCCCTAGGGGACGCCATATTGCGGGAATAGCTCAGTTGGTAGAGCACGACCTTGCCAAGGTCGGGGTCGCGAGTTCGAGTCTCGTTTCCCGCTCCAAACAAACAAAGACACCGCCTCAGGGCGGTGTTTTTGTGTGCGCGTCTTTCAGGCCCGCCAGACGCCCGGCATCTGGCTGGGCGCGCGCCTGTCACTGGGGCGCATAGATCTGGTCGAAGACACCGCCATCGGCGAAGTGGGTCTTCTGGATGCCACTCCAGGGACCGAATTCCTGCTGGGCATCGATCAGTTCGAGCTTGGGAAAGCGATCGGGGTACTGCGCCAGGATCTGGGCATTGCGCGGACGCAGGAAGTTGTCCGCGGCGATATTCTGGCCTTCGTCGGACCAGAGATACCTGAGGTAGTCCTCGGCCTCGGCGCGGGTGCCCTTCTTGTCGACGACACTATCGACCACGCTCACCGGCGGCTCGGCCTGCACCGAGATGCTCGGATAGACCACCTCGAAGCCACCGCGACCGAATTCCCGCGCGATCATCTCGGCTTCGTTCTCGAAGGTCACCAGGACATCGCCCTGCTGGTTCTTCATGAAGGTGGTGGTGGCGGCGCGGCCGCCGGTGTCCAGGATGGGTACGTGCTTGAACAGGTCGGCGACGAAGCCGCGGGCCTTCTGCTCGTCGCCGCCTGGTTGGCGCAGCGCATAGGTCCAGGCGGAGAGGTAGGTGTAGCGACCGTTCCCGGAGGTCTTGGGGTTGGGCACGATCACCTGGACGCCGTCCTTGAGCAGATCGGACCAGTCGTGGATGCCCTTGGGGTTGCCCTGGCGCACGATGAGCACCGTGGCCGAGGTGAAGGGCGCACTGCGATCGGGGAGGCGGGTTTCCCAGTCCTTGGGCACCAGGCCGCGATCGGCCAGGGCCTGGATGTCGGTCGCCTGGTTCATGGTGATGACGTCGGCCTGCAGGCCGTCGATGACTGCGCGCGCCTGCTTGCTTGAGCCGCCATGGGACATCTGAATCACCGGCGTTTCGCCGTGCTCGGCTTTCCAGTGCGCCTGGAAGGCCGGGTTGTAGTCCTTGTAGAAGTCGCGCATCACGTCGTAGGAGACGTTGAGCAGCGGCGGGGCGGCCAGGACCTGGGCGCTGGCCGCCAGGGCGGCGGCGAGCAGGGTGAGGCGAAGGATCTGCATGGGGGCATCCTGCGAGTGGAGGTGCAGGACTATAGCCTGTCGCCCCGGCGAGGTGCAGGGCGCCGGGAAATAAGCTCCTGCGCAGCGACGGCAGTAGGGCCGCCAATGGTAGACTTTCGCCCTTTCGCCTGTGGTTGGGCACGGCGCGGTGAACAAGGGCTCCTGATATGCGGTTGAGGTCGATCAAGCTGGCGGGATTCAAATCCTTCGTCGATCCGACGACGGTGAATTTCCCGAGCAACATGGCAGCGGTGGTCGGCCCCAACGGTTGCGGCAAGTCGAACATCATCGACGCCGTGCGCTGGGTGATGGGCGAGAGCTCGGCCAAGAATCTGCGCGGCGAGTCGATGACCGACGTCATCTTCAACGGCTCGAACAGCCGCAAGCCGGTGTCCCAGGCCTCCATCGAACTGATCTTCGACAACTCCGACCACACCCTGGTGGGCGAGTACGCCAGCTACGCGGAAATCTCCATTCGCCGGCGGGTGACCCGCGAAGGCCAGAACACCTATTTCCTCAACGGCACCAAGTGCCGCCGGCGCGACATCACCGACATCTTCCTCGGCACCGGCCTCGGACCGCGCAGCTATTCGATCATCGAGCAGGGAATGATCTCCAAGCTGATCGAGGCGCGTCCGGAGGATCTGCGGCACTACATCGAGGAAGCCGCCGGCATCTCCAAGTACAAGGAGCGGCGGCGCGAGACCGAGAATCGCATCCGCCGCACCCAGGAGAATCTCGCCCGCCTGACCGACCTGCGCGAAGAGCTGGAGCGTCAGCTGGAACGGCTGCACCGTCAGGCGCAGTCCGCCGAGCGCTTTCAGGCGTTCAGGCAGGAGGAACGGCAACTCAAGGCGCAGTTGCAGGCGGTGCGCTGGCGCGAACTGGATGGTCGCGTCGAGCAGCGCGAAAAGGTGATCCGCGATCAGGAGACCGCGCTCGAGGCCCTGACCGCCGAGCAGCGCCAGGCGGATGCCGGCATCGAGCGACTGCGCGACGGTCATCATGAGCTGAGCGAAGCCTTCAATCTGGTGCAGGGCCGCTTCTACTCCCTGGGCGGTGACATCGCCCGCCTGGAGCAGACCATCCAGCACGGTCAGCAGCGCCAGCGGCAGTTGCAGGACGATCTGCGCGAAGCCGAACAGGCCCGCAGCGAAGCCGAGTCCCATTTGGAGCATGACCGGGTGCTGCTCGCCACCTTCGAAGAAGAGCTGGCGATGCTCGAACCCGAGGAAGAGGCGGCCCGGGAGCTGGGCGAGGAGGGCGGTGCCGCGCTGGAAGAGGCGGAGCTGGCCCTGGCGGACTGGCAGCAGCGCTGGGAGGCGCTCAGTGCGGCGAGTGTCGAGCCGCAGCGGGAGGCGGACGTGCAACAGGCGCGCATCCGCTCGCTGGAGCAGAGTCTGGAGCGCGGCCTGGACCGTCAGCGTCGACTGCGCGACGAGCGGACCCTGCTGGGCGAGGGCGGTCCGTCCGAGCGTCTGGTCATGCTGGAAGAACAGATCGCCGAAGACGAATTGCTGCTGGAGGGCCTGGCCGAACAGGAGTTGCAGGTCGCCGAGGGTTTGCAGCGGTTGCGGGAGGAATTGCTGGGGCTGGCCGGCGAGCAGAGTCAGCGTCAGGGCGAGTTGCAGCGGCTGGAAGGTCGCATCGCCTCGCTGGAGGCCCTGCAGCAGGGGGCCCTCGCTCCCGCAACCGGTGTGGCCCAGTGGCTCGAAGCCGAAGGGCTCGACCAGGCGCCGCAGCTGGCGGACGAGGTGCAGGTCACCCCCGGTTGGGAGCTGGCCGTGGAAACCGTGCTGGGTAGTGATCTGCAGGCGGTCTGCCTGGATGATCTGCCGCCCCTGCGGCTCGACACCTTCGCCAGTGGCGCCCTGAACCTGGCGCTGCCCGGTTCGGCAGCGGTGGCGGTGGGTAGCCTGCTGGAGCAGGTGCAGGCACCGCGCGACCTGTCGCCCTGGCTGGGTCAGGTGCTGATCGCGAACAGTTACGACGAGGCGCTAGCGCGGCGGGCGGCCCTGGTCCCGGGGCAGAGTCTCATCACCCCGGAAGGCTACTGGGTCTCCCGGCATTTCCTGCGCGTGCGTCGTGCTCAGGCGGCCGAAGGCAGTGTCCTGGCCCGCGGGCGCGAACTGGAAGAGTTGCAGGCACGGCGCCTGGAGTTGAGCGAGGCGCTCGCCCTCCAGGAAGAACGGCTGGAAGAGCGTCGCGCCACCCAGCAGCGGCTGGAAGGCGAGCGTGAAGAGGCGCGGCGGCGCCAGCAGCAGGAGCAGCAGCGGCTGGCCGAATCGCGCGCTCAGCTGTCCGCGCAACAGGCCAGGGCCGAACAGTTGAGCATCCGTCGCCGGCAGCTGGAGGCCGAGCTCAAGGATGTCGAGCAGCAGCTGGCGCATGAGCAGGAGGAGTTGGGCGAATGCCGGTTGCGTCTGCAAGACGCCCTCGACGCCATGGCCGTGGATACCGAGCAGCGCGCGCGACTGCAGGAACAGCGCGACCGTCATCGGCAGGCGGTGGACGCGGCGCGCCAGCGCCAGCGCCAGGCCCAGGAACAACTGCATCAGCTGACGGTACGGCTGACCACCCTGAGAGCCCAGCGCCAGTCGACCCTCCAGGCGCTGGAGCGGCTGGAGTTGCAGACCGCACGCCTCGGCGAGCGCTGCGAGCAGCTCAATCTCAACCTGGAGGAAGGCGGCGAGCCCCTCGACGAATTGCGCCTGCGCCTGGAAGAGTTGCTGGAGCGGCGTCTGCAGGTGGACGAGGAAATGCGCAAGGCGCGGCTGGCGCTGGAGGATGCTGATCGGGAGTTGCGTGAGCTCGAGCGGCGGCGGCTGCAGGCGGAACAGCAGGCGACGCTGCTGCGCGGCCAGCTGGAGCAGCATCGCCTGGAGTGGCAGGGCCTGGCGACCCGTCGCAGTGGCTTCGCCGAGCAGCTGGCGGCCGACGGCTACGACCTGCCGACGGTGATCGCGACCCTGCCCGCGGAGGCCAGCGAAGCCGTCTTGGAAGCGCAGCTGGAGGCTGTCGCGGCGCGTATCGCCCGGCTCGGGCCGATCAACCTCGCAGCCATCGACGAATATCAGCAACAGGCCGAGCGCAAGACCTATCTCGATGCCCAGAACGCCGATCTGGTGGAGGCACTGGAGACCCTGGAAAGCGTCATTCGCAAGATCGATCGGGAAACCCGCAATCGTTTCAAGGACACCTTCGACCAGATCAATCAGGGCCTGCAGGCCCTGTTCCCAAAAGTTTTCGGGGGTGGCAGCGCCTACCTGGAACTTACTGGGGAAGATTTACTCGATACCGGGGTTGCGATCATGGCGCGGCCGCCGGGCAAGAAGAACAGCACCATCCATTTGTTGTCGGGCGGCGAAAAGGCCCTGACGGCGCTGGCGCTGGTCTTTGCCATCTTCCAGTTGAATCCGGCGCCGTTCTGCATGCTCGATGAAGTGGATGCGCCCCTGGATGATGCCAACGTCGGCCGTTATGCCCGACTGGTCAAGAGCATGTCGGAGAAGGTGCAGTTCATTTACATCACGCACAACAAGATCGCCATGGAGATGGCCGATCAGCTGCTGGGTGTGACCATGCACGAACCGGGCTGTTCACGGCTGGTGGCGGTGGATGTGGAGGAGGCGGTGGCCATGGTCGATGCCTAGTGCCCCACAGCCTCGCGGCTTGGCGGTGTAAAGTTGGCAGCAGTCGTGCTAGCTTATGGCCGCGCTAGCGGTAAGTGGAAAAAGCTAGGAAGAACACTGACTTGGCGTAGGTTTCGGAGGTTTTGGAAAGACCTCGCAAGCGTCGACTTTCCAAAGTTTCCCGACGGGTGTCGGTCCATTATTTTCACAGGGGTATGTCTTTTTCATGGATATGGGTCTGCGCGAGTGGCTGATCATCATCGGCGTCATCGTCATCGCCGGTATTCTGTTCGATGGTTGGCGTCGCATGAGCGGCAAGGGCAAGCTCAAGTTCAAGCTTGACCAGTCGCTGAACAACCAGCCGGAACACGAGGACGAGGATCCGGAAATCGTCGGCCCGACACGGGTGATAGAGCCCAAGGAGCCCTCCCTGGATGATCCGGGCGAGCCGACGCCGCCGCGCTCCACCCAGCGCAAGCGCCGCGACGAACGCCGTGAAGAACCCAGTGCCGACAGCTTCGACCTGTCCGCCAGCGACGAAAGCCTGGCAGGCCTGACCGTCGATTCAGATGAAGTCGTGACCCGTGGCCGCGACAAGCCGCGCAAGGACAAGCCGCTGAGCGGCAAGGCGACCGAGCGCGAGCCGGTTAGCGAGCCCGTCAGCACGGGCAGCAGTCAGGCCGCCATGGCGCCGGTCGACGAGGTACTGGTGATCAACGTCATCTCCCGCGACGAGAAGGGCTTCTCCGGTCCGGCGCTGCTGCAGAGCATCCTGGAAAGCGGACTGCGCTTCGGCGACATGGATATCTTCCATCGTCACGAGAGCATGTCGGGCAATGGCGAGGTGCTGTTCTCCATGGCCAACGCCGTGCGTCCGGGCACCTTCGACCTGGATGCCATCGACGACTTCCATACCCCGGCGGTGAGCTTCTTCCTGGGTCTGCCCGGTCCGCGCCATCCCAAGCAGGCCTTCGACCTGATGGTGGCAGCGGCACGCAAGCTGTCCTCCGAGCTCAATGGCGAGCTGAAGGACGAGCAGCGCAGCGTCATGACCGCCCAGACCATCGAGCACTACCGCCAGCGCATCGTCGATTTCGAACGCAAGAGCCTGATGCTCAAGCGTTGATCGCGCCGGAGCGAACCAAGAGCAGCCTCGGCTGCTCTTTTTGTTTGTACGTTTTGCCGCGGCGCCCCGGGTGCCGCCAGGGCCACCCCTGGGTGGCGACAGTGAGAGACCGCCATGACCGACGCCCAAGATGCCGTCACCCGGATCGCCGCCCTGCGCAGCGAGATCGACGCCCACAACTACCGCTACTACGTGCTGGACGAGCCGAGCGTGCCCGATGCCGAGTACGACCGGCTGTTCGGCGAACTCAAGGCGCTGGAGGCCGAGCATCCCGAGCTGGTGACACCCGACTCGCCCACCCAGAGGGTGAGCGGCTCGGCCCTGGCCGCCTTTGGCACCATTCGCCATGAAGTACCCATGCTCAGCCTGGGCAATGCCTTCGCCGACGAGAATTTGCAGGACTTTGATCGCAGCGTGGGCAAGCGCCTGCGTGAGGAATTCGGCGAGACCGACTTCGCCGGACCGGATTCCGGTGTCGAGTACACCTGCGAGCCCAAGCTCGATGGGCTGGCGGTCAGCCTGCTGTACGAGAACGGCCTGTTGACCCGCGGCGCCACCCGCGGCGACGGCACCACCGGCGAAGACATCACCACCAATGTGCGCACCATCCGCAACGTCCCGCTGCGCCTGCAGGGCGAAGGCTGGCCGGCGGTGCTGGAGGTGCGCGGCGAGGTGTTCATGTCCCGCGCCGGTTTCGAGACGCTCAATGCCCGGGCCATGGAGAGCGGCGGCAAGACCTTCGCCAATCCGCGCAACGCCGCGGCCGGCAGTCTGCGCCAGCTGGATTCGCGGATCACCGCCCAGCGGCCGCTGGAGTTCTGCTGCTACGGTTTCGGGCGGGTCGAGGGCGGGGCTCTGCCGGACACCCAGTACGCCATTCTCCAGCAGCTCCGGGAGTGGGGTATTCCCATCAGTCGCGAGCTGCGCAAGGTGCAGGGCGCGGAAGGTTGTCGCGCCTACTACCAGGACATCGGCCAGCGCCGCGATGCGCTGGCCTACGAGATCGATGGCGTGGTCTACAAGGTCAATCGGCTCGACTGGCAGGGCGAGCTGGGTTTCCGCGCCCGGGAACCGCGCTGGGCGCGGGCGCACAAGTTTCCCGCTCGGGAAGAGCTGACCGAACTGCTCAATGTCGAATTCCAGGTGGGGCGTACCGGTGCCATCACCCCCGTGGCCCGACTCAAGCCGGTGCAGGTGGCAGGCGTCACCGTGACCAACGCCACCCTGCACAACATGGACGAGATCGCCCGGCTGGGCGTGATGATCGGCGACAGCGTGATCGTGCGCCGCGCCGGCGATGTCATCCCGCAGATCATGCAGGTGGTGCCGGAGCGGCGACCGGCGGATGCCCGGCCGGTGGCGATCCCCACCCAGTGCCCGGTGTGCGGTTCGGCGGTGGAGCGCACCCAGCTGATCAAGCGCGGCAAGGGCAGGGAGTCAGTCAGCGAAGGCGTGGTCTATCGCTGCGTCGGCCGCCTGGCCTGCCAGGCGCAACTCAAGCAGGCGATCATTCACTTCGCCTCGCGCCGCGCCATGGACATCGACGGCCTCGGCGATCGTATCGTCGAGCAGCTGGTGGACCGCGACCTGGTGAAATCGCCGGCCGATCTGTACACCCTGACCTACGAGCAGGTGGTCGCGCTGGAAGGCTTCGCCGAGGTATCCAGCCGCAACCTGCTGGCGGCCATCGAAGCCAGCCGCCAGCCGGCGCTGGCCCGCTTCATCTTCGCCCTGGGCATCCCCGAAGTCGGCGAAGAAACCGCCAAGCGCCTGGCACGCGCCCTGGGCAGTCTGCAGCGCATCCGTGAGGCGCTGCCGGAGGTGCTGGTCTATCTGCCGGACATCGGGCCGGAGGTGGCCTTCGAGATCCACAACTTCTTCCAGTCCGCGCACAACCGCGAGGTCCTGGAGGCACTGCTGGCCAACGGCATCGCGCTGGCGGACGAGGGTGAGGTGCACGCCGAATTCTCCGGCTATGCCGCCTTCGCCGACTTCCTCGACCAGTTGCACATTCCCTCTTTGGGCAAGACCGGCGCCAAGACCCTGGCCGCCGCCTTTCCCAGCCTGGCGGCCCTGATCGAGGGCTCGCAGGACTGGCTGACCTTCAAGACCCTCGCCGGTCTCAACGAGCGGGCCAAGCAAGGGCTGCGCGAGTACTTCGCCGAGGCGGACAACGTCGTCCGGGCGCTGACCATTGAGGCCCAGCTCAAGGCCTTTGGCATGCACTGGGAAAGTACCCGGCAGGCCGTGCAGGGCCTGCCTTTCGCCGGCCAGACCTGGGTGCTCACCGGAACGCTGGAGGCCATGAGTCGCGACGAGGCCAAGGAACGCCTGGAGGCCCTGGGCGCCAAGGTCTCGGGTTCGGTCTCGGCCAAGACCGCCGTGGTGGTCGCCGGTCCGGGGGCGGGGTCCAAGCTGACCAAGGCGAACGAGCTGGGGGTCAAGGTGCTGGACGAGGACGCCTTCCTGCAGATCCTTGCCGCTCAGGGCGTTCGCTAGCGGGAGGAGCAGGCTCCGGTCTTGCTGGCACTACCCGCAGCCGAGGCGGCTGGTGTTCACTAGATCTGCTACGGGTGGTCCGATCCCGGGGCCACCTTGCTCGATACCCTGGCCTGGCTGTCGCGGGCATGAGGTCGTCGGCGCCAGATCCGGAACCGGACGGTTTTGCCGTTCCGGATATCCTCCGTTGCCCCCTGGCGAACCTAAGTCCTTGTATGGCTTGCAACTTCGCCCCAACCGCGTAGAATGATGCACCTCACCTCAGGGTGAGGCGTTATGGTGGCTCTGTCGGTCCCCCCGCAACGATCAACCGTGAACCCGGTCAGGCCTGGAAGGGAGCAGCCGCAGCGGTGATGTCGTGTGCCGGGGTGTGGCTGGCGGGGCCACCTCCATTTCTGCTAAGTAATTGTTTTACTTAGACATTCTCCGCTCTAGATTCCTTTGTGTGACAGCCGTTTAGCACGCTCCTGTGTGACAGGGTGAGTGCGTGATGCTGATCCTATCTGCTCTACCTCCCTCCAAGCAAAAAGTCTTCCTATTCAGCCGTTCGTCCCCGCTGGATGGTCATGCTACGACTCAAGCTCCTGCTAACCTAGCCGATGTGACGGATATCTCACTACGGATGGTAAAGCTATGCCCCGCCTCAGTCTTGCTGAAGTCGTAGATGTAATTAATCGTGCTGCCGATAAAAAGCGGACGAAGATTTCTCAGATAAAAAATAAAGCTGGCTATGCTCCACAATTTGACTTCTACAAACCGCTAAGAGAGTGCGTTGTAAGAAGTCATAAAAATGGAGACGTAGAGGCGTCTTTAAAAAGCCTCGTTGCTAATCTGACTGACATGAATAAGAAGAATAACTATCCAAAGGCAATTAAAGGCTATTTGAGATGGTATAAGAAGCTTATGCCCTCTTGGACCTCTACAGAGCCTTATATCTACAAGTTCTTGGATGTCGAAGTGAACGTAAACCCGGAGATGGGTATACTTATCGATGACAAGCCTTGCTTGGTGAAGCTGTATTTTAAAGATGAACAGCTGAGCAAGCTTCATATCAATATCTATAACGCTTTAATGACCAAGGCTTTTGGGGAAAAAAGAGATGTAGCGGTCCTCGATGTGAGACGTGCCAAATTGCATATCTCTACGCTGAGTGACGCTGAAGTGGAAAAATATCTGGATATGATAGATGCTGAGTTTTCGTATATCTCGGCAATGTGGGATAAGGTGTAAGGGTCATGAAGAACTTGAAATGGATGTCTGTAGTTGCGCTGATGGGGATTTGCGTTTCTGCCAATGCTGAATGGTATTCTAAGGCAGAGGATGACATTTTCAGCGGTGGTAAAAAAGCTTATCTCGGTGGAGTAATCACGCGTTACAGTTCAGTTGTCTTTGATTGCGCTGAGGACGGTTTAAGCATGTCCTACATCCAAAAAGGAAAGATAGCGAACAATGCGGAAGGTCAAGGAGTAGAGGTTTTGGTAAAAATAGATGACTCGGCAATTATCAAAATGCCTGGTGTCATGTATGAGCGAAATGCTGAATATTGGGGCGTCAAGACAGATAGTGATAAAGTCATTACCGTGCTTAAGGCTCTGAAAGCGGCGAACTCAAAGTTTATGCTTGGCTTGGTTGGATCATCCAAATTCAGTACAAATGTCGATATCGGCGGTTCTACTAAGGCCACTATAAAATTCGCTCAAGCCTGTAAGCTGGACATTTGAATGGTGAGGGAGGTGATGAGCCTCCCCTTGCTTGCTCTAAGCAGTAAACACTCCCTTCGGCTCTTCCATCAGCTTCCCTAAGAGCCAGAGATATTTCTCCTGATCTCCATCTTCGTAAGCCTTCTCCATCATTGGCAGAATAGCAGTAGCTTTTACAATATCCGGTGGTAGTTCTTTCCCTTCACGCCGATGAGCTTCTACTGTTAGATCTAAAAGCACTCGCAGACTTTGTGCTGACATTTCTTGTTTTCCTTATTGAATATGATTGTTTTGATTGCCAGAGTTTTTATAGCCCTGGTAGCCATTCATGATCACTGCTGGACGGCGTTCGATATTCTCTACGCGCTGTTCAAGAATTCGTAAGCTGCGACTTGTATTGCTTTGATAGGTATCAAGGCTTTCGTTGAGGTTGTTAATCTTATTCTCAAGTCTGCTTTGCAGTGAGGTGAGATTACGCTGTGTCTCAAGGGTAAGCTGATTGATACTTTCCTTGAACTCACGCTGCCATGTATTGCTTTGGCTCATTGACCAACAGATAGCGATGATCAGGGCGATATTGGTAACAGTGGTGATGTGCTGGAATGTAATTTTCATACAAGCTCCTCCACTAAGCGGCAGAGAACAAGACTTGAGCCAATACGATTACCTTTCTCAGTCTTAAGCAGTTGAGTAAGGAATGGGCCAATACTTTGGTTAGGATATTTCTGGTTGAAGATTTGAACAAGCTTGGCGGGTAGTTCGATGCTGGTGCGTTTGTCTTTGAATACGTAATTTACGAAGATTCTCATAATATGATCTCGGATATGATGATTTTGATGTTTTAAATACAGCATTCATGCGGCCTGTAGAGCACGAAAAGTAGCGGCCCTATACCTATGCCAGGGGCCGCATGTTTTACCCCTCACGAGAGGCTCTAGAGCGCTATATGGTATTTGGTGATGTAGGCTTTGGCTGCTACCACACCCGTATTAAACTGTTCACTTAGATCGTGCTCATCAGCCTTTGGGTGGAGGTCCAGCCAGGAAGCAATTGCTGCTTCACGTGCATTGGCGGCTAGAGGTGAGGGCTCCCAGTCCTCTTTTGGAAAGGTTGGGAATGTCTTCCTACCGCTAGGATTAAACTCTTCTGTCAGATATTTAGATTTGGATGCAAGGTCACAGACGTCAGGGTAGGAGTCTGGATTCTTCTTAACCCATTTGAAATACAGGTCAAGAGTTTTATCGCTTGCAAGAATGAACTTATATTGTTCATGTTTTGCAGGAGAAAAGCTTGAAGAGATGAAACCTTGGATAATATTACTGTTTTTATTTAAGATGAAATACTGCATGATTTACTCGTAAAAAAGCCCACACTTGGTGGGCCATATTATTGTTGTTGATGTCTATCGTCCTGTAGCAGGATAATTGATCATTCCATTCGCATAGTCATTCTGTTGAACACGGCGAGTGATATCATAGATTTGAGATTCTAATTCTCGACTCATATCTTCAGCCGATAGGTTAGAGCCTTCAATTACGATAGCGCCTGGAGAGATGATGATGCTGTTATCGTTGCTGATGGTGTTATTGCTGTTGTAGCTCTGACTCAACACCTGATTCATTGCTTCAGAAGCCGGCGTCGATCCAAATTGAACAGGATTCGTATAAGGCAGTGCGCTTGGCATCTGGAAGTCGTTATAGGCGCTTCCATAGCTATAGTTGAGGCGTTGATACCTTGCTAAGAAATCAGGAGTCCAGCGATTACCGGCATCACCCCAGCTTGGTCCCATCACCCGATCATACAAACTACCAACTGTATCTTTGGCAAATTTCAGGACAGGGTGAGTACCGTAGAGCCATTCAAGACCTTTGATTCCGGGATGGTTTTCAACATAATAATCAGCGGCTTTTGGAGCTATTTTTTTAGCAGTGTCAACAGCAAGCTTGGCTTTCTGGTCATCGGGAGTCTTTTGGAACTTATCAATCCAGCTTACAAGCCCTGTTAGTCCATTTGTAAACTCTGTCATCTTCTCAACAAACGGAATCTTAACCAGCTCAATAAACTTATCTTGCAAAGGAATACTGGCTTTATACAAAGCCTCCTCTGCTGCAATACGTCGTCTTACGGCGTCAGTGAGAGGCCCTTCAGAGCGACGGATGTTTTCCATCCATTGCACGTTATCTAAGCGATTGGCAGCACCCTCTACAGAGTTGGCAAGCTCTTCTACACGAGGAGCAGCGTTGCGGGCAGATAGGTCATAGCCCTTGAGAACGTCTTGAACCAGCACTAGGCGCTTACTGAGGTCTTTAGTGAATTTCTCAGTAGCTTGGCTATCGTTTCCTTTGAAGCCAACACGATCAAGATAAGCTTTTTGAATATATTTCTTGATTGCGGGATTCGAGTCTGCGAGCTGTTGGTTCAGTTCCTCATTTCTTAAAAAACCGAGCCCGAGGACCTGTTGCAGGGCATAAGCCTGCCGCTCAATTGATTGCTGATCACCACCATTGCCACGGGTGCTCACGGCCATATCGGTATAGAGATCGATTGCTTGACGAGCCCCCATCCCTGACTGCATTGCTTGCTTCTGGAATTTTGTGTAGCCAGCAATCTGATCTTCTGAGCGGGTGCCGGTGTAGTTGGCGATGTTGTTCAACGCTTCTACGTTATGTTGCCTACGCTGAGCTGATCCGCCGACCGATGCGCCCAATTGCAGACGTTGCTGCTCATACTTACTAACGTTCTGTTGGATCTGGTCCATCTGGTTCTGTAGGCCTTGGATAGCCTCGTATCCACTATAGGCCGCGAGCCCCGCGATACCGGCCCTACCAGCACCTACGAGACCTCCTACGCCCCCTGTACCTGCGTAGCCGCCTGCTGCCGTTCCTCCTGCACTCTGATGGGCAACCTGGCGAGCAGACTGGGAGACTGTAGAGCGTTCTACGATTCCTTTGATTCGGATGCTACCGGCGCTGTATTGGGCGCGTCTGATGGCGCTCTCAAGGCTTGAAGTTAAACGGCTTGCGTCTACATTGAATCTATCGAGGTTGAAAGTGGTGAGCTTGGCAACCTGATTAAGACTTTTCTGGATGGAGCGCTGAAATTGTAAACTGTTAAATTGAACCTTAGGATTGATAGCGATGCTTTTACTAAACTCACCCTTTAGTTTCAGCATCGATGCGTAGATACGATCCAAAGCAGCGTCAGCTTGCTTGAATTGACCTTTGTGAACACGTATTCCAAGTGAGGAGTAAAAACTGCTAATTTCGGTGGCACTCATTTTCTTATCCTTATAGAAGCCTTCCTTGGCATGGCTATTATTTACTTGGCGGCTTCATAAGCAGCTTTGAAGTTTTTATCCTTTAGCATCTGTTCCAGGGTTACGTCTTTGCCGCCATATTGCTGGGCAAGCTTGTAACTCAGCATCGTCAAACCATCAGCTTGCACCAGCGTCACACCTACGCTCTTAAGAACTGGCGAAACGTCCATTGAGATTTTGGTTGTGGAAACGCGCCCATCCGCCGATACAAGGAATGCATCAACCATCGGACTCATCGCCTTAGCGGCTTTTGTAATCTTCGCCTTTTCCATTAGGCGTTTGATTGCTGCCTTCTCTTCGGCAGAAACCTCTTTCTCTAAGCCGACTGTTGGGTTGGTTACTTTGACTACGTACTCTTTAGGCTTCATTTTCATAATTTTATCTTTCAACATTATTCTTGCTCCTCTAGTGCTTTCAGCATTTGTTCGTATTGCTCAATCGCTTTCTTCTGAGCTTCTGCATCTTTCTTAGCTCGCTGGGCTTGAACCTTCTCAGCCTCTCTCGCGGCTTCATCTGCCAGTAGATCGGCTTTTAGCTTTAGCTGAAGAGCTTTAGTATTCATCTCAACAGCGTTGATGTAAGCATCCTGAATCATTTCCTCAATCCACTTTTTATCTTCTGACTGTAGGCTCGCAGGTTTCAGGAAGCTAATACCGTAGCTGCCATTGCCAGAGCTTGTAGATCGTTCGGTATCCAGGATGCTATACCCTTCAGAAGCTAGGTGTAGAACGCCCTTTGAGAAGGTGTTTAGAGTGGTGGCTTGCAGCTTCACCTTGCAATGGGTAAAGGCTGGATTGCTATATAGCGCAATTGCAGCATCCATCAACTGACGGCATTCCTTGGCATCGTATTTAAAGGATTCAGTTTTAACGGGGAAGGTGAATTGACTGCGAAAAGCGTTCAGAGTTTGAAAGGACATAGTGATGCTCCAGATATATTAAGTTTAGTTTTTAGGCAAAAGGGCGCCTAGGGCCATAACACCATTGGAATGGTGCTAATTCTTCGATAAAATGATAGGTAAAAAAGCGATTAACAGTTGTGGATGTAAGCGCCTTGGTATTGCTAAGGGAGGAGATTACAGACTAAAAAGGTACGGGTTCTTCATCGTTGAGGTAGCTTTGTAGCATGTGGGGCATCCCAGAGGCTTCTGCTAATGTCTTAGGTGCAGAGGACACGTAAGGAGGAGCCACGTATTCAACAAACGCACCAGCATCAATAATGAATCGTTTCGCCTTATATTTGAATACGGTTTGACCATCCACATTGGTAATGGAAACTTGATTCTTATTGCACCAAAATTCCATCTCCTCGCTAACTGAACCGTTGGGTTTAAAGCGCTTACTTGGTGCTGTAGCAAAAGGGCAAACAAGTTTCTGTTCTACTTGCTCTGAATAACTATTGTAGTCATCAGAGGCAATCTCAATCATAGAATCAAAATCCTCATCATCCTTTACAACCTCTTCTGAGGGCTTTGAAGGCTGTTTAACTGCTGGTGCGACATTGGTATCAGTGGAATGTGATCGTTCAACCTGCAAGCTTACAGAGGCTTTCTGAGCAGGTTTAGAACCAGATGCCAACACTAGGTTATTAAACCGCTTAAAAAACCATTTCTCCCGCGCACCAGCAGCCTTACGTTTCTCTGCAAACAGAATATTATGTTTGGTAAAAAGTTTAATAGCATCCATGACAGTCTTGCGATTGATAGTTAGTTCATTGGCAACAGAGTCAAGATTGTCAAAGTATTCTTTCTTTTCACGAGTAAAGAATTCACACCGCTGTTTCATCCAGCAGTAAATAATTTTTTGTTGTAGGGTGATTTCTACGATCTCTCCAGTAGAGGAGACAAAGCTTGTAGCTGCCAGTAGGTCATAAGGTAGCTTTAGGAACTGTTCAGTGTTTGATTGATTCTGCATTTTTGATATCCTCTACATTTGGGATTGGATTTAGATTTAGTTCTTTTACAGCTTTGGTGATCAGCACCTGGACAACATGTTTAGCGCTTGCATTGCCATAATGTTCTATAAGCGTAATCAGCTCTTGAGCACTACGGTCATTCAGTCCGATTTTCATATCTCATTCCTTCTATAGTTAAGTGGGTCCTTAAACGGACTCACATGGTTCAATCTTATTGATCTTCGATCATCAACACAAAGACAATGATAAAAGGACAAAAGCCTAATACCATCAATCCAGCACCAGAACTACAGGGACGTAGTCCCGAGCACCAAACAGAATAGAATTAAAACTGAATCTGCTTTTATGCTTTTGTATCTTAAGTCCTGCGTGTCGAGACGAAGTCGAGTCAAAGCTGGACTTAGTAGTTAGTAATCTTTAATCATTAATTTCTCCTTCTCTTAAGATCTATTTATCTTATTCTATTTATCTTTCTATCTATCTACAGTACCTCAAACGGACTCGGGTGGGTCCGTTCATGGACTCACTGCCAGTACCAGAATTGGACTCACATGGCTAATCACCCCTACTCAGCTCGGCTTAGCAGCTCATACAGTTCCGCATTCAGCCGTTCATCAATAATGAGGTTCAGTGCCTGACTGAATGAAATCTTCTTTTCTGTTGCCAGACTCAGGACGTAGTCCACATGCCCCTTAGTAAGTGAAGCATTCATCTGTAGCTGGGATTGTTTATTCTGTTTACGTGCCAGAGTCTTCATTGTTTTTATCCTTCAGTTTTTGGATGCAGATATCTTTATATTCTTTGGTGCTTAGGTGTAGCTTTTGTCTAGCTTTGTGCCACCGCTTGTAGCAGTTGGGGTCACCGCAGCACCACGCCTTGGCAGACAAGCTGTAATACTCTGTGTTGCACTGTAAGCAACGTCTTAGTACCTTCTGAGCCATTGGTAAAACCTCTTATTTTTCTAAATACTTTATTTTGAACGAACGAATCCTGCCGATTGAGTCATCCGACAGGGGTATTAAATAAAAGGGCATCCAGGAGAGAACACTGTAGATGCCAAGGCTCTTGTTTAGAGCGGAGGAGTAATAGGTGCCAACCTCTACTGATGTTTGCAGTATGATTGGCTGCTGGACATTCTGGATATCAGTAAGCGATAGCAAGCAAGGCGAGGTGGGCCGTCTGAAGAAGAGGAAGCCCAAGTCTGGGGATATGTCATACCCGACTTTATTCTTGTTGTTAGAGCGATTAAGAAATCCCCAGCGGAATAGGGCTTAGCCTATTCATGAGTGCTTTTTATACGGCAAGCACCAGACCTAAATTCGAGACACGAAAAATCACCCAGTTAAGAGCGTTATATTCATGCTTCATTCTTTAATTATAAGGTGTGGGGGTCGATCTTGAACAGATACAGTTATATTATTTAATAGCATAACAGTTTAAATTCTATATATAATCTTTTCCCTGCTACCCCTCCTATTATACAATGAAAATAGGAATTTAGCAATTAATAAGTTGCACACCTAAATCCGCCCGGCGCCGTTAAATTTCTCTGTCCCTATAACATTATTATAACCCGGATTTCTTAGTTTGCATATAGTTAGTTGCACGGACTATAACTGCTACTTATATAAGAATCCAGCAATACCAAGGGTTTGAACCATTTATCCTTACATAGCTATCCGACGAATGGTAGTTCTGCTGTAGTTGTTTCATCAGCTCTGCAGAAATATCGACCTTTTGTAATCTGACAGGCGGTATGCACATCTAAGGGGAATATCGTCGATAAGGTAATAGCGTTAAGTCAGAAGCCAGCTCTAAGCAGCGGAATCCCTTAAGAGTTTAAAATATCGACGCTATGCCACCTACGGGCCTCTTGGTGAGACGTTCGGGGGCAGGGTGTAGCTGAGTAGCAGACAAAAGAAACCCCACTCTAAGGTGGGGCTAAGGTCTATGAGGGTTGGAGCACTCATACCTACTATGATTGCGATAACGGTGGAAGGTTCAGGCTTTGTTCCAGTGGCGCTTGATGGTAGCGATGCCAACGCCTAGTTCTTTGGCTGCTTGGCTCTGAGTCAATCCGCGTACCTTGGCCTTCTGTACCTTCTCAGTAGTGTCCACAGCTTCAGGCCTTCCCAGCTTCTTGCCCTCTGCCTTTGCACGTTCCAGGCCAGCATGGGTACGCTCGATGAGCAAGTCACGTTCGAACTCGGCTACAGCACATAGCACCTGCATGGTCATCTTTCCTGCAGCGCTGGTGAGGTCTACTCCGCCCAAGGCAAGGCAGTGAACCCTGATACCTTCGTCTGACAGCTTCTCAATGGTACTGCGTACGTCCATGGCGTTACGGCCCAGACGGTCGAGCTTGGTAACGATCAGCGTGTCTCCGTGCTCCATGCGCTCTAGAAGCTTCTGGAAGCCTTTACGCTCACTAGCCTGGATAGAGCCGGACACCGTCTCAGTGACAACCCTTCGAGCATCAACAGCAAAACCTGCCTGCTTTACTTCGAGCAACTGATTGTCAGTGGTTTGGTCGGCAGTGGAGACGCGGGCATATAGGAACGTACGGCTCATCTCGATCCCTCGGTATCAATTAAGGTGGGATCATTTTATCAGCGTATCAAATAATCGTTTAGCCTATTTGTTGATACCAGTTGGCCTATCGGATGAGCGGTATCGTTTAACGGTCGATTGATGATCCCTAGAGGAACCGGTGTGCCTTTGCCAAAGCATGTTCAAGAGCGGTGACACACTCCTTCTCTTTGGCATAAGCGGAGAAGCGCTGGTGCAAGTCCACCTTGGCACGTTCCAGGCTGGCTTTCCGCGTAGCTAGCTGCTGCTCTAGCAGGTCTTTGTTGGTGCTGACCTCGCAGAGAGGGGTAGTACGTTTCATAGCAATCTCCTCACGATTTTGCTGGGACCAAGCCTTCAGACAGTCGTTTGAATACATAGTCGTCAGGGAACTGTAATGACTTTGTAAAGCTTGATAACAGGCAGCTTCAGGCGGTCGTAAGGATGTGAAGCGCGTGCAGAAATCGAGCTGCCAGTGCTTAGCAAACAGGGGGAGGGGAACGATAAACGGGCCACAGACGTGCTACAAAGGGCATTCCTGCTGGGTAGGGTCACAGTAGCCCATGTGTTTAAGTGTTATACTGTAACGTTTATGAGGGGTTTATCGTCAGTTTTATCTGGCTTACGGCTGCAAGCATCTGCTCGATGAAACGTCTCTTCCCGTACACCGCAAAGGTCACTGCTGTATCCCCATGACCTACCATGTCCTTCAGCAGGCTATCGGCAATCCCAGCCTCCCTCATGTCGTCGATGAATGAGTGCCTGAAGCTATGAAAGGTCTTTCGAGGATCGGTGATCCCTTGCTTGTGTCTGTAGACGCCAAACCACTTCGATACGGCATACCCGTACTTACCTCGGACAGCCTTCAGCTCAGGCCACAATCTTTCCTGTCCTGCCTGCTTCAAGTCTTCTAGGTGGTCACGTAGGCCCATCTCCAACAGGTCAGGATGCAGCGGGATGATTCGTCGGCTGGATGGATTCTTAAGCTTCTGGTCTGGCCTAGCATCATCAATCTTGATGCAAGTGATGCCTTGCTCTTCCACGATGTCGTCAAGGTAAAGCTGGCTCAGCTCCTCCAAGCGTGCTCCTGTAGCTCGCGCTAGCAAAGGTAGCCAATACCTCCAAGGATTCTTTCTAGCTTCCTTCGTTAGAGAGCCATGGTTGAGGAGGTTGGTGATGTCTCGTTGATCAAAGGGTAGGCGTGCGTCCTTGGCTGACGCTTCCATCACCTTCATTCCGCTTAGAGGGTTTGTCTCAAGGTATCCATTCGAGACGCACCAGTTCATCCATGAGGTGAGCTTTCGTAGCCGGTTGTTGATGGTTACAGGTGTGATGGTCTCGTACTGGTTTCCAGACTCCACAATCTCCAGCAGCGTCTTGCCTTTGAACTCAGGTCTGAGCCCGTAGTACCGAGGGCAGCGGGATAACCTCTCCTTCAGGGTCCTAGCCTGTTGCTGATCGAAGGCTTCCACATCCATATCACCCATCAAGGCAAAGAAGTCATGGATGGTGCGTTCAACGTCAGCTATCTGTCCTTGCCTCCAGGCTCCTTGCTTTCCTTCAGCTACGTACTCCTTAGCGAGCCTACTCAGCAGTGGTCCCTTTGCTCTGACTGGTAGTGGATCAATCGCTTGAGCAAGTGGAGGCGAGGAGGGCGGGAGTTCGAGTCTCTCCGTCCGCACCAAAGTCCTGCATAGTGCCTGGAGCTCGCTATAGGTGGCTTGTGGGTGCTTGAACCGATGCTCATCGACCCTTTGAGCTATCGCCGTGGCCTTGAAGATTGCCGTTCGTCGGTCATGTATCCCTAGACTGATCCGTAAGTGCTTATTGCCGATACGGACGTTCAGGTAATAGGTTGAGCCTCTGCGAATAACGTACATGTGTGACAGGCCTGTGTGACACCGATGTGTGACAAAGCCGCCACCTCAAGAATCATGTGTTGAGCATCGAAAGGAGGTACAACCCCAAATTCCCCAGAACCTGCTGACTAGAGCGGTTCAGCGATCAACCAGTGTGCTTGCACAATACCCGGTCAGGCCTGGAAGGGAGCAGCCGCAGCGGTGATGTCGTGTGCCGGGGTGTGGCTGGCGGGGCCACCTCCATTTCTGCCCCCCGCCTTTCCTCTTCCTGCTTTTCCCCTTCTTTTTTGTCTCGCCGCTCAGCGCTCCGCGAAGCATGCCACACGGCTTTCGTGACGAAATGCACTGTTCTGGTTCATGGCTCTATGCCATCATGCGCGCCGCACCATCATTACTGGACGAACGTCCAAGGATTCATCGTGAAGAACGGACTCGAAAGCGCAGGACGCGCCCTGAGCAATGGTCTCCATCCCTATCGTGTCGACTGTCGCCGCGACACCGAGGCGACGCTGGTCGCTCAGATCCACCATCCCACCGAGCCCCTGCTGCTGATCAGGATCGACCTGACCAACGAGGAGGCGATCAATCCCTTCAAGATGAACGCCACCGTGAGCCGCCTGCGCGGCCAGCTGGATGCCTTGGCAGCCTATGTCTCCAGCGTTGTCCTGGCCGACGGCGAAGACCACTGCCGACGTGCCTGAAACGGTCTTTTGCCCGCCGTTCGCCCTCCTGATCGCTTGAAAATCCGCCTGGCTGCCTCCATCTGGTGAAGTAGCCGCGGTCCGCGTGGCGGCGTCCCGATACCACGCCGCGGGATGCATTCGCGGCCCCTCTTCGTTAGCATGTGCTCCCCCCACGTCTTCTCCTGATCAGGTCTCGATGAGTTACCAGGTTCTTGCGCGCAAATGGCGCCCGCGGTCGTTCCGCGAAATGGTCGGCCAGACCCATGTGCTCAAGGCGCTGATCAATGCGCTGGATAACGAGCGGCTGCACCATGCCTATCTGTTCACCGGCACCCGCGGGGTGGGCAAGACCACCATCGCGCGGATCCTGGCCAAGTGCCTGAATTGCGAGACCGGCGTCAGCTCGACGCCCTGTGGCAGCTGCTCGGTGTGCCGCGAGATCGATGAAGGCCGCTTCGTCGACCTCATCGAGGTGGACGCCGCCAGCCGCACCAAGGTGGAAGACACCCGCGAGCTGCTGGAGAACGTGCAGTACGCACCGTCCCGCGGTCGCTACAAGGTGTACCTCATCGACGAGGTGCACATGCTGTCCACCCACAGCTTCAACGCCCTGCTCAAGACGCTGGAAGAGCCACCGCCCCACGTCAAGTTCCTGCTCGCCACCACCGATCCGCAGAAGCTGCCGGTCACCATTCTCTCGCGCTGCCTGCAGTTCTCGCTGAAGAACATGCCGCCGGAGCGGGTCGTTGCGCACCTGCAGCAGGTGCTCGCCGCGGAAGGCATTCCCTTCGAGGACGATGCCCTCTGGCTGCTGGGTCGTGCGGCCGATGGCTCCATGCGCGACGCCATGAGCCTGACCGACCAGGCGATCGCCTTTGGCGAGGGCAAGGTGCTGGCCGCCGATGTGCGCGCCATGCTCGGGACCCTCGATCATGGCCAGGTCTACGACGTGCTCCAGGCCTTGCTGGAAGGCGATGGTCGTGCCGTGCTGGACGCGGTTCGCCATCTGGCCGAGCAGGGCCCCGACTGGGGCGGGGTGCTGGCCGAGCTGCTCAATGTGCTGCACCGCGTGGCCATCGCCCAGGTGCTGCCCGATGCGGTGGACAACGGCCAGGGCGATCGCGAGCGGGTACTGAGCCTGGCGCAGACGCTGCCGGCGGAAGATGTCCAGTACTACTACCAGCTGGGTCTGGTTGGCCGGCGCGATCTGCCGCTGGCGCCCGACCCGCGCCACGGCTTCGAGATGGTCCTGCTGCGGATGCTGGCCTTCCGGCCTGTCGGTGCGGCGATTGCCGAGCGACCGGCACTAAAGACGACGGGAGCCAGCCCGGCCACGGCTGACTCCAACCCCCGTCCGGTGGCCGCGGCGTTTCCGGTGGCTTCGACGCCTGTCCCCAGGCCTCAGGCAGCCCCTGCGCCTGCTCCCGAGCCGTCACCTGCAGGTAATACCACCCCTATAGAAGTGCCGGTCGATCTTCCCTGGGAGGAGTCTGGGCAAGCGGAGGTCAAGGCGGCAGCGGTGCCAGCCCCCGCACCGGTGACACAGGTCGCCGCGCCCGCCGCTCAGGCCGCGCCCAGCGCCGCGCCCACGCCACGGGTCGAGACGACGCCAGACGCCACGGTGATCGCCGAACTGCCGGCGGACACCGCCGGTGACGATCTGGATGGTGACGAAGAGCCGCCACCCGCCGAGGATTACTACGAGGTGGGGCTGGACGACTATCTCGACAGCCTCGGCGAGCCGACTGCCGAAGCGGTGGCCGCGGCGCCGGCGCCGGCGGTGCAACCGGCCACGGGCCTGGCAGCCGATTGGCAGGCGTTGTTCCCCGATCTCAAGCTGGGCGGACTGACCGCCAGCATCGCCGCCAACTGCACTCTGGTGGCCATGGACGGCGATCGCTGGCACCTGCACCTGGATCCGGCGCAGAGCGCCCTGTTCAATGCCAACCAGCAACGCCGGCTCAACGATGCGCTGAACCAGCAGCAGGGTCGCCCCATTACGCTCGAGGTCACCATCCAGACCCCCGAGCAGGAGACGCCCGCCCAGGCTGCCGCGCGGCGCCGGGCGGAGCGGCAGCGGCAGGCGGAGTTGTCGATCCAGGACGACCCGCTCATCCGCCAGATGATGCAACAGTTCGCCGCCACGGTGCGCGCGGGTACCATCGAGCCGGTCGACACCCAAGCCTGACCGGTTTTCCATTCATAGTTCGAGGTAGCAGACATGATGAAAGGTGGCATGGCCGGCCTGATGAAGCAGGCCCAGCAGATGCAGGAAAAGATGCAGAAGATGCAGGAAGAGCTGGCGAACGCCGAAGTGACCGGGCAATCCGGCGCCGGCCTGGTCAGCGTCGTCATGACCGGCCGACACGACGTCAAGCGCGTCAGCCTGGACGACAGCCTGATGCAGGAAGACAAGGAAATCCTCGAGGACCTGATCGCCGCCGCGGTGAACGACGCCGTGCGCAAGATCGAGCAGAACAGCCAGGACAAGATGTCCGGCATGACCTCCGGGATGCAGCTGCCGCCCGGCTTCAAGATGCCTTTCTAGGTTGTGTATAAAAAGTCGCCGAGCGAAGGTCAAGCGAGGCGAAAAAGGCTGAGGAAGCGGAATTTACGAGTGGTAAATGAGCATTCCGAAGCCTTTTTCAACGAAGCATCACCGATGCGCAGGCACTTTTGATACAGAACCCAAGACGCTCCAGCTGCGGGTGTCCGTCGGGCACCCGTTCTTCCCGCCTTCCAGTACGGTAGTCCATGAGCTTCAGTCCCCTGATTCGCCAATTGATCGATGCGCTCCGGGTCCTGCCCGGTGTCGGCCAGAAGTCCGCCCAGCGCATGGCCCTGCAACTGCTCGAACGCGAACGCCAGGGTGGCCAGCGCCTGGCCAGTGCCCTCAGCGCTGCCATGGAAGGGGTCGGGTATTGCCAGCGCTGCCGCACCCTGAGCGAAGACGAGATCTGCGGCTTCTGCGCCGACAGCCGGCGTGACGACAGCCTGCTCTGCGTGGTGGAAGGCCCCATGGATGTCTTCGCCGTGGAGCAGACCGGGTATCGCGGGCGTTACTTCGTGCTCAAGGGGCACCTGTCGCCCATCGACGGCCTGGGTCCGGACGCCATCGGCGTACCCGAGCTCGAACGGCGTGTCAGCGAGGGCGGTTTCCAGGAAATGATCATTGCCACCAACCCCACGGTGGAAGGCGAGGCGACCGCCTACTACATCGCCCAGCTGCTCGCGCCCAAGGGCCTGACCATCTCCCGTATCGCCCATGGCGTGCCCCTGGGGGGCGAACTTGACTTGGTCGACGGCGGCACCCTGACCCACGCCTTCGCCGGGCGCAAGCCGATCTCGCTCTAGCGCTGCGTTATCCCGTCGCTGCGAGACGGCGACAGGCCTGTATCTTGTGATCGAGAAGCATTATCATTATCGGAAGTCAGCTGCTTCCGAGGATGGTGATGCAGACGCTCGAGTCCGACCGGCACGGACATATCCGGACCCTCTACCTGGACCACCATGGCTGGCTGCGCGAGCGGCTGCAGCGGCGCCTGGGCTGCCTGGGGCAGGCGGCCGATCTGGCCCAGGACACCTTCGTGCGGCTGCTGGCCCGGGAGGCGGAGCTGGAACGCCTGCGTGAACCCCGTGCCTTCCTGGCGACCGTCGCTCAGGGACTGCTGGCCAACCACTGGCGGCGCCAGGCCCTGGAGCGCGCCTATCTCGACGCGCTTGCCGCGCAACCGCAGGCCGTGCAGCCGTCGCCGGAAGCCCAGGCACTGATCCTGGAAACCCTCACCGAACTCGATGCGTTGCTCGACCGCCTGCCCGGCCGGGTGCGCCAGGCCTTTCTGCTGGCGCAACTGGAGGGGCTCACCTATGGCGTCATCGCCGAGCGACTGGGCGTGTCGGAGCGGATGATCAAGAAGTACATGGCCCAGGCCATGCTGCACTGCCTGGAACTGGTGTCTTGAGTGCGCTGACGCCCGGTCGTGGCGGACCTCTGGAGGAAGCGGCGGACTGGTTCGCCGAACTGGCTGCCGACGAAGTGGACCCCGTCACCGAGCGGGCCTGGGAACGCTGGTTGCAGGCGGATAGCCGCAACGCCGTGGCCTGGGCGCGGGTGGAGGAGATCAGTGCGCGCTTCACCGGTCTGCCTGCGTCCGGGCGAATGGCCCTGGCGCGGCGCGAGTCCCTGGGACGGCGCCGGGCGCTCAAGGTGCTGGGATTGGCCCTGGGTGGCCTGGCGCTGGGCTGGACGCGGCCGGACGACTGGCGGCTGGGGCAGGGCGCCGACCTGAGCACGGCGGTCGGCGAGATCCGTGCCTTCGACCTGGCCGCCGGGGTGCGCGTCTGGCTCAACACCGACAGCCAACTCGCGCGTGGCGCCACGGCGCACCACTGGCGCTTGCTGCGCGGCGAGGCGTTGTTCGAAAGCCGAGGGGGGACGGCGCCCATGGTGCTGGAGGCGACGCCAGGCCGGGTGCGCTTCGAGGCGGGCTGCTGCGCGGTCCACGCGCGTGACGAAGGGTTGGAGGTGGCAGCCTACCGCGGGGCTCTGCAGCTGCTGCCACGCCAGGCCCGGCCCGAGGGCCTGGCGCAAGGGACGCGAGCGTTGATGACGCCTGTTGCCATACAGCCGCTAGGCCCGGTCGATGCGGGGCGGCAACTCTGGCGCCAGGGGCGGCTGGTGGTCGACGACTGGTCGCTGGCGGCCCTGGTGGCGGAGCTGGGTCGCTATCGACCGGGCCTGCTGACCTGTACCGCCACGGTCGCCCAATTGCGGGTAGTCGGCAGCTATCCCCTCGCGGATACCGACCGCGCGCTGGCGGCCCTGGCCGACAGCCTGCCGGTAAGGGTCGAACGGCGCCTGCCCTGGTGGGTGCAGATCGTGCCCGCCTGAAAAAAAGTATCGCGGGTGGTTCCCCTTTTTCACGCTCGCGGGGCTTGGGGGAAACGATCTCCGTTTCGAGGCTTTCCATGCATCGCGATACCCGTTTCACCCTGCATCCGCTGCGCCGCGCCCTGCGCGTCTTCGCCCTGGCCATGCCGCTGGGCATCACTGGCCTGGCCATGTCCCAGGGGGTGGTCCAGGCGGCGCCTCTGGCGCAGGAATACCGCATCGAGGCGGGCAGTCTGGCCACGGTGGTGAGCACCTTCGCCGCCCAGAGCGGCGTACTGCTGTCGGCGCCCGCCCAGGGGCTGGAAGGTCGGCGCAGTCCGGGGCTGCAGGGCCGCTACACACCAGCCGACGGCTTCCGGCAGATCCTCCAGGGCAGTGGCCTGCAGGCGGTGCGGCAGGCCGATGGCAGCTACCGCCTGGAGTCAGCGGCTGCGAGCGAGGTGACCGCCCTCAACGAGACCACGGTGACCGGCTTCGCCCTGGGCAATGCCCTGGGCGAGACCGATGGCTACCTGGCGACCCATAGCGACGTGGCCACCAAGACCAGCAAGGGCCTGCTGGAAACCTCCCAGTCGGTCTCCGTGGTGACCCGCGAGCAGATCGATGACCAGGGCGCCAAGACCGTGCAGCAGGCCATGAGGTACACCCCGGGGATCTTCACCGGCCAGATCGGCGCCTCCAATCGCTACGACTACGTGGTGATGCGCGGCTTCGCCGACAACAGCGTCGACAATGTCTTTCTCGACGGCCTCAAGACCATGGGCGACAGCGGCACCTTCAGCTCGCTGCAGGTCGATCCCTATTTCCTCGAGCGCATCGACGTAGTGAAGGGCCCGGCGTCGGTGCTCTATGGCCGCAGCCTGCCGGGCGGTCTGGTGGCCCTGACCAGCAAGAAGCCGCTGTACCAGCCCTATCGCCAGGTCCAGGCCACCCTGGGCAATCTCGGCCAGCATGGCGCCGGCTTCGATTTCGGCGGACCGCTGGACGAGGAGGGGCGCATCGCCTATCGCCTGGTGGGGCTGGCGCAGCACAGCGACACCCAGTTCGATCACGTGGAAGAAGAGCGTTACGCCCTGGCGCCCAGCCTGGCCATCGACCTGAGCGACGATACCACCCTGACCCTGCAGGCCTATCTGCAAAAGGACCCGGACGGTGGCTACCACAGCGGGGTGCCGGCCGAAGGCAGCCTCTATCGCCGCAATGGGCGCTACATCAGCAACCACTTTTTCGACGGCGAACCCGACCACGATAAATTCGAACGCACCCAGCAGATGGTCGGCTATCAGTTCGAGCACAGGTTCAATGACGTCTGGAGCGCGCGGCAGAATTTCCGCTACGCCAAGTCGCGGGTCGAGCTGGAGCAGGTCTATGGCTACGGCTATGTCGGCGACAGCAACCTGCTCAATCGCTATTACTCCGGCGGTCGCGAGAACCTGCACGCCTATACCCTGGACAACCTGGTGCAGGCGGACTTCGACTGGGCCGGCAGCCGCCACACCCTGCTCGCCGGACTGGATTACCAGCGTCGCTGGACCCATGTGGATTGGCCCAGCGGCACGGCGGATCCGCTGGATGCCTTCGCGCCGAACTACGGTGGCCAGGTGACTATCTCCCCCGGCAGCGAGTACCGCCGCGAACTGCAGCAAACTGGGGTCTACCTGCAGGATCTGATCGAGCTGGATCGCTGGCGCTTTTCCCTGGGCCTGCGCCAGGACTGGGTGGAGATCGGTATCGAGGATCGCCAGGCGGGCACCCGCAGCAGTGCGCGCCGTGGCCAGGCCAGCGGCCGTGCCGGAGCGCTCTATCTGTTCGACAACGGCCTGGCGCCCTACCTGAGCTATTCCACGTCGTTCAATCCCAACGCCTACAACGACGCCGCGGGCAATCCCCTGGAGCCCACCGAGGGCAAGCAGTGGGAGCTGGGTCTGAAATACCAGCCGCCGGGCAGCGCCAGCTTCTATACCGCCTCGCTGTTCCATATTACCCAGGAAAACGTGGCGACCAAGTTGCCCCAGGAGGACTTCTATTCCTCGGTGGGCGAGATCCGCTCCCGTGGCCTGGAGCTGGAGGGCCATCTGCAACTGGCCGAGCGCCTCAAGCTGCTGGGCAGCTACACCTTCACCGACATCGAGTACACCCAGGCGCTGGACGGCACCCAGGGCAATACGCCGAACCAGGCGCCTCGGCACCAGGCGTCGCTGTGGGGTGAGTATCAGCTGGCCGGACCGCTGGCGGGCTTCAGCCTCGGCGCCGGGGCGCGCTATGTGGGTACCAGCTGGGCGGACAAGGCCAACACCCTCAAGGTGCCGGCCTACACCCTGGTGGATGCCATGCTCGCCTATGACTTCACCCGGCTGGGGATGCCGGGGCTCACGGCGCGGGTCAACGCCAACAACCTGATGGGCAAGGACTATGTGGCGTCCTGCTACAGCCTGGACTTCTGCTATTTCGGCGAGGAGCGCAACGTGACCGCGACGGTCAGCTACAGCTTCTAGAGGGGCCGGGCGCCTGTCGCTGGCCGAGCGGCAGGCGCAAACGGCTCAGCCTTCCAGCTGACCGCCCGCGAGGGCGCAGAGGCGGGCGGAGTCGAGGATGCGTACTTCCTTGCCTTCGGCCGCCAGCACACCGCTCTGCTGGAAGCGGGTGAACACCCGCGACACGGTTTCCACCGCCAGGCCGAGGAAGTTGCCGATCTCGTTGCGCGACATGCTCAGGCGGAATTGCTGGGCGGAAAAGCCGCGGGCATGGAAGCGCGCGGAGAGATTGACCAGGAAGGTGGCGATGCGCTCGTCGGCACTCTTCTTCGACAGCAGCACCATCATCTGCTGGTCATCGCGGATCTCCCGGCTCATCACCCGCAGCAACTGGCGGCGCAGTTGCGGCAGCTGTTCGGAGAGTTCGTCCAGGCGCTCGAAGGGGATCTCGCAGACGGTGGTGGTCTCCAGCGCCCGGGCCGAGACCGGATAGCGCTCGGTGTCCATGCCCGACAGGCCGACCAGTTCGCTGGGCAGGTGGAAGCCGGTGATCTGCTCCTCGCCGGCATCGCTCAGGCTGCTGGTGCGCAGGGCGCCGGAGCGCACCGCATAGACCGAGCCGAAGGTATCGCCCTGGCGGAACAGGTGGTCACCCTTGGCCAGCGGCCGGCCGCGCTTGACGATCTGGTCGAGGGCGTCCAGGTCTTTCAGATCGAGCGACAGCGGCAGGCACAGCGAGGCGAGGCTGCAATCCTTGCAATGGGCCTGGGCGTTGCGCAGCTTGAGGGGCTCGGTCATGGGGGAAGATCGCTTCTCGTCTGGTTCCAAAAGTCTAACTTTAGCAGTCGTGGCAGGCATGGGTCATATCACCCGGGAAAAGCGCTGATTGTCCTGGCCGGCCAGATAGCGGTCGAACAGCATGCACAGGGCACGGATCAGCAGGCGGCCCGGCGCCAGCACCTGCAGGCCGCGCGCATCGAGACGGAGCAGGCCGTCGGCGGCCATGGCCTCAAGGTGCGGCCAGGCATCGGCGAAGTACTGGCGGAAATCCAGTTCGCAGCTGCGCTCGATGGCGGCGAAATCCAGCTGGAAATGACAGATCAGCTGGCCGATCACCGCGCCGCGGATGCGGTCGTCCCGCGAGCGTCGCACGCCGCGGACCACCGCCAGGTCGCCCTGGCCCAGGCGTTCCTGGTAGCGGGCGAGGTCGGGCGTATTCTGGCAGAGGACATCGCCCACCTGGCTGATGGCGGAGACGCCCAGGCCCAGCAGGTCGCAGTGACCATGGGTGGTGTAGCCCTGGAAGTTGCGCTGCAGGGTGCCGTCCTCCTGGGCGATGGCCAGGTCGTCGTCGGGCAGGGCGAAGTGATCCACGCCGATGTAGCGATAGCCGGCGGCCAGCAGCTGTTCCACGGTGCGCTGCAGCATCTCCAGCTTGGCCGCCGGGTCCGGCAGTTCGCTGGTTTCGATGCGCCGCTGCGGCGGAAAGCGTTGCGGCAGATGGGCGTAGTTGAACACCGACAGCCGATGCGGCTGCAATTCCAGCACCCGCTCCACGGTGTGGGCGAAGCTGGCCGGGGTCTGCCGCGGCAGGCCGTAGATGAGGTCCAGGTTGATGGAGCGATAGTCGAGGGCGCGAGCGGCCTCCACCAGGGTGCGGGTGTCGTCGAAGGGCTGCAGGCGATTGATCGCCAGCTGCACCTGCAGGTCCAGGTCCTGGACGCCGAAGCTGACGCGGTTGAAGCCCAGCTCGCGCAACAGGCCCATGGTGCTCCAGTCGGCCTCGCGCGGATCGATCTCGATGGAGTAGTCGCCGCGGTCGTCGTCGGCCAGGGTGAAGTGACGGCGCAGATCGGCCATCAGCGCGCGCAGCTGCACGGGATTGAGAAAGGTCGGGGTGCCGCCGCCGAGGTGCAGTTGTTCCACCCGCTGCCCCCCATCCAGGTGCCGGCTGGTGAGGATCATCTCCTGGCGCAGGGCGTCGAGGTAGGCGGCGCTGCGGCTGCGGTCCTTGGTGATGACCTTGTTGCAGGCGCAGTAGTAGCAGATGTTGGCGCAGAAGGGCACGTGCAGGTAGAGCGACAGCGGCCGTCCGGCCTGGCGACTCAGGCGCAGGGCGCCGAGCAGGTCGAAGGGACCGATGCCGTCGTGGAATTGCACGGCGGTGGGGTAGGAGGTGTAGCGGGGGCCGGCGCGATCGTAGCGGGCGATGAGGTCGGCGTCCCAGGCGAGGGCGGCTGTCATGCCGGGCTCCAGTGGTTTCGAGGTGTCCAGTGTGAGGGGCAGGCCCCGGCCTTTATTGATCCAGATCAATAAAGGCCGGGTTAAGCTCTAGCGTTTGGACGAGGAGTGGCCCATGGCAGACGAGTTGTACCTCGACCGCTTCCGCGAATGCCGACCCGCGGGTGAGCCCTTGGCGACCCTGTTGCTGGCCCACGGTGCGGGCGCGGGAATGGACAGCCCCTTCCTGCAGCAACTGGCCGAGGAACTGGCCCGGCGTGAGATCCGTACCCTGAGATTCGACTTTCCCTATATGACGCGCGCGCGCGCCGAGGGCAAACGGCGCCCGCCGAATCCGGCCCCGGTCCTGCTGGACCACTGGCGGGCCATGGTCGCGACCTGGCGCGCGGCAGAAAGCGGACCGCTGTGGCTGGCGGGCAAGTCCATGGGCGGGCGAATGGCCAGTCTGCTGGCCGATGAACTGGGCGCGGCGGGCCTCATCTGCCTGGGCTATCCCTTCCACCCGGCGGGCAAGCCCGAACGGCTGCGCACCGAGCACCTGGCGACCCTGGCTACGCCGACGCTGATCGTCCAGGGCGAGCGGGATGCCCTGGGCACGCAGGAAGAGGTGGCGGGTTATGCTCTGGCGCCCAGCATCGAGATGCAGTGGATCGCCACCGCGGACCATGATCTCAAGCCGCTCAAGCGCAGCGGCCTGAGCCATTCCCAGGCGCTGGTGGAGACGGCGGCCTGGGTGGCGGCCTTCGTGCGGACCAGCGGCTAGATGACCCGGAAGCCGCTGGTGCCATCCCGCCGCAACTGCTCGACCAGGCCGAACTCCCAGTCCAGGTAAGCCTGCATGGCCTCGCGCGGGGCGTCGGTGCCCTCGTAGGGGCGTCGGTAGCGATCGCGCCGGGTCGACAGCAGCCGCGTCTCGCCACCTTCCACCGGCAGACCCGCAGCCAGCCAGGCCGCGGTACCGCCCTCCAGCAGCAGGACCGGCCGGTCGGTGATGGCCTGGACATCGAGGGCGGCGAAGGCGGCCAGTTGGCCACTGCCACAGGTGAAGACATAGCGCTCCGCCGGTGGCAGCGCTGCCGGCAGATCGGCGCGCAGCACCCAGGCGGCGCCCGGAATGTGCCTCTGGACATAGTTGGCGCTGGCGGTGACATCCACCACCAGGGTGCCCGGCTCGGCCAGCCATTCCTGCAGCCGCGTCACCGAGATGCGCTCCACCCGCCCCGGTGTGGGCGCCGGTGCCTGCCAGGGACCGGTGGCGCTCAGGGCACCGGCCGGGATGTCGTCGACCACCGCCACCGCCCAGCCCATCTGCGCCAGCCAGGAGGCACTCATGTTGGCGCGCACGCCGTCGTCGTCCACTAGGGCCAGGCGGGCACCGCGCACCGGGGCGCTGTGATCGGTTTCCTGCACCAGCTGGCCACCCGGTGTCGAGCGGGCGCCGGGCAGGTGACCGGCGGCGAATTCCTCGGGGGTGCGGACATCGATCAGGTAGTTCGTGCGCCGGGCGTCGCTGCGCCAGGCCTCCAGTTCGCTGAAGGGCAGGCGGGCGACGCCGGCGCGATCGGCGACCTGGCGGGCGCGGGCGGCGGCGGTCGCCCGGGTTTCGCTTGTCACCTCGCCGAAGCGGCGGCGCTGACCGTGCTCGAGGGTCTGGCCGGCCAGGGTCCAGCCGATGGTGCCGTTGCGCAGGGCCGCCACCGGATTGGGAATGCCGGCGTTGATCAGCGACTGGGCGCCGATCAGGCTGCGCGTGCGCCCGGCGCAGTTGACGATGACCCGGGTGCGCGGATCGGGGGCCAGCTCGGCCACCCGCAGCACCAGTTCGGCACCCGGCACGCTGACCCCGCCGGGAATGCTCATGGTCTGGTATTCCTCGAAGCGGCGGGCGTCGAGGATCACCAGGTCGGCGTCCTGATCCAGCAGCGCCCGGACCTCCTCGGCGGGCAGCGAGGGGGTATGGCGGCGGGCTTCCACCAGTTCGCCAAAGGCCTTGCTCGGCACGTTGACGTCGATGAAGAGTTCGCCGCCGCTGGCGCGCCAGCCTGCCAGGCCCCCTTCGAGCAGGGCCACGTCGGTGTAGCCCAGGGCGTGCAGGCGTTCGGCCGCGCGTTCCGCCAGGCCCTCGCCCGCGTCATAGAGGGTGATGGCCACGTCACGCCGCGGCAATCGCGACCAGGCCTCCAGTTCAAGGCGCGACAGCGGCAGATTGGCGGCCCACAGCGGATGGCCGGCAGCAAAGGGGTCTTCCTCGCGAACGTCGAGCAGGGCGACCTCGGTGCCGGCGAGCAGGGCCTGGCGGATGTCCTCGGCGGTGCGGATGGCGGTCATGGTGTGGCGGTCTCCTGGGACAGGTCCCACAGGTTGGGCAGCTGGCGATTGGTGTAGCCGGAGATGAAGGGCTTTTCCTGGCCATCCGCGGCATAGACGGCGCGGCGCACGGCGCCGATGTTGCCGCCATAGACATGGATGCTGATGGAGGTGCGGTCGGCATAGGCGTTGCTGACCTGGTGGATGTCGCCCACCCGCAGCGAGACCGCTTCCACCTGGCCCGGCTCCAGGCGCACGGGCGCGCCTTCCGGCAGCAGGCGGCCAGCGGGATCGTGGGCGAAGCCCTGGGCGATCTCGGCGCCGCGCAGCATGCCGATCAGGCCCCAGGTGCGGTGGTCATGCACCGGCGTGGCCTGGCCCGGACCCCAGACGAAACTCACCACCGAGAAGCGCTGGCGGGCATCGGCATGCAGCAGGTACTGGCTGTAGCGCTCGGGGCGGGGCAGGGCGCAGTCCTCGGGCAGCCAGTCGTCATGGCGCACCAGCTCGCCGAGCAGGGCGGCACCGCGCTGCAGCAGCTGAGGTTCGGCAGGGTGTTCGTCGACCAGGGTGGCGAGGTCATGCAGGAACAGGCGCAGGCGGTCGAGCCTAAGGGGCATGGCGGGCTCCACGGGTCAGGCGGGTGGGCGATGACGGCCATTAAAGCAAGGACGAGGCCCAGGGTCTTAGATCGATTGGTTCTGTGCTGAAAACCAGTATTCTAATAATTATCTATTTTGTTTATCCGTTTAACGCATATTAGGTTATGCGCAATCGATATTTCCGTCTCAGCGGCTCACAACGTTAGGTTCTAAGCAGACCGGGGCAACGCCCGTCGCCCTGGCGCCTCTTCTGCTTTCGGAGCCGCTGCATGACCGCCTTTCTCAACGCCCTCGCCAGCGTCCGCGCCCAGGTGTCCGCCGCCGAATGGGAGGCGCGGGTCAAGCTCGCCGCCGCCTATCGCCTGGCCGCCCGCGAACGCTGGACCGACCATATCTACACCCACTTTTCACTGCGGGTGCCGGGCCCGGAGGCGCACTTCCTGATCAATCCCTTCGGCCAGACCTTCGACGAGATCACCGCCTCTTCGCTGGTGAAGGTGGACATCGATGGCGAGATCGTCCTCGACCCCACCGGGCTCGGCATCAACCCGGCCGGCTACGTGATCCACAGCGCCATCCACCGTGCCCAGCCGGAACTCCATGCGGTGCTGCACACCCACACGGCTGCGGGCATCGGCGTCTCCGCCCAGCGCGGCGGCCTGCTGATGCTTTCCCAGCACGCCATGAGGTTCTTCGGCCGCCTGGCCTATCACGGCTACGAGGGCGTGGCCCTGGATCTGGACGAGCAAAGCCGGCTGGTGGCCGACCTCGGGGCGCACCCGGCGATGATCCTCTGCAACCATGGCCTGCTCACGGTGGGCGCGAGTCTGGAGGAGGCCTTCTGGCACCTCTATTACCTGGAACGCTCCTGCGCGGCGCAACTGGCGGCCCAGAGCGGTGGCGCCGAGCTGGTGATTGCCGCGGACGCCGTGGCGCAGAAGGTCAGCGACCTCATCCCCGGCAATCTGGCGCGCGGCGCCCATGTCCGCCACTGGGACGCGGCGGTGCGGCAACTGGAGCGCCACGAGGGCCGGGAGTACGCGCAATGAAGCTATTGCTCGCCACGCTGGGCCTGGCGCTGCTGCTGGGACAGGCCCAGGCGGCGCCGGATCTGTCCGGGGTGACCCTGGTGCTGGGCGACCAGGCCCGCGGCCTGCGCGCCATGATGGAGGCCGCCGGCACCCTCGAAGGCGCGCCCTACACTTATCGCTGGGCCAACTTCCAGGGCGCCGCGCCGCTGTTCGAGGCCCAGCGCGTCGGCGCGGTGGATACCTCCTATGCCGGTGACCTGCCGGTGTTGATGGCCGCATCCGGCGGCGTGCCGCTCAAGCTCATCGCTACCAATGTCGGCTACCCCCAGGCCAATGGCCTGTTGGTGCAGGCCGATTCGCCGATCCGTTCGGTCAAGGATCTCAAGGGGCGCACCGTGGTGGTGTCCTCGGCCAAGGGCAGCATCTCCCAGCATCTGCTGTATGCCGCCCTCGAAGAGGCCGGGCTCAGGCGGGAGGACGTCACGGTCAAGTTCGTGCTGCCCACCGACGCCAGCGCCGCCTTCAATGCCGGGCAGATCGACGCCTGGGCGACCTTCGATCCCTACCTGGGCATCGCCGAGCAGCACGGCGCCCGGCTGCTGCGCGATGGCCAGGGGCTGACCACCGCCCTGGGCTTTCTCACCGCCACCCCGGCGTCGCTGGCGGACCCGGCCAAGCGCGCCGCCATCGCCGATTTCGCCGGGCGCCTGGCCCGGGCACGGGCCTGGGCGGTCGCCCATCCGCAGGACTATGCCCGGGTCTACGCCGAGCTGACGCGCCTGCCGGAAGGCGCCGCGGTGGCCATTTCCACCCGCACCTCCCGTGGCCTGCGCCCGGTGCAGCCGGCGGACGTCGCCGCGGTGCAGCAGGTGGCCGATCTCTTCAGCGACCTCCAGGTGCTGCCCAAACCGGTCGACGTCGCCGCCCTGGCCGATGCCACTGTCTTTACCCAGGAAGCCAAACCATGACCCTCATCCGCCGTACCCTGCTGGCGCTACCGCTGCTGCTCGCCGCCAGCGCGGCCCTGGCCGCCGAGCCCCTGACCCTGCGCATCGCCGACCAGAAGGGCAACATGCGCGCCCAGCTGGAAGCGGCCGACGGCCTGCGCGACCTGCCGGGCTATCGCATCCAGTGGGCGGAATTTCCTGCGGCCGCACCTCTGGCCGAGGCGCTCAATGCGGGCGCGGTGGATGCCGGCATCATCGGCGATGGCCCGCTGCTGTTCGCCCTGGCCGCCGGCGCGCCGGTCAAGGCCATCGCCGTGGACAAGTCCGATCCCTATGGCACGGCGGTGATCGTGCCGCGCGACTCGCCGCTGCGGAGCGCGGCCGATCTCAAGGGCAAGCGCATCGCCACCGGGCGCGGCTCCATCGGCCACTACATCGCGCTCAAGGCGCTGGACTCGGTGGGGCTGACCGCCCAGGACGTGAGCTTTCGTTTCCTCGGACCGGTGGACGCCAAGATGGCCCTGGCCAATGGTTCGGTGGACGCCTGGGCGACCTGGGAGCCCTACACCGCCCAGGCCGAGCAGGTCGACGGCGCCCGGGTGCTGGTCAATGGGCGCGGACTCTGGGCGGGCAACAGCTTCCTGGCCGCCACCGACACGGCCCTGGCCGATCCGGCCCGGCGCGCGGCGCTGCAGGACTACCTCGACCGCCTGGCCGCCGCCCAGCGCTGGGGCTATGCCCACCTCGACAGCTATGCCAGGACCCTGGCGCAGATCATCGGCTTTCCCGAGGCGGTGGCCCGGCTGCAATTCGCGCGCCGCCAGCTGCACTGGGAGCCCATCGACCAGCAGGTGGTGGCCGACCAGCAGGCGGCGGCGGATTTCTATCATCGCAGCGGCCTGATACCGCAGCGCCTGGAGGCCCGGGCGACCTTCGCCGAGGGGTTCCGGGTGAGCAAGCCGGACGCGCCGCGGCAGGCGGAGCGGGAGTAGGGCGGGATGCAGAGTGGTGTTGGGCTTCGCTTCGCTCAGCGCCAACCTACGTACGGCGGGGCGCACCCTCTCCCTCTGAGAGGACTGGGGTAAGGGAAAGCCACACCGCCACTGGACCTATCCATATAACCCATCCTTATTTCAAAAATGCTGAATAGCTTGAGTAGGCTATAAGCCACTTCCATGGATGAGCGCACCCTGATGCCCCCACGTCTTCCTTTCACCCGTCGTCCCCTGGCCCTGGGGCTCGCCGTCAGCCTGCTCACCGGGCTGGGCGTCGCACCCCAGGCCGCCCAGGCCGAGGGCACCCTGCGCATCTCCGAACAATTCGGCGTGTCCTATGTGATCCTGCATGTGCTGCGGGACCAGCAACTGATCGAGAAGCACGGCAAGCAAGAGGGCGTCGACATCAAGGTCGACTGGATAAAGCTGTCCGGTGGCGCGGCCGTCAACGAGGCGGTCCTGTCGGGCGCGGTGGACGTTGGCTCCGCCGGGCTCGGGCCGCTGTTCACGCTCTGGGACCGCACCCATGGTCGGCAGAACGTCAAGGCCGTGGCCAGCCTGGGGGCCTTTCCCAACTACCTGGTCACCAACAATCCGCAGGTGAAGACCCTGGCCGACTTCAGCGCCAAGGACCGCATTGCCGTGCCGGCGGTCAACGTCTCGGTGCAGTCGCGCTTCCTGCAGTACGCCGCCGCCCAGGCCTTCGGCGAGAAGAACTGGAATCGCCTGGATCCCCTGACGGTGGCGGTGCCGCATCCGGATGCCACCGCGGCGGTGATCTCCGGCGGTACCGAGATCAACAGCCACTTCGCCAATCCGCCGTTCCAGGAACAGGAACTGGCCAGCGGCAAGGTGCACAGGGTGCTCAGTTCCTATGACGTGCTCGGTGGGGCCGTCTCGCCCAATCTGGTGTTCGTCACCGAGAAATTCCGCCGGGACAATCCCAAGACCTACAAGGCCTTCCGTGAGGCCCTGGTCGAGGCCGGGCAGATCATCGAGAAGGACAAGGCCGCCGCCGCCCGTACCTACGTGAAGGTCGAGAATTCCCGCCTCGATCCGGCACTGATCCAGCGGATCATCGAAAGCCCCGAGGTCAATTTCGACACGGCGCCGCAGAACACGCTGAAGCTGGCGGAGTTCATGTATCGCATCGGGGCCATCCGCAACCAGCCCGGCAGCTGGCAGGACTATTTCTTCGTCGACGCGCCCGACCAGAGGGGCAGCTGATCCCTTTTCCCTTACGGGTTCCACCGGACCACCGGACGAGCCCTCGACATCTCGAGGTCTCCCATGGCTATTCCTCCGATTTTCCAGCGCCTCGGGCTGCTCCTGGCGAGCACGACCCTGGCGCTGTCCGCCCAGGCCGCCGAGCCGCAGAAGATTCGCCTCGGCATCAACGACAGTCCGCAGAACGCCGCCCTGGAGCGCGCCGCCGAGGTGGCGCGGGAACAGGGCGTGGCGGTGGAGATCGTCGCCTTCAGCGACTGGAACACGCCGAATCTGGCGCTCGCCCACGGCGACATCGACGTCAACTACTTCCAGCACCAACCCTTCCTGGAAAATGCCAACGCCCAGAACGGCTACGGCCTGGTGCCCATCGCCTATGGCGTGGAAAACAAGGTCGGCCTCTATTCCAAACGCGTGAAAAGCTTTGCCGAGGTGCCGGATGGCGCCACCGTGGCGGTGGCCGACGATCCGGTCAATCAGGGTCGTGGGCTGTACCTCTATGCCCGTGCCGGCCTGATCCAGCTCAAGCCTGGTACCGGGCCCAAGGCCAGCCTGCAGGACATCGTCGCCAATCCCCGCCATCTGAAATTCATCGAACTGCCCGGTCCGCAACTGGCGCGGGTGCTGGACGACGTGACCCTGGCGCAAAGCTATCCCTCGCATATCCTCGCGGCCGGCACCACGGACCCCAACAGTGCGCTGCTGTTCAGCGACGACGAGGCCAGCGGCCATCTCTATGCCCTGAGGTTCGTGACCAGGCCGGACAAGGCCGATGACCCGGCGATCCGTACCTTCATCCAGGTGTTCCAGAACGATCCGCGGGTGCGCGAGGCCATCGCCCAGGCCTATGGCAATCCGCAGCTCTACAGCCTGGCCTGGCTGAACCGGCAGGAGGCCGCCCGATGAGCAATGCGCTGCTCAGAACCGCACCGGCTCAGCCGCCCATCGAGCCTCAGGCCGCCCCCGCGCGCGAGCATCTGCGCCTGAGCGGGGTGCACAAGATCTACACCGGCGATGCGCTGCCGGTGACCGCGCTGGCCGACATCGACCTCAGCATCGCCCGTGGCGAGATCTTCGGCATCATCGGTCGCAGTGGCGCCGGCAAGTCCAGCCTGATTCGCACCCTCAATCGCGTGGAAGACGTCAGCGCCGGCCAGGTACTGGTCGATGGCGTCGACCTCGGCACCCTGAAAGGCGACCGCCTGGTGGCGCTGCGACGGCGGATCGGCATGATCTTCCAGCATTTCAATCTGCTGGCCTCGCAGACGGTGCTGGAGAATCTGGCCCTGCCGCTCAAGGCTGCTGGTTTTCGTCGCGACGAGATCGACGCCCGGGCCCGGGAATTGCTCGAGCTGGTCGGGCTGCAGGGCAAGGAGCAGGTCTATCCCTCGCGGCTGTCCGGTGGCCAGAAGCAGCGGGTGGGCATCGCTCGCGCGCTGATGCTCAAGCCCGAACTGCTGCTCTGCGACGAGGCCACCTCGGCGCTGGACCCGGAGACCACCCAGTCGATCCTGGCCTTGTTGCAGGACATCAATCGCCGTCTGGGACTGACCATCGTACTCATCACCCACGAGATGGCGGTGATCCGCCAGATCTGCGACCGGGTGGTGGTACTGGAGCATGGCCGCATCGTCGAACAGGGCCCGGTATGGCAGCTGTTCGGCGCGCCTCAGGCAGAAGCCACCCGGGCGCTGCTGGCACCCCTGGCGGCCCAGCTGCCGACGGATCTGGCCAGGCGGCTCGCTGCCACCCGGCAACCGGGCGCCCGGGCCGTGCTGGAGCTCAGCTACGACGGTCAGGGTGCGGAGCCCGACTTCCAGGCGCTGGGCCAGGCCCTGGGGGCACCGGTCGAACTGCTGCATGGCGGTATCGACCGTATCCAGGGCCATGCCCTGGGCCGCCTGCTGGTGGCGACCGCGGCGCCGGAGCGACGGCTGGCCACCTTCCTGACCCAGGCCGGGTTGTTCGCCCGGGCGGAGGTGCTGGGCTATGTCTGACTTCATGCTGAAGGCGCTGTGGAAGGCCTTTCTCGATACCCTCACCATGGTCAGCGTGTCCGCGGCCATCGTCTGGTTCGCCGGCATCGCCCTGGCCGTGGTGCTGGTCACCACCGGGCGCGGCGCCATCTTCGCCGCGCCCACCCTCAACCGGGTGCTGGGTACCCTGATCAACGCCTTTCGCGCCACGCCCTTCATCATCCTGCTGGTGGCCCTGATCCCGCTGACGCGGCTGATCACCGGGACCACCATCGGCGTCTGGGCGGCGGTGGTACCCATCACCCTCAGCGCCACGCCGTTCTTTGCCCGCATCGCCGAGGTCAGCCTGCGCGAGGTTGGCGGTGGCGTGATCGAGGCGGCCCAGGCATTGGGCTGCGAACGGCGGCACATCGTCTTCAATGTGCTCCTGCCGGAGGCGCTGCCCGGCATCATCGGCGGCTTCACGGTGACCCTGGTGGCCATGATCGGTGCCTCGGCGATGGCCGGCGCCATAGGCGCAGGGGGGCTCGGCGACCTGGCGATCCGCTATGGCTACCAGCGCTACGACACCCAGGTGATGGCCGTGGTGATCGCCATCCTGGTGGTGCTGGTGTGCGGCATCCAGTTCATCGGCGACCGCTACGTGCGGCACCTGCGGGCGCGCTAGCTCAGGCGCTCAAGATAGGCCGGCAATTCCGGGTCGGGCAATACCGAGAGCACCTTGAGGCGCTGCAGGGTGCGATCACGACCGCGCAGGAGGTGATTGCGCAACTGGCTGGCCGCCGAATCGGGACTGCCCACCAGCAGGGATTCCAGCACCAGGCGATGCTCCACCAGCACCGCCTCGTCCAGCGGGGTGCCGAGCGACTGGTGGAAGATGCGCGACACGTTCAGCGGACTCTGGCTGTGGGCGATGAGCTGGGCCAGCTTGCGATTGCGCAGGCCGGCCAGGCAACGCCCATGCAGATCCGCCTCGATGCGCTCCACCGCGGTCCAGGAGGTGGGGGCAGGGTGGGCGGCCAGCTGTTCCAGGCGTTCGAGCATCGCCAGCAGCTCGCTGCGCGCCAGGCCCGGCGCGGTCTGCAATAGCGCCTCGGGTTCCAGCAGGGCGCGGATCTCGTAGTCGTCGCGGATGGCCTGGGCGGTGAGCGGACCGGCCAGCCACTGGCCATAGGGTTCCTTTTCCACCAGGCCGCGATCGCGCAGGCGCATCAGGGCTTCGCGCACCACGGCGCGGCTGACGCCCAGGTGGTCGGCCGCCTGCTGCTCGTCCAGCCGGAAATGGCCGAAGAGCAGGGCGTGGCTGACACAGGCGGCGATCTCGTCACCGACCCGCTCGCCCAGGGAGCGCGTATCGATCAGTTCGTCGCCGCTGTCCAACCCGAGCAACTGGCGGGTCAGCGGCTGGCGCTGCGGCTCGCCCGCGGTGCCGGCCGGATCGATCAGATAGCCGCGCCCCTCGAAGCGGCGGATCAGGCCTTCCTCCTGCAACAGCGTCAGCGCCTGGCGCACCGGAACCCGGCTGGTGCCGAACAGCTGCGCCAGCGGCGCCTCGACCAGCACCAGCCCCGGCGCCGCGCGACCGGCCAGGATGGCTTCGCGCAGTGCACTGCGGATCATCGCGTAGCGCGCGGCGGTACGACTGTCATCGAGGGGGGCGGGGACTGCTGCCGACATCTGGGGCCTTCCGGGAACGAGATGAGAATTGTGGCACAGGCCCGCGGCCTTTCGCGCGTTACCGGCCGGGTATGGCGCACGCACGGTAACGGGGCAAGCGTTACGGTTCTGCACAAAAATGGATCTATTTAATATAGGTACATTTTAGGGCGAGCGTTTAGGGGAAGACTCAAGCCACCTCTAAGCGGTGGCTTTGCAAGGTAGCGGCATCCCTTTTTGCCAAGCTGGCACAAAGCCTGCTCTATTAAACGTACCAAATTATAAAATGTACGTTTAAGGAGCAGCCATGCAATCCGCCCACGCCCCGTCCCTGGATGCGGTCGGTCTCGGCGAGGCCTACGCGGCCGGTACCCTCGATCCGGTCGCGGTCTTCGAGGCGGCGCTGGCGCGCGCCCAGGCCTCCTCGGCGGTATTCATCACCCTGACCGCCGAGCGTGGCCGTGCCGAAGCCCTGGCGGCGCGCGAGCGCTGGCAGGCCGGGCAGCCGCGTTCGCCGCTGGATGGCGTGCCGCTGGCCTGGAAGGACCTCTTCGACCTGCAGGGCGAAGTCACCACCTGCGGTGCCGAGCTGCGCCGCCTGGCGCCACCCGCCATGGCCGATGCGATCCTGGTACAGCGCCTGAGCCAGGCCGGCCTGGTCAGCCTGGGCAAGGTCAATCTCAGCGAGTTCGCCTATTCCGGCGTCGGGTTGAATCCTCATTTCGGCACGCCCGCCAATCCGCGGGCGCAGGGCGAGGTGCGCATACCGGGCGGCTCTTCCTCGGGTTCGGCGGTGGCCGTCGCCGCCGGCATCGTGCCCCTGGCCCTCGGCACCGACACCGCCGGCTCGGTGCGCCTGCCGGCCGCGCTCAATGGGCTGGTGGGTTATCGCCCCAGCCTGGGGCGCTATCCGGCGACCGGTATCTTCCCGCTGGCCGCGTCCTATGACGTGCCGGGTCCGCTGGCGCGCAGCCTGCGCGATGTGCAGTGCCTGGATCGCCTGCTGACAGGCGCTGCCGCCCGACCGCTGCCAGCGCCGAAGGCGCTGCGCGTGGTGCTGGACCTGAGCGTGCTGGACGACGCCCGGGTGGAGCCGGCGGTGCGGGCCAATCTGCTGGCCGCCGCCGAGCGGCTGGCCCGCGCCGGCGTGAGCGTGGAGCGCCGCGCCCGCACGGTCTTTGCCGAGGCCCTGGAATTTCTCGCCGCAGAAGGCTGGCCAGGGGCCCTGGAAGCCTTCGCCCTGCACCGCGACGTGCTCGACGGTCCCGCGGCCGAACGCCTGGATCCGCGGGTACGTCAGCGCCTGGAGCGGGCGCGGGCCTTGCCCGATGGCCATCTGACGGTTCTGCATGAACAACGCGATCTGTTGCGGGCCCGCTTTGCCGCCGAATTCGCCGAGGCGCTGCTGTTGGTGCCGACGGTGAGCCACGTGGCGCCGCCGCTGGCCCCTCTGGCAGCCGACGCCGACCTCTTCGCGGCCACCAATCTGGAGCTGCTGCGCCTGACCATGGCCGGCAGCCTGCTCGGCGCGCCGGGTGTCTCGCTGCCCAGTGGGCGCGATGCCCAGGACCTGCCCACCGGCCTGTTGCTGGTGGCCCCCGCCGCCGCGGACGAACGCCTGCTCGATGCCGCCACGGTCGTGGAAGCCCTGGTCGGCGCCTGATTTCAAGTGGCGGTGGCGGGGGCCCGGCGCCGCCACCGACCTGGTTTTCTTCCGGGTACTGGAGAGTGCAACGATGGCCAAAGAAATCTTCGTTTCCATCGGCGTCGACGTCGACGCGGTGGCGGGCTGGCTCGGTTCCTACGGCGGCGAGGATTCGCCCGATGACATCTCCCGCGGCCTGTTCGCCGGCGAGGTGGGGTCGCCCCGGCTGCTCAAGCTGTTCGAGCGTTACGGTCTCAAGACCACCTGGTTCATCCCGGGCCATTCGGTGGAAACCTTTCCCGAGCAGATGCAGGCGGTGGCCGCGGCAGGCCACGAGATCGGCATCCATGGTTACAGCCACGAGAATCCCATCGCCATGACCCCCGAGCAGGAGGAGGCGGTGCTGGACAGGTCCATCGAGCTGATCACCGCCCTGGCCGGCAAGCGACCCACCGGCTATGTCGCGCCCTGGTGGGAATTCAGCCGGGTCACCAACGAGCTGCTGCTGAAGAAGGGCATCAAGTACGACCACAGCCTGATGCACAACGACTTCTCTCCCTACTACGTGAGGGTCGGCGACAACTGGACCAAGATCGACTACAGCCAGCAGCCCGAGAGCTGGATGAAGCCGCTGGTGCGCGGCCAGGAAACCGATCTGGTGGAGATCCCGGCCAACTGGTACCTCGACGACCTGCCGCCGATGATGTTCATCAAGAAGGCGCCCAACAGCCACGGCTTCGTCAATCCGCGCCATCTGGAAGAGATGTGGCGCGACCAGTTCGACTGGGTCTATCGCGAGATGGACTACGCCGTGTTCCCCATCACCATCCACCCCGACGTCTCGGGGCGGCCGCAGGTGCTGCTGATGCTCGAACGCCTGATCGAGCATATCCAGGGTCACGCCGGGGTGCGCTTCGCCACCATGGACGAGATCGCCGACGACTTCCTGCGGCGCCAGCCGCGCCAGCGCTAAGCGCCCAGCCCACAGGTACAGGATCATGACCCTCCCTGCCGCCCCTTCGCTCCACCCGGAAACCGCCACGGCTGCCTGGAAACCGCAGCCGCTGTCTTCCGGTGATGTCCGCTACGCCACCTGGATCGCCTTTTTCGCCTGGGTGTTCGCCGTCTACGACTTCATCCTGTTCGGCACCCTGCTGCCGGTGATGGGTGGGCACTTCAACTGGAGCGAAGCCGAGCAGGCCGAACTCGCCACCTGGGTGGCGCTGGGCGGGGCCATCATCGCCTTCGCCATCGGCCCGCTGGTGGACCGGATCGGTCGCCGCGGCGGCATCATCGTCACCATAGGCGGCACCGCCGTATGCTCGGCGCTGACCGCGCTGTGCGCCGGCATGGGCAAGGTGCCGCTGGTGCTGGTGCGTTCGGTGGCCGGCCTGGGCTATGCGGAGGAGGGGGTCAACGCCACCTACCTGACCGAGGTCTATGCCGCCTCCGACGATCCGCGGCTGATCCGCCGCCGGGGCTTCATCTACAGCCTGGTGCAGAGTGGCTGGCCGATCGGTGCGCTGATCGCCGCCGGGCTTACCGCCTTGCTGCTGCCGCACATCGGCTGGCAGGGCTGCTTCGTGTTCGCCGCCGTGCCGGCCTTCGTCATCGCCGTGCTGGCGCGCAAGCTCAAGGAAAGCCCGCAATTCCAGGTGCATGCCCGCATCCAGCGCCTGCGCCGCGAAGGCCAGGAGCAGGACGCCCGCAGCCTGGCCCAGGAATACGGCGTGGACTACGAAGAGCACGCCAAGGCCGGCGTGGCCATGGCCTTCAAGGGCCAGGCCCTGCGCCCGACCCTGGTGCTGAGCCTGGCCATCCTGCTCAACTGGTCGGCGATCCAGGTGTTCAGCGTGCTGGGGACCTCGGTGATCGTCAGCGTGCACAAGCTCAGCTTCGAGAACTCGCTGTGGATCCTGGTGCTGTCCAACGCCGTTGGCTTCATCGGCTACCTGTTCCATGGCTGGCTGGGCGATCGCATCGGCCGGCGCAATACCGTGGCCCTCGGCTGGATGTGCGGTGGCCTGGCCTTCTTCGCCATGCTGCAGGCGCCCAGCCAGCTGGTACCGGTGGTGGCGCTCTACAGCCTGGGGCTGTTCTTTCTCACCGGCCCCTATTCGGCCATGTTGTTCTTCATGGGCGAAAGCTTTCCCACCAGCATTCGCGCCACCGGTGGCGCCATCGTCCACGCCATGGGACCGATCGGCGCCATCCTCGCCGGCCTCGGCATCACCAGCGTGCTCGGCAGCGGTGGCCAGTGGTACAACGCCGCGCTCTGGTTCGGGGCGCTGCCGTGCTTTCTCTCAGGCCTGGTGATGTGGGCCGCCCGCCACGTCGAACCCACCAGTCTCAAATGACAGGAGCCCCCATGACAGCTCATACCTCTCCCGTCGCCCTGATCACCGGTGCCGCCAGCGGCATCGGCCAGGCCCTGGCCGTGGCCTATGCCCAGCAGGGCGTGCGGGTGGTCGGCGGCTACTACCCCGGCGATCCCCATGACCCCGAAGACACGCGGCGGCGGGTCGCCGCCGCGGGTGGCGTGTGCCTGCTCGAACCCCTGGACGTCAGCGACAGCGCCTCGGTGGATGCCCTGGCCGATGCCGCCCTGGCTCACTTCGGTCGCCTCGACTATGCCGTGGCCAACGCCGGCCTCCTCCGCGCCGCACCGCTGCTGGAAATGAGCGATGCACGCTGGCACGAGATGCTCGACGTCGACCTCACCGGCGTCATGCGCACCTTTCGCGCCGCCGCGCGGCACCTGGGGGAGGGCGGGGCCCTGGTGGCCATCTCCTCCATCGCCGGCGGCGTCTATGGCTGGCAGGACCATGCCCATTACGCCGCGGCCAAGGCCGGGGTGCCGGGGCTGTGTCGCTCGCTGGCCGTCGAACTGGCGCCGCGTGGCATCCGCTGCAACGCGGTGATCCCGGGCCTGATCGAGACCCCCCAGTCGCTGGACGCCAAGAACTCCCTGGGCCCGGAGGGCCTGGCCAAGGCCGCCCGCAGCATTCCCCTGGGGCGGGTCGGCAGGCCCGAGGAGGTGGCGGCGCTGGTGCGCTTCCTGACCAGTACCGAAGCCAGCTACATCACCGGCCAGAGTCTTATCGTCGATGGCGGTCTCACCGTCCGTTGGCCCGATTGAGGAGAAGAGCATGTTCGAGCTGACAGACCGCCGCGCCCTGGTGACCGGCGCGGCCAGCGGGATCGGCGCCGCCATCGCCCGCAGCTATGCCGCTGCGGGGGCGCGCCTGGTGCTGGCCGACCGCGACGCCGAGCGGCTGGCCCGGTTGGCCGCGGAATGCCGTGCCCTGGGCGCGTCGGTGACGGAGACCGTCGCCGACGTGGGCCAGCCGGATGGGGCCCGCGCCGGCGTGGACGCCTGCGTGGCGGCTTACGGCGGCATCGACATCCTGGTCAACAACGCCGGGATGCTGACCCAGGCACCCTGCGTCGACCTGACGCTGGAACAGTGGAACGACATGCTGCGCGTCGACCTCACCAGTGTCTTTCTCGCCAGCCAGCGCGCCCTGCCGCACATGCAGGCGCAGCGCTGGGGCCGCATCATCAACGTCGCCTCCCAGCTCGGCATCAAGGGCGGCGCCGAGCTCTGCCACTATGCGGCGGCCAAGGCCGGGGTGATCGGCTTCACCAAGTCGCTGGCGCTGGAGGTGGGCCGCGACAACGTGCTGGTCAACGCCATCGCCCCCGGTCCCATCGAGACCCCGCTGGTGGATGGCATCAGCGCCGACTGGAAGGTGGCCAAGGCCCGCGAATTGCCGCTGGGCCGCTTCGGTCGCGCGGAAGAGGTGGCGCCGGTGGCGCTGCTGCTGGCCAGCGATCCGGGCGGCAACCTCTTCGTCGGCCAGACCCTGGGCCCCAATTCCGGCGACGTCATGCCCTAGGAGATAACCATGTGCGGACTGTGCGGCCTGCTCGGCCCGGATCTCCACTGGAGCGATCCGCTGGGCGATGACCTGCCCCGGCGGCGCGAGCGCCTGCGTCGGGTCGCCGCCATCAACCGGGTGGTGGCGCCCTTCCGGCTGACGGTGAGCGACGTCCAGGGCGCCTCCTACCTGGTCCAGGGCCCGACCGGGCGCCAGGCGCTGGCCGAGGGGCTGGACGATCTCTGGCGCCAGGCCGAGGCGGTGCTGGGGCGACCGCTCGACCCCCTGGATCCGCGTATCCTGGCACCGCTGGAGGCGGCGCCATGAGCTTGGCGGTCAATGTCATCACCGGCTTCCTCGGCAGCGGCAAGACCACCCTGCTGCGGCGCCTGCTGGCCCAGGAAGCCCTGGGCGAGACGGCGCTGCTGATCAACGAATTCGGCGAGGTCGGCATCGACCACCTGCTGGTGGAAGAGGTGGCTCCGGACACCGTGCTGCTGCCCAGCGGCTGCGTCTGCTGCTCGGTGCGCGGCGATCTCAAGGCGGCGCTGCTGACCCTGCACGGGCGCCGTAGTCGTGGCGAGATCCCGGCCTTTCGCCGGGTCCTGCTGGAGACCACCGGCCTGGCTGATCCGGGGCCGATCCTGGCCACCCTTAATCTCGATCCCCAGCTGCGCGGACGCTTCCACCTGGGCTTGCTGGTGACCGTGGTGGACGCCGAGCACGCCGCGCTACAGGAAGGGCTGCATCCGGAGTGGCTCAATCAGGTCACCGCGGCCGACCGGCTGTTGCTGAGCAAGGCCGACCGGGTCGCGCCCGCCGTGCTGGAGCGGCTGGACCGCCATCTGGCCCAGCTCAATCCCACCGCCACCCGGGCCCTGGCGGCTTCCGTGGCCAGCGGCGATGACCTGCTGCTGGGCGAAGGGCTGCGCGCCGCCGATCCGGCGGCCGAGGTCGGCCGCTGGCGCCTGTTCGCCGCCGTTGCCGAAGGCCGCCACGGCAGCGCCGAGGTCTGCTGCCTGGAGTTCGACCGGCCGCTGGACTGGATGGCCTTCGGGGTGTGGCTGTCGATGCTGCTAAGATGCCACGGGCAACGCATCCTGCGAGTCAAGGGCATCCTCGACGTGATCGACGCCAGCCAACCCATCGTCATCCATGGCGTGCAACACAGCCTGCATCCGCCAGTGCACCTGCCGGCCTGGCCGGCGGGCGAACGCCGCTCGCGTCTGGTGTTCATCGTCCGTGATCTGGACACCGCGCTGCTCAGGCGCTCCTTCGCCGCCTTCATGGGCGGCCTGGGCCGGGCCGCATGAGCACGCCGCTGACCCTGAGGGTGCTGGGCACCTCGGTGACCCTGCTCGAACCCATCCGCCAGCGGGCGGAGGCGGAACTGGGCATCCGCCTGGTCTACCAGATCCACGACGTCCAGACCGCCCAGCGTATCGCGGTGCTGGAGCCGGGCAGCTACGACCTCTATGACCAGTGGTTCCACAACGTCGACTTCGTCTGGCCGGCGCGGGCGATCCAGCCCATCGACATCCGCCGCATCGCGCTCTGGGAGGAGATCAACGACCTGCCCAAGCGCGGCCGGCTGCATGCCACGGATCGCCTGGCGCCCGGCTGCCGGCCGTGCGACCGCCTCTATGTGCAGCACGACGGCAGCCTCGGCGGCCAGCCCAGTGAACGCATCAGCATGCTGCCGCTGACCCACAATGCCGACAGCTTCGCCTACCGACCCGAAAGCCTGCCTGCCGCCCTGGTGGGCCAGCAGGAGAGCTGGGCCTGGCTGATCGATGAAGGCTGGTGCGGCCATAGCGCCCTGCAGAGCGACGCCGCCATCGGCGCCCTGGACGCCGCCCTGGCGATCCAGGCCGCCGGTCTCGCGCGTTTCGACGACATCGGCAATCTGCGCCTGGAAGAGATCGACCGCCTGGCCGAGTTGCTGGTGGAGCGCCAGCGCCATCGGCATTTCGCCGCCTTCTGGTCCGACGACCGCAGCGCCGGCGAGCTGACCCTGGCCGCCGGGGTGGATATCCAGAGTCTCTGGTCACCCATGCTCATGGCGCTGCACCGGGCGGGGGTGGATTATCGGGTGGCGGTCCCGCGCGAGGGCTACCGCGCCTGGTTCGGCGGCCTGTCGCTGTCGCGCTGCGCGGAGGGGCGGGTGCGTGATGCCGCCTATGCCTACCTCAACTGGTGGCTGGCCGGCTGGCCCGGGGCGGTGATGGCCCGCCAGGGGTTCTACATCGCCAATCCGGTGCGGGCGCGGGATCACCTGAGCGCTGCCGAGTGGGACTTCTGGTACGGCGGCCTGCCTGCCCGTGAAGAACTCGCCGGCAGCGACGGCCTGCCGCTGATCGAGGTGGGCCAGCGTCGCGAAGGCGGTTCCTACGCCGAACGCATGAGCCATATCGGCGTGTGGAATTCGGTGATGGACGAGCACAACTATCTGGTGCGGCGCTGGAGCGAATTCCTGCGCACCACGGCCGCCTGAGGTGACATTCTTTCGCCGAGAACCGCGCGCCAGACGCCTTGGTGCGCTGTTGCCCAGGCGACAGCGATTGGACAGCTGCCCTTGGCGCTACACCTGAAAGCCTCTGGTTGATATCTGTAAGTCATTGATATAAAAAGACTTAAAGACTTGGTTCGGTTCTTGATTGAAGGCTCGGAGTCACTGTTTCGCTCGCCCTCGCGGCGAGCCCAACCCGGAGAGCCCTTGCATGTCGCAGAACCCCGTCAAATTCGCCTATTGGGTCCCCAATGTCAGCGGCGGCCTGGTGGTCAGCACCATCGAGCAGCGCACCCACTGGGGCATCGACTACAACCGCACGCTGGCCCAGCTCGCCGAGCGGGCCGGCTTCGACTATGCCCTGACGCAGATCCGTTTCACCGCCGGCTACGGCGCCGAATACCAGCATGAATCGGTGGCCTTCAGCCATGCGCTGCTGGCCGCCACCGAGCGTCTCAAGGTGATCGCCGCCATCCTGCCCGGCCCCTGGAATCCGGCGCTGGCGGCCAAGCAGCTGGCGACCATCGACCAGCTCACCAACGGCCGGGTCGCCATCAACCTGGTGTCCGGCTGGTTCAAGGGTGAATTCCACGGCATCGGCGAGCCCTGGCTGGAGCACGACGAACGCTATCGGCGTTCCGAGGAATTCATCCGCGCCCTCAAGGGCATCTGGACCCAGGACAATTTCAGCTTCGCCGGCGACTTCTATCGCTTCCGCGACTACACCCTGAAACCCAAGCCGCTGCAGCAGCCCCATCCAGAGATCTTCCAGGGTGGCAGCTCGCGGGCCGCGCGGGACATGGCGGCGCGGGTCTCCGACTGGTACTTCACCAACGGCGGCACCCGCGAGGAGATTCGCGCCCAGGTACAGGACCTGCGCGCCAAGGCCGCGGCGGAGGGGCGTGAGGTCAAGGTCGGGGTGAATGCCTTCATCATCGCGCGCGACACCGAGACCGAGGCGCGCGAGGTGTTGCGGGAGATCGTGGCCAAGGCCAACCCCGAGGCGGTCAAGGCCTTTGGCGATGCGGCGCGCCAGGCTGGTGCCGCTAGCCCGGAAGGCAAGGGTAACTGGGCCGACTCCAGCTTCGAGGATCTGGTGCAGTACAACGACGGCTTCAAGCCGAACCTGATCGGCACGCCCGAGCAGGTCGCCGAGCGCATCGTGGCCCTCAAGGCCGAGGGCGTGGACCTGGTGCTCGCCGGTTTCCTGCACTTCCAGGAAGAGGTGGAGTACTTCGGCCAGCGGGTGCTGCCCCTGGTGCGCGAACTCGAAGCGCAAGCCGCGGCCCAGGCGGCGGCCTAGGGCAGGGCTCACCCGGAACGCAGGCGCGTTAGCGCAGCACGATCCGGGTGAGCTGAGGCCAGGCGTCGAAAACGGCCAGGTACAGTTTCAGGGCGAGACGCAGGGCCGGAAGCCTTTTCCTGGATCAGCTAGGCTCAGGTAATAGCCAGGGAGCCGACGCCATGAACAAGACCTCCTACAACGCCATCGCCGACACCTTTCGCCAGGCCCGCGTCAGCCTCAGGGACGACGAGCGTCGCTACCTGGAGGTGCTCCTGGAGAACCTCGAACCGGGCGCCACCCTGCTCGATCTGGGCTGCGGCACCGGCACCCCGGTCGCCGCCGCCATCCTCGCCCAGGGGCATCGCGTACTGGGTGTCGACCAGGCGGCCGCCATGCTGGCCCATGCGCGGCGGGAGTTCCCCAAGCAGCGCTGGATCGAGGCGCGGCTGGAAACCTACGCCTGCGCCGAACGCTATCAGGGCGCGCTGCTGTGGGATTCGCTGTTCCATCTGGAGCGCCGCTGGCACGCGACCCTCCTGGCGCGGGTGATCGGCGGGTTGCCACAGGGTGGCCGCCTGATGCTGACGGCCGGCGGTTCGGCGGCGGGCTCCTTCGTCGATACCATGTTCGACCAGCCGTTCTTCTACGACTCGCATCCGCCGGAGGAGCTGCGCGCCCTGCTGCTGGCGCAGGGCGTGCGCATCCTCATCGACGACTTCATGGACCTGCCCGACGGCGGCCGCAACCGTGGTCGCTGTGCCTTCGTCGTGGAGAAGCTCTGACCTTCTCGCTCGGTGACCCGGACGCGGATCACTCCTTCCAGCCCGGCTGGTAGAGGGTGCCATGGGCCTGGTCCAGGGCGGCGCGGACCTTGGGCGAGTGCTGATAAAGGTCGATCAGCTTGGCCAGGCGCGGATCCTCCCTGTTGTCCGGGCGCGCGACGAATTGGATGACGTACTCGGGGTGGTCGAGGCCATCGAAGAGCAGGGCCTGGTTGGGGTCGATGGTCTTGGCCAGGCGCAAGTAGTGCGGATAGCCCTGGGCCACGTCGACGTCGTCCAGCGAGCGGGCCAGCTGCACGGCCTCCAGTTCGACGATCTGGATGTCGCGCGGATTGCCGGTGATGTCCGCCAGGGTGGCGTGGTAGCCGACGCCGGGCTTGAGGGTGATGAAGCCGGCCTTCTCCAGCAGCAACAGGCCACGGCCGCCGTTGATGGCGTCGTTGGCGATGGCCACCCGCGCGCCCTTGGGTACTTCCGCCAGGGTCCGGTACTTCTTCGAATAGAGCCCGACGTTGTTGATGATCCCCGGCGCCACCGCCACCAGGTCATAGCCGGCGGTGCGCTTGGCGTTCTCCAGGAAGGGGATGTGCTGGTAGTAGTTGGCGTCGATGTCGTGGTTGGCGAGGCTGGTGTTGGGGGCGATCCAGTCGCTGAATTCGACGATCTCCACGTCCACCCCGGCGGCCTTGGCCTCCTGCACCGCGACTTCCAGCGGCGGGGCGAAGGCGGCGGTGGTGCCGATCTTGAGTGGCGCGGCCAGGGCCGCGGTGCTGAACAGGCCGAGGGCGAAGAGCAGGGGTTTGAGGCGGGTCATGGGGCGTCCTTGAGCGGTCAGTCCTGGCGGAAGCGGCTGCCGAAGTGGCGGGTATCGAGGTGGTCGCCGCGGCCGAACAGCTTGTGTCTGAAGCTGCCTTCGGCGTAGGCGGTCTTGTAGCGACCCCGGCTCTGCAACTCCGGGATCACCATGTCGATGAAGTCGCCGTAGCACTCGGGGGTGACGGTGCGCGCCAGGTTGAAGCCGTCCAGCCCGGTTTCGTCGATCCAGCCGAGCAGGGCATCGGCCACCTGCCCGGGATCGCCGACCAGGGCGGTGTAGCGGCCACCGAGGGCGTGCTGCTCCAGCAGCTTGCGGCGGGTCCAGCCGGCGTCCTTGGCGACCAGGCGCTTGAGCGCCGACTCGATGGCCTCGGTCCGTTGCGGGCGGATGGGTTCGTCGAGGCCATAGGCGGCGAGATCTATGCCCACCGAGGCCGAATGGTGGGCGACCCCGGCCTCGGGACTGGCATGACTCAGGTATTCGGCGTGCTTGTCGCGGGCTTCGGCGGCTGTGGGGGCGACGATCACCGTGAGGCCCATGAACAGCTTGACGTCATCCGCGCGGCGGCCGGCGGCCACTGCCGCGCCCCGCACCCGCTCGACCTGGGCGCGGGTGGCGGCCTGGTCCTGCCCGGAGATGAACACGCACTCGGCATGGCGCCCGGCAAAGGCCAGACCGCGATCCGAGGAGCCGGCCTGGAACAGCACCGGCGTGCGTTGCCGCGAGGGCTCGCAGAGGTGATAGCCCTCGACGTCGAAGAATTCGCCATGGTGCGCGACCTTGCGCACCCGCTCGGGACGAGCATAGATCCGCTGGACGCGATCGCGGACCACGGCATCGTCCGCCCAGCTGCCTTCGAGCAGCTTGTAGAGGACTTCCAGGTATTCGTCGGCCTGGTCGTAGCGGCGGTCGTGGGCGATCTGCCGGTCCAGGCCCATGGCGCGGGCGGCGCTGTCCAGGTAGCCGGTGACGATGTTCCAGCCCACGCGACCTTCGCTCAGGTGATCCAGGGTGGAGAGGCGGCGGGCGAAGGGATAGGGCGGCTCGTAGGTGAGGTTGGCGGTGAGGCCGAAACCCAGGTGCCGGGTGCTAGCGGCCATGGCCGAGACCAGCAGGAAGGGGTCGTTGACCGGCAACTGGATGGATTCGCGCAGGGTCAGGTCGACGTTGCCGCCATAGACGTCGTAGACGCCGAGGATGTCGGCGATGAACAGGCCATCGAACAGGCCGCGCTCCAGCAGCTGGGCCAGCTCGGTCCAGTAGCTGAGGGTGTGGTACCGACTGGAGGTGTCACGCGGATGGGTCCAGAGGCCGTGGTTGATGTGGCCCACGGTGTTCATGTTGAAGGCGTTGAGTAGCACCTGCTTGGCGGGGGCGGTCATGGGGCGGGTGCCCCCGCGGGGAGAAGAGTCCGGAGCACAGCCATGGGATCCTCGGGTTCAAGGCGAAAGGAGAGATCCGGTGGTCCGGTGGTTATACGTTAGCTTCGAGATATGCCGGGCTTTAAATAGCCTTTCGGAATAACGTTAAGGCGTTCGCGGGCGTGGGCCTCGCCTCTAACCAAATTCCAAATCGGTATTAAGCTGACCTTTGCTTATTCCTTATCGTGGCCGGCATCCATTCGCCGCCCGCTGAGGCATTCATGGCCGCTATCCGCTTTTCGTTTCGCGCAGGTCTCTGCCAGGGACTGCTCGCCCTGGGTCTGCTGGGCCTTGCCTGCGCCGCTCAGGCCGATACCAGCCTGCGTATCGGTTACCAGAAATCCTCCACCCTGCTGGTGCTGCTCAAGGAGCAGGGCACCCTGGAGCGGGATCTGGCAGCCAAGGGCATCACCGTCAGCTGGCATGAGTTCTCCAGCGGCCTGCCGCTGCTGGAATCCCTCAACGTCGGCAACGTGGATCTCTCCGCCGACGTCGCCGACACCGTGCCGGTGTTCGCCCAGGCGGCGGGTGCCAAGCTCACCTATTTCGCTCGGGAAACACCATCGCCCCAGGCCCAGGCCATCCTGGTCCCGGAGGGCTCGCCGCTGCAGAGCCTCGCCGATCTCAAGGGCAAGCGCATCGCCGTGACCAAGGCCGCCGGTAGCCACTACCTGCTGATCGCCGCCCTGCAGGAGGCCGGCCTGAGCTTCGCCGACATCCAGCCGGCCTATCTCACCCCCGCCGACGGTCGCGCCGCCCTGGAGAACGGCAAGGTGGACGCCTGGGTCACCTGGGAGCCCTTCGTCGCCAGCGCCCAGCGCCAGCAGCACGTCCGCATACTCGCCTCCGGCGAAGGCCTGGCCAGCTACCAGCGCTACTACCTGGCCGCCACCCCCTATGCCCAGGCTCATCCCGAGGTGCTGGCCCTGGTGTTCGCCGAGCTGCAGCGCACGGGGCAGTGGGTGAAGCAACGCCCCGCCGAGGCGGCACGCATCCTCGGTCCGCAGTGGGGTCGCCTGGACGAGGCTACCGTCGAGCTGGCCAACGGCCGCCGCACCTACGATGTCCAGCCGGTCAGTCGCGCCGCCCTCGGCGAGCAGCAGCGCATCGCCGATGCCTTCCACGCGGCCAAGCTGCTACCCACTGCCGTGGATGCCAGCGCCGTGGACCTCTGGACCCCCAGCGCCCCCCTGACCTCCCGCTAGCCGACAAGGAACTCGAGATGCACAAGACCACGCTACGCTGGGCCGCCGGCCTGGCCCTGCTCGGCAGCGCGCTGCTGGCGCTGGCCGCACCGCCCAAGGAAGTCCGCCTGGACTACGCCTACTATGCCCCCACCAGCCTGGTGCTCAAGGAGCAGGGCCTGCTGGAAAAGCGCCTCGGCGAGCAGGGCATCGCCGTGCGCTGGGTGTTCAGCCAGGGCAGCAATCGCTCGCTGGAATACCTCAACAGCGGCAGCACCGATTTCGCCTCCACCGCGGGTCTCGCGGCGCTGCTCAGCCGCGCCAATGGCGCTCCGATCGAAACCCTCTATCTCGCCAGTCGCCCGGAATGGACCGCCCTGGTGGTGCCCAAGGCTTCGCCGCTCAAGTCCCTGGCCGATCTCAAGGGCAAGAAGATCGCCGCGACCAAGGGCACCGATCCCTATCTGTTCCTGCTGCGCAGCCTGCGCGAGGCGGGCCTGAAGAAGGGCGACGTGGAAATCGTCCATCTCCAGCACCCGGACGGTCGCGCCGCCCTGGAGCGCGGCCAGGTGGACGCCTGGGCCGGTCTCGATCCGCACATGGCCGCCAGCGAATTGCAGGCGGGCTCGCGCCTGCTCTATCGCAATCTCGACTTCAACAGCTATGGCGTGCTGAGCACCACCGAAGCCTTCGCCAAGGCCCAGCCGGAACTGGTCAAGGCGGTGCTGGGCGCCTATGAGGACGCGCGCCGCTGGACCTTGGCCCATCCCCAAGAGACCGCCGAATTACTGGCCAAGGCGTCCGGCCTGCCGCTGGAAGTCGCCCAGCGCCAGCTCGCCCGTACCGATTTCAGCCAGCCGCTGCCGGGTCCGCAATTCGTCGCCGCGCTCAAGGGTGCCGCGCCGCTGCTGGCCGAAGAAGGCCTGGTACGCCCCGGCGTGGATGCCGTCGCGGCGGTCGATGCCCTGGTCCAGCCCGCGCTGGCCCAGGCCGTGATCAAGGCCGAACCCGCCGTGGCCAAGGTGAACGCGCCGTGAGTGATGAACTGACCCAGGCTGCGCCGCTGGCCCAGGCCTCCCGACCCGCTCGCGGTGCGGGTGGCCGCTGGCGCGGCGCCGTGCTGCCCCTGGGGCTGGTGGCGGTGCTGGAAGCGGTGGTGCGCCTGGGCTGGCTGCCGGCCTACCAGATGCCACCGCCCAGCGAGGTGCTGCGGACCCTGTGGCTGCTGGGGGAAGGGGAGTTGTGGCGGCATCTGGCGGCCAGTCTGGCGCGGGTCGCCAGTGGCTTTGCCCTGGGCGCGGGTCTGGCGCTGCTGATCGGCGCCTGGGTCGGGATGTCGCGCCGCGCCGAGGCCTATCTCGATCCGCTGTTCCAGGCGCTGCGCGCTATTCCCAGCCTGGCCTGGGTACCCCTGCTGCTGCTCTGGCTGGGTATCGATGAAACGCCAAAGATCGTGCTGATCGCCCTGGGCGCCTTCTTTCCACTGTACCTGGCGCTGGTCAGCGGCATCCGCGACGTCGATCGCCGCCTGGTGGAAGTGGGCCGCCTCTATCGCCTGTCGCGCCCAGCGCTGATCCGCCGCATCCTGCTGCCGGCCGCCTTGCCCAGTCTGTTCACCGGGCTGCGCGGAGCCTTGAGCATGAGCTGGATGTTCCTGGTGGCCGCCGAACTGATCGCCGCCACCGCCGGCCTCGGCTATCTGCTCAGCGACGGCCGGGAGACCTCGCGACCGGACGTGGTCATCGCCGCCATCCTGGTGCTGGCGGTGCTCGGCAAGCTCAGTGATGAACTGCTGCTACGCCTGGAACGCCGGGCGCTGGCCTGGCGCGACACCTACCAGGGTGGCCAGTGATGAGCGAACCCCTGCTGTCCCTCGAACGCATCGGCAAGGCCTTTGCCGGGCGCCGGGTGCTGGAAGGCGTCGACCTGACCCTGGCCGCCGGCGAGGTGGTCAGCCTGCTGGGCGCCAGTGGCTGCGGCAAGAGCACCCTGCTGCGCATCGCCGCCGGACTGGACGACGAGTTCGGTGGCCGCCTGACCCTGGCCGCGTCCAGCCAGGGCGTCGGCGTGGTGTTCCAGGAGCCGCGGCTGATGCCCTGGCTGGACGTGGCTGCCAACGTCGGCTTCGCCGAGGGCGCGCGCTTCGATCGCGCCTGGACCGCGCAGTTGCTAAGTGAGGTCGGGCTGGAGGGGCAGGGCGCCTTGCTGCCCAAGCAACTCTCCGGCGGCATGGCGCAGCGGGTCGCCATCGCTCGCGGACTCTATGGTCGCCCACGGCTGCTGTTGCTCGACGAGCCCTTCAGCGCGGTGGATGCCTTCACCCGCTGGCAACTGCAGGACCTGGTGCTGCGCCTGGTGGCCCGGTATCAGATCGGCGTGCTGCTGGTGACCCATGACCTGGACGAGGCCTTCTACCTCGGCGACCGCGTCCTGGTCCTGGGCGGCGCGCCCTCCCGCGTGCAGCGCCACTTCGCCGTGGCGGCGCCCCAGCCGCGTGAGCGGCGCGCCCCCGCCTTGCTGGCCCAGGCCGCCGAGGCCTATGAGGAATTGCAGCGGCTCAGGGTGTGAGGCCGCGAGCACGGAAGGGTCGACGAAGGCGTGCGCAATCGCCCGGGAGCGGGCAGTATCGGACGGCAGCGGCGAGCCCCAACCGCACCCCGACAGTCGACCCCTCCAAGGAGCTTCCATGAGCCCATCCGCAACGGTATTGGCCGAACTGGCCCCCCAGGGCGTTCTCCGGACCGCGATCAACTACGGCAACCCGGTGCTGGCGCAACGCGGCGCCGATGGCGAGCCGGCCGGTGTCTCGGTGGCCCTGGCCCGGGCGCTGGCCGAGCGCCTGGATGTGCCGGTGCATTTCACGACCCACGACGCCGCCGGCAAGGTCTTTGCCGCGCTGCAGGACGGCGCCTGGGACCTGGCCTTTCTCGCCATCGAACCGGTGCGGGCGGCGCAGATCGCCTTCAGCGAACCCTATGTCATCATCGAGGGCACCTATCTGCTGCGCGCGGACGATCCGGCTCAGGGCGTGGCCGAGCTGGACCGGGCCGGGCGCCGTATCGCCGTGGGGCAGGGCGCGGCCTATGACCTCTATCTCAGTCGCACCCTGACCCAGGCGGAGCTGGTGCGCGCGCCGACCTCGCCGGCGGCCATCGACTGGTTCGTCGATCAGCGCCTGGACGCCGCCGCCGGGGTGCGTCAACCCCTGGAAGCCTATGCCGCCGCTCATCCGGGCTACCGGGTGCTGGCCGACAGCTTCACCGAGATCCGCCAGGCCATGGCCGTGCCCAAGGGGCGCGCGGCCGCGGCAGCCTTCGTGCAGGGCTTTCTCGACGAGCAACTGCGCAGCGGCCTGGTTGCCCGCGAGCTGGCCGCCAGCGGTCAGGGCGACGTGCGGATCGGTGCCCCCTCGACAAACGGCTGAAACGAGGCCCCGGCGCCAGGCGGAATCGATCCGCGGCGCCGTTTCGTCGGCTGGATGACAGCTTGGGGCGCTATTCTTGGCGCCATGGCAGGGGCCGGATGAAATCATCAACGCCCCCTGCTGCCAAACGCCTGTCCCAGCACCCTTAGCGTCGAGGTCGATCTTGCTCGCCACCCTGTCCGATCCTGCCTTTCTCACCGGTCTCCTGCAGATCGTCATCATCGATATCCTGCTCGGCGGCGACAACGCCGTGGTGATCGCGCTGGCCTGTCGGCGGTTGCCCGAGGCCCAGCGCCGCAAGGCTATCCTCGGCGGTGTCGCCGGCGCGGTGATCCTGCGCATCCTGCTGCTGTTCGTCGCCAGCTATGTGCTGGGCTGGCCGCTGCTCAAGGTGGTCGGTGGCGTGCTGCTGCTGTGGATCGGCATCAAGTTGCTGACGCCCGAAGAGGACGAGGCCAACGTCAAGGCCGGTACCACCCTTGGCCAGGCCATCTGGATCATCATCGTGGCCGACGTGGTGATGAGCCTGGACAACGTCATCGCCGTGGCGGGCGCTGCCCAGGGGCACCTGGGCCTGGCCATCACCGGGGTGCTCATCAGCATCCCCATCATCATCTTTGGCAGCCAGCTCATCCTGAAGCTCATGGAAAAGTTTCGCTGGCTGGTGGTGGCCGGTGCGGCCCTGCTGGGCTGGATCGCCGGCAAGCTGATCGCCAGCGACGAACTGCTGCAGGGCTGGCTGGGCTTTTCCGATGTGCACTGGGTGCCCTATGTGGCCGGGGCGATCGGCGCGGTCTTCGTGCTGGCGGTAGGTCAGCTACTGGCGCGGCGCGCGGTCACCGCCTGAGGTCCGCTGGCCAGCCCAGGCTGGTCCACCTTTGCTCTGCCGTGACGGCACCGCCGGCGCCTGCGCCGTCACTGCATATCGTTAGTCGAATTCCGTCTTTACCAAAAGTTATAACAGCTCATTAGCCTATAACGCTTTCGGATGGCCAGTCGGCACGGAGCGGGATGATGAGCAGGGTAGGGAAGGGGTTGGCGGTTATCGCCGCCGTGGCGAGCGCCCTGGGCTTTGCGGGCAGCGCTGCCGCCGAAGGCAAGATCAGCATCGCCCAGCAATTCGGTATCGGTTATCTGATCCTTGACGTGGTACGCGATAGGCAACTGATCGAGAAGCACGGCCAGGCCGCTGGCCTGGACATCCAGGTGGACTGGAACAGCATCTCCGGCGCCACCGCCATGAACGAGGCGCTGCTGGCCGGCTCGCTGGACGTGGTGTCCGCCGGGGTACCGCCGATGCTGACCGTCTGGGATCGCACCCGCGGACGGCAGAACGTCAAGGCCATCGCCGCCCTGGGCGCCATGCCCAACTACCTGTTGAGCAATCGCGCCGAGGTCAGGTCGATCAAGGACCTGACCGATCAGGACCGCATCGCCGTGCCGGCGGCGGGCGTGGGTTTCCAGTCACGCACCCTGCAGATCGAGACGGCCAAGGTCTTCGGCGATGCCCAGTTCAAGAAATTCGACGCCATCAGCGTAAGCCTGCCGCACCCCGATGCCAGCGCCGCCCTGATGGCGGGCGGTTCGGAGATCACCACCCATTTCTCCAGCCCGCCGTTCCAGTACCAGGCGCTGGAGAATCCCCGGGTCCATCGCATCCTCAGCAGCTACGACGTCCTCGGCGGACCGGGCACCTTCAACGTGCTCTACACCACCGAGAAATTCCACGACGAGAATCCCAGGACCTACCGCGCCTTCTATGACGCCCTGGTGGAAGCCGCCGCCTTCATCCGCGCCAACAAGGCCGCGGCCGCGGAAGCCTATGTCCGCGTCGAGCACTCCAGGCTGCCGCTGGCCCTGGTGCAGCGCATCGTCGAGGACCCGGAGATCGACTTCACCGTCGAGCCCCAGCGGACCTTCGTCTACGCCCAGAAGCTGCACGAACTGGGCGTGCTGAAACACCAGGCTGCCGCCTGGCAGGACTATTTCTTCCCCGAAGCCCACGAGCGTCCCGGCAGCTGAGCCGGACCACCAAGGAGAACCCTCCAATGACTCTCGCCTCCCCACGGCCGGCCGCCGGCCAGACCTTCGAGATCCGTCCCTTCGGCAACCTGGGGGCCGAGATCCTCGGCATCGATCTGGCCCGGCCGCTCAATGCCGAAGACTTCGCCCGCGTTCATCGCGCCCACCTGGACCATCATGTGGTGGTGTTCCGCGACCAGCGCATCACGCCTGAAGAGCAGATCGCCTTCAGCCGCCGCTTCGGCGAGTTGCAGATCCATGTGCTCAAGCAATTCCACCTGGCCGGCCACCCGGAGATCCTCATCGTCTCCAACATCGTCGAAGACGGCCAGCCGATCGGCCTCGGCGATGCCGGCAAGTTCTGGCACTCGGACCTCTCCTACAAGGAATTGCCGAGCCTGGGTTCCATGCTGCACGCCCAGGAGTTGCCGGAGGAGGGCGGCGATACCCTCTTCGCCAACATGCACCTGGCCTACGACACCCTGCCAGCGGCGCTCAAGCGCCAGGTCGAGGGGCTCCAGGCCGAGCATTCCTATACCGCCACCTATGCCAAGCCCAAGTTCGAAGGCAACTGGCGGCCGACCCTGACCGCCGCGCAACTGGCCGAGGTCAAGGCGGTGGTGCATCCGGTGGTGCGCACCCATCCGGAAAACGGCCGCAAGGCGCTGTTCGTCAGCGAGGGCTTCACCACCCATATCGTCGGCCTGCCGGAAGACGAGAGTCGCGAACTGCTGGCCGAGCTGCATGCCCACAGCGTCAAGCCCGAGCACCTCTATCGCCACCAGTGGCAAACCCACGACCTGGTGTTCTGGGACAACCGCTCGCTGCTGCACCTGGCGGCCGGCTGCCCCAATCACCTGCGGCGCAAGCTGTATCGCACGACCATCCAGGGCGATGCGCCTTTCTGAGGGAGGAGACGACCATGAACGCTCCTCTCGCTTCGCGTCCGCACCTGACCCTGGCGCAGACCCAGCCGCTGCTGCAGGTGCAGGATCTCGACCTCGAATACCGCACCCGCGAGCGCCGGGTGCGGGCCACCCACCAGGTATCCTTCGAGGTGCATGGCGCCGACCGTTTCGTGCTGCTCGGGCCGTCCGGCTGCGGCAAGTCGAGTCTGCTCAAGTCGGTGGCGGGTTTTCTGCCGCCGCTGCACGGCGAAATTCGCCTGGATGGCCAGCCGATCAAGGGGCCGGGACCGGATCGCATCGTGGTGTTCCAGGAATTCGACCAGCTGCCGCCGTGGAAGACGGTGCTGGAGAACACCATGTTCCCGCTGCTCGCCAGTCGCCAGGCCAGTCGTGGCGAGGCGCGCGAGCGGGCGCTGCACTACCTGGACAAGGTCGGCCTGACGCGCTTCGTCGATGCCTATCCGCATCATCTTTCCGGCGGCATGAAGCAGCGGGTGGCCATCGCCCGGGCCCTGGCCATGCAGCCCAAGATCCTGCTGATGGACGAACCCTTCGCCGCCCTCGACGCCCTGACCCGCCGCAAGATGCAGGAAGAACTCCTGGCGCTCTGGGACGAGGTGCGCTTCACCCTGCTGTTCGTCACCCATTCTATCGAAGAGGCGCTGGTGGTGGGCAACCGCATCCTGCTGCTGTCGCCCCATCCGGGCCGGGTCCGTGCGGAACTCAACTGCCACCAGTTCGGCCTTGAGGACTTCGGCGGCGCCGAATTCCAGAGTACCGCGCTGCGCATCCACAACCTGCTGTTCCCCGACGACGTTCAGACGCTCCCACCCGAGGTCGCCGACGAGCGCCTGCGCCTGCAGCAGGCCATCGTCCAGGGCCGCATTTCCTACTAGTTTCGAGGTAGACCCATGACTCGACAGCCCCCGGTGCGGGCCGAATACCAACGGGACCTTGCGCCCCTCGACGACTTGCCGCTGGCGGTCGAGCTGCCCCTGGCGACGCGCCTGTGGAGCCAGGCCTGGCTGCGCAAGCTGGTGATCCTGGCGATCCTGATGCTGGCCTGGGAAGTGGCCGCCCGCTGGCAGGGCAACGACCTGCTGCTGCCCAGCTTCCTGCAGACCGCCGCGGCCTTCTGGGATGGCCTGGTGACCGGCGAGTTGCTGGCCAAGGTCGCCATTTCCCTCGGCACCCTGCTCAAGGGCTATCTGCTGGGCGTGGTCCTGGCCCTGGCGTTGAGCGCCCTGGCCGTTTCCACCCAGTTCGGTCGCGACCTGCTCGGCACCCTGACCTCGATGTTCAACCCGCTGCCGGCCATCGCCCTGTTGCCCCTGGCGCTGCTCTGGTTCGGCCTGGGCGAGAACAGCCTGGTGTTCGTGCTGGTGCATTCGGTGCTCTGGCCCATGGCGCTCAACACCTACTCGGGCTTTCTCGGCGTTTCCGACACCCTGCGCATGGCGGGGCGCAACTACGGCCTCAAGGGGCTGAGGTACGTCGGGCTGATCCTCATCCCGGCGGCGCTGCCGGCCATCGTCTCGGGCCTGAAGATTGGCTGGGCCTTCGCCTGGCGCACCCTGATCGCCGCCGAGCTGGTGTTCGGTGCTTCCAGCGGCAAGGGCGGCCTGGGCTGGTACATCTTCCAGAATCGCAACGAGCTCTACACCGACCGCGTCTTCGCTGGCCTTGCCGCGGTGATCATCATCGGCCTGCTGGTGGAAGGCCTGGTGTTCGCCACCCTGGAACGGCTGACGGTGAAGAAGTGGGGCATGCAGCGGTAGGGTCTTCCCCGGCGGGTTGGACTTCGCCACGCTCAACCCAGCCTACGGAACATCCCTGTAGGTTGGGTTGCGCCGGCTCCACCGTCGAAGCCCGACAAGGCACGGACTTTGGCCGGGTAACCGAGGATCCAGACCTTCGCGCGGACGGCCCCCTCTCCCCCGGGGAGAGGGCTGGGCTGAGGGCGCCCTTTGCAGCGAACGCCTCCAGCGGAAAAGGCTGCGCCGTTTTCCACGCTACCGCACTACCGCGGTCACGATAAGGAGCGCTGATTCGTCCGCGATAAATGCATACATTAAATAAAACTCGAATTAGGATATGCGTATAAGGAATTTCCTTCTTATGCCCTGGCTGCCTAAGGTGAACCCCAGCCAACGTCTTCCCGGAAGGCGTCCCCTCTCTACTTCGGCACGGGATTCACCACCATGAGCGTTCAATTCCTCGGCATGATCGGCCATCGCCTCACCTCGGAGATCATCGCCCCCTCCGGTCCCATCTTCGACAAGGGTTATGTCACCCGCTTCGCCCAGGCCCACGAGCAGGCCGGCTTCGATCGCATCCTGGTGGGCTATTGGTCCGATCAACCCGATGGCTTCCTGGTCACTGCCCTGGCCGGGCAGGCGACGCAGACGCTCAAGTTCCTGCTGGCCCACCGTCCCGGCTTCGTCGCCCCGACCCTGGCGGCGCGCAAGCTGGCGACCCTCGACCATCTGCTCGACGGCCGCCTGGCGGTGCACATCATCAGCGGCGGCAGCGACGGCGAGCAGCGCAAGGACGGCGACTGGCTCGACCACGACCAGCGCTATGCCCGTACCGAGGAATTCCTCGACGTGGTGCGCCAGGAGTGGACCAGCACCCAGCCCTTCGACCACGAGGGCGAGCACTACCGGGTGGCGAATGGCTTCTCCGCCATCAAGCCGCTGCAGCAGCCGAGCCTGCCGGTCTATTTCGGCGGCTCCTCACCGGCCGCATTGCGGGTGGCCGGCAAGCACGCCGATGTCTTCGCGCTCTGGGGCGAGTCCCTGGCCCAGACCCGCGAGACTATCGCCGCGGTCCGCGCCGAGGCGGCGCGCCATGGCCGCACCCCCAGGTTCAACGTCTCCTTCCGGGTGATCCTCGGCGACACCGAGGACGCCGCCTGGGTCAAGGCCGAGGCCATCCGCCAACAGGCCAAGGCGCGCCTGGCCGCTGAAGGCGCCGTGCATCCGGCCAAGCCGGAAGCGGTCGGGGCCCAGCGCCTGCGCGATACCGTGGCCCTGGGCGACCGCGTGGATCGCCGGCTCTGGACCGGCATCGCCGCCCTGGTCGGCGGCGGGCACAACTCCACCGCGCTGGTGGGCACCGCCGAGCAGGTGGCCGATGCCTTGCTGGACTACTACGACCTGGGCGTCGACAGCTTCCTGATCCGCGGTTTCGATCCGCTCAACGACGCCGTGGAATATGGCCGTGAGCTGATCCCCCTGACGCGTGAGAAGGTCGCCGCGCGCCTGGCCGGCGCCCGTCGCACCGGCTGAAGCCTGCTGACCCACCCACCGCGCGACCGTACCCACGGAGCGCTCCCGATACCTTCGAGGAGACGCCTTCGTGATCAAGGGATTGCTTTTCGCCGCCGGCCTGCTGGCCGGCACCTCCGCCGGCCTGGCCCAGGCGGTCACCCTCACCATCGGTGACCAGTTCTACTACAGCAGTACCCTGCTGGAGCAGGCGGGTGAACTCAAGGACCTGCCGTACCAGATCCAGTGGAAGAGATTCAACGCCGGGGGGCCGGTGGTGGAGGCGCTCAACGTCGGCTCCATCGACCTGGGCATCGTCGGCGACACCCCGGTGATCGCCCTGGCCGCCCGCGGGGGACCGATCAAGGTGGTGGCGGTGACCCGCAACCGTCCGGACGGCACCGCCATCGTCGTGGGCAAGGATTCACCCATCAAAACCGTGGCGGACCTGGCCGGCAAGCGCGTGGCCATCTGGAAGGGCTCCTGGAGCCAGCAGCTGGTGTATTCGGCGCTGGAACAGGCCGGGCTGCCCAGCGATGCGCCGCGCTACAGCTACCTGATGCCCACCGAGGCCATGGTCGCCCTGAGCCAGGGCACCCTGGACGCCACCGCCACCTGGGAGCCCTACGTCAGCATGGTGGAACGCCAGGGCGGACGGGTGCTGGTCACCGCCAGGGACCTGATGCCGGCGCCGGTCTATGTGGTGGCCAACACCCAGCACCTGGACGAGCACCGCGCCGCCATCGGCGATTTCGTCGCCCGCCTGCAACGCGCCCGCAGCTGGGCCCGCGACCACGTCGACGTCTATGCCCAGGCCTGGGCCAGGCGCAACAACTCCGATCCGGCCATCGCCGAGCGCTGGTTCCGGCGCGATGCCACCTGGGTCGAACCGATCAGCGCCCAGACCCTGAGCGACGGCCAGAAGACCGCCGACTTCCTGGTCAAGGCCGGGGTGCTGCCGCAGCCCTATGACGTCAAGCCGCTCTATGACCAGAGTTTCAATCGCTACCTGCAAGCGCCTCGGGAGGCCAGCCGATGAGTCGCCACCTGCACCTCGCCGGCTTCCTGCTGGCCGGTCCCGTCGTCCATAGCCACGCCGTCTGGCGCCATCCGGAGACCCAGGGTGATTTCCTCGACCCGGACTACTACGTCCGTGCCGCCAAGGCCCTGGAAGAGGGCCTGTTCGACTTCCTGTTCTTCGCCGACCGCCTGGCGGTGGGCGACCAGCTCGGCGGCTCGCGGGAGACCGCCCTGCGCCTGGGCGCCCAGGACGCCACCCGACTCGATCCACTGCCGCTGCTGTCCTACCTGGTGGCCCACACCCGCCACCTCGGGCTGGGTTGCACCCGCTCCACCACCTACTACGAGCCCGCCCATGTCGCCCGGGCCTTCGCCACCCTCGATCACCTGTCCCGCGGGCGCGCCGCCTGGAACATCGTCACCTCGATGAACGACAGCGAGGGCCGGCTGTTCGGCAAGGAGCGCCACCTGGAGCACGACCTGCGCTACGACCGCGCCGACGAATTCGTCGAGGTAGCGGTCAAGCTCTGGCGCAGCTGGGGACCCGAGGCCCTGCGCCTGGATCGGGAGGCGGGGGTGCTGGCCGATCCCGCGCAGGTGCGCGCCCTCGATCACCAGGGCGACTGGTTCCGCGTGGAGGGCCCGCTCAACATCCCGCGCAGTCCCCAGGGGCGCCCGGTGCTGATCCAGGCCGGTTCCAGCGGCCGCGGCCGGCGCTTCGGCGCGCGCTGGGCGGAAGCCATCTTCACCATCCAGCCGAATCTCGCCGCCATGCGCGCCTTCCGCGACGACGTCCGCCGCCAGGTGCTGGAGCAGGGGCGGTCACCCGACGGCTGCAAGATCCTCACCTCGGTCATGCCCTTCATCGGCGGCAGCGAAGCCGAGGCGCGCGCCAAGCAGGAAAGACACAACGCCCTGGCGCAACCGGAGGTGGGGCTGATCACCCTCTGCTCCCAGCTCAACATCGACCTGTCGCGCTTCACCCTGGACACCGCCCTGGGCGAGGTGGCCGAGGTCGGCGACCTGCCGCCGGCCGCTGCCGAGAAGCTGCTGGCGCTGGGGCCGCGTACCACCCTGGCCGAATTGGGTCGCAGCTACGCCGCCAGTGTCCGCGTGCCGCAGCTGGTGGGTACCGCGGCCCAGATCGCCGACCAGCTGGCCGAGTGGTTCGCAGCCGGTGGTTGCGATGGCTTCGTGATTTCCCCCGGCTACCTGCCGGGTTCCTTCGTCGAATTCAGCGAGAGCGTAGTGCCGCACCTGCAGCGCCGCGGCCTGTTCCGACGCCAGTACCAGGGCACGACCCTGAGAGATCACCTGGGCCTCGGCCCCCTGGAGGACTAGATGAGCACGATCGAAGAGGCTGCTGGCTGGCTGACGCTGGCCCGCGAGATCAGCGCGGAATTCGCCGCCCGGGTGGTGGCCGATGAACGCGACCGCCTGCGTCCCGACGCCCAGCTGCAACGACTCAAGGACAGTGGCCTGAGCAACCTGGTCATACCCGTGCGGCTCGGGGGTGCCGGCCAGCCCTGGTCGCTGGCCATGCGCGTGCTGCGCGAGATCGCCGCCGGCGACGGCTCGGTCGGCCTGCTCTTTGGCTATCACCTGCTCAATACCGTGAACCTGCGCCGCGAACCCCAGCCGCGGCGCGATCGGTTGCTGGCGGAAATCGCCGAGGGCCGGCTGTGGCTGGCCGGGGTGGTCAATCCACGGGATGACGACATCCTCGCCACGCCGAGCGCCGGTGGCGGCTATCGCCTGACCGGGCGCAAGGGCTTCTGCAGTGGCGCCGCCTTCGCCGATCGCCTCACCATCAGCGCCCGTGATCGGGAGAGCGGGGTGCGGTTGATGGTCACCCTGCCGGCGGATCGCCCGGGACTCGCCTATGCCGACGACTGGGACCACTTCGGCGTGGCGCGCAGCGACAGCGGCAGCTTCACCCTTGACGACGTCTGGGCCAGCGCCGAGGAGGTCCAGGTCTGCGATCTGGAAGATGCCGGTGACTTCGCCGCGGTGATCCGTACCCCGGTCAACCAGTCGGCCTTCACCCAGTACTACCTGGGCGCCGCCCAGGGCGCGCTGCGCGAGGCGCGGCGATATCTGCACGCGGAAGCGCGACCCTGGGTGCATTCCCTCGCCGCCAGCGCCAGCGAGGATCAACTGGTGCTGAGCCAGGTGGGCGAACTCTGGATCGCCCTGCAGGGCGCCGTGGCCCTCGCCGAGGTGGCGGCCCGGCGGGTGGATGACCTGCTCGAGGCGGATGCCGCCTTCACCGCCGAATTGCGCGGCGAGACGGCCATCGCCGTGGCCAGCGCCAAGGTGCTGGCTGCCCGTACCGCCCTGGACGTCACCACCCGGGTATTCGACGCCCTGGGTGCCCGCGCCACCCACAACCGCCTGGGCCTGGACCGCTTCTGGCGCGATGTACGCACCCACAGCCTCCACGACCCCCTGGCCTACAAGGTGCTGGAGGTCGGGCGTTATGCGGTCAATGGCCAGTACCCCGATATCCGTGCCTACACCTGACGAGAGACTTCCCATGCTGCGCAAGACCCTTGTTGGCCTCACCCTCGGCCTGCTGGCCGCTACCCAGGCGTTGGCCACCACGCTGGTGGTGGGCGACCAGAGCTACAACACCCGCACCGTGATGGAAGCCGCCGGTGTCCTCAACGACCTGCCGTACCAGCTGGACTGGAAGCAATTCACCGCCGGTTCGCCGGTGGCCGAGGCGCTCAATGTCGGCAGCCTCGACCTGGGTCTGCTGGGCGATGCGCCGCCGCTGTTCCTCGGTGCCCTGGGCGCACCGATCAGGGTGGTGGGCATCAGTCGTCAGAGCCTCGAGGGCGTGGCCATCCTGGTGCGTGGCGACTCCAGCATCCACAACCTGGCGGATCTGCAGGGCAAGACGGTGGCCATCTGGAAGGGCTCCTGGAGCCAGCAATTGGCCTTGTCCGCCCTTGACCGGGCGGGCGTGCGGCGCGAGCAGGTGAACGTTCGCTACCTCAATGCCCTGGATGCCTCCCATGCGCTGGAGGGTGGCTCGGTGGACGCCATCGCCACCTGGGAACCCTATGTCACCCAGGCCCAGCGCCACGGCGCCCGGGTGCTCACCACTGCCGAAGGCTTGATCCCCGCGCAGAGTTTCGTGGTGGCCAGCCAGGGTGCGCTGGACGATGCCGCCAGGCACCAGGCCATCGCCGATTTCCTCCGGCGGCTGCAGCAGGCCCGGACCTGGGCCAATGCCGATCCCGAGCACACGGCGCGCTACGCCAGCGCCTGGGCTGAGCGCACCCGCGCTGACGCGGCCATCGCCCAGGCTTGGTTCGGCCGTGCTCGCACCAGTCTCGGACCGGTCACCCCCGCGGCCATTGCCCAGGCGCAGCGCACCGTCGACTTCTTCGCCGGCGAAGGCCTGGTCAAGGGCTATGACGCCAGTCGCCTGTTCTACGATGGCTTCGGAACGAGCCTGGCACCGCTCGCGCAGACGGCGCAACACTGAGCACCGGCAGCAGCGGAGGTGTTGCGTTATGCTTGAGGCGCATGTCCAGCAACGGGAAGTCAGACGCCTCCTCATGAAGACCGACGATATCGAAGCCTTTGTCGCGGTGCTCCGCAGCGGTTCCCTCAATGCCGCCGCGCTGTCCCTGGGACTTACCCAGCCAGCCATCACCCGCCGCCTGCAGAGCCTGGAACAGGATCTGGGTGTCGAGTTGCTCGACCGCCACACCAAGCCACTCAAGCCGACACGCCTGGGGCAGGAGGTCTACGGCCACTGCCGCGCCATCCTGCGCGAGATGGACGCCCTGCGCGAGCGGGTGGCGGGCGATGCCCCGCCGTCCGGGCTGCTACGCCTGGGCGTGCCCCAGACCCTGGGCGATGCGCTGTTGCTGGAGGCCGTGAAGGCCATCCGTACCCGCTACCCGGAACTGCGTACCCAGGTGGCGACCGGCTGGGGCAGCGTGCTGGTCAGCCGTATCGAGCATGGCGAGCTGGACGGCGCCCTGGTACTGTTTCCGGCCAACAAGGTGTTTCCCGACAACGTCGAGGCCCAGGCCCTCGGCGCCATGCCGCTGCAGGTGGTCGGCGCCCGAGACCAGGCGCCGGCCAAGGCGCGGCGGCTGGCCGATATCCAGGGTCAGGGCTGGGTACTCAACCCCGACGGCTGCGGCTTTCGCGCCAGTCTGCAACGCACCCTGGCCGAGCAGGGCCAGGCGCTGCGCATCAATCTGGAAACCTATGGCACCGAACTCCAGCTCGGCCTGGTGGCGGACGGCCAGGGCCTCGGCCTGGTCCCGGCACCGCTGCTGGCCTTGAGTGCCCACCGCGAACGCCTGGTGGTGATCCCGCTGAAGGACTTCAGGCCGGAAATCCAGCTGTGGCTGATCCATCCGCGCTTTCTCGGACCACTGCAGGGGGTGGTCGAGGGGGTCGGGCAGGAGGCGAGTCAGCTGTTGGCAACCTCCTGACAGCAGAACGCCCGGCAGCCAGGCTGCCGGGCGTCCGTTGCCGCCAGGTTAGGCCGCAGGCTTCGCCAGGAACTCCCGCAGCACGTAGTGCAGGATGCCGCCGGCCTTGAAGTAGCTCACCTCGTTGAGCGTGTCGATGCGGCAGAGCACCTCGACGCTGTCCAGGCTGCCATCCTCGCGGGTGACTTCCAGGGTCAGCGGCATGCGCGGCCGCAACTCGACACCGTCGATGCCCAGCACGGCGATCTTTTCCTTGCCGGTCAGCCCCAGGGACTTGCGGTCCACGCCGTCCTTGAACTGCAGCGGCAACACGCCCATGCCCACCAGGTTGGACCTGTGGATGCGCTCGAAGCTCTCGGCGACCACGGCCTTCACGCCCAGCAGATTGGTGCCCTTGGCCGCCCAGTCACGGGAGGAGCCAGTGCCGTATTCCTTGCCGGCGATGATCACCAGTGGGGTGTTTTCCAGTTCGTACTTCATGGCCGCGTCATAGATCGACAGCTTTTCGCCCGTGGGGACGTGGAAGGTATTGCCGCCTTCCTCGCCACCGAGCATCTCGTTCCTGATGCGGATGTTGGCGAAGGTGCCTCTCATCATGACTTCGTGGTTGCCGCGGCGCGAGCCGTAGGAGTTGAAGTCGGCATAGTCCACGCCATGCTCGGCCAGGTAGCGGCCGGCGGGGCTGTCCTTCTTGATGTTGCCGGCAGGGGAGATGTGGTCGGTGGTGACCGAGTCGCCCAGCAGCGCCAGGATGCGGGCATCGTGGATGTCGGCGATGCGCGGCGGATCGCCGGCAATGGTCTCGAAGAAGGGCGGATTCTGGATGTAGGTGGAGTCGGCATCCCAGACATAGGTCTCGGCGTCCGGCACCTGGATCGCCTGCCACTTCTCGTCGCCGTCGAATACGGCGCCGTATTGCTTGTGGAACATGGCGGTGTCGAGCTTCTGCACGGCGTCCGCCACTTCCTGCTGGGTGGGCCAGACGTCTTTCAGATAGACCGGCTGGCCGTCGTTACCCATGCCCAGCGGCTCCTGGGTCAGATCGACCTTGACGCTGCCGGCCAGCGCATAGGCCACCACCAGCGGCGGCGAGGCCAGCCAGTTGGTCTTGACCAGCGGATGCACCCGGCCTTCGAAGTTGCGGTTGCCGGAGAGCACCGAGGCCACGGTGAGGTCGGCGTCCTGGATCGCCTGTTCGATGGGATCGAGCAGCGGACCGGAGTTGCCGATGCAGGTGGTGCAGCCATAGCCGACCAGATCGAAACCGAGGTCGTTGAGATAGGGGGTGAGTCCGGCGGCGTTGTAGTAGTCGGTCACCACCTTGGAGCCGGGGGCGAGGGACGACTTGACCCAGGGCTTGCGCATCAGGCCTTTCTCGGCGGCCTTCTTCGCCAGCAGACCGGCGGCCATCATCACGCTGGGGTTGGAGGTGTTGGTGCAGGAGGTGATGGCGGCGATCACCACGGCACCGTCCTCTAGCTGGAAGGTCTGGCCGTCGAGCTGGACCTCCACGCCACTGCCCGCCTTGGGGGCCTCGGCTTTTTTCGGCGCCAGGGCAGTGAAGTCGCCAAAGGTCTTGGCGACCTCGCCTAGCAATACGCGATCCTGGGGTCGCTTGGGACCGGCCAGACTGGATTGGACTTCGCCCATGTCCAGCTCCAGCACGTCGGTGAACACCGGCTCATCGCCGGGATTGCGCCACAGGCCCTGGGCCTGGGTGTAGGCTTCCACCAGCTGCACGGTCTCCTCGGGACGACCGGACAGGCGCAGGTAATCCAGGGTGATCTGGTCCACCGGGAAGAAGCCGCAGGTGGCGCCGTACTCCGGCGCCATGTTGCCGATGGTGGCGCGGTCGGCGAGGGGCAGGGTGGCCAGGCCATCGCCGAAGAATTCGACGAACTTGCCCACCACGCCCTTCTTGCGCAGCATCTGGGTCACGGTCAGCACCAGGTCGGTGGCGGTGATGCCCTCGCACAGCTTGCCGGTGAGCTTGAAGCCCACCACCTCGGGGATCAGCATGGACACCGGCTGGCCGAGCATGGCCGCCTCGGCCTCGATGCCGCCCACGCCCCAGCCCAGCACGCCCAGGCCATTGATCATGGTGGTGTGGGAGTCGGTGCCGACCAGGGTATCGGGGAAGGCATAGGTGCGGCCGTCCTCGTCCTTGGTCCAGACGGTGCGGCCCAGGTACTCCAGGTTGACCTGGTGGCAGATGCCGGTGCCCGGCGGGACCACGCGGAAGTTGTCGAAGGCGTTCTGGCCCCAGCGCAGGAAGGCATAGCGCTCGCCATTACGCTCCATCTCGATCTCGACGTTCTCGTGGTAGGCGTTTTCGCTGGCGTAGCGATCCACCATCACGGAGTGGTCGATCACCAGGTCGACAGGAGAAAGCGGATTGATCCGCTGCGGATCGCCACCGGCCTTGGCCACGGCTTCGCGCATGGCGGCCAGGTCGACCACTGCCGGTACGCCGGTGAAGTCCTGCATCAGTACCCGCGCCGGCCGGTACTGGATCTCGCGGTTGGCGGAACGGGTCTTGGTCCAGTCGGCCAGGGCCTGGAGGTCCTCGCCGGTAACGGTCTGGTTGTCTTCCCAGCGCAGCAGGTTCTCCAGCAGCACCTTGAGGGATTTGGGCAGCTTGTCGAGATTGCCCAGGGTCTGCGCCGCGTCGGGCAGACTGTAATAGTGGTAGGTGCGCTCACCGACCTGCAGGGTCTTGAGGCTTTTGAGGCTGTCCAGGGCTGGCATCAGGGGTCTCCTTATCGACGCTTCGACGGTTGCCCGCTGGCCGTTCGAGCCTCGAAAGGTGAAGGAGACCCGTACCAGCGCTGGGCGGACTGATTTTTCTAGGTGTAGTACTGGACCGATAGGCGCCGCTGGCGTTCCCCAGCGGGCGCGCTGGGGTATAGTGCGCGCCCTGCGTGACCCCTTGAGGAAGCCCCTTCGTGAATACCCTGTTGCTGCTGTGCCGTACCGGATTCGAAGGCGAGGTCTGCGCCGAGCTCGGCGAGCGGGCGGCGCTGCTCGGCGTGGCCGGTTATTCCAAGGGCAAGCCGGGTGCGGCCTATGCCGAATTCGTCTGTGGCGACGCCGAGGGTGCCGCCCGGTTGATGCAGACCATCACCTTCGCGGAGCTGATCTTTCCCCGCCAGTGGTCCCGTGGCGCCTTTCTCGGCCTGCCCGAGCAGGACCGCATCGGCCCGCTGCTGGAGCTGCTGGCTGACTATCCTGTCTGCGGCAGTCTGGCCCTGGAGATGCCCGACACCAACGATGGCAAGGCGCTCTCCACGTTCTGCAAGAAATTCGAGCGCCCCCTGACCCTGGCGCTGCGCAAGGCCGGCCGCCTGGTGGACGATGCCCGGGCGCCGCGGCTGCAGCTGACCTTTCTCAGCGGACGCGAGGTTTTCGTCGGCGTGGTCGAGCCGGGCAACGCCGCCCTCTGGCCCATGGGCATCCCGCGGCTGAGGTTTCCCCGCGAGGCTCCCAGTCGCTCGACCCTCAAGCTGGAAGAGGCCTGGCACCACTTCATCCCGCGTCCCGATTGGGAAACCCGCCTGTCCTCCGAGATGCGCGCCGTCGATCTGGGCGCCGCCCCGGGTGGCTGGACCTGGCAGCTGGTGGCCCGCGAGATGCTGGTGACGGCGGTGGACAACGGCCCCATGAACGAGGCGCTGATGGACACGGGCCTGGTGGAGCACCTGCAGGTCGACGGCTACGCCTTCGTCCCCAGGCGCCCGGTGGACTGGATGGTCTGCGACATCGTCGAGAAGCCCGCGCGCACCGCGGCGCTGATCGAGCGCTGGATCGGCGAGGGTCATTGCCGCGAGGCGGTGGTCAATCTCAAGCTGCCGATGAAGCAGCGCTATCGCGAAGTGGCCGGCATCCTCGAGCGCCTGCACGCGCATTTCGCCGATCGCGGCCAGCGCGTCGTCATCGGCTGCAAGCAGCTCTACCACGACCGCGAGGAAGTGACTTGTCACCTGCGGCGGCTGGACAAGAAACCCTAGGCCTCTACCACGCTCTGAATGCAGATCGCCGTAACCGCTTTACCCCTTGGAGACCCCATGACCCTCGAAGCCGATGCCACCCTCGACGCCAGCGGGCTGAACTGCCCGGAGCCGGTGATGATGCTGCACAACAAGGTGCGCGACATCGCCCCCGGCGCCCTGCTCAAGGTCATCGCCACCGACCCCTCCACCCAGCGCGACATCCCCAAGTTCTGCGTCTTCCTCGGCCATGAACTGGTGGAGAAGAGCGAGGGGGAAGGGCGCTATCTGTACTGGATTCGCAAGAAGGTGGAGTGAGGCAAAGGTACCGCTCCGCAGCCCGTCGAGTACCTGTAGGAGCGCCGCATCGGCGGACCGCCATGGCCGCGATAAAGCGGGCTCATCTCGTCAGTTCCAGCTAAGGCTCGACCTCTTATCGCGGCCGTGGGCCGCTCCCACACAAGGAGTCAGCCGTAGGTTGGATTGAGACCGCTCCCTCGTCGAAGCCCAACGCTGGATGCTGAGATCGGTCTGTTGGGCTTCGCTTGCGCTCAACCCAACCTATGATGCGTAGCCAAGGCCCGCACCGCGCGGGATTGCCTTTCGTAGGTTGGGTTGAGACGGCTCCATCGTCGAAGCCCAACAGGCCGATGCCAAGCGCGCCGTAGCATGGAAAACCACGCAGCGCTTTCCGCGGTAGGCCGCCGACTCCGTGGCCAAGGCCATGCCGTGGTCCACCTTGCGTTCAGGTGGCACCCAGGCTCCTGACCACCTCCATCAGATGTTCTCCCAGCCGCCGATGCTGGTCCGCCTCGAAATGCACCCCGTCCACCGGACTCACCTGGATGATCTCGCCGGCATCGACGAAGGTTGCGCCCTGGGCTTCGGCCACCTGGCGATAACGTGCGGCCAACGCGCGGGACTTGGCCGCACCGCCGGCGAAGATCTCGCCGAGAAAGCCCACTTCCTCGATGGGCGCCGGCGCCATGACGATGAGCTGGGGCGTGGCGCCGCCCGGCCCGGCATTGCAACGCCCGATCTCGTCCAGCAGCACCTGCAGGGCACTGGCGATGTCCGCCGGGGTCACCGACAGCCGCGCCTTGAGGTCGTTGGTGCCCAGCATCAGCAGCAGGACGTCCACCGGCAGCTGGCTCTCCAGGCAGGGCCGGAGATAGCTCAGGCCGTTCTTGTGGTGGCCGTCGATGGGATCGTCGTGCACCGTGGTGCGGGCAGGCAGGCCTTCCTCGATCACCCGCCAATCTGTGCCCAGCCCGCGGGCCAGGACGCCAGGCCAGCGTTCGTCCCAACCGAAGCGTTCGAGTACGCCAGGCTGGGTCAGGGGCCGGGTGCCGTGAGTGTTGGAGTCGCCATAGCAGAGCAGGGTACGCAAGGGCATGGGAAAGCCTCGTCGGAACAGGTCATCCCCACCCTAGAGGCTATTCCCGCCGGTCGCGAGGGCCGGCCGTCGTGCCAGCGAAGCCGGGTCAGCCCTCGCTGGGCGCCTCGCCGCCTCGCGTCGCCTGGTCCAACGGCGAGCCGCCCACCTCATAGCGCACGTTCATGCGTGGCGAGGCCAGCTCGATGCCGGCATCGTCCAGGTAGCGCTTGAGCCTGAGGTTGAAGGCCCGCGACACCTCCCACTGCTTGATCGGCGCGGTCTTGAAGCGGAATCTCAGGATCGCCATGCCGGAATCGAAGCTTTCCACCCCCTGCAGCTCCAGCGGCGACCAGATGTCCCGGCCCATCAGCGGATCCTGGCGCAACGAGCGACCGACGTCCTGGACCATCTCGATGGCCTTGTCCACCGACAGCGCCTGGGGAATCGGCAGGCGGAAGATGGCGTAGCCGAATTGCCGCGAGTAGTTCTGGATGCTCTTGATCTCGCTGAAGGGGATGGTGTGGACGATGCCATCGATATCCCTCAGCCGCACGGTACGGATGGTCAGTCCCTCGACGGTGCCCAGGTGGTTGCCCACGTCGACGTAGTCGCCGATGGCCAGGGAGTCCTCGATGATGATGAACAGCCCGGTGATGAGGTCGGCCACCAGGCTCTGGGCGCCGAAGCCCACCGCCAGGCCGATGACGCCGGCACCGGCCAGCAGCGGGGTGACGTTCACGCCCATGTTGGCCAGGGCGACGATCAGGGCGATGACGAAGATGGTCAGGAACAGCACGTTGCGGATCAGCGGCAACATGGTCTGGGCGCGGGCATTGTTCGGGCTGACGCGATGCAGATTGAGGCCGCGGTGGATCGCGGTATCGGCCAGGATCCACACCAGCCAGGCCAGCAGCAGGGTGCCACCCAGGCCAAAGAACTTGCTGGCGACCGCATGGCCGTCACCCTGGCTGAATCTCAGCAGCGAAAGATTCCAGGCGCGCAGCGCCAGCTCGATCCCCACCAGCCAGATGACGATACCCAGCACCAGCACGAAGAAGGCCCGCAGCCGTTCGGCATAGGCCTCCTGGATCCGGCCGTGCGGTCGCCGGCGCAGCAGGCGCGCCCGCACCAGGGCGTTGAGCCCCAGGGCGGCGCCCATGGTCACGGCGAACAGCAGCGCCCGGCGCAGGGCGTCGCTGGTATCGCCGGCGGAGACAAAGGTGGCCACCACCGAGACCGCCACCAGGATCAGCAGCGGCAGGTGCCAGAGGCGGGCGATCAGATGGCGCACGCCCTGCAGCCCGTGCAGCGCCTGGCGCTTGGCCAGCGGCTGGTTGCGGATCAGGTGGGCGATGGGTCGGCGGAATCTCAGGGCGAACTGGGCGGTGAGCAGCGCCGCGCAGATGTTGGCGCCGATGGCGATGACCGCGGCCAGGTGTGGCCCCAGGGTCTCGGCCAGGTGCGGATCGCTGGCGGCGCCACCCAGGGCCGCCAGGCTGCCGATGATCCATAGCGGGCGAAAGGCGCGGCGACGCAGGATCAGCAACGCCCGGCTGCGGTGAGCGCCGCTGGGCAGGGAGCAGATCACCACCACCGTTGCCGCGAACAGCGGGCCAATGACGGCGGCATAGGCCAGGGTGACGGCGACGGTCTTGCCCAGGGAGTCCGGCATCCACAGGGATACCAGCAGGGTGATGACGAACGCCAGCAGCCAGGGTGCCAGCTTGCGCAGGGCGAAACGCACCAGGTCCAGGGTCCGTGGCCTGAGCGGGAGTTCCTCGGAGAGCCTGAACCTGATGCGCAGCCGATGACTGATGCTCTTCAGGCCCAGGGCGCAACCGGCCCAGAAGGCCAGGGTGATGACGAAGCCCGAGAGCAGATTGAGTCGCTGTTCGGGCGCGGGTGCCAACATGGCCAGCTCCGCGCCCGCCTGCTCCAGCTGGAATTGCCAGCGCTCGCGCAGGTTGTCGCGCTGCAATTGCTGCTCGACCACCGTCATGGTGTCGGTGATCAGCCCGATCACGCCCTGGGAGGCGCTGGGTTCGGCCTTGGCCTGGGCCGCCTGTAGCTTCTTGAGATCCGCCAACAGACGATTGCGCTGCTGCTCGCTTTCCAGGGTCTTGATGACCTGGTCCAGGGACTGGCCGAATTGCGGATCGACCTGATCCTTCTGGGCGCCCGGCAGCCCGGGGAGGGCGGCCTGGACCGGGCCGATGAACAGGAAGCAGAGGCAAAACAGCTGTAGCAGGCGAAAGATCATCGAAGCCGCACGCTCGCGAAAGGGGGAAACGCCCGTCCTGAACGGCCCAGGGCCGTCCGACGAGAGGGGGTCAGTGTAGCAAGGGCTTGGCGCTGTGGATGCGTCGCCGGGCACTGCGGGCCAGCCGCACCGAGAGCAGGATGGCCGCGCAGGTCAGCCCCAGTACCAGACCCTGCCAGAGGCCGGCCGGACCCCTTGGTGCCCCGAACCAGTCGCTCAGCCCCAGCGCCCAGCCCACCGGCAGGCCCACGCCCCAGTAGGCCAGCAGGGTGATGACCATGGTCGCGCGGGTATCCTGATAACCGCGCAGGGCGCCCGCGGCGGTCACCTGGATGGCATCGGAGAACTGGAAGATGCCGGCGAACACCAGCAGCGAGGCCGCCAGCTGGATCACCGCCTGGTCCTGGGAATAGAGGCCGGCGATAGCCGTGCGCGCGGTCAGCATCAGGGTGCAGGAAACGCAGGCGCAGAGCAGTCCGGCGGCCATGCCGACCCCGGCGGAAAAGCGCGCCTCGCGCGGTTCGCCGCGCCCCAGCGCCTGGCCGACCCGCACCGTCACCGCCATGCCCAGGGCCAGGGGCACCATGAACACCAGGCCGGAGAAATTGAGCGCCACCTGGTGCCCGGCGACCACGGTCGGACCCAGCTCGCCGATCAGCAGGGCCACCACGGAAAAGATGCTGGATTCGGCGAACACCGCGATGCCGATGGGCACGCCGATGGCCAGCAGGGCGCGCAGCGTGGGTCCGTGCGGTCGCTCGAAGCGGGCGAAGATGGCGCAGGCGCGATAGCGCTCGGTGCGGATGATCGCCAGCATGGCCAGCAGCATCGCCCACATCACCGTGCCCGAGGCGAAGCCGCACCCGGCGCCGCCCAGGGCTGGCATGCCCAGGTGCCCATGGATGAAGATCCAGTTCAGCGGCACGTTCAGGGCCAGTCCGGCGAGGCCCACCAGCATCGCCGGCCGGGTACGCCCGAGACCGTCGCTGAAGCAGCGCAGCACATAGTAGAAGGCCGTGGCGGGCAAGCCCATGGCGATGCCCTTGAGATAGAGCAGGGTCGGCCCGATCAGCTGGGCGTCGACGTGCATGGCCACCAGCAGCGGTCGGGCGTTGAGCAGCAGCAGGCTGGCGATGAGGCCGCAGCCCAAGGCCAGCCAGAGCGCCTGGCGGACCAGCGGGCCGATCTCCTGGCTGCGGCCGCCGCCATGGCGCTCGGCCACCTTGGGCGTGGTCGCCAGCAGGATGCCGGTCATCAGCAGGAACACTGGAATCCACACGGAATTGCCCAGGGCGACGGCGGCGAGGTCCAGCGGGCCAACGCGACCGGCCATGACGGCGTCGACGAAGCCCATGGCCGAATGGGAGAGCTGGGCGATGACGATGGGCGCGGCCAGGGAGAGCAGGGCGCCGAATTCACGTCTGATGCGGGGCAGGGAGGCGGTCACTTGATCGTTCGGTCAGCTTCGGGGCCGATAGTCTAGTCCTCATGGCCCGGGTGGCAACCCTCGCGGCGACCGTTGCCTGCTGCCGGTGGCCTGCTAAAGTGCCGGTCCCCGCCCTTGCGAGTGCCCAGGCATGCACATTCTCGCCGACGAAAACATACCGCTGCTGGACGCCTTCTTCGGCACCCACGCCACTCTCGAACGCCTTCCCGGTCGCGCCTTCGACCGCGCTGCCGTGAGTCGCGCCGATGCGCTGCTGGTGCGCTCCATCACCCGCGTCGACGCGGCGCTGCTGGCCGGATCTCGGGTCGGCTTCGTCGGCACCTGCACCATAGGTACCGATCATCTGGACCTCGGCTATCTGGAGCAGGCGGGCATCCGCTGGAGCAATGCGCCCGGCTGCAATGCCCGCGGCGTGGTGGACTGGGTGCTCGGCGCCCTGCTGGCGCTGGCCGATGGCGCTGGCGCCGATCTGGCCGGGCGCACCTATGGCATCGTCGGCGCCGGCCAGGTCGGGGGCCGCCTGGCCGAGGTGCTGCGCGGACTGGGCTGGACGGTGCTGGTCTGCGATCCCCCACGTCAGGCGATTGAGCAGGGCGACTTCCACCGCCTCGACGAGCTGGTCGAGCGCTGCGACGTGCTCTGTCTGCACACCCCGCTGATCCGTGATGGCGAGCGGCGCACCCTGCACCTGTTCGATGGCGCTCGCCTCGCCAGCCTGCGTCCGGGAACCTGGCTGCTCAATGCCTGCCGGGGCGAGGTGATCGACAACGCTGCGCTGCGTGCCCATCTGGCGGGTGGCGCCGAGCTGGCGGTGGCACTGGATGTCTGGGAAGGCGAGCCCGGTATCGATCCTGAATTGGCCCGTCTCTGTCAGCTGGTGACGCCCCATATCGCCGGGCACAGCCTGGAAGGCAAGTGGCGCGGCACGGCGCAGATCTACGAGGCGTTCTGCGCCTGGACCGGGGAAACGCCGCGGCTGGGTCTGGGCGATCTGTTGCCGCCGCAGCAGTTGGAGCGCCTGGTGTTTGGCGCGGATACGCCCGAGGCGACGGCCTTCAGGCGCGTCTGTCGTGCGGTCTATGACCCGCGCGACGACGATGCGGCGCTACGCGCGACCCTCGCCTTGCCGGCCCAGGCGCGGGCTCAGGCGTTCGACGCGTTGCGCAAGGGCTATCCCATGCGTCGGGAGATTCCGGGGCTGGTGCTCGAAGGGGCGGGCATGGCTCGGCTGGCGAAGGCCCTGGGCTGCGACTGGCGACATGGCGACGGTTCCGAAAGCGGCGGTGTCGCTTAGGACCGGGGCGAAGCGGAAGCGTTCAGGCGGGACAACGGACTCCCGCCTGCCGGCTCGGGCGGCCGAACTCAGTGGTATTCGCAGAGGTAGGCGGTGTCTTCCGCGACCTTGAGCTGGAACTTGGCGTTGGCCGGCACGGTGAACTGGCTGCCCGCGGCGAAGGTTTCCCAGGTCTCGCTGCCCGGCAGCTTCACGGTCAGGGCGCCGGCCACCACGTGCATGATCTCCAGCTGGCTGGTGCCGAATTCGTATTCGCCGGGGGCCATGACGCCCAGGGTGGCAGGCTTGGACTTGAGGCTGAAGGCGATGGATTTGACGGTGCCGTCGAAGTATTCGTTGACCTTGAACATTGGATTTCCTTGTGCGAGAGCGGTTAGAACCGTCGGCGAGTATGCCCAAGGCCGAGGCCCACTGTCACCGCTCCAGACGAGGCTAGCGCGCGAGCGCCGGCAGGCTGGCCGGTATCAGCTTGGCGGTGTTGCGCGCGTCGGTCTCGGCGCGGTGCAGCACCCCGGTAAAGGCCAGTCCGGCCGATTCCAGGGCGGCGGTGAGACCCAGCGGACGCGCCAGGCCACGGGCCTTGGCGAAGGCCTGCTTGAGATTGCGATGCGGGACCCGGGCGAGGTGGGTGTGCAGATCGTATTCGCGCCAGGCCCGCTCCAGCAGACGGCGGTCGAAATCGCCCCAGCTGCACCAGCCGGCGAGGGTGGTCTCATAGGCGCCCAGCCAGGCCTCGAACGCCGGCCAGGTACTTTCCAGGGGCTCGGCGCCATCGACGTCGGCCTGGCTGATATGGGTGAGGTCGCGGCAGAAGGGCGTCAGCAGCGGCAGGCGCCGGGGCTGGACGAAACTCTGATAGCGACCGAGCTCCTGGCCCTCGGTATCCACCATCACCGCGCCGATCTCGATGATCTCCATCAACTCCAGCGGCCAGCCGCCTTCGTCGGTGGTCGCTTCCAGGTCCAGCACCAGCCAATGCTTCATCGTCACGCCCTCGGGCAGCCGCCTCGCTCGTCGCAGATAAGACGGTGGAAAGGCCGCGGGGTTGCGTGGCGAGGTGCGAATGGACGTTACATTCATGACTCGATAGCGACATCTGGTCACGATTCGCTTGTGAGGCCCCAGCCTTGCTCTTAAGCTTGAACCCTCTTTCTCTGCGAGTTTCACCCATGGAGTGCCGTCCGGGTTGTGGCGCCTGTTGCATCGCGCCCTCGATCTCCTCACCGCTGCCACGCATGCCCCAGGGCAAGCCCTCCGGGGTGCGCTGCGCTCATTTGGACAGCACCAATCGCTGCGACCTGTTCGGCTCGCCGCTGCGCCCGGCGGTGTGCGGCGGCTTCCAGGCCGAACTGGCGTTCTGCGGTACCAGCAGCGCCGAGGCCATGGCCATCCTGCTGCGCCTCGAAGGTGAAACCGCTGCCTGATCCGGTTTTGAATTGCGCTCTCCGACAACCACAACAACAAGGGACGTCCCATGCACAAGCCGCTTCGCTCCATCCTCGCCCTGACTCTGCTCGCAGCCACCGGCCTGGCCCAGGCCGAGGACTGGGAACTCGCCAAGCAGGAAGACGGGATCCAGGTCTATACCCGGGCCGTCGCCGGCTCCAAGTACAAGGCCTACCGCGGCGTGGTCCAGATCAAGGCCGATCCGGCCACCATCGCCAAGCGGCAGGACGATCCGGTGGGCTCCTGCAAATGGATCTTCCGCTGCCAGTCGCTGCAGGTGCTCAAGCGCCAGGACAACCAGGCCTGGACCTACATGCGCATCGACATGCCCTGGCCGGTGACCGCCCGTGACGTGGTGCTGCACATTACCGAGCAGAAGACGCCCGATGGCGGCTTCACCCGCACCCTCGAAGGCCAGCCGGACTATCGTCCCGCCGCCGACGGCTACGTACGGGTTGCCAGCTTCCAGGGCCAGTGGCGCGTGGTACCGAAAAACGGCGGCTCGGAAGTGACCTACGAGGCCCAGAGCGAGCCGGGTGGCAGCGTGCCGTCCTGGCTGGCCAACAGCTTCGTGGTGGATGCCCCGCTCAACACCCTGAAGGGCCTGCGCCAGGCCGCGCAGCGCTGACCGACCGCCTCCAGGGCAACGGCCTGGCCCGCTGGCGCCAGGCCTATTTATGACCGCCCTGTGAGCCGTGGCAGTCCACCCGCACTCCTGAATAGCTGTATTTAATACCACCCCTATGGTCTTGAGGCATGAAGGGTCGACCCCTCCGTCTCGGCAGTGGTAATCAGCGCGCAGGGACGGTCGCTGCCCGACTGCGCCTTTTACGGCGCCATCCATCCACCAGGCGGAAGGCCAGCAGCGCGGCGCCGATGGCGGCGTAGATCGCCCACTCTTCCAGGTCCGAGCGCACGATCCAGAGGTAGTGCAGCAGGCCCAGGCCCAGCACCAGGTAGGCCAGCCGATGCAGCTCCTTCCAGCGCTTGCCCAGGCGGCGCATGGCCGGGCGATTGGAGGTAACGGCCAGGACCAGCAGGATCAGCAACGCCGCGGCACCGACGATGATGTAGGGGCGGCGCTGCAACTCCACGCCCAGTTGCGACAGGTCGAAGCCCAGCACGAAGGCCAGGTAGCCCAGGAAGTGCAGCAGGGCATAGGTGAAGGTCCAGAGGCCGAGCTGACGGCGGATCACCGGCCAGAGCTTCCAGCGGGTGAGGCGCGACAGCGGGGTCAGACTCAGCGTCAGCAACAGCAGCACCAGGGCGCCGGTCCCTAGCTTGTCCACCAGCGCCTTGCCCGGATCCGGGCCAAGGGCGAAGATCCAGGCCTGGTACAGCCACCACAGCGGCGGGCAGAGTGCGGCGACGAACACCGCGACCCGCCAGAGCAGCAATCCCATCAGTAGTTTCTCCGCAGATCCATGCCGCTGTAGAGCGACGCCACTTCCTCGCCATAGCCGTTGAACATCAGTGTTGGTCGCACGTTGGGGCTGAACAGGCCGCTGGGTAGCCGGCGTTCGCGGGCCTGGCTCCAGCGCGGGTGATCCACTTCCGGATTGACGTTGGCATAGAAGCCGTACTCGTTGGGTGCCATGCCTTGCCAGGTGGTGCGGGGTTGCTCTTCCACCAGGCTGATGCGCACGATGGACTTGATGCCCTTGAAGCCGTACTTCCAGGGCACGATCAGCCGCAGCGGCGCGCCGTTCTGGTTGGGCAGCACCCGGCCGTACATGCCCACCGTCATCAGCGTCAGCGGATGCATGGCTTCATCCAGGCGCAGGCCTTCCACATAGGGCCAGTCCAGCAGGGCGAAGCTGGAATTCATGCCGGGCATGTGCTGCGGGTCCTTTAGCGTCTCGAACTTCACGTAGCGCGCCTTGCCCGTGGGTTCGACCCGCTTGAGCAAACTGGCTAGCGGAAAGCCCAGCCAGGGGATGACCATCGACCAGGCCTCGACGCACCTCATGCGGTAGATGCGCTCCTCCAGGGTATCGGGCCCGAACAGGTCTTCAAGACCGTAGGTGCCGGGTTTGCCCACCTCGCCATCGACCACCACGCTCCAGGGCTGGGTGGGCAGCTGAGCGGCGTGGGCGGCGGGATCGCTCTTGTCCGGCCCGAACTCATAGAAGTTGTTGTAATGGGTGGCGTCCTTGAAGGGCGTGATGTCCTCGCCCTTCACCGTGGCCGCCTGCCAGCGGGTAGCGGGCAGCTTGCGTTCGAACCAGTCCGGGCCCTTGGCGGCTTCGACGTCGCCATAGCTGGAAGCGGCCGCCAGCGCCCAGCCGGGCAGGGCGGCGCCGGCGAGCAGGGCGCCGCTGGCCCCGAGCAGCTGGCGCCGGGACAGGTAGACGGCTTCGGGGGTGATCTCCGACCCCAGGCAGGCAGAGCGCGGAACGATCTTGATCGGCATGACGGACCTCGGCGGGGAATGCGCGCAGGAGAGCGGCTGGCTAACAGCGTGAGACATCCCGGTCCTGAAAAGCTTCCCAGCGCAGACGATAGCCTGCCGCCCCGGTCGGGCGGAAGGTCGTTTCGCTCAGCCGAGCAGCCGGTCCAGGGTGATGGGCAGCTGCCGTACCCGTATGCCCGTGGCATGGAAGACGGCATTGGCGATGGCCGGGGCGACGCCGACCACGCCGATTTCGCCGAGGCCCTTGATGCCCAGGGGATGCCCGCGGCTGTCGTCTTCGTCCAGCAGCAGGGCCTGCAGCTCGGGCACATCGGCCTGGGTGGCCACCAGGGCTTCGGCCAGGTCGGCGTTCATCCAGCGCCCCTGGCTCGGGTCCAGTCGGCTCTGCTCCAGCAGGGCCTGGCCCAGGCCCCAGAGCATGCCGCCTTCCAGCTGGTTCTGCGCCAGCCGGCGATTGACGACACGGCCGCCGGCGAAGGCCCCCACCAGCCGGCGCACCCGCACCGTACCCAGCTGCGGGTCCACCGCGACCTCGGCGAACTGGGCGCCGAAGGCGGCGCGACCGAGGGCGGGACGATTCGCCAACTGGCCGGCGGTGCTGGCTTCGACGCTCACCTCCGCGAGGTCATGGCGGCGGAGCAGTTCCACCAGGGCGTGACGTTGCCCGGGGGCCGTGCGGCTCACCAGGGCGCCCTTGGCGAGTCGCCAGTCCCCGGCGTCGGGCGAGGGGGTATCGACCAGTGCGGCCAGGCGCTGGCGCAGGTGGTCGGCGGCCGCCTGGATGGCCGCGCCCAGGCTGAGGGTGGTGGAAGAGCTGGCGGTCAGCGAGCTGTAGGGCAGGTCGGTGTCGCCGCCATGCAGGCGCACGAGTTCCAGGGGCAAGCCGAGGGCTTCGGCCGCGAGTTGGCTCAGGGCCGTCCAGCTGCCTTGGCCCAGTTCGTGGGTCGAGCTTTCCACGTCCGCCGTGCCGTCCGCCTGCAGCCGGATGCGCGCCGAGGCCGCCATCTGGGCAACGTGGTAGACCGCGGTCGCCATGCCGTAGCCGATCAGCAGCTCGCCATCGCGCATGGCGCCGATGCCGGGATCGCGGTCCGCCCAGCCGATGGCCGCCGCACCGGCCGCATAGCACTGGCGCAGACTCTTGCTCGACCAGGGGTTGCCACTCTGGGGCTCCACCTCGGCATGGTTGCGCAAGCGGACCTCCAGCGGGTCGAGACGCAGATGGTGGGCCCATTCGTCCAGGGCACTCTCCACGGCGAACTGGCTGACTGCCACCCCCGGTGCGCGCAGCCAACTCGGGGCATTGAGCGGCAGCCGCACCGTGGCGTGGCCGGTGCGCAGGTGTGGGCAGGCATAGAGCTTTGGCGTCATCTCGCCGACCGGTTCGATGAAGTTGGAGGTGTGGGCGTTCTGGATCAGGGCATCCTGCAGCAGCACGCTGAGCTGGCCATCGCGGTGGCCACCCAGGCGCAGTCGCTGGCGGGTCGCCCCGCGATAAGGCATCAGGGCGAAGGTCTGGCGTCGACTCAGCACCAGCTTCACCGGGCGGCCGAAGAGCTTGGCGGCCATGGCCGCAAGCAGCGGATGGGCATTGCCCTTCTTGCCACCGAAGCCCCCACCGACCAGTGGCGAACGAAAACGGATGTGGGTGGAGAAGTCGGGCTCGGCGCGGCCCGCGCGCATGACCGCCGGAAAGTCCTGGCTGACGCCAAGCGCGAAGGCCTGCGCCAGGGCGTAGGCGTCGCCATAGGTGAATTGGGTGCCGGCATCCACGACCAGTCGGCCCCGATTGTCCCAGGCTGCCAGGGCGGCGCCGGGCTCCAGGGCATTGTGGTGCTGGGGCTCCGTGGTGTACTCCAGCTCCAGGCGTTCCGGCGCCGCTGCCCAGGCGACGTCGGGTTGGCCGCGCTCGGTGATCGCCGGTTCGCCGGCGCCGACCACTTCCGGATACTCGACGGGCAGTCGGGTGAAGTCGAAGTCCTGGCCCAGCGACTCCGCGCCGTACTCCACCTCGATCAGCTGGGCGGCGAACTCGGCCTGGTCCGCTCGCTCGGCCACCACCACCGCGACGACCTGCCCGCTGTAGTGGAGGCGGTCGTCCTGCAACGGCAGAAAGCGCCCCAGTTCGCCGCCGGGCAGGGTGGTGATCGGTTGCAGGCGCGGGGCGTTCAGGTGCGTCATGACCAACAACACCCCGGGCGCCTGCTCGGCGGCTGCCACTGCCAGGCGCTGGATACGCCCCTGAGCCCGTTCGCTCTGCACCAGGGCGGCATGGGCCGGCGTGCCCGCGACCTCGCTGTGGGAGAGGTCGGCGCTGTAGCGGGCGGCGCCGGTGACCTTGGCCAGGCTTTCCAGACGGTGAGGGGCAGAGGACATGGACGGGCTCCGGTAGGTGGCCCTTCGGCAGACTGCCCCGGGTGACGCGCCGTTCGTGCCACTGGTCGCATGCCATACTGCGGCGACCCCTAGCCCTCAGGAGTGCCCGATGAAGAAGCTGATCAATAGCCCCGCCACCGTGGTTCGCGAGCTGCTCGAAGGACTCGTGAGCCTGGACCCCGGACTCGCCCTGCTGGCCGAGGAACAGGTCATCCTGCGCCAGCCCCTGGCCGCTACGGGAGATCGCCCGGTGGCGGTGATTTCCGGCGGCGGCAGTGGTCATGAACCGGCCCATGCCGGCTACGTCGGTGAGGGCATGCTGACCGCCGCGGTGGCGGGCGACGTCTTCACCTCCCCCAGCGTCGATGCCGTGCTGGCGGCCATCCGCGCGGTGGCCGGTCCGGCGGGTGCCCTGCTGGTGGTCAAGAACTACACCGGCGATCGCCTCAACTTCGGGCTGGCCGCCGAACTGGCGCGCAGCGAAGGCATTCCGGTCGAGACGGTGCTGGTGGCGGACGACGCCGCCTTGCGCCATACCGTAGCGCCGGAAAAGCGCCGGGGTATCGCGGGGACCGTGCTGATCCACAAACTCGCGGGCGCAGCGGCCGCCGCCGGGCGATCCCTGGTCGAGGTAGCCGCCCTGGCCCGCGCGGCGAGCGCCGACCTGCGCAGCATGGGTGTCGCCCTGGGTGCCTGCACGGTACCGGCCGTGGGCCACCCGGGTTTCCAGCTGGCGGAGGATGAGGTGGAATGGGGCCTCGGCATCCACGGCGAGCAGGGCGTCGAGCGTGGCCCCTGGCTGGGCGCCGATGCCACCGTGGCGCGCCTGCTGGATACCCTGGTCGAAGACGGCGGCTATCCCGCGGGCACCCGCCTGGCGCTGCTGGTCAATGGCCTCGGTGCAACGCCGCCGCTGGAACTCGCCCTGGTGGCACGGGCGGCATTGAGTCAGTTGCGCCAGCGGGGCCTGGTGGTGGAGCGCGCCTGGACCGGTACCTTCCTCAGTGCGCTGGACATGCCCGGCTGTTCGCTGTCGCTGCTGCCGGTGGACGAGGCGCGCCTGACGCTGCTGGATGCGCCGACCCTGGCCCGTGCCTGGCCGGGTGACGGCCGGGTACCGGCTGCGCCCACCTTATTGCCCACCCCCGCGGTGATATCCGAGGCGAACCCCCGTACCCCGGGCCCCCTGGCGGAGTCCCTGCAGGGGGCGGTGGACGCCGTGATCGCCAGCCTGCTGGCCAACGAAGCCCGCCTCACCGACCTGGACAGCCGCTCGGGTGACGGTGATCTGGGCACCAGCCTGGCCCGTGGCGCCGAGGCGTTGCGTGCCCTGCCGGCCAGCGCCTGGTACACCCCCGCCAGTGCCTTGGCGGCCATGGGTCAGGCGCTGCGCCGCGCCATCGGTGGCAGCTCCGGACCCTTTTATGCCTGTGCGCTGGTCCGCGCCGCTCAGCTGCTGGACGGTGTGGAGCGACCCACGCTGGCCCAGTGGGCCGACGCCTTCGCCGGCGGCGTCCAGGCCCTGGCCGAACTGGGTGGCGCCCAGCCGGGCCAGCGCACCATGCTCGATGCCTTGCGGCCCGCGGCGGATGCCCTGCTCGCCGGTGGCCAGGCGGGCGCCGGCCCCGCGCAGGCCTTTGCCACAGCCCTCGCCGCCGCTCGCCAGGGGGCCGAGGCCACCGCCGAGATGCTGCCGGCACAGGGCCGCGCCAGCTACCTGGGCGAACGCGTCCGCGGCATTCCCGATGGTGGCGCCGTGGCGGTGGTCTGCTGGCTGGAAGCCCTGGAACCGGTGATCGCCGGCTAGGCCGACCGCGCGACTACCTGGGTACGCGCCGTGAGCAGGCTCACCAGCACGAAGCTGAGCAGGCTCAGGCCCAGGCTGAAATAGATCGGCGTATTGGCCTCCAGGCCGTCCTTGAGCATGAAGACGATGGCCGCGCCGGAACCCAGCAGCATGCTTGCCAGGGCGCCGGCCGTGGTGGCACGCGGCCAGAGGATGGCACCGAGCAGCGGCACCAGGATGCCGCCCACCAGCAGGTTGTAGGCCAGCGTCAGGGCACCGATGACGTCGCTCACCAGCAGGGCGACGGCGAGCACGGCCAGACCGGTGAGCAGGGTGAAGAGACGCGCCATGCCCAGGGTCGAGGCCTTGCCGCCGCGCAGGCGCGGCAGCAGGTCTTCGGTCAGGGTGGTGGCGGCCGCCAGCAGCCCGGCACTGGCGGTGGACATCATGGCCGCCAGGGCGGCGGCGATCACCAGGCCGCGGATACCGTCGGGCAAGGCGCTACGGACGATGGCGGCGAAGGCATTGTTGGCGTCCGCGAGGTCCGGCAGCAGCACCCGGGCGCACATGCCGATCAGGGCACCCACCAGGCCGTAGATCACGCAGTAGACGCCGGCCAGGCTGCCCGCCACTCGCGCCACGCCTTCGCTGCGAGCGGTGAAGACCCGCTGCCAGATGTCCTGGCCGATGAGGATGCCGAAGAAATAGATCAGGAAGTAGGTGAGGATGGTGTCATAGCCGAGGGTGGTCAGGGCGAAGGCGCTGGCTGGCAGCTTGGCCACCAGGGCGTCCCAGCCGCCGACCCGGGTCAGGCAGATCGGCAGCAGCACGAACATCAGGCCCGCGGTCTTGATGACGAACTGGACGATATCGGTCAGCGTCAGTGACCACATGCCGCCGATGCTGGAGTAGATTACCACCACGCCACCGCCGAGCAGGATGGCGCTCCAGAAGGGCAGGTCGAACAGCACCTGGATCACCGTGCCCATGGCCAGCACCGAGACCACGCTGAGCATCAGCGCATAGATGAACATGATCGCGGCGCTGGCCTGGCGGGCCAGCGGCGTGTAGCGCCGTTCCAGCACCTGGGTCACGGTGTAGATGCGCAGCTTGAGCAGCGGCTTGGCGAGGAACAGGTTGAGCACCAGGATGCCGCCGCCCAGCATGGCACACAGCCAGAAGCCGGACAGGCCATGGATGTAGCCCAGGCGGACCGTGCCCACGGTGGCGGCGCCACCCAGCACGGTGGCGGCCATGGTGCCCAGGTAGCAGAGCGGGCCGAGGTTGCGGCCGGCGACGAGGAATTCTTCCTGATTGCGCGCGCGGCGCATGCCGTACCAACCGAGCAGGAGCATGGCCAGGGCGTAGGCCAGGACGACGGAAATATCCAGGATCATTGACGGGATCTCTTGTAGCGGAAGGCAGGGCCGGACGCACCGGCCCATCGAAGGGGCTCGGGGTCAGGCGGCGCGAATGCCGTCCAGCGGTGCGCGGGCACCATGGCGTCTGGGCCGCCGTGCGCCGGCCGGGCCATAGACGGCAGCCGGTTCCGGGAACAGCAGGAGCAGCAGCAGATAGAGCAGCGCGGCGCTGCCCAGCGCCAGCGGCAAGCTCAGGTCGATGCCGCCCGCCAGCTCACCCAGGGGGCCCACGAACTGGCCGGGAAGATTGACGAAGGCGAGGCCGAGCAGGGCGCTGGGAACCCAGGCGCCCATGCCGCGCCAGTTCCAGCCATGGTGGAACCAGTAGCGACCCCCCTGCTCACCGCGGGTGAACACCTGCAGGTCGTCCGGGCAATAGAAGCCACGGCGTACCAGCAGGCCGAGGATCATGATCACCATCCAGGGGCTGGTGCAGGTCACGATCAGCACGGCGAAGGTGGACACGCTCTGTACCAGGTTGAAGCTGAAGCGCCCGATGAAGATGAAGGCGATGGCCGCCAGGCCGATCAGCAGGGTCGCCCGCACCCGGGTCAGCAACCGCGGCAGCACGCTGGAGAGATCCAGGCCGGTGCCATAGAGCGCCGTGGTACCAGTGGAAAGACCGCCGATGACCGCCAGCAGGCAGACCGGCAAAAAATACCAGGTGGGGGCGATGGCCAGCAGGCCGCCGACATAGTTGTTCTGGGCGATGTAGTCGGGGGCCTTTACCGCCACCAGCGAGGCGGTGGCCAGGCCGAACAGGAAGGGCAGCAGGGTGGCGGCCTGGGCCGCGATCACCGCCAGCAGGATGCGCAGGCGCGGCGTGCGTCGGGGAATGTAGCGCGACCAGTCGCCGAGAAAGGCGCCAAAGGACACCGGATTGCTCATGGCCACCAGCGCTGCGCCGACGAAGGCCGCCCAGAAGCCGGGCTCGCCCAGTCGCAGGGTGCCGGCGTAACCGGCATCGAAGCCGCCGACGAAGGCCGGGATGCCCAGCAGGAACAGCAGGCTGGCACTCACCACGGCGATCTTGTTGACCCATAGCATGAAGCGAAAGCCATACAGGCAGACCGTCAGTACCAGCACGGCGAACAGCCCGTAGGCCAGCCCCAGGCTGAGGGCGTTCTCCGGCAGTCCGGCCAGGCGCTGGGCGCCGCCCACCAAGGCGTCGCCGGAGCTCCATACCGACAGCGAGAAGAAGGCGATGGCGGTCAGCAGCGAGAGAAAGGAGCCGACGATACGGCCATGGACGCCGAAGTGAGCGCCGGAGGAGACGGCGTTGTTGGTGCCGTTGAGCGCCCCGAACAGGCCCATGGGCGCCAGGATGAGGGCGCCGCACAGGACGCCGGTCGCGATGGCCAGCACCCCGGCCTGGAACGACAGGCCGAACAGGATCGGAAAGCTGCCGAGCACGGCGGTGGCGAAGGTATTGGCCCCGCCGAAGATCAGGCGGAACAGATCGAAGGGCGTGGCATGGCGTTCGGGATCGGGAATCTGCTCGACGCCAAAGGTTTCGATACGGGTGATGCCGTCATGATGGTCCATGGATGACGCCTCGACACGGTTATCCGCGGGGCAGGCCCGCGTTCTTGTTGTCGGCGGGCCAGGCGGCCCACCGGTGTTCGGCAGCGAAAAAAAAAGGCAACGGGTGGGCGACCGTCATGGCGGGTCGCCGCACCTTGGAACGTCAGCGGTAAGCCACCCCCGGCAGTACGCAGAGCATCTCGTAGAGCAGATTGGCACCGAGCAGGGCGGTGTTGCCGGTGGTGTCATAGGGCGGCGAGACTTCCACCAGGTCGCAGCCCACCAAGTCGAGGCCGCGGCAGCCGCGGATGATCTCGAGCGCCTGGATGGTGGTCAGCCCGCCGATCTCCGGGGTACCGGTGCCTGGCGCCCAGGCCGGGTCGATGCTGTCGATATCGTAGGACAGGTACACCGGCCCGCCGCCAACCCGCTCGCGGACCTCGGCCATCAGGGGCGTGAGCGACCGGTGCCAGCATTCCTCGGCCTGGATTACCCGGAAGCCCTGCTCACGGCACCAGTCGAAATCGTCGGCGGCGTAGCCCTGGGCGCGCAAGCCGATCTGCACCACCCGGTCGCAGTCCAGCAGGCCTTCCTCCACCGCACGGCGGAAGGTGGTGCCATGGGCGATCTTCTCGCCGAACATGTGCTCGTTGACGTCGGCATGGGCGTCCACGTGCACCAGGCCGACCTTGCCGTACTTCTTCTTCATGGCGCGCAGGATCGGCAGGGTCAGGGTGTGGTCACCGCCCAGGGTGAGGGGGATGGCCTCGTGCTCCAGCACCCGGTCGTAGTGCTCCTCGATCAGGCGTACCGTATCGAGCAGGTTGAAGGTGTTGATGGCGACGTCGCCAAGGTCGGCGACACTCAGGGAGTCGAAGGGCGCTGCACCGGTGGCCATGTTGTACGGCCTGATCATCACCGACTCGCTGCGCAGCTGCCGCGGACCGAAGCGGGTACCGGACCGCAGCGAGGTACCGATGTCCAGCGGTATGCCGATGAAGGCGGCGTCCAGGCCAAGAGGGGAGGTGAGGTGGGGCAGTCGCAGCATGCTGGCGATACCGCCGAAACGGGGCATCTCGTTGCCGCCCAGCGGCTGGTGCAGGATCTTTTCCACGGGTCATCCTCGTTGTGCTGATGACCCGATTGTGCAAAGCCGCCGCCAGCCGAAGAATCGGCGCGGACAAAAAATCACTTCAGAGATTTCTGAACTAATGGCTAGACTGCCGGGCCGTGTCCACCGGGAGTCCGCCATGGCCAATGCCCTCCACGACATCCGCCTGCTCAAGCTGTTCGCCTGTGTGGTACGCCACCAGGGCTTCGCCGCGGCGCAGCAGGAATTGAATCTGTCGACCTCGGCCATCAGCACCTACATGAGCCAGCTGGAGGGTCAGCTCGGCATCACCCTCTGTCATCGCGGTCGTGGTGGTTTCGCCCTGACCAGCAAGGGTGAACTCTTCCATCAGGAAACCCTGCGCATCCTGGGCGAGATCGAAGGCTTCGAACGCTATGCCACCACCCTCAAGGGCGAGCTGAGCGGTACGCTCAACCTGGGCGTGCTGGATTCGCTGTCCAGCGAGCCGGCGCTGCCGCTGGCCAATGTGATCGGCAGCTATACCCACGACTATCCTGGCGTTCACCTGCACCTGGCCGTGACCAGCCCCTATGAATTGCAGCTCGGCGTACTGGAAGGGCGGCTGGATCTGGCGGTGGGCGCCTTTTCCGCGCGGATGAACGGGGTGGTCTATCAGCCGCTGTATCGCGAGCAGCACTGGCTCTACTGCAGCGATCGCCATCCGCTGTTCCAGGAGCGGCGCATTCCCGCCGAGGTGATCACTCGCCAGCGCATGGTGCGGCGGGGCTACTGGAGTCAGGCGGAACTGGCTCGGCATGGCTTCAAGGAGAGCGCCGCCACCGTCGAAAGCATGGAGGCGCAACTGATCCTGATTCTCTCCGGAGCCTATATCGGCTATCTGCCGGAGCACTATGTCCACGCCTGGGTCGATCAGGGCCGGCTCAAGGCCCTGCAGCCGGCGACCTTCGGCTATCAGGCGCCGTTCTCCCTCATCACCCGTCGAGGACGCGGACGAGAGCCGCTTATCGAGAGTTTTCAGCGCATCCTTAAAGCCCAGATGCAACATGCCGATAGTTAGTATGACGATAACCAAATGGTTACCGTTGGCGCCTGTGCAGGCAGTTGGCCACCATTGAACTGGTTGATGTCGCACGGAGTAGATAACCCGCTAGATAAGGCACCCGCATGCGCACGAATTTGCCGGTCACCCAGCAAGGCCGTACCTTCAAGCAAGAGGAACGACTCATCTCCACCACTGACCTGCAGGGGAACATCACCTACTGCAACGAGGCCTTCATCGCCATCAGTGGCTATACAAGGGAGGAGCTGATCGGCAGTCCGCACAACCTGGTGCGTCATCCCGACATGCCGCCGCCGGTGTTCGGCCACATGTGGGCGACCCTCAAGGAGGGCAAGCCGTGGATGGGCATCGTCAAGAATCGCTGCAAGAACGGCGATTTCTACTGGGTCAGCGCCTATGTCACCCCGATCCTCGAACAGGGCCGGGTGATCGGCTACGAATCCGTGCGTTCGCTGCCCAGCGCCAGCGAAGTCCGTCGCGCTGGCGAACTCTATGCCCGCATCAATGCCGGCAAGGCGCCCGTGCCCGTGACCCGCCGCCTGGGCAGCGCCATCGCCGCCTGCTGGTCGACGGTAGCGGCCACCGGCGTCATCCTGAGCGGCCATTTCCTGCTGGATGACACCAGTCAGGCGGTCCTCATCGTCGCGGCGCTGCTGGGTATCAGCGCGCACCAGCTCTATCGTCAGCGCGCCAGCATCGAGCGCATCCTCGCCGATCATCCGAAGATGTTTTCCAGTGCCGTGGTGGCCCCGACCTACAGCGACCAGTGCGGCGCTCCGGCACGCCTGGATCTGGCGCTGCACAGCGAAGCCGCGCGCCTGCAGACGGCCCTGACCCGTCTGGCCGACGTGGGCGACAGCGTGCGCGTCAAGGCGCGCGAATCCTCCCAGCTGGCCCAGTCCGAGGCCGAATTGCTGGATCAGCAGCGCCACGAGACCGACCAGTCCGCCGCGGCCATCACCCAGATGACCTCCACCATCCACGAGGTCTCGCAGAACGTCCAGGAGACCGCTCAGGCGGCGGCCAACGCCGAGAGCCTGGTGCACTCCGGGCGTGATAAGGCCGAAGAGAGCCTGACGTCCATGCGCGAACTCGGTGCCGCGGTCAGCGACATCGGCCAGGCCGTGGGCGAACTGGCCAGTTCGACCCAGAGCATCGGCAGCGTCGCCGATGTCATCACCGCCATCGCCGAGCAGACCAACCTGCTGGCCCTCAACGCCGCCATCGAGGCCGCCCGTGCCGGTGAGGCCGGTCGCGGATTCGCCGTGGTGGCCGACGAGGTGCGCTCGCTGGCCTCCCGCACTCGCGAATCCACCGAACAGATCCACCAGATCATCGCCAATCTGCAGGCCAATGCCGACCGCGCCGTGGCCACCGCCAGTCGCGGCGAAGAGACCTCGCGCCAGAGCGAACGCCATTCGGCGGCGGTACGCGAGTCTTTGGAAGGCATCAGCGAATCGGTCAGCCTCATCACCGCCATGAGCCAGCAGATGGCCACCGCGGTGGAAGAGCAGAGCCATGTGTCCGAAGACATCAACCGGCAGATCAGCCGCATCGCCGATCTCTCCGATCACAGCTCCGCCCAGGCTCGTCGTGGCTCGGAACTGAGTCGTGAACTGGAAGGCATGGCCGACTATCTGCACGATCTCACCGCCCGCTTCAATCGCTGAGTCGGGGAGGGCGGCGGTGATCCGGTATGATCGCCGCCCCGATTCGCTCCGGAAGTCCAGATGTCCCGTCCCGCCTGCGCGCGCTGTCAGCGGCCCCTGCCGTTGTGCCTGTGCGCGCTGATCCCCTCGCTGACCAGCCGCACCCGGGTACTGCTGCTGCAGCATCCCAGTGAGCGCCGTCACCCGCTCAACACGGCACGCCTGGCGGCGCTGGGACTCAGCAACGCACGCCTCGAAATCGGCGAGACCTTCGCCGAATTGCCGCTCTGGCTCGTCGGCCATGACGCCTGGCTGCTGTTCCCCGGGCCCGGGGCGATCCCGGTGGATCGGTTGCCGCCCACTGCTGCGACAGAATCGCGACGGCTGCTGGTGATTCCCGACGGCACCTGGCGCAAGGCACGCCTGCTGCTGCATGCCAATCCGCTGTTGGCGGCCCTGCCCAGGCTCACCCTGCCGCCCGGCGCACCGTCGCGTTACCGGGTACGCAAGGCACCGGCGGCGGATGCGTTGTCGACCGTGGAGGCCGTGGTCGCGGCGTTGAATGCACTGGAGGCTCCGCGCCGCTTCGACGCCTTGCTGGCACCTTTCGAGGCGCTGATCGACGGCCAGATCGCCGCCATGGGACCGGAAACCTTTGCTCGCAATCATGGCGGGGCAGCACCAGGCGATTGAGGGAATTACCCCGCGGCTGGACGACTCTACCTAGGGAGTCAGCAGAGGAGTCACCCCATGTCCCGCTTCCCGATCCACCAGCACAGCGAACTCGCCAGCTTTACCGCCCTGGTCCAGCCCCGCGCGGGCGGTGAACCCGATCAGCCCGATCCCGCACCCATCCAGCCCAGCGAACCGGGCGAGCCCACCGTCCCCGATCAGGCGCCCCCGACCCCCATGGCCAGGGCCGCCTGACGCCCCAGCGCCACCCATGAAAAAGGGCGATCATCGCTGATCGCCCTTTTTCATGCCTGACGGTGGCTAGTGTCGGGTCTTTTGCCGGAGCAGGTAAACCGTTACCGCCGCGCAACTGGTGAAGGCCGCCACCCGGGCCCAGACATAGGGCACCAGCCAGCAGGAAAACCCCACGCTGATCCACATGGCGACGATGGCGTAGACCTTGCCCTTGAGCGGGATGCCGTCGCCTTCCAGATAGGGTTTGACCCAGGGCCCCAGCCATCTGTGGTTGATCAGCCACAGGTAGAACCGCTCCGAACTGCGCATGAAGCAGGCCGCGGCCAGCAATAGGAAGGGCGTGGTGGGCAGCAGCGGCAGAAAGGCGCCGATGATGCCCAGGGCCACGCTCAACCAGCCGATGCCCAGCAGCAGGTAGCGGACCCAGCCCTTGCGCTGGCGGGGTCTGGGAGTGGCCTCGTCCATCGCTCAGTGACGCGGCTTCAGCAGCGCCGGCTTTTCTTCGGGGGAATGGCAGAGCAGGAACAGCTGGGTCAGCAATTCCGGAATCTGCACCATCATGTCGGCGACCAGGCGGCGGTCCTGGGCGATCTCGGCGAACTCCGGCTGTTCGTCGAACAGACCCGAACCAACCATGATCGGCAGCAGCAGCTCGCTGACTTCGTCCTCGGCATCTTCGAACCACACGGCTTCGCGCAGGAAGACCCCTTCCATGAAGCCGATGCACCAGCCGCGCAGCTCGGAGTCGTCCGGCTCCGGGCCGAGCTCCAGGTCGCACGGCAGGTCCAGCTCTTCGTCACTGCCCAGCACGCGCAGGATATGCGCCTTGAGCTGCACCAGGGAGCGCTCGATCTCTTCCTGCTGGGCAGCGTCGCGATACTGCGGCGGTTCGGCGAAGAGCGCGTCGATCCACTCGCGTTCGGGAACCTCTTCCGGGCAGATGGACAGGGCGGTCAGGTAGCCATGGGCGGCTACGTAGTCGAGCGCTTCTTCGTGCAGATCGTCTGCATCGAGAAAATCGCGCAGACGGGTCAATTGTTCGGCGAAGGACATCGGCTACTTACCTCGGAAAGGATTCGAAAGGGCAGAACGGCCGGAATTGTAGACGAGCGCCCGGGTCACGTCGAACCCGACGGCCTGGGGCCGGCCGACGGAAAAGCACCGCCGCAGCGACCCCGGCATCCGTATAATGGCCTTTCCATTCGAGGAGGCTTCATGTCAGAACCCGCGCTGCGCATCCTTAAAGACGTCTTTGGCTACGACGCGTTCCGTGGCAACCAGGCCCGGATCATCGAGCGTGTGGCCAGTGGTGGCGATGCGCTGGTGCTGATGCCCACGGGCGGCGGCAAATCCCTGTGCTACCAGGTGCCGGCGCTCCTGCGGCCCGGTGTGGCCGTGGTGGTCTCGCCACTGATCGCGCTGATGGACGACCAGGTCGCCACCCTCCTGGAGCTGGGCGTGTCGGCGACGGCGCTCAATTCCACCATGACCGGCGAACAGCAGAGATCCGTCGCCGCGCAGCTGGAGCGCGGCGAGATCAAGCTGCTCTATCTCGCGCCCGAGCGCCTGGTCCAGCCGCGCATGCTGGACTTCCTCAAGCGCCTGCCGATCGCCCTGTTCGCCATCGATGAAGCCCACTGCGTGTCCCAGTGGGGGCATGACTTCCGTCCGGAATACATGCAGCTCGGCCAACTGGCCGAACACTTCCCCGACGTGCCGCGCCTGGCGCTCACTGCCACCGCGGATTCCCGCACCCGCGAAGAGATGGCCAGCCGCCTGCACCTGGAAGAGGCCGAGCGTTTCCTCTCCAGCTTCGATCGCCCCAACATCTTCTACCGCATCGTGCCCAAGGAAGCGCCGCGCAAGCAGCTGCTGGCCTTTCTCGCCGAGCGTCGCGGCGATGCCGGCATCGTCTACTGCATGTCGCGCAAGAAGGTCGAGGAGGTGGCCGAGCAGCTCAGCAACCAGGGCTTCCCCGCCTTGCCCTATCACGCCGGCCTGCCCAACGACGTGCGCGCCGCCAACCAGAAGCGTTTCCTCAACGAGGAAGGGCTGATCATGGTCGCCACCATCGCCTTCGGCATGGGCATCGACAAGCCCAACGTGCGCTTCGTCGCTCACCTCGATCTGCCCAAGAGCCTGGAAGCCTACTACCAGGAAACCGGCCGGGCCGGCCGCGATGGCCTGCCCGCTGACGCCTGGATGGCCTACGGCCTGCAGGACGTGCTGCTGCTGCGGCAGATGATGCAGAACTCCGAGGGCGACGAGCGCCACAAGCGCATCGAGCGGCACAAGCTCGAAGCCATGCTGGCGCTGTGCGAGGAAACCCGTTGCCGGCGCCAGGTGCTGCTGGCCTATTTCGACGAGCACCTGCCCCAGCCCTGTGGCCATTGCGACAACTGCATCGACACCGTCGAGACCTGGGATGCCACCGAGCCGGCGCGTCAGGCGTTGTCGGCCATCTACCGCAGCGGTCAGCGCTATGGGGTAGGGCACCTGGTCGACATCCTGCTCGGTCGCGAGACCGAAAAGATCACCAGCCTCGGCCACCAGCGGCTCGCCGTGTTCGGCCTGGGCAAGGCCCGCGGCGAGGACGAGTGGCGCACCCTGTTCCGCCAACTGGTGGCCCGCGGCCTGGCCGAGGTGGATGTCGACGGCTATGGCGGCCTGCGCCTGACCGAAAGTTGCCGGCCGCTGCTGCGGGGCGAGGTTCGCATCGAATTGCGCCGTGACCCCAAGCCCCAGCGTGGCCGGGGCAGCAGTGGCAGCGGTTCGGCTAGCGCCGCCAGCCAGCTGGTGCGCGCCGACGAGCGCGAACTCTGGGAGGTCCTGCGCACCCTGAGACGCAAGCTGGCCGAAGAGCATTCGGTGCCGCCCTATGTGATCTTCCCCGACGCCACCCTGCTGGAGATGCTGCGCAGCCAGCCGCGCTCGCTGGACGAGATGAGCCGGGTCAGCGGCGTGGGCGCCCGCAAGCTGGAGCGTTATGGTCAGGCTTTCCTCGACGTCCTCAATGACGGCGACGCCGCGGCGGCTCCGGTCGCCGACGTACGCCACGAGGTGCTGACCCTGGTACGCGCCGGCATGACGCCCGAGCAGGCTGCGCGGCAGCTCAATTGCTCGGAAAAGAATGTCTATGCACTATTGGCCGAAGCCATCGCCGGGCAGCAGATCGCCCTAGAACAGGCCCTCGACCTGCCGGAGGATCTGCTGGCGGAAATCCAGGATGCCTTCCTCGAAGACGAGGGCGAGTTGCCACCGGTCGCCCATGTCGCCGCGCGCTTCGAGGGGCGGGTGGCGACTGGGGCGCTGTACTGTGTGCGGGCAGCCTTGCAGGCGGAATTGGCGGACTAGCGAGGCGCGGCGGTTGCCCCGCCATGCCTGTAACCAGAATAATGAGAAAATCCAAGTACAAGGTTTAGCCTGAATGACCCCTACCGATCCACACCTGTTTGGCCGCCAGATCTTCCACGTCTCCCGTGCCTGGCGCGCCGAGCTAGACCGGCGCCTGAGTCACCTGGGGCTGTCTCAGGCGCGCTGGCAGGTGTTGCTGAACCTGGCCCGGATGAAGGGTGTGCAGCCCACCCAACGTGAACTCGCCCAGAGCATCAGCATCGAGGGGCCGACCCTGGCACGGTTGCTGGACGGCCTGGAAAAGCAGGGTCTGGTCAAGCGTCTGGCGGTCACCGAGGACCGTCGCGCCAAGCGCATCATGCTGACCCAGGAAGCCGGTCCGCTGATCGAGAAGATCGAGACCATCGCCGAAGCCCTGCGCAAGGAACTGCTCAGCGGCCTCGACGATGAAGAGATCGCCATCTGCCAGCAGGTGCATCAGCGCGTCCTGGCCAATCTCGAGCGCGGCTGACCGCCGTCTGGCGGCTAGGGGCGCCCGGGCTCCTCCGCCCAGCCCCGGGGTCGGGTCTGGCCGGAGCGTCTGGCATCGCTGCTGGCGCTCCCAGCCATCCTTGGCCGCTTTTCTGCGCGCGCGGCCATCGGTTTGCCGTCTGTCGGTATCGATGCTACGTTCCAGCGTAGCGGAGGCGATTTTTGTGAGCCACCGCGCTAAAACACCGGTTTCCTCGAATACCTGACGCAGCGGTATCCATGGTCGCGAAACGCCGTCCCCTTGCCTTTGTTCTTCTGTCGGCCGCCGCGCTGACTCCTCTTCCTCAAGCGGCGTTCGCGCTCGGCCTGGGGGGCATCACCCTGCAGTCTTCGCTCAACGAACCTCTGCGCGCGCGGATCGAGTTGGTCAACATCGGCGATGCCGGTGCCGAGGACTTCCGCATCCATCTGGCGGCGAACGAGGCCTTTGCCCAGGCCGGAGTGGATCGCACCCAGTTCCTCGACGATCTGAAGTTCACCCCGCACCTGCGCACGGCGGCGGGCAGCTATGTCGAAGTGACCTCGCGCCGCTCGCTGGTCGAGCCCTATCTGGGCTTCATCGTTCAGCTGGAACAGCCGGGCGGCAAGCAGTTGCGCGAGTTCACCCTGCTGGTGGATCCGCCGCGCAGTGGTGGCGCCCCCACCAGCGTCGCCAGTACCGCCCCGGCGCGCGTCCAGGCGGCGCCCGCTCGCGCCGCCGCCCCGGCCGCCGATCCGGTGGTCCGTCAGGCCGTATCGGCACCGCGCCAGGGGCTGGCGCCCTCGCCGGACCTGGCCGCCGGGGAGGGCGTCTACCAGACGCGTCCCAGGGATACCCTCTGGAGCATCGCCAAGCGCCTGGGGCCAATGGCCAATCGATCGGCCGAGCAGCTCATGGCCGATCTGTTCGCCCTCAATCCGGCGTCCTTCGCCAACAATGATCCCGGACGGCTCAAGGCCGGTCAGCGCCTGCGCCTGCCCGTGGGTGTCAGTGAACCTGCGCCGCGGCAGCCGGCAGTCGCCAGGACCACGCCGCCCGCGCCGAGCCCGATACCCGCTGCACCGGTCGCCACGGCGCCCGCTCTGGCACCGGCATCTGCTGCGCCAGCACCTGCCGCGGCACCCGTCGCTGCGCCCGCACCGGCACCGGTACCGGAATCAGTGGCGCCTCCAGTAGCGGCGCCGCAGCCGGCCGGAAGCTCTGCCGAAGACACCAAGCCCCTACTGGTGACGCAGGACCTCGGGCGGCAGGTTGGCGACCTGGAAGGTCAGCTGACTCAGCTGCAGGAGCGTTACGACGCACTGCTGGCACAGAAAGAGGTGATGATCGAGCAGCTCCAGCAGGACCGTGAAGGTCTGCAGCAGCAGTTGAAGCAGGCGCGTTCGGTGGCCCTGGCCACGCCGACGCCCGCTCCCGCGACGCCGGCACCGGAAAGCCCTGCCGCTCAATCGGCGCCCGTTGTCTCCAGTCCTGCCGCGGGCGGCACCGACGAAGGCCTGTTGTCACTGCGCTCGCTGTTGTTGGCGGGTGGCGCGGCCCTGCTGGCCCTGGCCGGCGTGCTCTGGTGGCGCCGGCGTAAGGCGGAAGACGTCGTCTTCGACGATGCGGATGACGTCGCAAGTGTCGAAATGGTCGAGCCCTTGCCCGAGCCCGTGCTGGCCGCGACCCAGCCGGTGGTTGCCAAGTCCAGGGCCAAGCCCGCAGCCGTCGCCGCCAGCCCGGCGCCGGTCGACGATCATGCCGGTCGTGCGGAGATCTACATCGCCTATGGCCGCTATGGCCAGGCGCGGGAAGTGCTGGAAAGCGGCCTGGCCGAAGATGATCGGCGTCAGGATCTGCGGCTGCTGCTGCTCCGGGTGCTGGCCACCCTGGGCGAGGCTCCGGCGTTCAGGGAGCACGAGCAGCGTTTCCTGGCGCTGGGAGGCGTGGCGGCGAGCCTGGCGGTGCTGCACGCCCAGTTTCCCGGCATGTCCGCCGATCCGGTGGAGCCCCTGCTGGAGGACGATCTGGACCTCGACCTGCCAGCCTTCGATGCGCCGGCCAGCGAATGGTCGGCGGAGTTGCAGTTCGCCGAGCCGGCGGTACCCGCGCCGGTGACCGAAGAGCACTACGATCTGGATCTGGCGGATCTGAGTCTCGATGAAGCCATTGCCCTGACCGAAGAGCTGGATGCCGATTCGGGGTGGAAGCAGGTCGATGCCCTGGAAGTCTCCCTGGAAGACGACTTTCCCGAAGGCCTGGGCGAGTTGCCGGGCGTCATGGAGCTGGACCTGAGTCTCGACGAGCACTTCATGGCCGATGCCATTGCCCGGCGGTTTGCCGAGGCCGAGGCCTGTCTCGACCAGGGCGACGTTCAGCACGCCGCCTCGCTGTTGCAGGAAATCGTCAGCGAAGGCAGCGACAGCCAGCGCGAGCGGGCCGAGATCCTGCTGTCCCGCATCGCCTGATCAGAAGCTGTTGCCCAGGTTGATGTAGAAGGCGTGTTCGCCCTGGTCGCTCAGGCCATAGGTGAACTTGAGCGGTCCCAGTGGCGTGTCCAGCCCGAGGAACAGGCTGGCCGCGCTGATGTTGCCGCTGTCGTAGTCGTCATCCCGATTCCAGATGCGTCCCTGTTCCAGGCTGCCGCCCAGATAGACCGGGGTGTCCAGCGGGAACAGCGAGCGCTGCGTGAGCTGGTGGTAGTAGATCAGCCGCGCCAGGCCGTAGTTCTGGCCGGACAGGGCATCCTGCCGATAGCCCGAGAGCTGCCAGGCACCCCCCAGCAGGAAGCTGCTGGTTACCACGTTGGTGTCGCTGTCCGTCGACAGGGTGCGCCCCAGGCCGCCCCCCAGCACGAAGGTGTTGTAGCCATAGCTGAGCGCCTTGTTCAGGTGCAGGTCCAGCTGACGGTAGCGTGAGTCCGAACCCAGACTCGGATCGAACTGCCTGAGCGTCAGCGCCAGGTCCTGGCCCTCTCGCGGGAAGTTCACGTCGTCCAGATCGTCCAGCGAATAGCGTAACTCGTAGAAGCCTTCGGTAAAGGATTCCTCCGGGGTGTCGCGCGGTCCGACATGCACCTTGGTACTGCCCCAGTCATGGCCGATACCCAGGCGCAGCTCGGCCTTGTTGCCGATCTGCCGACCCACATTGAGGCCGAAGCCATAGCGCTCGCGCCGGTATTCGGCGATGGGGTCGTTGCGCTCCAGTTGCTCGATGTTGCGGGCCTCGCCGCCGACGTAGGGCGCGATGAAATAGCGTGAGCCCACATCCAGAGGCTGGTAGAACTCGCTGTAGAGCTCCTGGTGATCGCCGATCTGCATCCGGGTCAGCCATTCGCCGCCCAGGCGGTTGAGGCCGTTGATGCGATAGCTGGCACCGAAGTTGAAGGCGCTGTCGCCCCGCAGGTCGTCGGATAGATTCAGGCCCAGCCGCAGGAAGTCCGTACCGCTGCGCTTGCCGCGGGCATAGATCACCAGCACGTTGTCGCCAGGGCCGTCCCGGCGGATGCGGTATTCCACCTGGTCGAAGTAATCCAGGCCGTAGAGGGTGCTCATGTCGTCCTGCAGGCGCTCGACATTGAGGGGTTCGCCCAGGCGCTGGCGGATGTAGTGACGAATGACCTCGTCTTCGACCTTGGAGTCGTTCTCGATGCGGATGGCGTCGATGACCGGGGTGCGGTTGCTGGGCGCGCGCGCGGCTGCCACGGCCGTGGAGCGCTCGCTTTTCGCGTCCTTGCGCAGCACCGCCAGTTCGCTCGCCATCGCCATGGTCGCCCGATAGCCGGCATCGATCAGCGCCCTGACCTCGCTGAAGTCGGCGCTGGTATAGCTGGCCAGTGGCGGCTGGATCAGCAGGTCCTGCTTGCCCAGGGTCGCCAGCTGCGCCTGGGAATTGTTGCGCGTCATCAGGGTGGTGGACTGGTTGAGCACGTCCAGTACCGTGGTCAGGTCCCTGCGCTTGAGCAGCGGGGTACCGATGTCCACCACCACCACCCGCTGCGCGCCCATGTCCCGGGCCACGTCGATGGGGATGTTGTCGACCATGCCGCCATCCACCAGCAGCCGGCCGTCGATTTCCACCGGAGCGAACACCGCCGGAATCGACATGCTGGCGCGGATCGCGCGGGGCAGATGACCATGATCGAAGACCACCTTCTCGCCGGTGGTGATGTCCGTGGCCACCGCGCGGAAGGGGATGGCCAACTGGCTGAAGTCCCGGGTATCGCTGGTATGCACGAACAGCTTTTCCAGCATCATCCCCAGGTTCTGGCCCTGGATCACCCCGATGGGCAGGCCCAGGGTGCCGTCATCCCGAAAGCTGAGCTTCTGCTTGACCAGGAAGTCCCGGTCATCCTGCTTGCGCCGGTAGGGCACGTCCTTGCGTGGCGGCTGGTCGGACAGTACCTGGCCCCAGTCCATGTCCAGTGCGATGCGTTCCAGTTCCTCGGCGCTGTAGCCGGCGGCATAGAGGCCGCCGATCACCGCGCCCATGCTGGTGCCGGCGATGGCGTCAACCTGGATGCCCTGTTCCTCCAGCGCCTTCAGCACGCCGATATGCGCCAGTCCCCGGGCCGCGCCGCCAGACAGCACCAGGCCGACCTTCGGCGGCGGGGCACTCCAGGCCAGGGCGGACAGGAGAAGACAGGCTACCAGCAGCAACAGGCGCATAGGACGGACCACATGGCGGACGGAATCGGGAGCTGCGTATTATAGGGAGCCCAGGCCTTGCGAGGTGTACCGTGGCGGACGCCAGACCTATCATCACCATCCACTACTGCACCCAGTGCCAATGGCTGCTGCGCTCGGGCTGGCTGGCCCAGGAGCTGCTCAGCACCTTCGGTACCGATCTGGGGGGAGTGACATTGTTACCGGGAACCGGTGGCGTGTTCGAGGTCGCCTGTGGCGAAGAGGTGCTCTGGGAGCGGAAGAGGGATGGCGGCTTTCCCGATGCCAGAGCGCTGAAGAATCGGGTCAGGAACCTGCTGTTTCCGGAGCGCGATCTTGGGCACAGCGAAGGACAGCGGCGCGAAGGGGGAGATGGCGCCCCCGAAGGGGCGTGAGATCAGGCTTCCGTACTGACCGTATCCCGCACATCGAGGGTATTGGTGGCCGGCGCAGCGGCGGGTGCGCTCACTTCGGCCGCGCGAATCTCGACGGCGTGCAGGCCCTTGGGACCCTGAACGATATTGAAGTTGACCGCCTGGCCCGCCTTCAGCGTGCGGTAACCGTCCATCTGAATGGCCGAGTAATGAGCGAATAGGTCTTCATCACTGTTATCTGCAACGATGAAGCCATATCCTTTGGCGTTGTTGAACCATTTGACCTTGCCACTGAGCATACCGGCTCCCTCTGCAAAGGACTCCAAGCCTGGAGTATCATTCGACTACAGTTCCAGTGAATCCACACAGACGCCACTACAACGGAACCCTTGGTACCTCGTCGGTACAGGATGTTTGTAACACCCTTTCAGCCTTAGTCAAGGCAAGGCAATAGGCGGCTGAGACGTGGATCAAGCTCTTTTTTTCCTGCTATTCATCCCGTAATTCGGAATCGATCAGAATGCGTGTAATCGACCCCATCCGACTGGCGGCGGACGACAACGAACATCAGGACGGCGACAACGGCGGCCTGGCGGTGCAGGAGGCGAAACCTGCACTAAAACGGCCAGCCAGATATCGAGTTCTGATGTATAACGATGACTACACCCCGATGGAGTTCGTCGTCGAGGTGCTGGAACGCTACTTCAGCATGAACCGCGAAGCGGCTACCCAGGTGATGCTCACTGTGCATACTCAGGGAAAGGCAGTCTGCGGAACATTTACTCGCGATGTCGCTGAAACCAAGGCCATGCAAGTCAATCAATATGCCAGGGAGTGCAACCACCCGCTGCTGTGTGAAATCGAAATCGAAAGTTAGATCTGTGCTGCTTGGGCTACTGTGCTGCTTGGGCTATGAGGTGAAGCTATGTTGAATCGTGAGCTCGAAGTCACCCTGAATCTCGCCTTCAAGGAGGCGAGGACGAAGCGTCATGAATTCATGACCGTTGAGCACCTCCTGCTGGCGCTGCTGGACAATGAAGCGGCGGCCACCGTGTTGAGAGCCTGCGGCGCCAACATTGATCGCCTGCGGCGCGATCTGTTGGAATTCATAGATTCCACCACGCCCCTGATCCCACAGCAGGACGACGAGCGCGAAACCCAGCCGACGCTGGGTTTTCAGCGTGTCCTCCAGCGTGCGGTCTTCCACGTGCAGAGCTCGGGCAAGCGCGAAGTGACCGGGGCCAACGTCCTGGTCGCCATCTTCAGCGAGCAGGAAAGCCAGGCAGTGTTCCTGCTCAAGCAGCAGAGCGTGGCGCGGATCGATGTGGTCAATTTCATCGCGCACGGCATCTCCAAGGTGCCAGGGGCCGCACCCGAAGCCGAGCAGGATCAGGACGCTGCCGAGGAGGAGGGTGCCGAACCCAGCTCTTCCAATAATCCGCTGGAAGCCTACGCCAGCAACCTCAACGAGCAGGCTCGCCAGGGTCGCATCGATCCGCTGGTGGGGCGTGAATCGGAAGTCGAGCGCGTAGCCCAGATCCTTGCCCGGCGCCGCAAGAACAACCCGCTGCTGGTGGGCGAGGCCGGCGTCGGCAAGACCGCCATCGCCGAAGGCCTGGCCAAGCGCATCGTCGACGGTCAGGTCCCCGACCTGCTGGCCGACAGCGTGGTCTATTCCCTCGATCTCGGTGCGCTACTGGCCGGGACCAAATACCGCGGCGATTTCGAAAAGAGATTCAAGGCCCTGCTGGCGGAGCTGAAGAAGCGGCCCCACGCCGTGCTCTTCATCGACGAGATCCACACCATTATCGGTGCCGGCGCAGCCTCGGGCGGGGTGATGGACGCCTCCAACCTGCTCAAGCCGCTGCTGTCCTCCGGTGAGATCCGCTGCATCGGCTCGACCACCTTCCAGGAATTCCGCGGCATCTTCGAAAAGGACCGGGCACTGGCGCGGCGCTTCCAGAAGGTCGATGTCGTCGAGCCGTCGGTGGATGATACCTACGGCATCCTGCGTGGCCTCAAGGGGCGCTTCGAGCAGCATCACCACATCGAGTACACCGACGAGGCCCTGCGTGCCGCAGCCGAACTGGCTGCGCGCTACATCAACGACCGGCACATGCCCGACAAGGCCATCGACGTGATCGACGAGGCAGGTGCCTACCAGCGCCTGCAGCCCGAAGACCGTCGTGCCGAGCGCATCGACGTGCAGCAGGTCGAAGACATCGTCGCCAAGATCGCGCGGATCCCCCCGAAGACCGTCAACAGTTCCGACAAGGAGCTGCTGCGCAACCTGGAGCGCGACCTCAAGCTGACCGTCTTCGGTCAGGACCTGGCCATCGAATCCCTGTCCACCGCGATCAAGCTGTCCCGTGCAGGTCTGAAATCTCCGGACAAGCCGGTTGGTTCCTTCCTCTTCGCCGGTCCCACCGGGGTAGGCAAGACCGAGGTTGCCCGGCAGCTGGCCAAGGCCATGGGCGTCGAACTGGTGCGCTTCGACATGTCCGAGTACATGGAGCGGCATACCGTGTCTCGCCTGATCGGTGCGCCTCCCGGCTATGTCGGTTTCGACCAGGGTGGTCTGCTGACCGAAGCCATCACCAAGACGCCGCACTGCGTGCTGCTGCTTGATGAGATCGAGAAGGCTCACCCCGAGGTGTTCAACCTGCTGCTGCAGGTCATGGACCATGGCACCCTGACGGACAACAACGGTCGCAAGGCCGACTTCCGCAACGTGATCCTGATCCTGACCACCAACGCCGGCGCCGAAACCGCATCCCGTGCCTCCATCGGCTTCACGCTGCAGGATCACACCACGGATGCCATGGAAGTCATCAAGAAGAGCTTCACGCCCGAGTTCCGCAACCGTCTGGATACCATCATCCAGTTCGGCCGCCTGAGCACGGAAGTCATCAAGAGCATCGTCGACAAGTTCCTTACCGAACTCCAGGCGCAGCTCGAAGACAAGCGTGTCCAGCTTGAGGTCACGGATGCGGCCCGCAGCTGGCTGGCAGAGCGTGGCTACGATGTGCAGATGGGTGCTCGTCCCATGGCGCGCCTCATCCAGGACAAGATCAAGCGGCCGCTGGCCGAGCAGATCCTGTTCGGGGACCTGGCCGACCATGGCGGTATCGTCCACATCGACGCGGTGAACGACGAGCTGGAATTCGAGTTCGAGACCACGGCCGAACCTGCCTGAGGGCAGGTCGCGATTTACAATCGCTCATGAAAAAGCCCGGCATTGCCGGGCTTTTTCATGAAAGGATTCGCTTAACGCGCGCGGTAAGTGATCCGGCCCTTGCTCAGATCGTAAGGCGTCAGCTCCACGCGAACCTTGTCGCCCGTCAGGATGCGGATGTAGTTCTTACGCATCTTCCCGGAGATGTGCGCGGTGACGACGTGCCCATTTTCCAACTCCACGCGAAACATGGTGTTGGGAAGGGTGTCGACGACAGTACCTTCCATTTCGAAGCTGTCTTCTTTCGACATATATAGAAAAGCCCTCGGTGACAAAAATTGGCCCAGAGCAGTCCGGGCGAAAAAGGCCCATATTCTGACAGAAATTCAGAAAAAGCGCTATTTCGTCAGGCCAGGGCAACCCAGCGCTGATTGACGAAGAGCTCAATGGGACGATACTCGGTCTTATAGGACATCTTGCGACACCCTTTGATCCAGTAGCCGAGATAAACCGCGTCGAGGCCGAGGCGGCGCGTTTCGGCGACCTGCCAGAGGATACCGAATACGCCCAGGCTGCGCCTTTCTTCGCTGGGGTCGTAGAAGGTGTAGACCGCCGACATGCCGTTGGGCAGCACATCGGTCACCGCGATGCCGATCAGGCGGTCTTCCACCCGCATCTCGTAGAAGAAGGCGTAGGGCAGGTGGCTGACCAGGAAGGTGGAGAACTGGCCGCGACTTGGCGGGAACATGTCGCCGTCAGCGTGGCGCTCGCTGATATAGCGGGCGTAGAGCTGATAGCGCTCTTCGGTGAAACCCGGGTCGCAGCGCGTGACCTTGATGTCGAGATTGCGCTTGAGTACGCGCGTCTGCTTGCGGCTGGGGCGAAAGCGAGCGACGGGGATGCGGGCGGGAACGCAGGCTTTGCAGAGTTGGCAGTGGGGGCGGTAGAGGTGATCGCCGCTGCGGCGGAAGCCCAGTTCGGACAGCTCGGCGTAGATCTGGCCGTTCATGGGTTGCGAGGGGTCGAGAAACAGCGTGGTCGCCTGCTCGTTGGGCAGGTAACTGCAAGCGTGAGGCTGGGTTGCGTAAAACTTGAGTCTCGCCAGCTCGGTCATGTCGAATCTCTACATAAGCCTGGCCTGAGTGTAAGTCACCCGCAGAAGGTAGGCCAGGCGGCCATGCTGGCCTGATCCAGGTATTTGGCCAGGTATTCGGCAAAGCGTTCCCGGGAGAGACTGCTCGCGCCGAGACTCTCCAGATGCGCGGTTTGCATCTGGCAGTCGATCATCACGAAGCCCCAGGCGGCCAGGTCCCGTACCAGGGTCACGAAGCCGATCTTGGAAGCGTTGTCGGCGTGGCTGAACATGGACTCGCCAAAGAACAGCTTGCCCATGGCGATGCCGTAGAGACCGCCGACCAGCTGGTCGCCGTCCCAGACTTCCACGGAATGAGCCCAGCCCTGGGCGTGCAGTTCCTGGTAGGCCTGGCGCATCTCCGCGGTGATCCAGGTGCCGTCGGCATCGCGTCGCGGGCCGGCGCAGGCCTGGATCACCCTGGCGAAGGCCTGGTCGTAGGTGACGCGCAGCGGCGTCTTGCGCAGGGTCTTCGCCAGGCTGCGGGAGACGTGCAGGTCTGGCGGGAAAAGCACCGTACGGGGATCCGGCGACCACCAGAGCAAGGGCTGGCCAGCCTGGTACCAGGGAAAGCAGCCGTGGCGATAGGCGCCGATCAGGCGTGCCGCGCTCAGGTCGCCGCCGACGGCCAGGAGGCCGTTGGGTTCGCGCAGCGCCTGCTGCAGGGGCGGGAAGTCAGGGCTTTCGCGGGTCAGCCATTTCACCATGGTAGGGGAGGGCGCCTTCTGATGGGTGAAGCCGAAGGGGTGCGGCTTGTGCGTAACAAGCTCAAGAAATCGTCATAACTCTTTGTCAGGACAACGAAAGAATGCTCCAATGTTGTGCCTGAAGGCGGTTCCGGTACGTCCGTCCGCTATCGTGCCATGTTTCGCCGCGGGACTGTAGAAGCAGGGCCCGGGCGATCTAGAATGGCGCACTGTTTTTGATTCACGGTCACACGTTCCGTGTGCGGGAAAAGCGCGCTTGAAGCAATCCAGTTCTGTCAGCCACGTCAACCAATGGCGTGAGCATCTGCATTATCGTCTCAAGGAGGTGGTGCTCATCGCACTGGCCGCCTTGTGCCTGTATCTGCTCATGGCTCTGTTGAGCTACGACCCCTCCGATCCGGGCTGGACCCACACCAGCCGCATCGATCAGGTCCATAACACCGCGGGCCGCGCCGGCGCCTGGCTGGCCGACGTGCTGTTCATGGCGCTCGGCTATTTCGCCTTCGTGTTCCCCGTCCTGCTCGCCGTCAAGACCTGGCAGATCTTCCGCAAGCGGCACCTGCCCTGGGAGTGGAGCGGCTGGCTGTTTTCCTGGCGGCTGACCGGCCTGGTCCTGCTGGTGATCTCAGGTTCGGTACTGGCCTATATCCATTTCCATGCGGTCTCGGCGCTGCCGGCGTCCGCTGGCGGCGCGCTGGGCGAGAGCCTGGGGCAGCTGTCGGTAGCCGCCCTCAATGTCCAGGGCAGCACGCTGCTGTTCCTCGCACTCTTCCTGCTGGGATTGACGGTCTTCACCGATCTGTCCTGGTTCAAGGTGATGGATTTCACCGGCAAGGTCGTACTCGACCTGCTGGACCTGGTGCAGGGTGGCCTCAGCCGCCTAGCCGGCGGTCGCCGCCAGGCTCCGGAACTGGACGTCTTCGACGAGCCGGTGTCGCCGCCGGTCGCGCGCAAGAGCAAGGCGCGCGAGGTGCCAATTCCCGTCGCCGACGAAGATCTGGACGATCTGCTCGACGTCGCGCCGCCACCACGGGTGGAGCGTGCTGCGCCGCGCATCGAGATGCCCGCGCCCAGTCGCCTTGTCGCCGAAGCGTCCGAGTCCGCGCCTGTGGCTACCGCGCCTGTCCCCGCGCCGGCCAGTGTCGCCATGCCTACGCCGCCGCCGCGCAAGGCGGCGCCAGCACCGGCCCCCGCGCCCTATTCGCCGGCGGCCGCCGTGGTCCGGGTCGACGCGGATCTGGAAGGTACGCTGCCGCCGCTGTCGATCCTGGATCGCGCCGAGAAGAAACAGCAGAGCTATTCGCCGGAATTCCTCGAGAACATGTCGCGCCTGCTCGAGGTCAAGCTCAAGGAGTTCGGTGTCGAGGTGATCGTGGAGAGCGTCCACCCCGGCCCGGTGATCACCCGCTTCGAGATTCAGCCAGCGGCCGGCGTCAAGGTCAGCCGCATTTCCAACCTGGCCAAGGACCTGGCGCGTTCGCTCGCCGTGTTCAGTGTCCGGGTGGTGGAGGTCATTCCCGGCAAGACCACCGTGGGTATCGAGATTCCCAACGAAGATCGCCAGATGGTGCGCTTTTCCGAGGTCCTCGAGTCGCCCGAGTACGCGGCGGCCAAGTCACCCGTCACCCTGGCCCTGGGTCACGACATCGGTGGCAAGCCGGTCATCACCGACCTGGCCAAGATGCCGCACCTGCTGGTGGCCGGTACCACCGGTTCCGGCAAGTCGGTGGGCGTGAACGCCATGCTCTTATCGATCCTGTTCAAGTCGAGCCCGGAAGACGCTCGCCTGATCATGATCGATCCCAAGATGCTGGAACTCTCGATCTACGAGGGCATTCCGCACCTGCTCTGTCCGGTGGTGACCGACATGAAGGAAGCCGCCAACGCCCTGCGCTGGAGCGTGGCGGAGATGGAGCGGCGCTACAAGCTGATGGCGGCCATGGGCGTGCGTAATCTGGCCGGCTTCAACCGCAAGGTGAAGGACGCGGAGGAGGCAGGTACGCCGCTGACCGATCCGCTCTATCGTCGCGAGAGCATGGACGACGAGGCACCGCTGCTGAAGACGCTGCCAACCATCGTGGTGGTGGTGGACGAATTCGCCGACATGATGATGATCGTCGGCAAGAAGGTCGAAGAATTGATCGCGCGGATCGCGCAGAAGGCGCGGGCCGCCGGTATCCACCTGATCCTGGCCACCCAGCGGCCCTCTGTGGACGTCATCACCGGTCTGATCAAGGCCAACATTCCGACGCGGATGGCCTTTCAGGTGTCGAGCAAGATCGACTCCCGGACCATTCTCGACCAGGGTGGCGCCGAACAGCTGCTCGGTCACGGTGACATGCTCTATCTGCCACCGGGTACCGGCCTACCGATCCGCGTCCATGGCGCCTTCGTGTCCGACGACGAGGTCCATCGCGTCGTCGAGGCCTGGAAGGAGCGCGGCGCCCCCGACTACATCGAAGACATTCTCAGCAGTCCGGACGAAGGCGGTGGTGCGGGCTTCGACGGCGGGAGTGGCGAGGGTGGCGACAGCGACGAGGACGATCCGCTCTATGACGAGGCGGTGCGCTTCGTCACCGAGAGTCGTCGGGCCTCGATCTCCGCGGTCCAGCGCAAACTCAAGATCGGTTACAACCGGGCGGCACGGATGATCGAAACCATGGAAATGGCCGGTGTCGTATCGCCCATGAACACCAACGGCTCGCGCGAGGTCACAGCGCCTGCTCCGGTGAGAGACTGACATCCATGAGGATCTCGATGCACAAGCTGCGTTGCTTCGCCCTGGCCGCCCTGGCTGCCGTAAGCTTTTCCGCCCATGCCGATCAGGCGTCCGTGGGTCGCCTGTCGCAGCTGCTGGACAAGGCCCAGACCCTGACCGCGCGCTTTTCGCAGTTGACCCTGGATGGTTCGGGTACTCGTCTGCAGGAAACCGCTGGCAACATGAGCCTCAAGCGTCCCGGGCTGTTCCGCTGGCATTCCGATGCACCCCAGGAGCAGCTGCTGGTCTCCGACGGCAAGCAGGTCTGGCTGTACGATCCGGACCTGGAGCAGGTCACCATCCGCAAGCTGGATCTGCGCCTGACGCAGACGCCGGCGCTGCTCTTGTCGGGTGACATTTCCAAGATCGAAAGCAGCTTCGACGTCACCAGCAAGGATGCCGGCAACGTCGTCGACTTCGTGCTCAAGCCCAAGACCAAGGACACCCTGTTCGACAGCCTGCGGCTGTCGTTCCGCAACGGCGTGATCAACGACATGCAGTTGATCGACGGTGCCGGTCAGAGAACCAACATCCTCTTCTTCAACGTCAAGCTCAACGAGCCGGTGGCCGCGTCCCAGTTCACCTTCCAGGTGCCCAAGGGAGCCGACGTCATCCAGGAGTGATCGCACCCCATGGATCTCTTCAGCACCGCACCCGTCGGGCAGCCCTTGGCTGCCCGCATGCGTCCCGCGACCCTCGATGAATATGCGGGTCAGCAACACCTGCTGGCGCGAGGCAAACCTCTGCGTGAGGCGCTGGAGCAGGGCGCGCTGCATTCGATGATTTTCTGGGGCCCCCCCGGCGTGGGCAAGACCACCCTGGCGCGGCTGCTGGCCCAGGTTTCCGATGCCCATTTCGAAACCCTCTCGGCGGTGCTTTCCGGGGTCAAGGAGATCCGCCATGCGGTGGAGGTGGCCAAGCAGCAGGCCGCCCAGTATCGCCGCCGCACCATCCTCTTCGTCGACGAGGTGCATCGCTTCAACAAGTCGCAGCAGGATGCCTTCCTGCCCTATGTCGAAGACGGCACCCTGATCTTCATCGGGGCGACCACTGAGAATCCCTCCTTCGAGCTCAACAACGCGCTGCTCTCGCGGGCCCGTGTCTATGTGCTCAAGAGTCTGGACGACGAGGCCCTCGGCGGCCTGGCACGACGGGCTCTGACCAGTGCCAAGGGCCTGGGTGAGCGACAGCTGAGTCTGCCGGACGACGCCCTGGCGCTGCTGCTGGCCGCCGCCGACGGCGATGGCCGGCGGCTGCTCAATCTGCTGGAGAACGCCGCGGACCTGGCCGAGGACGGTGGTGTCCTGGACGCCGAACTGTTCCAGAGTCTGCTGGGCGATCAGCGCCGCCGCTTCGACAAGGGCGGCGAAGCCTTCTACGACCAGATCTCCGCGTTGCACAAGTCGGTGCGCGGCTCGAATCCCGATGGCGCCCTCTACTGGTTCGCCCGCATGATCGACGGCGGCTGCGACGCGCTATACATCGCCCGGCGCGTGGTGCGGATGGCCAGCGAAGACATCGGCAACGCCGATCCGCGCGCCCTGAGCCTGTGCCTGGACGCGTGGGATGTCCAGGAGCGCCTGGGCAGTCCGGAGGGCGAGCTGGCCATCGCCCAGGCGATCGTCTATCTGGCCTGCGCGCCCAAGAGCAACGCCGTCTATATGGGCTACAAGGCCGCCCTGGCCGACGTGCGCCAGAACGGCTCGCGCGAGGTGCCGCTGCACCTGCGCAATGCGCCGACCAAGCTGATGAAGAACCTTGGCTATGGCGACGAATACCGCTATGCCCACGATGAGCCCGAAGCCTATGCCGCGGGTGAAGACTACTTTCCCGAAGAACTCGAGCCGCGCCGCTACTATGAGCCGGTTCCCCGTGGGCTGGAGCTGAAGATCCGCGATAAACTGCAGCACCTGGCGGACCTTGACCAGTCCAGCCCGCGCCAGCGCCGGCGGCGTTCCTGACGCTCCGCTCACACCGCTGCCCTCATTCCTAAGCAAGAGACACGGACATGCTTGATTCAAAACTGGTTCGCACCCAAACCGAGGAGGTGGCCGCACGTCTGGCGACCCGTGGCTACGTCCTCGACGTCAGCCTGGTGGAGTCGCTGGAAGCCCGTCGCAAGGCCGTGCAGACCCGCACCGAGACCCTGCAGGCGGAGCGCAATGCCCGCTCCAAGGGTATCGGCCAGGCCAAGGCGCGCGGTGAAGACATCGCGCCGCTGCTGGCCGAAGTCGATCGCATGGGCAGTGAACTGGAAGAAGCCAAGCGTGAGCTGGACCTGGTCCAGGGCGAGCTGGATGCCCTGCTGCTGGGCCTGCCCAACCTGCCTGACGCCTCGGTACCGGTCGGCAAGGACGAGGACGACAATGTCGAGGTCCGTCGCTGGGGCGCCCCGCGTGACTTCGATTTCGAGATCAAGGATCACGTCGCCCTGGGCGAGACCCATGGTTGGCTGGATTTCGAGACCGCCGCGCGTTTCTCCGGCGCCCGCTTCGCCGTGATGCGTGGCCCCATTGCCCGCCTGCACCGTGCCCTGGCGCAGTTCATGCTCAACCTGCACACCGGCGAGCACGGCTACGAAGAGACCTACACCCCCTACCTGGTGCAGGCCGAGACCCTGCAGGGCACTGGTCAGCTGCCCAAGTTCGAGGAAGACCTGTTCAAGATCGGCCGCGAAGGCGAGAGCGATCTCTACCTGATCCCCACCGCCGAGGTCACCCTGACCAACCTGGTCGCCGGCCAGATCCTCGATGCCAAGCGCCTGCCGCTGAAGTTCACCGCCCATACCCCCTGCTTCCGCAGCGAAGCCGGGGCCTCGGGGCGCGACACCCGCGGCATGATCCGCCAGCACCAGTTCGACAAGGTGGAGATGGTCCATATCGTCGAGCCGAGCACCTCCTTCCAGGCCCTGGAAGAGCTGACCGGCCACGCCGAGACCGTACTGCAGCGCCTGGAACTGCCCTACCGGGTGCTGTCGCTGTGCACCGGCGACATGGGCTTCGGCGCCACCAAGACCTACGACCTGGAAGTCTGGGTGCCGAGCCAGGGCAAGTATCGCGAGATCTCGTCCTGCTCCAACTGCGGTGATTTCCAGGCGCGCCGCATGCAGGCCCGCTACCGCAACGCCGAGGGCAAGCCCGAGCTGGTGCACACCCTCAACGGCTCCGGCCTGGCCGTGGGTCGTACGCTGGTCGCCGTGCTGGAGAACTATCAGCAGGCTGACGGCAGCATCCGCGTCCCCGAGGTGCTTAAGCCCTACATGGGCGGCCTCGAGGTCATCGGCTGATGGATTACCTGCCGCTCTTCCACAAGCTCGATGGCCGTCCGGTACTGGTGATCGGCGGGGGCGATATCGCCTTGCGCAAGAGCGTGCTGCTCGCCGAAGCCGGCGCACGCATCACCCTGGTGGCGCCGGAGATCGAGCCGGAGGTACGCGCCTTCGTCGAGGCGCGGGGCGGCAGTTGCCGGGTCGAGCGCTATGCGGCGGATCACCTCGCCGGGCATTGCCTGGTGATCGCGGCCACCGACGATGACGAGGTCAACGAGACGGTGTCTCACGATGCCCAGGCGCTGGGCCTGCCGGTCAACGTGGTGGACGCTCCGAAGCTGTGCACCGTGATCTTTCCGGCCATCGTCGATCGTTCGCCCCTGGTGATCGCCATTTCCAGCGGCGGTGACGCCCCGGTGCTGGCGCGTCTGGTGCGCGCCAAGCTGGAGAGCTGGATTCCGGCGACCTATGGCCAGCTGGCGCAACTCGCCCAACGCTTTCGCGCCCGGGTGAAGACACGCTTCGCCGATCTGCAGGCACGGCGCATCTTCTGGGAAGAGGTGTTCCAGGGCGAAGTCGCGGAAAAGGTCTTTTCCGGCCAGCCCCAGGCTGCCGAGCAACTGCTGGAAGCCAAGCTGAACAGCGAGACGGCCACCTTTCGCGGCGAGGTCTACCTGGTCGGCGCTGGTCCCGGTGATCCGGACCTGCTGACCTTCCGCGCCCTGCGGCTGATGCAGCAAGCCGATGTGGTGCTCTACGACCGGCTGGTGGCGCCGACCATCCTCGACATGTGCCGGCGCGATGCCGATCGCATCTATGTCGGCAAGCGGCGCGCCGAGCATGCGGTGCCCCAGGACGATCTCAATCGCCTGCTGGTCAAGCTGGCCCAGGAGGGCAAGCGGGTCCTGCGGTTGAAGGGAGGCGATCCCTTCATCTTCGGTCGCGGTGGCGAAGAGATAGAAGAGCTGGCGGCTGAAGGCATTCCCTTCCAGGTGGTGCCGGGCATCACCGCGGCCAGTGGCTGTGCGGCCTATGCCGGCATTCCCCTGACCCACAGGGACCATGCCCAGTCGGTGCGCTTCGTTACCGGCCATCTCAAGGACGGCTCGGCCGATCTGCCCTGGACCGATCTCGTGGCGCCGGGGCAGACCCTGGTGTTCTACATGGGCCTGGTGGGGCTGCCGACCATCTGCGCGCAACTCATTGCCCATGGCAAGGATCCGGCGACGCCGGCTGCGCTGGTGCAACAGGGCACCACGCTCAACCAGCGGGTGTTCACCGGTACCCTGGAAGATCTGCCGCGACTGGTGGCCGAGCATGAGGTCCATGCACCGACCCTGGTGATCGTCGGCGAAGTGGTCGCGCTACGCGAGAAGCTGGCCTGGTTCGAAGGCGCCCAGGCGGCGGTCTGATTTCAGGCCGCGCCCTGGATCCCGGCACCGCTCAGGGCCTCCCGGCCATGGGGCAGATCCAGCTCCAGGGCCGGCCCCTTGGGCACGATACCGGTCGGGTTGATCTGCTCATGGCTGCCATAGTAGTGGTGCTTGATGTGCTGGAGGTCCACGGTCTCGGCGATCCCCGGCCACTGATACAGCTCTCGCAGCCAACCCTGTAGCGCCGGATAATCCCGAATGCGCCTCAGGTTGCACTTGAAGTGGCCATGATAGACGGCGTCGAAGCGAATCAGGGTGGTGAACAGGCGCCAATCGGCTTCGGTCAGCCATTCGCCGGTGAGATAGCGCTGGGTCTGCAGCAGCTTTTCCAGATCGTCGAGGGTGGCGAAGACCTCGTCGAAGGCCTCTTCGTAGGCCTCCTGGGTGGTGGCGAAGCCAGCCCGGTAGACACCATTGTTGACCGTCGGATAGATACGGTCGTTGAGGGCATCGATGCGATCGCGCAGGGCCTCCGGGTAGAGATCCAGGCGATTGCCGGTCAGCTCGTCGAAGGCGCCGTTGAACATGCGGATGATCTCGGCGGATTCGTTGCTGACGATGCGCTCCTCCTGGCGATCCCAGAGCACCGGGACGGTAACCCGCCCGGTGTAGTCGGCCTGGTCGCGCTGATAGAGCTGGTAGAGGCGGTCGAGGTGATAGAGGTCGTCACCGCTGGAGCCCTTGGCCAGGTCGAAGGTCCAGCCTTCCTCACGCATCAGCCAGCTGACCACCGATACGCCGATCAGGTCTCCGAGGCCCTTGAGCTGGCGATAGATCAGGGTGCGGTGCGCCCAGGGGCAGGCCAGGGACACATAGAGGTGGTAGCGACCGGCTTCCGGGGCATAGCGTGCGGCGCCTTGCGGAATGGCTTGCTCGGGGCGGGCGATCCAGTCCCGACGCTGGGCTTCTTCCCGTTTGAAATGGCCATCCTTGCCATTGTCATACCAGCGGTCCTGCCACTGTCCATCGACCAACAAGCCCATATCGTCATCCTCCGCTACGTTGCGGTTAGGAACCCGGGGAGCCGCTCCGGGTTCCTGAGGTGACGTCAGAGCGCCCGGTCGCGCGCTTCCCAGCGTCGCTCGGCTTCACGCTGGGCGCTGGCATGATCCTGACCCAGGGCGCGCAGGGCCACGGCCAGGGTGGCGATAACCGCCAGGCGCCCATAGGGATCTTCCGCTTCACCCCGCCAGGTGGCGGCCAGCAGGGCCGGATCGAGGCGCTCCGGCTTGACCTGGCGACGCTCGGTCAGCGCCGGCCAGCTTTCGTCCCAGGCCTCGCCAGCACGGGTGCCATAGAGATGGGCGATGACATCGGGATTGCGCTCGACTTCACCACCTTCGCCCTTGATGACGATGCTGTCATCAGCCAGCAGGCGACTGGCCTCGCGGTGCACCTCCTGGTAGCCCGGGTGGAAGATGCTCTGCAGGATGCAGCGCGCCTGGCTGGGGTTGAGCAGCCGTACCAGGGAATGGATCGGCGAGCGCAGGCCGAGCTCGGCCTTGAGATCGATCATCCGCTGCAGGGCCGGCATCCAGGCGGCCAGTGGCAGGAAGGCCGGCTGGCCGCGATCGAGCAGGGCGCCGACGTCCTGCCAGTCCGTAGCGGTCGGCATCCCCAGGTCGGCCAGGCACTGTTCGGTATAGAGTCGGCCCGCGGTGTGGGTGCCGCCGCCATGCATGACCACCCGCACGCCGCTACCGGCCAGGCATTTCACCGCCAGCAGGTACCAGGGCAGATGACGCTTCTTGCCGGCGTAGGAGGGCCAGTCGAGGTCGACCATGAAGCGTGGCGGCCGCAGCCGTGCTCGGACGGCGCGGGTGAAGCCGGCCAGCTCCTCGGCGCTCTCTTCCTTGTGCCTGAGCAGCATGAGAAAGGCGCCGAGCTGGGCATCGGTTACCCGGCCGTCTAGGATGAGGCCCATGGCCATTTCCGCCTCGGCCTCGGTCAGGCTGCGGGCGCCACGCTTGCCCTTGCCCAGGGCCCGGACATAGACGGCGAAGGGATGTTCTTCGGGCGTGGTGAAGGTCATAGACAGTTATCCGGTTTCGGCAGGCCGGCCAGTTTGGCGCCCAGCTTGGCTGGCGCCCCCTTGAACAGCAGGTTGAGCTGCAGACTGGTACCCAGTTCCGGGCCCAACGTCTGGGCAATGTACTTGATCAGCGGCCGATTGGCCGGCGAAAGCTGGAATTGTGCGTAGAAGGCACGCAGCGCCTGCAGCACCTGCCAGTGGCGCTCGGTCAGCTCGATGCCCTCCTTGAGCGCCAGTTGCTGGGCCACGTCCGGACTCCACTGGGAGAGGTCGCGCAGATAGCCTTCGGGGTCGAGGTCGAGAGGAGGCATGCTCAGGTCCAGCTGATGACCTTGGCGCAGCTCACGCTCAGGTCGACGAAGGTGGGGTAGTCGATCAGGGTCACGGCTCGTTCGGGGTGCAGGCGACGCGCCTGGACGTCTTCCGCCAGGGCATAGAGGGCCGCCTCTGCTGGAAGTTGCGTGAGCAGCTCGGCCGCCGGGCTGCCAGGGCGCAGGGCCTCGACGGCAGCGCCGGTGAGCAGAACGGTGTCCTCGCTACGGACCCAGCTCAGGCCGTCCAGAGCACCGGCGTCCAGCAGCGGCGAGCGGGAAAACAGGTGCAGGGTAGTCAAATGGAAATCACCTGGTCATGGTCGTGGATCAGCGCCGCCAGGGCCGCGGGCTCCAGGGGCGTCACCCAGGCGGGCAACTGCTCGGGCGTGATGCCCAGGCGCTGCAGGGCGGTGGCCTCGGCATAGATGGTCTCGACACCGAACAGCGGCAGTGCGGAGAGGTTGGCACTCAGGTCCTTTTGCTCCAAGGCAGCGCTGTCGGCTGCCAGCAACTGGGTCACGCCAGGACCGGCGAACAGCAGCGCCAGGGGCAGTTCGAAGGCACCGCCGGCCAGTACGATATCCAGGGCCTCGCGAGGACCGGGGCCGCTCAGTGCCGGCTGGCGGGAGATGACGAGGGTGCTCTTGGCCATGCTAGTCGCCTCCAAAGCAGAGCAGGCGATCGGCGTCCTGCACCGCCTCATGCAGTTGGCCCAGACCGGACAGCTGCCAGGGCGCCCGCACGTTCACCGCGCCTTCACGCTCGTAGCGCCGCGCTTCGCTCTCGTCCAGCAACCCGCGCTTGAGGGCGGCGGCAATGCAGACCACGGCATCGATCTGGTGGCGTTCGATCAGTTCGCGCCAGCGCGCGGGCAGATCGGATTCGTCCTGGCCACTGACCAGGGCGTGGGAGGCGTTATGGACACCGTCGCGGTAGAGAAAGAGGCGCGACAGTTCGTGACCCTCGGCCAGCAGCGCCTCGCAGAAGCGCAGGGCTCGACGCGCCGAGGGCGCCTGGGGTGAGGAAAGGACAACGATGGCAAATTTCATGGATGTAGAAAGGCCCGCCGGAGCGGGCCTCTCGGACTACCGCTGTTGATCAATCGTTGTTGCTGGCGAATCCGAAGATTTGCAGCAAGCTGATGAACATATTGTAGATCGAGACGTACAGGGTGATGGTAGCCATGATGTAGTTGTCTTCACCACCGTGCACGATGGCACTGGTCTGCAGCAGGATGGCCGCGGCGGAGAACAGCACGAAGCCCGCGCTGATGGCCAGTTGCAGACCACTGATCTGAACGAAGAAGGACAGCACCACGGCGCCCAGCAGGATCCAGAACCCCGCCATCAGGAAGCCGCTGAGGAAGCTCATGTCCTTGCGGCTGATCAGGGCGTAGGCCGACAGTCCGAAGAAGGCCAGGGCGGTCATGCCGGCGGCGGAGGCGATCACGCTGCCACCGTTGGGCAAGCCCAGGTACATGTTCAGGATCGGGCCCAGGGTATAGCCCATGAAGCCGGTCAGGGCGAAGGTGCTGACCAGGCCCCAGCCGCTGTCGCGGGTCTTGACGGTCAGGAAGAACAGGCCATAGAAGCCGATCAGGACCACGAAGATGTTGGGGTAGGGCAGTCGCATCTGCTGCGAGACGAAGGCAACCAGGCCGCTGAATGCCAGAGTCATGGCCAGCAGGGCATAGGTGTTGCGCAATACACGGCTAACGTCCCGCGGTTGCGCGATGGCAGGGTTGTAGGCGTATTGACGCTCGTTCATGGTGTACTCCAAAGCTAGATTAACGGTGTGATGTACCGTACGACCCCGAAGATAGCAAATGTTGCTTAAGGATCGCTTGCGACTGTTTGACAGTGTGTTGCCATCAGGTACTATGCGCCCCTCTTACGGAAGTGTGGCCGAGTGGTTTAAGGCAGCGGTCTTGAAAACCGCCGACTCGCAAGGGTCCCAGAGTTCGAATCTCTGCGCTTCCGCCACCTTCGAAGCCCCGTTCCTACGGGGCTTTTTGCTATCTGCAGCGCTGGATTTCAAGGGCCGTTGGGCGAGTGAAAAAGAGGAGTTCCGCAACCCATTCGGGACGACTCCGCTGCCTGGCCTGCTAGGGCACTCGATCCCGATGAAGCTGATCATCGCGATAACCTTGGCGCTACCTGGGAGCGAGGGCTGAGTGGTGGTCGAGGAGAGCTGCTTTTCCAGGAGGAGCAGGCAGTACGGTCGGAGTCAGGACGTGCAAGGCGTCGACGACCGATCAGTCGTCCGCTGAGGCTACCGGTACTGATCGTGCGTGATCGTCAGCAGGCCACCATGGCCACCACGAAGATGGTCGCCAGCCCGATACACATGGCGCCCAAGGTGAGCGCCAGTAGGCCTTGATCGCCAGCCAACGACCCTGGACGAATGAGTGCAGATTTCAACGGGACGCTATTTATCCGGTGGGGCCTGGACTCGAAGAGCGTCACTGTCCTTGTTAACTGATAGCGCAACTGAAATATCCTTTTCAGTTTCGGTGCCGGGCTGCGGAGCCCAGCTATTGGCTGCGATTGTGGCTTCAGCGAAGCTCAACAGCAAGACAATTGCTGATACGCAGGTTCCTATGGCAATCGCATTGATCACCTTCTGTTCTTTCACAGGCGCATTCATGTTGATTGCCTAGCACGGGTCGACGTCGAGAGAGGACGTCTGACAACCGAAAGTGGCAGAAGTGCGGGCGTCCATCGAGCGTTGCAAGGTGGCCATTACACTCACCACCGTGGGAAAGAGTCACCAGTCAGTTGGAGGCCGCAGATCGCAACCTCCGGTCGGACCGTCGCTGGGACTGGCACGCTGCTAGATCACTGGACATCGCCGTTTCACTTCCGGCAGGGGGCCTGGCCAGGGTCGCTGCTAGATTCTGTTCGCAATCGAGACCCGCGGCTGTTCCGTGAGACTGCCCAGACCTTCACTGATATTTCCGCCACTCGCGATATTTCTCGCCGATGATCTGGTTCAGTGCCTTGGGCTGCTGGCACTCGACGCCGGCCAGGGGGTTCGGCTCGCAGAGGGTGCTTCTGTTGAAATAATGGCTGCAGCCCAGGAGCAATAGGGTCATTCCCACTAGCGTCATGTATTTCACGGGGTCTCCACGATTCTGAAGCGCCAGTAGCTGGCGGTCATTTCCGAGCTCTGTGCCCGACAGGGGCTGATGGACTGCAGGGAGGGCTCGGGCAGTTGGATACCGATCTCGGCCAAGATCCTGTCTTGCTACCTTTTACTCCGGTTTTCCTGCTTCGATGCGCCTTTGGCACGCCATCCCTGTAGCTTAGCTGAAACACTTCACGCTCCTTGGCGTTCATGTCGATAGCTGTGCGCTGCGGTCTGCTGTGGATCCTGCTCCAGCACCTGTGGACATGAAAAAGCCCGCGCAAGGCGGGCCTTCTCCATAGCAAGTGCAGCGTCCAGTCAGGGCGTGTTGCCCTTGGCCAGGGCGGCGGCGATGGCCGGTGCGTCGATGGCGTTGGTCAGGACCTGGGTCCCCGAGAGGATGACGTTGTTGGTCGGGCCGCTGCCTTTGATCTCGTCGCTGGCGAGCACCTTGCCCTGGTCGTCGAGGACCTGGGTGATGACGTCATAGTCGAAGCGGACGCGCATGTAGGCGTCGGATTTCCACTCCCGCAGTTTCAGTACCAGCAGCTTCTGGCCCTGGGGGGCGCGGTCGCTGGTCTGGCTGGGCATGGCGGTGATGGCGGCGCGGGCCAGGGCCTTTTGCACGGCGTCTTGCAGATCGGCGGAAAGGGGGCTGCCGCTGTAGGTGCGGACGCTCCAGGGATTGTAGTAGAGGCCGCGGATGTTGCCGACGTAGGTGGCGTCCTTGTGCTGGGCGACGACATAGGGGCGCTCGTCGAGTACCGCGACGGCGACCGGCTTGTCGGCCTTGACGCTGAGTTGCGGGGCGGTCTGGCGGTAGTCGATCTTCTGGCCGATGGCGCAACCGGCCAGTTGCAGCGCAGCGAAGCTGATGAACAAGAGATGAGACGGCTTCATGCGAAACTCCTTTTTCGAGAGGCGCGCAGTCTAAGCCATCAGGGCTGTCATGCCAAAATAATGTGACGTAATTCACGGATTGGCTGGAGCGACTGCCAGTCGGACTCCGGGCCATGCAACCGGGTAGATGCGCCCGGTGCGCGCATCAGTTGAGTATCCAGGCCAGCGGGATTGCCTGTTGGGTGCAGTCGCTGTCTTTCAGTGGTCGGGATTCGGGCGACCTACCGCTGCTTCAAGGGAGCGAACAACGTTCGAGGACAAGCCAGTCCTTTGGCTCTGCCCCGACCCGGGTGGGTTACAGCGTCTTCTTGTATTCCTTGTCCACCTTCTTGTCTTCACGGTGGCGTTCCTTGTCCAGATGGGTATCGGTGCGGTCGGCTTCGTCGGCGGCATGGGCCGCGCCCTTGTCGACTTCCTTGCGGTCGTGGCGGGCGTCCTTGCTCACGTCACGGCCGTCCTGGCGGACGCTCTTTTCCACTGGGCTTTCGGCCAGCGCGACGCCTGTGCCGAGGACGCCCAGCAGAACGGTCATGGCTGCTGCGGTAAGGCGTGATTTCATCGAGAAGCGCTCCTGAGTTGAGACAGCGGGAGTGGTCGCCCAAGGCGACTGCTTCCTTGCAGTAAAGCGGTAAAGCGGCCGTTTTGAAAGGAAAGCAGCAGAGACGCTCTGGTCAAGTGGGCGAGCTGGAGGCCCAGGCGGACGCATCGTGCGGATGCAGGCTCTCCAGATGGCGCACCTGGATGCTCACGTCCTGGTGGCTGTCACGCAGGGCGACCAGCAGGCGGCGGGCGGCGTCCTCGACGAACATCAGGTTGCTGCCATTGAGCGCGGCGAATGCCTGTTCGTCGGCGCGCTTGACGGCGGTCTGCACCGGCGTGCCCAGGGCCTGTTCGCACTGGTCGATCAGGGGCAGCAGGCCGAAGTCGGCTGCATCTGCCGGTAGGCTGATCCGTACCCGGGCCAGGCTGCGCTGGCTGTGCGGGGTGGCCAGGGAGGCGTTACCGCTCAGCCAGTGGGCGACGGTGGCTGGATCGAGCTGCGTGGCGGCCCCGTGTTCGGCAAGAAAGGCCCGTTCGATCAGTTGGCGGGACAGGGCGGCGGAGCAGGGGCAGGTGGACGCGTAGAGGATCTCGATGCGGGCGCTGAGCTGGAAGACGCCAGCCACCCAGCTGGCGTCCAGGCGTACGGGATAGCGTTTCCAGCCGCTCAATTCGGGGGTCACCAGGGCGGGGCGGCGGATCAGCAGGGGGAAGTCCAGCCGCAGGCGGGCGGCGCGGGAGTCGCAGCTGCGATGGCTGGCGACCATGTCGCTCAGCAGCAGACGCAGGAGTGCGGGCGTCAGGAGGGCTTCGCCAGCCAGGCGATCCAGCAGCTGATAGAGCCGGGACATATGGATGCCCTTGGCGGTGGCCGTGGGCAGGTCGACCTGGACGTCGGCGCTGGCGGGCAGCAGGCCGCCAAGTACGTCCTTGCCGAGGCGGATCGGCAGGTCGATGCCCTGCATGCCGACCCAGTCGAGCGCGGCGGGCAGGGTAGCGGTTTCGCTGAGGGAGACGTCGGGGAGGATGGCATTCATGGGCAGGGTTCGACTCAGTGGGGATCGGCGGCCTGGGGCCAGTCGCTGAAGGGGTTGTGCAGCTTTTCCCATGCGTGGGGGCCGGCGGCGAGCTCGATATCGGTCAACAGGCAGGCGTCCAGCTTGGCGCGCAGGGAAGGTTCGTCCATGTCCATGCCGATGAGCACCAGCTCCTGACGGGCATCGCCGACGCTGGCGTGCCATTTCTCCTTGATCAGGGCGACGGTTTCTTCATCCTCTGGCCACTGCTCGGGGGGGACCGCGGCCCACCAGCGCCCGGCCACGCCATGGCGGGCCACGGCGCCGGCCTGGGACCAGGTGCCGGCGTGGGCGGGATGGCTGGCCAGCCAGAAGTAGCCCTTGGAACGGATCACGCCAGGCCATTCCTGCTCGACCAGGGCGAAGAAGCGCTCGGGATGGAAGGGGCGGCGCGCCTGGTAGACAAAGCTTGAGATGCCGTATTCCTCGGTCTCGGGAGTGTGTTCACCGCGCAGCTCCTGCAGCCAGCCCGGCGCCTGGACAGCTTTATCGAAGTCGAACAGGCCGGTCTGCAGCACCCGCTCCAGGGGCACGGCGCCAAAGCTCGTCAGCTCCAGTCGCGCGCGGGGATTGAGGCTGCGCAGGATGGCCAGCAGGCGATCACGTTCCGCCGCCTCGACCAGGTCCAGCTTGTTCACCACCAGGACGTCGCAGAATTCGATCTGCTCGATGAGCAGGTCGACCACGGTGCGTTCGTCTTCCTCGCCCAGGGATTCGCCGCGGGACTCCAGGAGGTCGCTGGAGGCGTAGTCGCGCAGGAAATTGAAGGCATCCACCACGGTGACCAGGGTATCGAGCTGGGCGACATCGCCGAGGCAGCGCCCGTCTTCGCCGGCGAAGGTAAAGGTCTCGGCCACGGGCAGGGGTTCGGAGATCCCGGTGGATTCGATGACCAACTGATCGAAGCGGCCGTCGCGGGCGAGGCGTTCGACCTCCAGCAGCAGGTCTTCGCGCAGGGTGCAGCAGATGCAGCCGTTGCTCATCTCCACCAGCTTCTCCTCGGTGCGCGACAGCTCGGCGCCGCCGTCGCGGACCAGGGCGGCGTCGATGTTGACCTCGGACATGTCGTTGACGATGACCGCCACCCGCCGGCCTTCGCGATTGTTGAGGATATGGTTGAGCAGGGTGGTCTTGCCGGCGCCGAGAAAGCCGGACAGCACGGTGACAGGGAGTTTCTTGCTGGGGAAGCTGGCTTGGGTCGTCATGGTCATCACGGCTAGGGTGGGTCGTAGGGCGGGGGCATCCCTAGAGCAGGATGTCGGGAAATGAATTTAACGTTATAACATAACCTATATGGTTGGTTAAGGGCGTACGGGTGCCCTGTATGGCGGCCTCTTCGGCTGACCGGGAGGGAGACTCAGGCGGCCCGCCACGAATCCAGGTGGGCCGCCCTCAGCCGCAGGCGCTACCTAGACGTGCTGACCGCCGTTGATATGGATCTCGGCGCCGTTGATGTAGCAGGAGCGTTCGCTGCAGAGGAAGTAGATGGTCTCGGCCACTTCGTCGGGGGTGCCCAGGCGCTTGAGTGGGACCTCGGCTTCCACCAGACCGTCGGTGCCGGGCGAGAGGATGGAGGTGGCGATCTCGCCCGGCGCTATGGCATTGGCGCGGATGCCACGCGGGCCGAATTCATGGGCCAGTTCGCGGGTGAGGGCGGCCAGGCCCGCCTTGGAGGCGGCATAGGCCACGCCAGCGAAGGGATGCACCCGCGAGCCGGCGATGGAGGTGACGTTGACGATGCTGCCTTGCGCCGCTTCCAGCTCCGGCAGCAGGGCACGGGCCAGCAGGGCGGTGGAGACCAGGTTGACGTTGAGCACCTGGGTCCAGGTTTCGGCATCGGAAGCCAGTACGCCAAGGCGACTGCCATCCGCTCCCTTGGGCGAGATCCCCGCGTTGTTGACCAAGGCGTGCAGCTTGCCGCTGGGCAGCCGCTCGCGGACGGTGGCGACCAGGCGATCGATCTGGGAGAGGTCGGCGAGATCGGCCTGGATGTGCGCGTCGCGGGCTTCCGGCCAGGCGCATTCCTCGGAGAACGGCTGGCGGGAGACGGTGAGCAGACGCCAGCCCAGGTTGCGGAACAGCTTGACGGTGGCATGGCCGATCCCGCGACTGGCGCCGGTGAGCAGCATGGTGCGCTGGGTCATGGGCGACCCCGGCAGGCAGCGGGGCGGACGAGGGGCGACAGGACGGGCATGGTAGGTGACTCCGGCGTCTGGCAGGCCGGTTCACTATGCCCAAGCAGGACGGGTGGGGCAATCGACGGGCGTTGCAGGTCAGCCTGGGGTGGCGGCTGAGCCGTCGTCGTGCCGCAGCCGCCCGTGCTCGCTGCGCACCGCCACCATGAAGGTCTGCATGGCCGAGGACTGCACTCGGTGCCGGCGACGGATCAATCCATAGGGCGGCAGCCGCGGCTCGAAGGCGATGGGCAGCACCGCCAGCAGGTGCCGGCCGGGGTAATCGTTGACCACCGACAGCGGGGTGACGCCGAGCATGTCGGTCTGCTGCACCAGCGCCAGCAGGGTCATGATGGAGGTGGTCTCGACGATGCTGCCGGGGATATCGACCCGGGCATCGTGGAAGGCCTGGTTGATGATGGCCCTCATCGGGCTGGGGTGCTGCTGCAGCACCCAGGTGTGCTCCTGCAATTCGCCCCAGGTCAGGTGGGTGGCCTGGGCCAGGGGATTCTGGGCGCCGGCGATCACGCAGAGCACCTCTTCGCCCAGGCTGTCGAACAGCAGTTCCTCGGCGCGGGCGCCGGTGGGGATACGCCCCAGGACCACGTCCAGCTGGTCTTGCAAGAGTGCCTGGACCAGCACGTCGCTGGTATCCACCTGGATCGACATGGACAGTCGCGGATGGCTCTGCTTGAGCGTGGCGATGGTGCGGGTCAGCAACCCCGACGCCAGCGCCGGAATGGCGCCCACCGCGACCCGGCCGAGATTGCCCGATTCCAGCGCGACCAGCTCCTCGCGCATGCCCGAGAGTTCGGCGAAGACCATCCGCGCGTAGTAGATCACCGTCTCGCCAAAGGCCGTGGCGCGCATGCCCCGCGGCAACCGCTCGAACAGCCCGACGCCCAGCAGGCTCTCGATCTCGTGGAGCATCTTGGTGGCGGCCGGCTGGGTCATGCCGATGTCGTCGGCGGCGCGGCGCAGGGAGCCGAATTCCGCCAGTGCCAGCACCAGCCGCAACTGGCGCAGGCGCAGGCGGCTGTGGATGGTATGGGCATCGGGAATGCGCGTCATGCTGGCGGACCTTGGGGCAGGGGAGCCGGCTAGGGTAGCGCATGAGCCAGGGCCTGGCGTCGGTGGGGTGCGTCCGCGCCAGGCCGGGGCGTTCACGAGGGCCGTACCTTGGCCCGCGGCTGGCCCGGGCGCAGGACCTGCAGTCCCCGCGCCAGCAACGGCCAGCAGAGCATCAGCAGCGCCGCGGTGGTCAGACTGCCCACCAGCGGGTTGGACCAGAAGATGCCCAGCTGGCCGTCGGAGAACAGCATCGACTGGCGGAAGGCGTCCTCGGCCTTGTCACCCAGCACCGCCGCCAGCACCAGCGGGGCGATGGGATAGCCGAGCTTCTTGAAGGCATAGCCGAGGATGCCGAAGCCGAGCATCAGCCAGACGTCGAACAGGCTGTTGTGCACCGAATAGGCGCCGATCACGCAGACGGTGAAGATGATGGGCGCGATGATGCAGAAGGGGATGCGCAGGATGGCGGCGAACAGCGGCACCGTCGCCAGCACCACGATCAGACTGACCACATTGCCCAGGTACATGCTGGCGATCAGGCTCCAGACGAAATCGTGCTGTTCGGCGAACAGGGTCGGCCCCGGATGCAGGCCCCAGATCATCAGGCCGCCCAGCATCACTGCGGCGGTGGCGGAGCCGGGAATGCCCAGCGTCAGCATGGGCAGCAGGGCGCTGGTGCCGGCGCTATGGTCGGCGGTCTCCGGGGCGATCACCCCTTCCAGCTCGCCCTTGCCGAAGCCCTCGCGATTCTTCGAGAAGCGCCGGGCCAGGCTGTAGCTCATGAAGGAGGCGGCGGTCGGGCCACCGGGCGTCACCCCCATCCAGCAACCGACCAGGGCGCTGCGCAGCCAGGTCAGCCAGTAGCGCGGCAGCTGCTTCCAGGTGCCGAGCACCGTACGCAGGGTGATGCGCGCCTGCTCGCCGCGAAAGACCAGGCCTTCCTCCACGGTGCAGAGGATCTCGCCGATGCCGAACAGGCCGATCACCGCCACCTCGAAGCTGATGCCCGAGAGCAGCGCCGGCTGGTCGAAGGTCAGGCGCAGATTGCCGGACACCGTATCCATGCCCACCGCCGCCATGGCGAAGCCTATCATCATGGCCGCCACCGTCTTCAGCGGTGGATTCTTGCTCATGCCGATGAAGGTGCAGAAGGCCAGCAGGTAGACGGCGAAGAATTCCGGAGAGCTGAATTCCATGGCGAAGGCGGCGATGCGGCTGGAGAGGAAGGTCAGCAGCAGCACTCCGACCAGGGCGCCCAGCAGCGCCGAGGTGAAGGCCGCGGTCAGGGCTTCGCCGGCACGCCCCTGGCGGGCCAGGGGATAGCCGTCGAAGGTAGTGGCCACCGACGAGGGCTCGCCGGGAATGTTGAACAGGATGGAGGTGATGGAACCGCCGAACAAGGCGCCCCAGTACATGCAGGAGAGCAGGATGATGGCCGAGGTCGGGCTCATGGTGAAGGTCAGCGGCAACAGCAGGGCGACGCCATTGGGCGCGCCCAGGCCGGGCAGCACCCCGACCAGGATGCCCAGCAGCACGCCGATCACCATCAGGGCGAGGTGATGAAAGGACAGGATCAGGCTCATCCCGTGCATCAGGGAATCGAATTCGCTCATGACAGGGTCCTCAGCAGGCGGGCGAGGTCGGCCAGGGGCCCAGCGTCCAACGGGACCTTGAACCAGAGGGCGAAGATCAGGTAGCTGGCCAGGCTGACCCCACCGGCGATGGCGAGGATCTGCAGCACGCCATAGCGCCTTTGTCGCTGGCGATCCCGCGCCATGAACCAGGCGATGAACAGGAAGGCCGTCAGATAAAGGCCGAGCAGGGGCAGGGCGACGACGAAGGCCAGCATCGGCAGGAATACCCGCAGCACCTGAGCGAAGGCGGCGCGCTCGACGAAGGTCGTGCGCAGCGCCTGCCAGCGCCACAGGGTCTGCAGCGCCGTGGCCAGGCTGGCCAGGCTCAGCAGCAGGCCGATGTAGAAAGGGAAGTAGCCCGGCTCGGGGCCGGCATCGCCCCAGCCTATACCCTGCTCCAGACTGCCAATCATCACGATGCCACCGAGCCCGGCGGTAAAGGCCGCCAGGCCCAGTTCCACCCAGCGGGTGGCGATCAGGGAATCTCCGGCCATGGCCGTCTCTCCTGTGTCGATGCGCCGATCAGCGCCTGAGCCAGCCCGCTGCCTCGAACACCGGGGTGACCCGGGCGGTGTCCTGGGCGATGTACTCCTGCAGCGCCTGGCCTTCGAGGAAGGTCGGCACCAGGGCATTGCGCTCGATGTAGGCCTTGAACTCCGGTGTCTGGCTGACCTTGCGCAAGAGCTCCACATAGAAGGTGCGCTGTTCGTCGCTGACGCCGCCTGGCAGCAGCACGGTACGCGGGAAGCGATACTGGTCGATGCCGAGTCCCTGCTCCTTGCAGGTAGGCACGTCGGACCAGGCCTGGGTGTCGGTGACCTTGGCGGTGTAGGCCATGCGCGCCTGGCTGAACACGCACAGTGGCACCACCTGCCCACCACGCCACTGGCTCAGGCTCTCGCTCGGGTTGTTGACATTGGAGGTGATGTGCTTGCCGGCCAGCTGGGTCGCCGCCTCGCTGCCGCTCTTGAAGGGGATATAGGTGAGCTTGGTGCCCTCGGTGCGATTGAGCAGCAGGGTCAGCGTCTGGTCGACGTCCTTGGACTGGCTGCCCCCCATGCGCTTGCCCGCCGGATCCTGCTTGATGGCATCGATGTAGCCACGGGCGTCCTTCCAGGGCGCGTCGGCGTAGCTCCAGAGAATGAAGTCATCCTCGGCGATGGCCGCCACTGGGGTGAGGTCGGCGAGCTGGTAGCCAAGCTTGGCGGTCAGCGGCAGCAGGTAGACGTTGTTGGTGGCGATGACCAGCTTGTCCGCCTCGCCCTTGGCCAGCTTCATCTCCAGGAAGGCCTCGGCGCCATTGCCGCCGCCCTTGTTCATCACCACGGTGCTGGCGTCGAGCAGCTTGTGCTGGGTGATGATCGACTGGATCAGCCGGCCGAGCTGGTCGGTGCCGCCACCGGGCCCGCCGGCGACGACGATTTCCACCTTGCCCTCGGGCTGCCAGGCAGCCTGGGCCACGGGAGCTACCGCCGCGGCCAGGCACAGGGGGAGGGCGGCGAGCAGGGAGATGCTGCGCATGGGACTACCTCTTTCTTGTCGTTGTTTTGGGTGGGCCGAGTGTGCGCAGTCCTGAGCAGGCCTGACCACTCAAAATAAGGCATGCACCGATAGCCTGAGGTTATGTCTCGCGCATCCTCTTGTCCCTAGCCGCATGGCAGAAGGGCTACAGCGATAGGGCACAACTGACCTATATCCTGAGGCTATACACCTATGCGCAGATTTGATTAGACGGTTATCGACCTGCATCCGATAGTCGACTTCGCCAGCCGGCAGCTGAACACCCATAACAAGAATCCTAGGGGTCCACGCCATGCTCTCGACGTCTCGTTCCTCACGCCTTGCCGAGGCCGCCGCGCCCACGGTGCTGCAGGCCTCTCGCGTCCGCTGGCGCATCTTCGCCATCATCTTCGGCCTGACCGTCATCAACCTGGTTGATCGCGTGTCCTTGTCCATCGCCATGCCCACCATCGCCCATGAGTTCCAGCTGACGCCGGCCATCCAGGGCCTGATTCTCAGCAGCTTCTTCTGGGCCTATGCGCTCCTGCAGATTCCCGGTGGCTGGCTGATCGACCGCTACGGCCCGCGCCGCGTCATCGGCTGGTCCACCGGTCTCTGGGGCGTCTTCCAGACCCTCGCCGCCTTCGCCACCGGCGGGCTGTCGCTGATCTTTGCCCGGGTCGCCCTGGGCGCCGCCGAGGCGCCGCTGTTCCCGGCCGGTGGCAAGCTCAACTCCCTCTGGCTGGCCTCCAGCGAACGCGGGCGCGGCGCGGTACTGATGGATTGCGGCGGACCGCTGGGCGTGGCCCTGGGCGGTCTGCTCATCGCCTACCTGATCGCCGTCTTCGGCTCCTGGCGCACCGCCTTCTTCATCGCCGGTATCGCCACCCTGGCCATGGCCTGGCTCGCCTGGCGCTACCTGAGGGACGATCCGGCCGCCCACCCCGGGGTCAATGCCGCCGAGCTCGCGCGTATCAACGAAGGTCGCACCACCTCGATAGCCCAGGCGGCCAAGGCTGGCGCCCGGGGCCTGGGTATCGCCCGCCGCTCCCTGGCTGGCATCCTTATCGGTCGCGCCAGCTGGGCCATGGTCTTCTTCGGCCTGCTGACCTGGGGGCCCAGCTACCTGGCCCAGGCTCGCGGTTTCGACATCAAGGGCATAGGCGCCGCTACCTTCGTCATCTTCCTCTGCGGGGCGGCCGGCTCCCTGGTCGGTGGCTTCCTCTGCGACCTGCTGGTGCGCAAGGGCGTGCGTCGTGGCCTCGCCGCCAAGGGACTGCTGTCCTGCTCCGGCTTGGTGGCCCTGACGGCCTTCCTGCTGCTGCCGCGGCTGACCGATCCCTATGCCGCCGTGGCGCTGCTGTCGCTCACCGCCTTCTTCCTCATGTGGGGCAGCCTCTACTGGAGCTTCCCGGCGCTGCTGGCGGCGCCGGCACGCGTCGGCCTGATCGGTGGGGTGATGAACCTGGCCGGCAGCCTGGGTGGTATCGCCGTGCCCATCCTGGTCGGCCTGCTGCTGCAGCACCTGGGTGGCTACCCGGCGGTGCTGGGCTTCTTCGCCCTCTGCTCCGGCCTGTTCATCCTCGGCACCCTGCTGATCGCCCTGGACACCCAGGAGGCGGCCCATGACTGAGCTCTACAGCGGACCCATCGTGGATGCCCATCACCACTTCTGGGAGCCCGGGCGCAACTTCCACCCCTGGCTGTCCGGTGCGGAAACCATCCCGTTTCGCTATGGCGATTACAGTGCTATCAGGGGCGACTATCTGCCGGATCACTATTTCGCTGACGCGGCGGGCCATGACGTGGTCCAGACCGTCTATGTCGAGACCGAGTGGGATCCCCGCGATCCCCTGGGCGAGACCCGCTACATCCACGACCTGGCGCGCCGCCATGGCGTGCCCAATGCGGTAGTCGCCCAGGCCTGGCTGGATGCCGAAGACGCCGCCGAACTGCTCGCCGCCCAGGCCGCCTTCGAACGGGTGCGCAGTGTGAGACACAAGCCCGGTGGTCCGTCGCGCGCGGAAGAGGTGGGCAGTCAGCGCACCCTGATGAGCGACGACCGCTGGCGCCAGGGCTATGCCGAGTTGCAGCGCCACGGCCTGCACTTCGATCTGCAGACGCCCTGGTGGAACCTCGACGAAGCCTGTCGCCTGGCGCGGGACTTCCCGGCTACCCAGCTGATCCTCAACCACACCGGGCTGCCGTCCGATCGCAGTGCCCAAGGTCTGGCCGCCTGGCGCGCTGCCCTGGTCCGCCTCGCCGAATGGCCCAACGTGGCGCTGAAGATCTCCGGCCTGGGCCTCGCCGGCCAGCCGTGGCGCGCCGAGGACAACGCCTGGATCGTCCGCGAGGCTATTGCCGTCTTCGGTCCCGACCGGGCGATGTTCGCCAGCAACTTTCCCGTCGACCGCCTCTGCGGCAGCTACGACACCATCATCGGCGGCTTCAAGCGTCTGGTGGCCGACCTGCAACTCACGGCGCAGCGCCAGCTCTTCCACGACACCGCCCAACGCCTGTATCGCCCGGTGACCGACGTCATCCGCCTGGACACCTACCTGAGGACTTCCGCATGAGCAACTTCCCGCTTCCCCGCCTGGCCCTGGTGCTGGGCGACCCGGCCGGCATCGGTCCCGAACTGATCGCCCGCCTGCTGGCCGATCCCGAGGTGCGCAGTCGCGCCCGCATGGTGCTGATTGCCGACGAGGAAGAGGCCCGCGCCGGCATGCGCATCGCCGGTTGCGAATACCCCTGTCGCCGCATCGACGACTTGGATGCCCTGGATTTCCAGGGCGACATACCCCTGCTGTATCCCTACCGCGGCGCCGCCGAGGGCGCCTTCCCGCGCAGTGAGGCCAGCGCCGTCGGTGGCCGCTACAGTCTGGACACCCTGGCCGTCGCCCTCGACCTGACCCGGGCCGGCCACACCGACGCCATCCTCTTCGGTCCGCTGAACAAGACCTCCCTGCACCTGGCGGGCATGGGCCATAACGACGAGCTGCACTGGTTCGCCGAGCACCTGGGCTACCAGGGGCCGTTCTGCGAATTCAACGTGCTCGACGATCTCTGGACCTCGCGGGTGACCTCCCACGTCGCGCTAAAGGACGTCCCCGGCCTGCTCAGCCAGGAGCGGGTGATCGAAGCCATCCAGCTGATCGACAACGAACTCAAACGCAGCGGCCTGGCTCGCCCGCGCATCGGTGTCTGCGGCCTCAATCCCCACAATGGCGACAACGGCAGCTTCGGCCGCGAGGAGCTCGACCTCATCGGCCCGGCCGTGGAGCGCGCCAAGGCGCTGGGCATCGCCGCCGGCGGCCCCTATCCGGCGGACACCATCTTTCTCAAGGTCCAGGGCGATAACCGCGCCTTCGATGCCGTGGTGACCATGTACCACGACCAGGGCCAGATCGCGATCAAGCTGATGGGCTTTTCCCGCGGGGTGACCGTGCAGGGTGGCCTGCCCATTCCCATCGCCACGCCCGCCCACGGCACCGCCTTCGACATCGCCGGCCAGGGCCGCGCCAACGTCGGCGCGACCCGCCAGGCCTTCGAGATCGCCTGCCGCCTGGGCGCGTCCCGCCGCTGATCGCTACCGAGGCGCCCAGGCGCTTCCCGAATCCGCCGAACCGGCTCGTGGAGCCGGCCGGCCTGACTCATGCTCGAAAAAAGGAAAGTCCGATGAAAATCACCAGCGTCCGCACCCGCGTCTTCGAATGGAAAGGCAAGGTCGTCCCGCCCCAGGCGCACTTCTGCACCAATGCCACCGACATCCTCTATGAACGTGGCGACGCCATGGGCTCGTTTCGCTTCCACGGCTGGCTGGTGGTGGAGATCGAGACCGACAGCGGTCTGGTCGGCCTGGGCAACTGCGCCCTGGCGCCGCGGGTGGCCAAGGAGATCATCGACCTGTACCTGACCCCCATCGTCATGGGCCAGGATCCCTTCGACAACGAATACCTCTGGCAGAAGATGTACCGCCGCACCCACGCCTGGGGCCGCAAGGGCATCGGCATGGCCGCCATCTCCGCCGTCGACCTGGCGCTCTGGGATCTGATGGGCAAGGCGGTAAACAAGCCGGTGTTCAAGCTGCTGGGCGGTCGCACCAAGGAAAAGATTCCCTGCTACGCCTCCAAGCTCTACGCCAACGACAATCTGGACCTGTTCCTGGAAGAAGCCCAGGGCTATCTCAACCAGGGCTTCGACGCCCTCAAGATGAGATTCGGCTACGGGCCCAAGGACGGCCCCGCCGGCATGCGGCGCAACCTCGACCAGGTGCGCGCCCTGCGCGAGCTGGCCGGTCCCGACGTCGACATCATGCTGGAGTGCTACATGGGCTGGACCCTGGAATACGCCCGGCGCATGCTGCCCAAACTGGCCGAATTCGAACCGCGCTGGCTGGAAGAGCCGGTCATCGCTGATGACATCGAAGGCTACGTCGAACTCAAGAAGATGGGCATCATGCCCATCTCCGGCGGCGAGCACGAATTTACCTCCTACGGCTTCAAGGACCTGCTCGAGCGCCGCGCCGTGGACGTCATCCAGTACGACACCAACCGTGTCGGCGGCATCACCGCCGCGCGCAAGATCAACGCCCTGGCCGAAGCCTGGTCAGTGCCGGTCATCCCCCATGCCGGGCAGATGCACAACTACCACCTGACCATGGCCAGCACCGCTTCGCCCATGGCCGAGTTCTTCCCGGTATTCGACGTGGAGGTGGGCAACGAACTCTTCTACTACGTCTTCAAGGGCGAACCCCAGCCGGTCGGCGGCTACCTGCAACTGGACGACGACAAGCCCGGCCTGGGCCTGGAACTGTCAGAAGAACATCTCAAGGACTTCGATGTGATCGAGTAGCGGTCGTCTCACGTTCCCGAGGCGGGTGACAGCACCCGCCGCGCTACCTAGCTCAGCCCGCCAATATCGCCGCCGCCCCCCGTGGCTGTCGGGTGTACCACAGCACCCGGCTGACCCCACGGGTCACCGCCACATAGCTCAGGCGCAGGGCTTCGTCGGCCATGGCCGCGTCATAGCTCTGCTGGAAATGCCCGCTGGCGGCATAGAGGGCATTGCGTAGCGGATGGGGCTGCTGGGGCTGACCGTCGTCTAGCACGATCGCCACCTCGGCCTGCAGGCCCTTGGCTCGGTGAATGGTGCAGGTCCGCACTCCGGGCTGACGGCCCAGCTGCTCGTTGATGGCTTTCAAGGGCGCGTTCAGACGACTCATCACCATGACCGCGCAGCGCTCCGGCCGCTCTCGTTCCGCTGCATAAGTCCGTTGTGCCTCGATCTCGCCCAGCAACGAAGCCAACTGGCGCGTGATATCGAATTGCGGTACGACCTTGACCCCGTGCCCCTGGTCATCCGCCACGCGGAAGGCCAGGGTTTTCTTGGGCTGCTTGTGGCGTACCTGCGTCAGAATGCGTTCACCGTCAGCCACGATGTCCGGTGAAGAACGGTAGTTGGTCCCCAGCATCAGCGTCTGGCTGGGCGTCTGGCCTGGAAACCAGCGATCGAAATGAATGAACAGCTCCGGCGAGCTGCCCCGCCAGCCATAGATGGATTGCCAGTCGTCACCGATAGCCATCAGTGAAGGTGCGGCCTTCTCTTCGGCGAGTCTGCGCTGGACCTGCTGCAGCCAGAGGGCGATCTGCGGCGAGATGTCCTGGAATTCATCGATCAGCAAGTGGGTAAAGGGTTGCAGGCGAGCAATCAGGACGCGACTGGGTTTCTTGTCCAGGCGATCCGTCAGCACGGCAAAGGCCGTATTGAAGGTGATCAGCCGTTGTTCCTTCAGCAACTTGCCGAACTGTCGCCAGAACTGCTGCATGGCCTCCAGAAAGATCCGGTCCTGCGTCGAGCACTTCAGCTGGCTGCTCTTTATGGAGCCGATCCGCAGCCCCAGGGTCTCGGCGAATGAGGCCTGGCCATAGAAGAGATCGGGCAGTGGTTGCGGTTGGCGTTCGCCATTGAGGACGAAGGGCTGCAAGGGTGGTGCGCCGGGTGGCTCTTCCTCATTGGGCGCCGTCAGTTCCAGCAACAGATGAACCCGACGACGAAAGCCGGCGTCCTCACGGTAGCAGTTCTCGTAGGCCTGTATCAGGAGCTGCCGTTGGCCCTCGTTCAGGGTGGCGCCAGCCAGCATGCCGTTATCCGGCTCATCCTCACCTTTCGATTGAGTGGACAACTGCTCGAACCACTGCGTCGCCCTCAGCTCTGAGCGCGTCAGTTGTGCCAGGGCCGAGTGAAAGGTCCTTACCAGTTCGCGTGCCGCCTCGTCATCCAGCGGAGCCTCCCAGAAGGCCAGGACGCGTCTGAGCTGCGCGCGCAACTCTTCGCAGGAAGCCTTGGTAAAGGAGATGACGGTCAGTTGCTCACGCGGGATCTCGAGGTGGCACAGCATGAACACCACTCGCAGTACCAGCGTGGTGGTCTTGCCCGAACCGGCACCCGCGAAGATTCGCGTCGCCGGGGCACGTGCCAGGATCATCTTCCACTGTTCCGGCGACGGTGGCTGGATGATGCCCTGAGCAACGGCCTGCTCGACACGCATCTTCATCCGCTGCTCCTGAGCGCGCTTCACCGTGAAGGCGGGACCATAGAGGGCGGTAGGGGAGGGGGCAGCCGGGGCAACCGGAGAGGGCTGGGCAGTCGATTGCTCACTCTTCGCACCCTCGCTGGCGGCCTTCGGCTTGGCCTGGCGCTTGGTGGCCTGGGCCGGCTCTGCCCTCTTGCGGCTGCCTGGCTTGGTTTCTCCCTTAATAGGTGGCTCTCCTTTAAGAAAGAGCGTGGTGCGGGGAAACCAATCGCCAAGCGTATTCCTCAGCTGTTGTCGGTAGCGAGCCAGGATGGAAGTCATGCAGTCCTCGAAACATCGTCTGCCCGCATCTTACCTTGCACAGGTGACAGCTCGCCCTCTGCTGGTCTTTTTGCTCCCTGCCGAAACTTTCTCGAAATAACCTGTTGACCTGCTCTGAAACTCCCCTATAATGCGCCCCACTTCCGGCGCAGATGCTGAAGGGGCTTGAAAATCAAGCACTTAGGTCTGAGTCGGGCGAGGGGTCCACGGATTCATCGCCATTCGGTCTCTACCTCAGGGTGATGACGAAATGAAGTGGAGGGGGTTGACAGCGTCTTGGGATGCTGTAGGATTCGCCTCCCGCTGCCGAGATTGGCTAGACCCGTCAGGCAAGCGCAAGTGGTTGA
>NZ_JAQZAD010000033.1:0-2977 GCF_028640935.1 Pseudomonas sp. SHLD1
GCCAGCGAGATTGCTTGGGGTTATATGGTCAAGTGAAGAAGCGCATACGGTGGATGCCTTGGCAGTCAGAGGCGATGAAAGACGTGATAGCCTGCGATAAGCTTCGGTGAGGTGGCAAATGACCTGTGACCCGGAGATCTCTGAATGGGGAAACCCACCTAGCATAAGCTAGGTATCTTAACCTGAATCCATAGGGTTAAGAGGCGAACCAGGGGAACTGAAACATCTAAGTACCCTGAGGAAAAGAAATCAACCGAGATTCCCTTAGTAGTGGCGAGCGAACGGGGACCAGCCCTTAAGTTGATTTGAGAGTAGCGGAACGCTTTGGAAAAGGCGGCCATAGTGGGTGATAGCCCTGTACGCGAAACGCTCTTATCAATGAAATCGAGTAGGACGGGGCACGAGAAACCCTGTCTGAATATGGGGGGACCATCCTCCAAGGCTAAATACTCCTGACTGACCGATAGTGAACCAGTACCGTGAGGGAAAGGCGAAAAGAACCCCGGAGAGGGGAGTGAAATAGAACCTGAAACCGTATGCGTACAAGCAGTGGGAGCCTACTTTGTTAGGTGACTGCGTACCTTTTGTATAATGGGTCAGCGACTTATTTTCAGTGGCGAGCTTAACCGAATAGGGGAGGCGTAGCGAAAGCGAGTCTTAATAGGGCGTTTAGTCGCTGGGAATAGACCCGAAACCGGGCGATCTATCCATGAGCAGGTTGAAGGTTAGGTAACACTGACTGGAGGACCGAACCCACTTCCGTTGAAAAGGCAGGGGATGACTTGTGGATCGGAGTGAAAGGCTAATCAAGCTCGGAGATAGCTGGTTCTCCTCGAAAGCTATTTAGGTAGCGCCTCATGTATCACTCTGGGGGGTAGAGCACTGTTTCGGCTAGGGGGTCATCCCGACTTACCAAACCGATGCAAACTCCGAATACCCAGAAGTGCCGAGCATGGGAGACACACGGCGGGTGCTAACGTCCGTCGTGAAAAGGGAAACAACCCAGACCGTCAGCTAAGGTCCCAAAGTCCTGGTTAAGTGGTAAACGATGTGGGAAGGCTTAGACAGCTAGGAGGTTGGCTTAGAAGCAGCCACCCTTTAAAGAAAGCGTAATAGCTCACTAGTCGAGTCGGCCTGCGCGGAAGATGTAACGGGGCTCAAACCAGGCACCGAAGCTACGGGTATCACCTCTGGTGATGCGGTAGAGGAGCGTTCTGTAAGCCTGTGAAGGTGAGTTGAGAAGCTTGCTGGAGGTATCAGAAGTGCGAATGCTGACATGAGTAACGACAATGCGAGTGAAAAACTCGCACGCCGAAAGACCAAGGGTTCCTGCGCAACGTTAATCGACGCAGGGTGAGTCGGTCCCTAAGGCGAGGCTGAAAGGCGTAGTCGATGGGAAACGGGTTAATATTCCCGTACTTCTAGTTACTGCGATGGGGGGACGGAGAAGGCTAGGCCAGCTTGGCGTTGGTTGTCCAAGTTTAAGGTGGTAGGCTGACTGTTTAGGTAAATCCGGACAGTTAAGGCCGAGAGCTGATGACGATCCTTCTTTTAGAAGGAGAAGTGGTTGATGCCATGCTTCCAGGAAAAGCCTCTAAGCTTCAGGTAACTAGGAACCGTACCCCAAACCGACACAGGTGGTCGGGTAGAGAATACCAAGGCGCTTGAGAGAACTCGGGTGAAGGAACTAGGCAAAATGGCACCGTAACTTCGGGAGAAGGTGCGCCGGTGAGGGTGAAGGGTTTACCCCGTAAGCTCATGCCGGTCGAAGATACCAGGCCGCTGCGACTGTTTATTAAAAACACAGCACTCTGCAAACACGAAAGTGGACGTATAGGGTGTGACGCCTGCCCGGTGCCGGAAGGTTAATTGATGGGGTTAGCGCAAGCGAAGCTCTTGATCGAAGCCCCGGTAAACGGCGGCCGTAACTATAACGGTCCTAAGGTAGCGAAATTCCTTGTCGGGTAAGTTCCGACCTGCACGAATGGCGTAACGATGGCGGCGCTGTCTCCACCCGAGACTCAGTGAAATTGAAATCGCTGTGAAGATGCAGTGTATCCGCGGCTAGACGGAAAGACCCCGTGAACCTTTACTGTAGCTTTGCACTGGACTTTGAGCTTGCTTGTGTAGGATAGGTGGGAGGCTTTGAAGCGTGGACGCCAGTCTGCGTGGAGCCATCCTTGAAATACCACCCTGGCAATCTTGAGGTTCTAACTCTGGTCCGTTATCCGGATCGAGGACAGTGTATGGTGGGCAGTTTGACTGGGGCGGTCTCCTCCTAAAGAGTAACGGAGGAGTACGAAGGTGCGCTCAGACCGGTCGGAAATCGGTCGTAGAGTATAAAGGCAAAAGCGCGCTTGACTGCGAGACAGACACGTCGAGCAGGTACGAAAGTAGGTCTTAGTGATCCGGTGGTTCTGTATGGAAGGGCCATCGCTCAACGGATAAAAGGTACTCCGGGGATAACAGGCTGATACCGCCCAAGAGTTCATATCGACGGCGGTGTTTGGCACCTCGATGTCGGCTCATCACATCCTGGGGCTGAAGCCGGTCCCAAGGGTATGGCTGTTCGCCATTTAAAGTGGTACGCGAGCTGGGTTTAGAACGTCGTGAGACAGTTCGGTCCCTATCTGCCGTGGACGTTTGAGATTTGAGAGGGGCTGCTCCTAGTACGAGAGGACCGGAGTGGACGAACCTCTGGTGTTCCGGTTGTCACGCCAGTGGCATTGCCGGGTAGCTACGTTCGGAAGAGATAACCGCTGAAAGCATCTAAGCGGGAAACTTGCCTCAAGATGAGATCTCACTGGAGCCTTGAGCTTCCTGAAGGGCCGTCGAAGACTACGACGTTGATAGGTCGGGTGTGTAAGCGCTGTGAGGCGTTGAGCTAACCGATACTAATTGCCCGTGAGGCTTGACCATATAACACCCAAACAATCTGACCGCGGTCAGAGCGTGAGGAAGACGACGCCGAAAACGG
>NZ_JAQZAD010000033.1:3027-46340 GCF_028640935.1 Pseudomonas sp. SHLD1
CAACCGAATTGCTTGACGAACATAGAGCATTGGAACCACCTGATCCCTTCCCGAACTCAGAAGTGAAACGATGCATCGCCGATGGTAGTGTGGGGTTTCCCCATGTGAGAGTAGGTCATCGTCAAGCGCCTAACACCCAGCACCCCCGCTCAGTTCACTCTGGCGGGGGTGTTGTCTTTGGGGCGGAAGAAAGTCGAACGGAGTCTGGGAATGCCGTTGCTGAAACTGCTGAGTGATGGAAAATTTCATTCCGGCGTCGAGCTTGGTGAGGCCCTGGGCGTCTCCAGAAGTGCCATCTGGAAGCGGCTGAAGACGCTGGAAGATGACCTGGGCGTCGAGGTGTTCAAGGTGCCGGGCCGGGGTTACCGCCTGGAAGAGCCGCTGTCGCTGCTCGATGCCGAGCGGATCGCCCGGGAGGGCGGCTGGCCGGTAGCGGTCCTGGCTTCCATCGACTCCACCAATGCCGAAGCGCAGCGGCGTCTGCATCAGCAATTGCCTCCATTCGCCTTGCTGGCCGAGCATCAGCAGGCCGGCCGTGGCCGTCGTGGGCGCGCCTGGGTCAGTCCCTATGGCAAGAATCTCTATCTCACCGCCGTGGTGTCCAGCCAGGGCGGGATCCAGAAGCTACAGGCCCTGAGCCTGACCATGGGCCTGGCGGTCATCAGGACGCTGCAACAGTTGGGCGTCGAGGACGCCTGCCTGAAGTGGCCCAACGACATCCTGGTGCGTGGCCGCAAGCTGGCCGGCATCCTCATCGAATTGTCGGGTGATCCGCAGGACGTCTGTCAGGCCATCATCGGCATCGGTATCAACGTCAACATGCGTCTGGCCGACAACATCGATCAGCCCTGGATCTCCATGGCCGAAGCCCTGGGCGGTCTGCAGGATCGCAACCAGGTTGCCAGCCTGCTGCTCCGCGAGATCGATAACCTGTGGCAGATTCACCGCCAGGTCGGATTCGCCGCCCTGCGTGGCGAGTGGGAGCGTTATCATGGCTGGCAAGGTCGAGCGGTAACCCTGTCTTCGGGGGTTCGCTGTATTCAGGGCACAGTGGCAGGAGTTGCCGAAGATGGGGCTATCCTCATGCATGTAGACGGTCGGACACAGGCCTTCAGCGGTGGCGAATTGAGCCTGAGCCTAGATCATGATTCTTGAACTCGATTGCGGTAACAGCCTGATCAAGTGGCGGCTGCTCGCCGCCGGCGCCGAAGTGGCCGCTACGGGCATCGTCGACAGCGACGATGCCCTGGTGGCTGCGTTGTCCCAGCCGGATACACCGCCCGTGGCGGCTTGTCGCCTGGTCAGCGTGCGCAGTGACGAAGAGACCCAGCAGCTCAAGGAGCGGCTGACCGCTACCTTCGGCATTCCCTGTCACCAGGCCGTTCCGGTCGAGGTCTGGAATGGCGTGCGCAATGGCTATCGTGATCATCAGCGCCTGGGCATGGATCGCTGGCTGGTGATCCTGGCCGCGGTGCAACTGGCCGAGGGCAAGGCTTGCGTGGTCCTGGACCTGGGCACCGCGGTCACGGCCGATCTGGTCGATGCCCAAGGCGAACACCAGGGAGGGTTCATCTGTCCGGGGATTCCGTTGATGCGTCGGGAACTGCAGACCCATACCCGGCGGATCCGCTACGATCCACATTGGGCCAGTGGTGAACGCTACGAGGCGCCGGGACGCACGACCAGCGAGGCCGTGGAGCGTGGGTGTCTGTACATGCTCAAGGGATTCGTCCGTACCCAGTACGAACTGGCTCAGGAGATGTTCGCCGAAGGTTGCGAGATCTTTCTGACCGGGGGTGACGCGGAACTGGTCAAACATGTCGTTCCGGGCGCGCGAATCGTGCCCGATATGGTGTTTGCTGGATTGGCTTTGGCGTGTCCGCTCGAGAACGAATGATGCGTTGGTTGTTTCTGCTATTGGTGGTACTGAACGTTTTCTACTACATATGGCACCAACAGCAGGTGCCGTTGCTGGGTAAGGAAATCGCCCCTCTGGCGCTGTACAAAGGCGAGCGTGAAAACATTCGCCTGTTGAACGAGACGGCATCTGGTGACGCTGCACGGCGTCAGTGACGGCGGTACCCTTCGATGAGGAGCGAAGATGCTGACGCTAGGTAATCTCTGCCTGTTACTGGGCGCAGTCGGCATTGGCCTGTGGTTCTGGCACGCCCACGGCATTCGCGAACGGGCGCTGGTGCTGGCCGAGCAGGAGTGTCGTCGCCGCAAGGTCATGCTGCTCGATGGCGCCGTGGCCTTTTCCCGCTTTCGCTGGCTGGCCGATGCCAAGGGGCGCAAGCGCCTGGCGCGGTTGTTCGCCTTCGAATTCACCGTGACGGGCGAAGAGCGGCTCGATGCCTCTCTGGCTCTGTTTGGCAAGACGCTGGCCAAGGTCGAGTTCGCGCCCTTCGTGGTGCCCGAGGTGGAACGCCCAACAGCGGATTCGGTGGTGGCTTCGGCGCCTGCCTATCAGGCCAAGCCCGAGCACGGCCAGGTGGTCTATCTGGATCAGTGGCGGCAGCGCCAGCGTACCGAGACCAGCAGGCGCCAAGAGCCGGAGTGATTTCCGGCGCTATCTCCGGATGCTTTTCCTTCCGTAGTCCCGACGATCAGCCCCGGCTGGTCCGTTCTGGCTTTCCGCTTCTTTTCATGTGATCCCTGATGTTCAGCCCTCTCGTTACCTTTCCTGCGCTCTATTTCGCTACTCTCCTGATGTTGGCCGGCTCCGGCCTCTTCACCACCTATATCGGTCTGAGACTGACCGGCGAGGGGGCGGGGGACCTGTGGACCGGCGCCCTGATGGCGGCCTACTATTTCGGACTGGTCTGCGGTGGCAAGTTCGGCCATCGGCTGATCGCCAGTGTCGGCCATATCCGTTCCTATGTGGCCTGCGCGGGCGCAGCGACGGTCACCGTGCTGATCCACGCCCTGATCGATGACCTGAACGTCTGGATCGCGCTGAGATTCGTCATGGGCGTGGTGATGATGAACCAGTACATGGTGATCGAGAGCTGGCTCAACGAGCAGGCGGAAAATCACCAGCGCGGCAAGGTATTCGCCGGCTACATGGTGGCGGTGGACCTGGGGCTGGTGATCGGCCAGGCGCTGCTGGCCTGGCATCCGCAACTCGACTACAAGCCGCTGCTGCTGGTCGCCATCTGCTTCGCCTCCTGCCTGATTCCCCTGGCCATGACCCGCCGGGTGCACCCGGCCAAGCTGGTGGCGGCGCCGCTGGAAATCCGTTTCTTCTGGCAGCGGGTACCCCAGTCGCTGGTGACCATCTTTACCGCGGGCCTGCTGGTAGGGGGCTTCTATGGCCTGGCGCCGGTATTCGCCAGTCGCAGTGGCCTGGATACGGCGCAATCGAGCTTCTATGTCGGGCTGTGCATCGTCGCGGGTTTCTGCGCGCAGTGGCCGCTGGGCTGGCTGTCGGATCGTCTTGACCGCTGCAAGCTGATCCGTGCCAATGCGGTGCTGCTGTGCCTGGCGGCGGTACCGCTGTGGGGGCTGATCAGCTTGCCCTATCCCTGGCTGCTGGCCGCGGGCTTCGTCTCGGGGATGCTGCTGTTCACCCTCTATCCGCTGGCCACGGCCTTTGCCAACGATCACGTCGAGCCCGAGCGGCGGGTGGAGTTGTCGGCGATGCTGCTGACCACCTATGGCGTCGGTGCCTGCATCGGGCCACTGCTGGCCGGCGCGGCCATGGAGCATTTCGGCCCCGGCACCTTCTATGTGCTGACCTCGGCCTATGCGCTGATCCTGATCGTCTTCGTGCAGCCCCGTTTCGTCAGCGGCGAGCACCGGTTGGACGCGGCACCACTGCATCATGTGGCCATGCCGGATTCGGTGAGTCCGATGGCGGCGGCACTGGATCCGCGTATCGACGAGGTGCCGCAGGAGATGGTGGTGGAGGCCCCTGCCAGCATTGGGCCGGGTAGCGAGAAGATCCATTGAGCGAGCCCGGCGCGAGGCCGGGCAGGAAGGGACAGGTAGGGCTCAGGCCTGACGGGTCTGGCCGGCCTTGATCAGGCGGTCGAGGGTCTGGGCCGAGCCATTTTCGGCCAGGGCGCCATTCTGCAGGTGATGCTGCTGGCGGTCGATCAGCCGACCCATGGGGCGCTGGCCGGATTCCTCGGCCACTGCATCGTCACCAAGACGCTGCTGCTGGTCTTCGATGACCTGACCCAGGGGGCGCAGGCTGGATTCCTCGGCGATCCGGCGTTCCTGCAGCTGGCGTTGCTGCTGCTTGATGACCTCACCCAGCGGCCGCAGGCTGGATTCTTCGGCCAGGGTGCGTTGCTGCAGGCGCTGCTGCTGTTGCTTGATCAGCTGGCCCAGTGGGCGTTGGCCGGATTCCTCGGCGATCTGGGTGGCAGCGTTCGGGGTGAAGGCGAAGTCCTGGGCGAAGGTGTTCAGGGCCAGGGCGGTCAGGGCGAAACCGAAGGCGATACGCAGGTTCATGGTGGTGTCCTCTGGGGAAACTGTGCTGGAGTGCGTTCAGTATCCCGAGCAGGACCGGCCAGAAAAAATAGACTGGCCAGATAGTGACTATCAGCGCCGTCGATGCCTTTCAGAAAGTCTCTAGCTTCCCGTCGATGATTGCCCCTTTTCCATTTCACTCAGTTGAGCGCCGCCGAACAGTTTGCGCAAGGCGGCGGCGTAGTCGCGCGTGCCTATCACCATGCTGTTGGAGTGGGTCCCGCCGGGGATCAGCAGCAGACGCTTGGGCGGCCGAGCCGCCGCATAGAGGGCCTCGCTGAAGCGTGGAGGCACATAGCGATCGTCGCCACCGTGGACGATGAGCACCGGGATATGGATGTCCGGGATCTTGTCCAGGGAATCGAATTTCTCCGACATCAGCCAGCGCAGGGGAAAGCGGGTGTCGACTACCGCCGAGGCGGCATCGGCCAGGGTGGTGAAGGTGGATTCGATGATCAGGCCGGCCGCGGCGGGGTAGTCGCCCGTGGGATCCCCGTCGCGGGCGATGCGCCAGGCCAGGTCCACCGCGACGGCGCCGCCCAAGGAGTGGCCATAGATGTATCTCTTGCGGGGATCGGGCTGCAGGCTCTGCAGGTACTTCCAGGCGACACGGGCGTCCTGGTAGACGCTGCGTTCGGAGGGCACGTCGCCAGGACTTTCGCCAAAGCCGCGATAGTCGATGGCCAGTACCGAATAGCCGAGTTGCCGCAGGGTGGCGATGCGCCGGACCTGGGCGGTGAGATTCCAGCGGGTGCCATGCAGATAGAGCAGGGTGGGGGCGTCCGGACGGCGGGCGGGCCACCACCAGGCGTGCAGGTAGTCGGTGCCGGTCAGGCCGTCGGGGACCGGCAGATTGAACTGGCGGACGCCTTCCGGCACGCCGGTGAACCAGCTGGCGTTGCCGGGCTCGATGCTGAAGACCCACTGGCGTTCGCGATAGGCCAATTCCGAGCAGCCATAGGGGACCCCAACCCCTACCAGCAGGGTGACGAAGAGCAGCGGGATCAGGCGACGGCGGAGCAGGGTGGCGAGGGACATGGCTTTCTCTGGATACCGGAAGACGCGGGGTAGGGGCGTTCGTCGCCTGGCGCGAACCCCCGTTTCGGTTGGACAGTCATCCTAGAGACAGCGACTGCAGTGACCCCCAATCCGAGGTGAGCCATGAGTGCGACGGCCAAGAAGAGCGATCCCGAACTCTGGGAAAAGGTGAAGAAAGAGATTACCGAGGGCGACAAGGGCGGCAAGCCCGGTCAGTGGTCGGCGCGCAAGGCGCAACTGGCCTCCCAGGAGTACCAGAAGCGCGGTGGCGAATACCAGGGCGACAAGGGCAAGGACAATCATCTGCAGCAGTGGACCGACGAGAAGTGGGACACCCGCTCCGGCAAGAAGTACGAGGAGACCAGCGAACGCTATCTGCCGGAAAAGGCCCGGGACTCCCTGAGCAAGGAAGAGTACCAGCGCACCACCGCCAAGAAGCGCCGTGACACGCGACGGGGCCAGCAGCACTCCAAGCAACCCGCCGATGTGGCGCGCAAAACGGCCGCGGCGCGTGAGTCGGGCCTAGCCGGCCTGACCAAGGACGAGCTGATGAAGCGAGCGGCGCGCCGCGAGGTGCGGGGGCGTTCGCGCATGAAGAAAGACGAACTGGTCAAGGCGTTGCAAAAGGCAGGTGAAAAATGAGCACCAAGAAGGCGGCCGATGACGACAAGAAAGACGTCCGCAGCGAGTTCAAGCAGGTGGTCAACATGACCCCGAGCCAGTTGCGCAAATGGCTCAGTGGCGACACCAGCAAGGGCGTGGGCATGACCAAGGGTGGCAAGAAGGTCACGGCGGCCAACGATGGCAAGGCGGTCGGCCATGCCATGGGTGAGCGTATCCTGGAGCTCAAGGGCAAGCGCCAGGCCGAACTGGAAGACGATGACTACAAGGCCATGCGCAAGGTCATCGGCTATGTGCATCGCCATCTCAAGCAGCGACCGGACGGCGACATCGAAGACTCGCGCTGGCGCAAGTCGCTTATGAACTGGGGCCACGACCCCCTGCGCGACAAGCGCAGTGCCTGATCCCGACGAACCGCAGCCCAGGCTGCGGTTTTTCTTTTGCAGAGAGTGACTGGCCGAATTTGTGGGCAACTGTGACGCCGCAGCGCGGACACAAAGGAGTAGGGTAGCCGCCTATCTATCTGAACGTGTTCAAGGAGTTGTCGATGGCACCCCGGGATCTGTTGCTGGCACTGGTCGTCATCCTGGCCTGGGGGGTGAACTTCGTGGTCATCAAGCTCGGCCTGCATGGCGTGCCGCCCATGCTGCTGGGCGCCCTGAGATTCTGCCTGGCGGCCTTTCCGGCCATCCTTTTCGTGCGACGCCCCCAGGTCTCCTGGCGATTGCTGCTGGCCTACGGCCTGACCATTTCGCTGGGCCAGTTCGCCTTTCTGTTCTCGGCCATGTACGTGGGCATGCCGGCTGGGCTGGCCTCGCTGGTATTGCAGGCCCAGGCCTTCTTTACCCTGGCCTTCGCCGCTACCTTCCTCGGGGAAAAGGTACGGCGGGCGAGTCTGGTCGGGCTGCTGGTGGCGGCGCTCGGCCTGCTGCTGATCGGCACCGAACATGGCGTCACCATGACCCTGGCCGGTTTCCTGCTGACCCTGGCGGCGGCGGCCATGTGGGGGCTGGGCAATATCGTCACCAAGAAGATCGGCAAGGTGGACATGCTCGGCCTGGTGGTCTGGGGCAGCCTGATCCCCCCCATCCCCTTCTTCATCCTGTCGCTGCTGCTTGAAGGCCCCGAGCAGATCGCCACGGCGCTGACGTCGCTGTCGGGCGGCTCGGTCTTTGCCATCGTCTACCTGGCCTTTATCGCTACCCTGGTTGGCTACGGCATCTGGAGCCGGCTGCTGTCGCGTTATCCGGCCGGCCAGGTAGCGCCCTTTTCGCTGCTGGTGCCGGTGGTGGGGCTGAGCTCGGCCGCCGTGCTGCTGGGTGAGCAGATGACCACTCAGCAGGAAGTGGGCGGCGTGGCGGTCATGCTCGGGCTGCTGATCAATGTCTTTGGTGGCCGCTGGCTGGATGCCCGGAGCAAGGCGTCGTCCAGTGCGTGATGTTGCACGGTCGTAAATGATTGTGCATGATGTGCTGGTCCTCTTGGAGTATCAGCATGAACGCAGCCGTCCACCTTCCCGAAGAACGCCAGGCCGCGATCCTGGCCCTGTTGCGCGAACAGGGCCGGGTCCTGTCGGCCGAACTGGCCGCGACCTGGGGCATTTCCGAAGACAGCGTGCGTCGCGACCTGCGCGAACTGGCCCGCCAGGGCCTGTGCCGTCGGGTGTACGGCGGGGCGCTCTCGCTGCTGACGCCGCCGGAGGCGCTGCCGGCGCGTATCGCTCAGGACGATGCGGCCAAGCAGACACTCGGGCGAGCCGCGGCCAGGCTGGCGCAACGGGGGCAATTGCTGCTGCTGGACGCCGGCTCGACCAATCTGGCCATCGCCCAGGCGCTACCCATGGATCTCGACCTGACCGTGGCCACCAATGCACCGGTGATCGCCGCGGCGCTGCTGCAGCGCCCGGGGATCCGGGTGCTGATGATCGGCGGCCTGGCCGCGCCGGAGTCGGGTGCCTGCCTGGGCGCCCGGGCCCTGCGTGACCTGCGTGGCGTGCGCGCCGACCTGGCCTTTCTCGGGACCTGCGCCCTGGCGGTGGAAACCGGCGTGACCGGCTTCGACCTGGAAGAAGCCGAATTCAAGGTGGCCGTGGCCGAGCAGAGCAGCCAGGTCGCCGTCGCGGTGACCGCCGAGAAGCTCGACAGCGTGGCCTTCTATCACGTGCTCCGGCTCGATCAGCTGAACCATCTGGTGCTGGAACCGGGGCTGAGCGAGGAGCGCCTGCAGCCCTATCGTGACGCCGGGCTGCAGCTGCATTCGCTCGATCGCCAGACTCGCGCCCAAGGATCGTCATGACTGCTGCCGTATTGCGTCGCCAACGTCGCGCCACCTTTACCGTCTTTCTCGCCAACGGTTGCGGGATCGGCGGCTGGGCGGCGGCCATTCCCGAACTCAAGCGCGATCTGGTGCTGGGCGACGGCCAACTCAGTCTGGTGCTGCTGGCGGTCGCCCTGGGCGCCCTGCTGACCATGCCCTTCGCCGGGGTGCTGGTGCCGCGCCTGGGCGGCACCGGACGCCTCACCCGGCTGAGCATCCTGGCCTTCGTGCTGGTGCTGAGCTGGCCCGGGGTGGCGCCGTCCCTGGGCTGGCTGCTGCCCTGCGCACTGCTGCTCGGCGCCTGCAACGGGCTGATCGACGTGGCCATGAACGCCCATGCCAGCGATGTCGAAAGCCGCTGGAGCGGCCCGCTGATGTCGTCCTTCCACGCCGCCTTCAGCCTGGGCGGATTTCTTGGCGCCGGCCTGGGGGCGCTGGTGCTGCACCTGGGCGCCTCGGCGCTGGCGGTGCTGCTGACTGCGGCCCTGGCGGCGCTGGTGCTGGCGCTGCCCGCCGCCCTGGCCCTGGACGAAGGCGATCGCAGTCCGGTGAGTCAGGCCCTGCGGCTGCCGGATCGGCGGGTCCTGGCGCTGGGACTGATCGCCCTGGGCTGCCTGATGCTGGAGGGCGCCATGACCGACTGGAGCGCCGTCTACCTGGGCCAGGTGGGCGGGGCGAGTCCGGTGGTGGCCACCCTGGGCTATGCGGCCTTTTCGCTGACCATGCTGCTGGGCCGGCTGTTCGGCGACGGCATCCGCGCTCGCTTCGGCGGCCCCCAGGTAATCGTTGGCGGTGCCCTGCTGGCGACTCTGGGACTGGCGCTGGCGGTCCTCCTGCCGGCGCCCTGGACCGCCATCCTCGGCTTCGCGCTGGTCGGCCTGGGCCTGTCCAATGTGGTGCCCGCGGCCTTCAGCGCCGCCGGCCAGGTGGCCGAGACGCCGGCTGCGGGTATCGCCATGACCGCCACGGCCGGCTATCTCGGTTTCCTGCTCGGCCCGCCGCTGATCGGCGCCGTGGCGGGGCAGGTCGGCCTGCGTGGCAGTCTGCTGCTGTTGACCCTGATCGGGGTGGCGGTGGCGCTGCTCGCCCTGCGCCAACGCAAGGCATGATGGCTGTCCAGGGAACCCCGCTGCGCTGAGCAGACCCAAGAGGGAACGGAAATCCAAGGAGGCGGCCATGACGCGCCCACGCAAGATCCTCGCCTGGCTGCTGGGAATCATCCTGCTGCTGTTCGTCCTGCTGGTGGTGGTGCTGGCCACCTTCGACTGGAATCGGCTCAAGCCGACCATCAACGAGCAGGTGTCGAGCGCCCTGCACCGGCCCTTCGCCATCGAGGGCAACCTGGGCGTGGTCTGGCACCGCGAGCCGGATCAGGGCGGCTGGCGCGCCTGGATTCCCTGGCCGCACATCGCCGCCGAAGACCTGACCCTGGGCAACCCGGATTGGGCGAAGGAAAAGACTTTCGTCCACCTCGACCGAGTGCAGTTGCGGATCTCGCCGCTGGCCCTGCTGGCCAAGCAGATCTATATCCCGCGCATCGACCTCAGCGGGCCCGTGGTCAATGCCCAGCGACTCGCCGATGGCCGCAACAGCTGGACCTTCGAGACCGCCGAGAAGGACCCCAAGGCCGAGCCTTCGGCCTGGACCGTCGACATCGGCACCATCGGCTTCGACGCCGGCCAGGTCGGCGTCGACGATGCCCAGACCGCGACCCGGCTGCGCGCGCGGATCACTTCCCTGGACGCGCCCATCGCCTATGCCGATCTGGTGGGCAAGCAGGGCACCTCGCGCCAGCGCTCCAACGTCAAGCAGACCCAGCCCTTCCAGTTCGCCCTGGCGGTGGACGGCAGCTACAAGCAGGTGCCGGTCAGTGGCCGTGGCCAGATCGGCGGGCTGCTGGCGCTGCAGGACGCCGATGCGCCTTTCCCCATCCAGCTCGATGCCCGGGCGGGCGAGACCCGTGTCCAGGTCTTTGGCACCCTGACCGATCCGCGGCGCCTGGGCGCTCTGGATCTGCACCTGGTGCTGGAAGGCAAGAGCCTGGCGCAGCTCTATCCGCTGACCGGGGTCACCCTGCCGGAGACGGCGCCCTATGCCACCGATGGCCATCTCACGGTCAAGCTCAACGATCCGGCGGGCGCGCGCTTCAGCTATGAGGACTTCAATGGCCGGGTCGGCAAGAGCGATCTGCATGGCGAGGTGCTGTTCACCGGTGGCAAGCCGCGACCCAAGCTCAGTGGCACCCTGCGTTCCGATCAGTTGCTGTTCGAGGACCTGGCACCGCTGATCGGCGCCGATACCAAGGAGCAGCAGGCGGCCAAGGGCGAGACCAGCCAGCAGCCGGCGGACAAGGCGCTGCCGGTCTCCGAATTCCGCACCGATCGCTGGCGCGCCATGGATGCCGACGTACGCTTCACCGGCAAGCGCATCGTGCAGAACGCGCAGCTGCCGATCACCGATCTGAATACCCATGTGCGCCTGACCGATGGTGTGCTGCTGCTCGACCCCTTGCGTTTCGGCGTGGCCGGGGGCGATCTGAACACCACGGTGCGCCTGGAAGGCGACAAGACGCCGCTGCAGGGGCGGGTCGATCTGCACGTGCGCCGGGTCAAGCTGAATCAGCTGTTCCCCACCGTGGAGACCATGAAGCGCAGCATGGGCGAGCTCAATGGCGACGCCACCCTGAGTGGCACCGGCAATTCCGTGGCGGCGCTGCTCGGCACCAGCAACGGCGAACTCAAGCTGCTGATGAACGACGGCCGTATCAGCCGCAGCCTGATGGAGCTGGCCGGACTCAATGTCGGCAACTACCTGGTCGATCGGCTGTTCGGCGACGACGAGGTGGAGATCAACTGTGCGGTCGCCGATCTCGACTTCAAGAAGGGCCTGGTGCAGCCTCAGGTCTTCGTGCTCGACACCGAGAACGCCCTGATCAACATCACCGGCACCGTCAACCTGGCGAGCGAGCGCCTGGATCTCACCGTCGATCCCCACAGCAAGGGCCTGCGCATCTTCTCGCTGCGCTCGCCGCTCTATGTGCGCGGTACCCTGAAGAGTCCCTCGCCGGGGGTCAAGGCATTGCCATTGGCGGCCCGCGGTGCGGCGGCAGCACTGCTGGCCACCTTCGCAGCGCCGGCCGCCGGTCTGCTGGCACTGGTGGCGCCCAGCAACGAGCAGGGCGCCCAGTGCAGCGCCCTGTTGCAGCAGATGCGCTCAGGGCGTTGAACTCTTGCGCCAGAGCCGGTTCCCGGTACTTGACAGACGACCGTTCGGCGGCGTCTGACGGGTGGAAAAGAACCGCTCTGGTTGCCCAGGCTCTATAGAAATAACCCGAGTCGGGCAGCCTTTTCGCGGAGACCCCTCATGCGTGACGACACCGATAGCCACTACGAAATCCACTACAAATTGCTGGGCGAAAGCTATACCGACCGTATCAGCAACCTGGACGTACCCATCACCGACGTGGTCCGCGAACTGGCCTGCCGGCACCTGGATGCGATCAACGACGAGCGCTTTCACCTTGCCGACATCGAGTCCGGACAAGCGCTGGTGGCGCTGCACGATGTCTCCATCCATCGCGTCGCACCGGAAGCCCCATGAAGCGCCTATTGAGTGGTGGACTGCTGGCCCTGACCCTGCTGGGACTGACGGCCTGTTCCACCGAGACGGTGGTGACCCTGCAGGACGGTACCCAGTACATCACCGAAGATAGGCCCAATACCAAGACGGCCGACGGCTTCTATGAATTCACCGATGTGGCGGGTCGTCATGTGCGGGTGAAGGCAGCCGACGTGGCCACCATCAAGGCGGAAGACTAGCCAGGAGACTGCCATGCCCCGCGGCGACAAATCCACGTACAGCGACAAGCAGGAACGCAAGGCCGAGCACATCGAGGAGAGCTACGAGAAAAAAGGCGTCTCCAAGGATGAAGCCGAGGCGCGGGCCTGGGCGACGGTGAACAAGCAGTCCGGCGGTGGCGAAAAGAGTGGCTCCGGCAAGACCAAGAGCGGTACCGCCAAGAGCGCGGATCGCAAGGATTCCGCCCGGCGTGCGGTGGCGACCAAGCACGGCCGGTCGCCCAACGGCGGGCACGCTGCGGCACGGCGTTCGCGCACTGGCAGCACCTCGCTCAGTGACATGACGCGCGATGAGCTGGTCAAGAAAGCGGCCGAGCAGAACGTTCGCGGTCGGTCGCGAATGAAGAAAGACGAGTTGATTCGTGCCCTGAGCTGAGGCGGCAAAGACACAAAAAAGCCGGACACTGTCCGGCTTTTCTTTGCCTGGAGTTTAGCTGGGTAGCAGACGGCAGGTGAAGCTCTTGATGTAGCGGGTTTCCGGAATGGCCGGGTGCACCGGATGATCCGGGCCCTGGGCACCGCGTTCGAGGATCTGCAGGTTGCGATCCAGATGGCGGGCGCTGCCGAGCAGGATGTTCTGCAGGTCGTCTTCGGGCAGGTGCATGGAACAGGAGGCGCTGACCAGGATGCCATCCTTGTTCAGCAGCCGCATGGCCTGTTCGTTGAGGCGGCGGTAGGCGGCCTCGCCGTTCTTCAGGTCCTTGCGCTTCTTGATGAAGGCCGGCGGGTCGGCCACGATGACGTCGAATTTCTCTTCGCCGGCCTTGAGTTCCTTGAGCGCCTCGAAGACATCGCCTTCGACGCACACCAGCTTTTCCGCCAGGCCGTTGAGGGTGGCGTTGCGCTCCACGCCGTCGAGGGCGAAGCCCGAGGCGTCCACGCACATGACCTCGCTGGCGCCAAAGGCCGCGGCCTGCACGCCCCAGCCGCCGATATAGCTGAACAGGTCGAGGACCCGCTTGCCTTCGACATAGGGCGCCAGGCGCGCACGGTTCAGGCGGTGGTCATAGAACCAGCCGGTCTTCTGGCCTTCGCGCACCGGGGCCTCGAAGCGCACGCCGTTCTCTTCCAGCGCCACCCAGTCGGGGACCTCGCCGTAGGCCACTTCCACGTAGCTGGAAAGACCCTCGGCCGTGCGGGCGCTGCCGTCGTTCTTCCACAGCACGCCCTGGGGCTTGAACACCTGCAGCAGGGCGGCGAGGATGGCGTCGCGCTGGCGCTCCATGGTCGCGGAGGCGATCTGCACCACCAGGATGTCGTTGAAGCGATCCACCACCAGGCCGGGCAGGAAATCCGCATCGCCGTAGACCAGGCGATAGCAGTGGCTGCCGAACAGCCGCTCGCGCAGGCTCAGGGCGACCTTGAAGCGATGCACCAGCAGCGACTTGTCCAGCAGGTAGCCGGTGTCGCGGGAGAACAGGCGGGCGCAGATCAGGTTGTTGGGCGACAGCGCCACCAGGCCCAGCGGCTTGCCGCTGGTGGTTTCCAGGATGGCCTGGTCGCCCGGTTCGAAGGCGGTGAGCGGGGTGGCGACGACGTCCACCTCGTTGCTGTACACCCAGAGGTGCCCGGCGCGCAGACGGCGGTCGGCATTGGCTTTGAGGCGCAGGCGAGGCAGGGTCATGAATCACTCCAACGAAGGGGACAAAAGCGCGGAATTATAGCGCAAAGCCACCTGCCTGGGCCGGCCGTCAGTCCCGCTGGCTGACCTCGATGTCGCTCAGCCCGGCTTCCTGGGCGCGACGGGCGATGCTCGGCTGGGCATGGCGTTCCCAGGGCGCATCGACCACCACCTGGGGTTCCTCGACGTGCTTGATCAGCAACTGCAGCACGGCTTCCTCTTCGGTGACCGGCTCGAAGCTCTCCAGCTCATGGGTGAGGGACTCGCCATTGAGGCGATAGCGGATCTGGTAGCGGTGCAGGGTCTGCATGGAGGTACCTCGGTAGCGGGGGGATAAGCGATGGACCCCGCTGGGCGACAGCGGTTGCGTCAGCCGCCCAGGCTATCGAGGATCGGGCAGTCGGGGCTGGCGTCGCCATGGCAGCAGGACACCAGCTCGCCCAGGGTGCTGCGCAGGCGGGTCAGTTCGGCGATCTTCTGGTCCAGCTCGGCGATGTGCCGCTTGGCCAGCGCCTTGACGTCGGCACTGGCACGCTGCCGGTCCTGCCAGAGACTGAGCAACTGACGGATCTCCTCCAGGCTGAAGCCCAGCTCCCGCGAGCGGCGGACGAAGGCCAGCACCCGCAGATCTTCGGCACCGTACTGGCGATAGCCGCTGTCGGTACGCCCGGCGGGTGCCAGCAGGCCGATGCGCTCGTAGTAGCGCAGCATCTTGGCGGTAAGCCCGCTGGCCTTGGCGGCCTGACCGATATTCATGACAGGAGATCTCCAGACGGGCGCCAGCGGCCGAGCAGCAGGGCATTGGCCAGGACACTGACGCTGGAAAAGGCCATGGCGGCGCCGGCATAGACCGGATCGAGCAGACCCAGGGCGGCCAGCGGCAGGCCGATGACATTGTAGACGAAGGCCCAGAACAGATTCTGGCGGATCTTGCGCTGGGTGCGCCGGGCGATGTCCAGTGCCGCCACCACCTGGCGCGGGTCCTCCTGCAGCAGGGTGATACCGGCCGCATGGCGAGCGGCGGCAGTGCCCGAACCCATGGCGATGCCCAGTTCGGCGGCGGCCAGCGCCGGGGCGTCGTTGAGGCCGTCGCCGACCATGGCGACGCCGCCCCGGGTCGCCTGCAGCCGGGCCACCACGGCGGCCTTGTCGGCAGGCAACACCTCGGCCTCCCAGTGCTTGATGCCCAGGGCGGTAGCCACCTGGCGGGCACTGCCGCGGTTGTCACCGGTCAGCAGCCAGCTGTCGATGCCATCCGCGCGCAACTGGGCGATGGCCTGGGCGGCGCCCGGACGGATCTCGTCGCCAAAGGCCAGCAGCCCCAGCACCCGCGCCGGGGCACCGGTCTCCAGCAGCCAGGACAGCGTGAGGCCCTGGTCTTCCCAGGCGCGGGCGGCGTCGGCCAGGGGGCCGGCGTCCAGCTGTCGTTCGGCCAGGAGCCGCGCATTGCCCAGCAGCAGGGAGCGCTCCTGCCAAATACCCTGGAGGCCACGGCCGGGCAGGGCGCGCACGTCCCGGGCGGGTGGGGTGTCCAGGCCGCGGTCACGACAGGCCAGCAGGACCGCCGCGGCCAGGGGATGCTCGCTGCCGCGTTGCAGACTGCCGGCCAGGCTCAGCAATTCGGCTTCCTCGATGCCGGGTGCCGTGGCCTGCTGGCGCAGGCGCAACTGGCCGGCGGTCAGGGTGCCGGTCTTGTCGAAGACCACGGTGGTGATGCCCTGGGCGCGTTCAAGGGTTTCGGCGTCCTTGATCAGGATGCCGTGGCGCGCCGCCACCCCGGTGCCGGCCATGAGGGCGGCGGGGGTGGCCAGCCCGAGGGCGCAGGGGCAGGCGATGACCAGTACCGCCACGGCGGCGAGCAGACTGGGCTCCAGGGCGTGGCCGCTCAGCAGCCAGCCGAGCAGGGTGACCAGGGCCAGGGCCGCCACCACCGGGACGAATACCCGGCTGATGCGATCCACCCGCTGCTGGATGGGTGCCTTGGTGGCCTGGGCGTCTTCCACCAGGCGGATGATGCCGGCCAGCACCGTCTCGCCACCCAGGGCGGTGACCTCGATCTGCAGATTGCCCTCGCCGTTGATGGCGCCCCCCACCACCTCGTCGCCGGGACCCTTGGCGACCGGGCGGCTTTCGCCGGTGAGCAGGGCTTCGTCCACCTGGCTTTCACCCTGCAGGATGCGGCCGTCGGCCGGGATGCGTTCGCCTGGACGCAGCTGCAGGCGATCGCCCAGGCGCAGGCGATTCAGGGCGACCTCTTCTTCCTCGCCGTCCGCGTCGAGGCGCCGGGCGCTTTCCGGGCGCAGGGCCTCCAGGGCGCGCAGGGCCGCGCCGGTGCGGCGCTTGGCGCGGGTCTCCAGGTATTTGCCCAGGCGCACCAGGGCGATGACCATGGCCGCCGTCTCGAAATAGAGGTGCGGGCTGCCCTTGACCAGCCAGAGATAGAGACTCAGGCCAAAGGCGGCGCTGGTGCCCAGGGCGACCAGCACATCCATGTTGCCGCTGCGTGCGCGCAGGGCATGCCAGGCGCCGCGATAGAAGCGCGCGCCGACCAGGAACTGCACCGGCGTCGTCAGCAGGAATTGCAGCCAGGCGGGCGGCATCAGGTGCCAGCCGAAGGGCGCCAGCAGCATGGGCAGGACCAGCGGCGCGGCCAGCAGCAGCGCCAGGGCCAGCTCAAGACGTTCCCAGGGCACGCCCTGACGCGCGGGGATTGAACGCTCGTCTTCGGCGCGGCGATCCTGGGCGCCGTAGCCGGCGGCTTCCACCGCGGCGATCAGCGCTGGCGTCTCGACCGCGGCCAGGGTTGTCACCCGGGCTCTTTCGCTGGCCAGGTTGACCTCGGCGGCCAGCACCCCGGGCACGGCACGCAGGACCTTTTCGATCCGCCCCGCGCAGTTGGCGCAGCTCATGCCGGACAGCGCCAGGTCGTGCTCGGTCTCGGCCACCCGGTAGCCGGCGGCGGTGATGGCTTCGGCCAGCGCGGGCGCCGCGTCGACCGGCGCGCTGACGCGGGCCTTTTCGCTGGCCAGGTTGACGCCGGCCGCGCTGACCGCCGGGACCTTCTGCAGGGCGCGCTCGACCCGACCGGCGCAGGCCGCGCAGGTCATGCCACTGATGGAGAGTTCGAATTCGTGCATGGGCACCTCCTGAGCTCAGTGTTGACCTTGACCTCGGGTCAAGGTCAACACTGGAACCCGAGCCTGGCGCTGGCGTCAGGAGAAAGAGGTCAAGACCGACAGGAGCAGACCATGCATGTCATCAAGGTGATTGGAATGAGTTGCGCCCACTGCGTGAGCGCCATCGAATCCGCGGTGCTCAAGGTGGACAACCGCGCGCGGGTGGAGGTTGATCTGCAGGCGGGCGAGGTGCGCATCGACAGCGCCGAGGTGGCTGCGCCCTTTCGCGCGGCCATCGAGCAGGCGGGCTATACCGTCGCCGATTGAACCCAGTCGCGCACGATGGCGCGGAAGAAGGTGGTGAACACCTGATCGGCGGCCAGCAGCGGGGCGAAGGTCTGTTCGTCGCGTAGCAGGTCCGAGAGGGTGCCGAGAAACAGGCTGTGCAGCATCCGACTGGCCAGCTGCGGCGTCACGCCCGGCTGCAGGCGATGCGCCTGGGCGGTGAAGAGGGCGTCGGTGATGCGGATGAACTGCCGCAGGAACTGCAGATCGCGCTCCTCGGCCTCGCGCAGCTCCTCGGTGAACTCGCAGCGGTGCAACATGATGGTCATCACCCGCTGCTCCCGGCCGGGCTGGGTGAATTTTGCCATGCCTTCGATGCACAGCTTGAACAGCCGCTGCAGGCTGTCCTCCTCGCCGTCGACGCGCAGGCGCTCGGTCAGTTCGTCGGCCGGGATCCTTATCTGGCTAAGCATTTCGTGGAACAGGTGGGCCTTGTTCTGGAAATGCCAGTACACTGCCCCCCGGGTAACGCCGCATTCGCGAGCGATCATTTCCAAGCTGGTACGCGCCACGCCATTGGTCAGGAACAGGGCTTCCGCCGCATCGAGAATGGCTTGGCGGGTCTGTTCGGCTTCTTCTTTCGTACGACGCATGGGCGATCTGACTGGCAGTGGGTCTGCCACGCAGTCTAGCGCGCCTCGCCGCTTTTACAAACATGATTGTATGTAACTGCGTGACACTTCCGCTTCCATCGGATCAGGCTTCATGACCTTTCGCTTACTGTTGATTCTCGGGGCCCTCTCGGCCTTCGCTCCCTTCGCCATCGACATGTACCTGCCCAGCTTCCCCTCGCTGGCCCGGTCGTTCGCCACCGACATCGAACACGTGCAGCTGAGTCTGGCGGTGTATTTCGCCGGTCTCGCCAGCGGCCAGCTGTTCTATGGCCCCCTGGCGGACCGCTTCGGCCGCCGCCTGCCGCTGCTGATCGGCATCGGCCTGTTCTGCCTGGCCTCGCTGGGCTGTGCCCTGGCGCCCAGCCTGCCCTGGCTGATCGCCGCGCGCTTCGTCCAGGCCCTGGGCGGTTGCGCCGGCATGGTGATCGCGCGGGCCGTGGTGCGCGATCTCTGCGAACCGATGGCTGCGGCGCGGGCCTTTTCGCAGATCATGCTGGTGACCGGGATCGCGCCCATCATCGCGCCCTTCGCCGGCAGTCTGCTGCTCAGCACCTTTGGCTGGCAGGCGATCTTCGTCAGCCTGGCGCTGTTCGCCGCCGCCTGCGGCACCGCGGTGGCGCTCTGGCTGCCCGAATCCCTGCCGGCGCACCATCCGCGGCCGCCGCTGCGGGGGGCCTTGCGCAACTACCTGCGGCTGCTGCGCGATCGCACCTTCATCGGCCACACCCTCACCGGCGGCATCGCCATGGCCGGGATGTTCGCCTACATCTCCGGTTCGCCCTTCGTGCTGATCGAGCTCTATGGCGTCAAACCCGAGCACTACGGCTGGGTATTCGGCCTCAACGCCGCCGGCTTCATCCTGCTCGGACAACTCAATGCCCGTCTGGTGGTCCGCCAGGGACCGGCCTTCTGGCTGCGGCGCGCGGTGGTGGCCTATGCCGCGGCGGGACTGGTCCTGCTGCTGGTCGGCGCCTTCCAGCCCAAGGCGCTGCCGGTGCTGATGATCCCGCTGTTCTGCGCCATCGCCCTGCTTGGCGGCATCGTGCCCAATGCCTCGGCCTGCGCCCTGGCCGGGCAGGGCGCCAATGCCGGCAGTGCCTCGGCGCTGATGGGCAGCCTGCAATTCATCCTGGCGGCGCTGGCCTCCAGCAGCGTGGGTGCCCTGCACAACGGCACCGTGGTGCCCATGTGCGCGGTGCTGGCGCTCTGCGCGGTGGCGACCGCGCTGATGGCGCGCTGGACCCACAGAGCCACAGCCGTCTGAGGCGGAGTGGATTTTTCCCGGCGGGGCAGGTCAGATAGGCGAACCTTCATCCTTCCAGGGACGCCGACATGACCTTCGCCTACTGGTGCATCTTCCTCGTCTACCTCGTGCCCTATGGCGCGGCCTACTACGCTAAGTTCAAGGGCAGCGGCTTCACGCCCGAGGACAATCGGGATCCGCGCGGCTTTCTCGGCAAGCTGGAGGGTGCCCGGGCGCGGGCCAACGCCGCCCAGCAGAATGCCTTCGAGATCAATCCGCTGTTCGCCGCGGCGGTGATCGTCGCCCACGTCACCGGTGGCGCCGACCAGGGCACCATCAACTTCTGGGCCTTCCTCTTCCTGCTGAGCCGCATTGCGTATACCTGGCTGTACATTCGTGACCACGCCACCCGGCGTTCGCTGGCCTGGGTCGGCGGGATATTTTGCTGCCTCTGCCTGTTCATCGCCGCGGCCTGAGTGCAACGTCGCTGCCGGTCTTGACCGGCAGCGANGCGACGGCTGTAGCTTCATTAGCGCCCTGTCTTTCTCGGCTGGCCGCCTGCATGATGTCTCCTTCGCCCGCCCAGCAGGTGCTGGGGCACTTCGCCGAACTCGCCCAGGGCCGCGGCTATACCCTGGATGCAGCGCAACAGGCCGCCATCGACCGTTTTGCCCAGCTCGCCGACGAACTCCTGCGCCCGCGCCTGTTCCGGCGCCAGGCGCCGCGCAGCCTCTATCTCTGGGGCCCGGTAGGGCGCGGCAAGAGCTTTCTGCTGGACGGTTTCTTCGCCGCGCTGCCTTTCGCCGAGAAGCGCCGGGTGCACTTCCATGCCTTCTTTCGCGAATTGCACGAGCGGATGTTTCGCCAGCCGCCCGGTGGCGATGCCTTGGCCGCCAGCCTGGACGAACTGCTCGCCGGCTGTCGACTGCTCTGCTTCGACGAATTCCATGTGCATGACATCGGCGACGCCATGCTCATCACCCGGCTGTTTAAGGCCCTGTTCAGCCGCGGCGTGGTGCTGATCACCACCTCCAACTATCCGCCGGAGGGACTGCTGCCCAATCCGCTCTATCACGAGCGCTTCCTGCCGGCGATCCGGCTGATCGAGACGCGCATGGACATCCTCTCGGTGGCCGGCCCCCAGGACTATCGCGGCGCCAGTCCTGCCGAGCCCGATCCCTTCGGTATCGGTGCCTATCTCTGGCCGGGCAGCCCGGAACAGCGCCAGGCGCTGGGGCTGCCGCCGCTGGCGCAGACCAGGATCGAGGTGCCGGTAGGCCATCGCAGCCTGCCCGCCATCAGCGCCGCGGAGGGCCTGCTGCAGTTCAGCTTTGCCGATCTCTGCGAAGGCCCCACCGCGGTCCTCGACTACCTGACCCTGAGCGAAACCTGGCAGCGCTGGCTGCTCGATGCCGTACCGCCGCTGCGCGACGCCAGCCCCGCCGCCCGCCAGCGCTTCATCAATCTGGTGGATGTGCTCTACGACCGCCGGCTGGCGCTGTTCCTGGTCAGCACCGCGCCCCTCGACGAGACCCTGGCTGACAGCGAGATCGCCGACATGTCGCGGACGCGCAGCCGGCTATCGCAGCTGCGGCAGATCGGGCCGGACTAGCGCTCGGCTTTCAGCTTCGCACTGTCCAGGTGCCAGCGGCGCTGCTCGGCCGAGGCACCGTCGACATCGTTGACCCGGCGTAACTGATAGCGGCCGCTGAAGGTCTGGCGGGTCCCGTCGGCGAGGCGCGCCTTCACCGTCACCGGGATGCTGACATGGCTCGAACCGGCCGCGCCCTCGACTGGGCCAGGTTGACCGAGGGTCACCTGGACGCTGCGAGTCCTGGCATAGCCCTGGCGGAATTTCTCGTAGCTGTTGCCGGGCTGGCCGTCGCTGCCCCATAGCTGCCAGGCGGTGCCGTAGTCCCGGGCATCCAGCGCCCGGTAGTAACGCTGGACCACCGCCGCCGCCGCCTCGGCGCTGCTGGGCAGCGGACCGCAACCGGGTTCCTTGGCCGCCTCGCCATCGCCGAACAGCGCGCAGCTGCGGGCGATCTCGTCCTGCATCAGCGCGCAGCTGTTGGCGGCGTTGCAGGGCGGTCGCGTGGCGGGGGAGAGCGCTCGGCAGGTGGTGGCCAGGGCCTGGGCCGGCCGCTGCCCGATTTCCTGGGCGCAGCTGCGCGGTGAAGGCCCCGCGGCGGCCAGGGCGCCGGTGACGAGGGACAGCAGCAGGGCAGGGCAGAGCAGCCAGCGTGGGTGCATCGACACGATCCTTGGGCAAAGGCCCAGCCTAGCAGGCCAGCAACGCCGTGGAAAAAGCTCCGCGACGGTCATCCGTCGTCTGGCTACCTCGCTGACGTAAAAGCGTCATGTGGCCGGCGCAGGGTAGGCAGATCCCGTGTCGGAGTTTGCCCCATGCCTTCGTCCAGTCCAGTCGCCTCCCTGTCGCCGCTGTCCCATCCCCTGCACAGTTCGCGCAAGCCCGGTCCGCTGCGGATCGTGCTGTTCATCGTGCTGCTGCTGACCGGTCTGGCGGTAACCCTCGGCGGTATCCACAACGATGTCAGCGATGCCCAGTCCCCGCCCACCACCTGGCTGCCCTTCGCCGGCCTGGCACTGGCGCTGGTGATCGCCCTCGGCTTCGAATTCGTCAATGGCTTCCACGACACCGCCAACGCCGTGGCCACGGTCATCTATACCCACTCGCTGCCGCCCAATGCGGCGGTGCTCTGGTCCGGCTTCTGCAACTTCCTCGGGGTACTGTTCTCCAGCGGCGCGGTGGCCTTCAGCGTCATCGCCCTGCTGCCGGTGGACCTGGTAGTGGAAATGGGCGCAGGCAAGGGCTTTGCCATGATCTTCGCCCTGCTGATCGCCGCCATCATCTGGAATCTCGGCACCTGGTGGCTGGGCTTGCCGGCGTCCTCCTCCCATACCCTGATCGGCTCCATCATCGGCGTCGGGCTGATGCATGCCTGGCTGGGCGGCCTGGATGGCAGCAGTGGCGTGGACTGGGGCCAGGTGGCCAAGGTCGGCTATGCGCTGCTGTTCTCGCCGCTGATCGGCTTCGTCTGCGCGGCGCTGCTGCTGGTGCTGCTCAAGCGTATCGTGCGCGACCAGACGCTCTATCAGGAACCGAAGAGCGCCGAGCCGCCGCCGCCGTGGATCCGCGGCCTGCTGATCCTGACTTGCACCGGGGTGTCCTTCGCCCATGGCTCCAACGATGGCCAGAAGGGCATGGGGCTGATCATGCTGATCCTGGTCGGTGCCCTGCCGACCGCCTATGCGCTCAACCGAGCTGTGCCGGCCACGGCCACGCCAGCCTTCGCCGCCGTCGCCGAGGTCACCGCCAGCGGCCTGCGCCAGGCGGCGCCCCAGGCGGCACCGGCCGATCCCCACGGGGTGCTGTTGGAATTCGTGCGCAAGCGGCAGAGCAACCCCGAGGTGCTACCCGCGCTGGCGGCCATCACCGATGACATCGCCCGCGAGGTGCGCCAGTACGGCGCGCTCAACAACGTGCCGGCGCAGAGCATGCCCAACGTGCGCAACGCCATGTACCTGGCTTCGGAATCCATCCGCCTGCTGGAAAAGGAGCACCTGCCGGGGCTGGCGCCCAAGGCGCAGGAGGATCTCAAGGAGTTCAAGCGGCAGATCGACCAGGCCACCCGCTTCATCCCGCTGTGGGTCAAGGTGGCGGTGGCCATCGCCCTGGGGCTGGGGACCCTGGTCGGCTGGCGGCGCATCGTCGTCACCGTCGGCGAACGCATCGGCAAGACCCATCTGACCTATGCCCAGGGCGCCTCGGCGGAGCTGGTGGCCATGGGCACCATCGGCGCGGCGGACGCCTTCGGCCTGCCGGTTTCCACCACCCATGTGCTGTCGTCCGGGGTGGCCGGCACCATGGCCGCCAACGGTTCCGGGCTGCAGTGGGCGACGGTGCGCAATCTGCTGCTGGCCTGGGTGCTCACCCTGCCGGTGGCCATGGCGCTGTCCGCTTCACTCTACTGGCTGCTGGTGCACCTGTTCTAAGAGCCTGTTCAAAATCTGCTGCGCGTCGGCCAAACTGTGTTGAAAATGGCTTCGGAATGCTCATTTACCACTCGTAAACTCCGCTTCCTCAGCCATTTTCGCCTTGTTTGTCTCTAGCTCGCGAGATTTTAACCAGGCTCTGACACGGCCTCGGTCAGGCAGTGGCGAAACAGCGCCACCGCCGGCAGGTCGCGTCCGGCGTGCCGGGTGATGACCTGCAGTTCGCGGTGAAAGGTGAGGGCACCGAGGGACAGCCGTCGTACCCGGGAGTGTTCCAGCCAGAGGCCGGCGCAGGGCACCAGGGCCACGCCCAGGCCGTGCTCGACCATCTTGACGATGGCATCGAGTTCGTCGAGTTCGAGCACCTGGCGCACCGCCAGCCGCTGCTCGCGCAGAAAGGCGCTGACCCGCCGTCCGCCAAAGGAGTGGCGGTCGTAGCGGATGAAGGGCTGGGTCTCCAGCAGCCGGCGCGGATCGTCGCCGGCCAGCCCCGGCGGCGCGATCAGCACGAAGGGTTCCTGCAGCAGGGTGGTGGCGTGCAACTCCTTGGGCAGCTCGAAGGGCGGGCGGATCAGGATGGCCAGATCCAGATCGCCGGCATCCACCTGGCTGAGCAGGGCCAGCGAGACGCCGGGCACCAGGCGTGGCTCCAGGCGTGGCGCCTGCTGGCGCAGTCGTACCAGGGTGCCGGGCAACAGGCCGGTCTGGACGCTGGCGATGGCGCCAATGCGCAATTCGCCCTGGATCTCGTCACCGGCGCCGGCCATGCGCGCATAGGTGGCGAGGATCTCCTCGGCCAATGGCAGGGCGCGACGACCGGCGGCATTGAGCAGGGCGCTGCGGCCATTGCGGTCGAACAAACTCACGCCCAGGTGCTGTTCTAGGGTGCGGATCTGGGCGCTCACCGCCGAGGGCGTGAGGCCCACGTGCAGCCCGGCCGCGGCAAAGCTGCCATGACGGGCCACGGCGAGCAGGGTCTTGAGTTCGCGAAGCATGGTGGTGGCCCGAAGTCAGAGAGAGCTACTGTAGCGAGCCACAAAATTTTTGTCGCTCGGGGGCAGGAAAATGCGCTTTATACGCAGGAAAACCTGGGGTGAGAATGGCTGCATTCTCCCTCCACAGGATGTCCCGCCATGGCCTTGTCGCCCTTCCACCTTGCCATCCCCGTCTACGACCTGGCCGCCGCCCGGCACTTCTACGGTGACGTCTTCGGCCTCGCCGAAGGCCGCTCCAGCGACCACTGGGTCGACTTCGACTTCTATGGCCATCAGCTGGTGATCCACGAACACCCCAAGACTGCGTCCCAGGACGAGGCCCATACCAACGCCGTGGACGGGCACAACGTGCCGGTACCGCACTTCGGCATCGTGCTGGGCTGGGACGAATGGGAAGCCCTGGCCGAGCGTCTGCGCGCCCGGGAAACCCGGTTCGTCATCGAGCCCTATATCCGCTTCCAGGGCCAGGTCGGCGAGCAGGCCACCATGTTTCTCTTCGACCCCTGCGGCAACGCCCTGGAGTTCAAGGCCTTCAAGGACATGAGCCAGCTGTTCGCCAAATAGGGCGACTCGGCAGCTCTGATGTCGCGCAACCTAGGCAAAAGACGCGGCAGCGGCCATCCTTGCAGCCTTGCCCGTCGCCCGGTTGCCGTCATGAATGCCCGCCAGCCCTTTCTCGATCCCTATCATCAGACCATTCGCCAGCTGTCCGATCGCATCGTCGCGGCCCAGGCGCCGATCCGCATCCTCGATGCGGTGAAGTGGGACGACGGGGTGCGCCAGGGCTTCCTGGAGGGCAAGGGCCAGCGCCTGCCGGCGGTGGATCGTGCCTTCTACGAGGGGCGCCCGCTGGGTTTCGACGGCGATGCGCTCAAGGGCGAATTCCAGAGCATCGAGCGCGAGGTCACCCGCCAGCTCGGCCAGTTCAATCCGGTCGGCCAGATCATGAGGCGCATGTGCCGCGAGTACCGCATGGTGATCCGCATGCTGCAGGCGCGCGGCACCCCGGATTTCGGCCTGATCTCCCAGGAACTCTATGGCGCCGCCTCGGACGCCTTCCATGCCGGCGATCCGACCCTGGCCGACCTGGGCATGATGATGTCCAGCTACCTGGACAACATCGCCCATCGCGGCGCCCTGGAGGACGAACCCAAGACCCTCACCGCCAAGGACGCCGTACCCATCCTGCAGGCGCGCCTCAATCGGGTGTTCGGTGAGACGGAGGGCACCATCCGGGTGTTCGAATCCGATGGCATCGTCGCCGATGCCGCGGCCGGCGCCGACTACATCAAGGTGCGCGCCGACGCTTTGTTCAACGAGCGCGACGTCCGTGCGCTGGAGGTCCACGAGGGCCTGGTGCACGTCGGCACCACCCTCAATGGCCAGAACCAGCCGATCTGCACCTTCCTCGCCAAGGGCCCGCCGTCGTCCACCGTGACCCAGGAAGGCCTGGCGATCCTCATGGAGGTGATCGCCTTCGCCTCCTATCCGACCCGGCTGCGCAAGCTGACCAATCGCACCCGTGCCATCCACCTGGCCGAGGACGGCGCCGATTTCCTCGAGGTGTTCCGCTTCTTCCAGGAGCAGGGCTACGACCTGGAGTCGGGCTACCAGAACGCCAGCCGGGTGTTTCGCGGCTCGACGCCGACGGGGCTGCCCTTCACCAAGGACCTGTCCTATCTCAAGGGCTTCATCCTGATCTACAACTACATCCAGCTGGCGGTGCGCAAGGGCAAGCTGGAGCAGATCCCACTGCTGTTCTGCGGCAAGACCACCCTGGAAGACATGCGCATCCTGCGCCAGCTGGTGGACGAGGGCGTGGTGGTACCGCCCAAGTACCTGCCGGCGCAATTCCAGGACCTCAACGCCCTGGCGGCCTGGATGTGCTTCTCCAACTTCCTCAACCACCTGAGTCTGGATCGGATCGAGGCGGATTACGCCAACATCCTCTGAGCATCCCTGCCGGCGCGGACATGAAAAAGCCCCGGCGGACCGGGGCTTTTTCTTTCAAGGCGTCGCCAACATCACTCGCCCTTGAAGGCCGCCGCGATGCTCGGCTCGCTGTCACCCGCGCGCGAATCAGCCGAACGCTCCGGCACGAAGGCCAGGGCGCGATTGAGGGCGCCGCAGGCTTCCAGGCCGCTGGCGCGGGCGATGGCCTCGGCCACCGCGCTGCCGGGGATGGTCTCGTCGCGCAGCAGCTGGTCGGTGATGTCGTCCAGCGCCGGCTTGAGCTCGGTGATCAGCGCCAGGCAGCGGTGATCCAGGCTGTGCAGCAGCTGATCGGCGGCGGCGATGCTGGGCGCGGCGTCGAAGTCGATGCCGGCGTCGCGCAGGGCCTGCAGGCTGAGCAGCGAACCGCTCGGACCCATGCCCAGGGAGGCGACCATGGACAGCGCCAGCTTGGAGGCTTCCTGCAGATCCTGGGCGGCACCCGAGGAGACCTCGTTGAAGTACAGCTGCTCGGCGCAACGACCGGCCAGCAGCATCTGGATGCGGCCTTCGAGTTCCGATTTCAGGTGCAGTCGCTTGTCTTCGGTGGGGGTGATCAGGGTCACGCCCAGGGCTTGGCCACGCGGCAGCAGGGTGACCTTTTCCACCCGACCGACGTTGAGCACCGCGGCGACCAGGGCATGACCGGCTTCGTGCACGGCGATGCGGGTACGCTCGGCCGAACCCAGCGGGGTGACGCCGACCGGTTGCTCGCCGATGCGGCAGGTCTCGATGGCCTCGACGAAGTGCGCCATGGTCACGGCGCTGGCGTTCTCGCGAGCGGCCAGCAGGGCGGCGTGGTTGCTGATGTAGGCGATGGCCGCCGGGGTCAGACCTACGGTGCCGCGGGAGAGGGCGGCCAGATCCAGCTCGCCTTCGCAGGGCAGCTTGCCGGCATAGAGTTCGAACAGCGCACGGCGGTCTTCCAGACTCGGCAGCGGCACGGCGATGGTGCGGTCGAAGCGACCTTCTCGGCGCAGCGCCGGATCCAGGGAGTCGGCGAAGTTGGTGGCGCCCAGCACCAGCACGCCGCTGGTGCCGTCGAAGCCGTCCAGCTCGGCGAGGAACTGGTTGATGATGCGGTTGGCCTCGGCGTCGCTGGAGCGCGACTGCTCGGCGCGGCGCCCGATGCCGTCGATCTCGTCGATGAAGATGATGCAGGGCGCCTTCTTGCGCGCGGTGCGGAACAGCGACTTGACCTTCTGGATGCCGACCCCGAAGAACATCGAGGAGAAGTCACTGCCGGTCACCTGGATGAAGTGGGCGTTGCACTCGGTGGCCAGGGCCTTGGCCAGCTGGGTCTTGCCGGTGCCGGGCTCGCCGGTCAGCAGCACGCCCTTGGGCGGACGGGCACCCAGGGCGGCGAAGGCCTTGGGATTGCGCAGGCAGGTGGTGACGTCTTCCAGCGCCCGCTTGGCTTCGGCGGCGCCGACCACGTCCTTGAAGGAGATGCCGGTGCCCTTGCGATGCAGCTTGAAGGGGCTGGCGAATCTCAGGGCCAGGGGGATGGCCAGCAACAGCAGGAGCAGGTAGCCCGGCAGGTTGATCAGCAGGGCGTCGAGCCAGGGATGACGCTGCCCGGATTCGCTCCAGGTGGCCACCGGGAACAGCGGTTCGGCCTGGGTGGCGTAGTCGGCCAGCAGGCGATCGGCGATGCGCCCGCCATTGTCGGCCACGGCGTAGTGCTCGCCGCGACGGGTGTCTATGTAGAGGGTGTGATCACCGATCACGGCGCCGGTGATGGCCTTGGCGCGCAGATCGCCCAGCAGCACGGAGAGATCACGTGGCTGTTGGGTCCAGTGTTCGGGAGCCTGCTGCACGCTGGCGAGCATGGCGGTGGCGGTAGGCGCCGGCGTGCCGGGCGTGAGCCACAGCCAGCTGGCCAGGCTGAGGACGGTGACGAGGGCCAGGGCGCCGGCGACGAGCAGGCGCGGATATTTGGAAACGACGGACTTCTTCATTCACATACCGTTAGGGTAGGAGCGACATCGGACGCGGACTCCCGGATTATCGGCCTGTGGCGAAAAGGGTGAACCTCAGTTCCCCGGAAAACGATGAGTGGACTCACCATCCGTCGAGTAGGGTCACACTTTCGGTCTTTTTCGCGGTCCGCAAGCCCCTGTTGTTTTGCCGCAGATGTCAGGAGCCAACGCATCCATGCCCAATCCCATCGACTGCCGCGACGGTCTCGCCGCGTTGCCGCCAGTGCTGCTCGAACGCCTGCGCCAGGCCGACGAGGTGCTGGTCCTGACCGGTGCCGGAGTGTCGGCGGAAAGCGGCATCGCCACCTTTCGCGAGGCCCTGACCGGGCTCTGGGCGCGCTTCGATCCGGCGCAACTGGCTACGGCCGAAGCCTTCGTCGAGGACCCGGTCCGGGTCTGGAGCTGGTACGAGTGGCGCCGTGCCCAGGCACTGGCGGCCCAGCCCAATCCCGCGCACCTGGCCCTGGCGGAGTGGGGCCGGAGGCATGGGCGGTTGCGCCTGGTTACCCAGAATGTCGACGACCTGCACGAGCGCGCGGGCAGTCGCGCGGTCATCCACCTGCACGGCAGCCTGCACGCGCCGCGCTGCTTCGCGTGTGCGCGGCCCTTGGCCGCGCCGGCGTTACCGGAAGCCGAGGATCAGCGGGTGGCGCCACCACGTTGTGCCTTCTGTGGCGGTCTGGCCCGGCCTGGTGTGGTCTGGTTCGGCGAGGCGCTACCGGAAGAGGCCCTGGCCAGCGCCTGGACCCTGGCCGAGCGTTGTGACCTCTGCCTGGTTGTCGGCACCTCGGGGCTGGTGCAGCCGGCAGCCAGTCTGCCAGGGGTGGCGCGCCAGCAGGGCGCCACGGTGGTGCGCGTCGATCCGCGGCTGGCGGCGGATTTCAACGATGACTGGCAGCTGCTGGGCGCAGCCGGGGCAATCCTGCCAGCGCTGCTGGAGCGCCTCTAGCCCTTCAATGCAGCGCCTGGCCGCCGGTCCCCAGGGCATCCAGGGTGCGCTTGAGGGCGGTATAGGCCTGCCGCTGGTCGTCGTCCTCGGTCAGCAGACCGTCGAACAGGGTGGCGACCAGCGCCGGATCCTGGGCGACGAAGCGGTCGATGAGGACGTCGTTGTCCTGGCGCCCGGCGGTGATCAGCAGCACGGCGAGCTGGGTGACATAGCGTGCTGCCAGCGGATAGGCCTTGAGAAAGATCTTGAAGGGCGCATCGGCCAATCCCGGCGCGAAACCCTTGGCCAGGCCCTGCTGGGCGGCGGCGATGGCCTGGCGGACGGCGTCCTGCCAGTTGCCGGCGGTCACCGCACCCGCCGGCAGGGCCCGGCGCATCTGGCCGAGCAGGCTGTTGAGGAAGATTCGGCGGTTGGCCTGGTAATCGTCGTCGGTATCGAGCAATTCGCGGCGAATGCGGACCAGGACGCGATCATCCTCGGCGTCAGCGGTCACCGCCTGCTTGAAGGCCAGGGTCAGTTCGCGGTCCAGCAGACCGGGCTTGCGGCCCTCCAACTCGGCCTGCAGCAGCGGCCCGCTGGAATCGGCGAAGAAGAAGCGCTCGGCATGGGGTGCCAGGCGTTCGCGCAGGCGCGGCCAGAGCTCCGCCGCGAACAGTTGCTCGGCGGTGCCGCCGGAAACGATGACCCGGTGCTGCGGCGCCTCCGCCAGATAGTCGAACAGCGCGGGGGTATCGAGCGCGGTGCGATCGACGATGAGGTAACGGTGCTTCACGGCAACTCCTGAACGCGACGGCCGCACCTGTCGGGGTACGGCGAGATGGCCGTTAGTCTATAGGAAGGTGGGAACGCTTGGCCCGGCCTTTGGCCTAATCAGCCAGGGTGCAGCCCGCGACACCCTTCCTTTCGCGGCCGGAGGACACCAAGATGCGTAAGACCCCGCTGATCCTTGCCCTGAGCGCTGCCCTGGCCCTGGTGGCCGGTCCCAGCCTGGCTGCCAACAGCAACAACGACGCCGGGGTGACCGGCAACGGCATCGGTGCGCCGGGCAGCTCCAACACCAGCAACAGAGACAGTGCGGACGACACCTCCACCGCCGCCCCGTCCACCCAGAAGAAGGCCGACAAGACGCCTGCCACCAAGGCCCAGGGCAGCCAGCAGAAACGCGTGCTCAACGATTGATGGTCAAGCAAAAGGCGCCTCTCGAGGCGCCTTTTTTTGATCGCAGCCTGTGACGGCGGAAAAGCCTCAGCAGGCGCGGGTGTAGCGGACCTGCCAGTCGAGTCGCTCATGGGTGGCCCGCTCGATACGGGCGCGACTGTCGCAGATGAAGGCTTCCAGCAGGGAGTTGTCCAGCAGATCGACCCGGGCGATGCGGCGTTGCAGGAGCGCCGTGCCGTTGGGCGCATAGACCTCGACGTTGAAGGTCGCCTGATCCTGGGCGGTCATGGCGCACAGCATCGGTTGAAAAGCGCCCTTGATAATGGTGTTCGCATCCGTGAACTTCAGCGGCTCGGCCATCGCAATCACTCCTGTCAGCTATAACGCTTTGACCGATTCTTGAGGTACCCGTTCGACTTTTGCCACGACCGGCTGGCAGATTTGTGATGCAGGCGGTGGCGCTGCCTGTGCAGGAGACGGCCGGTCAGTTGATCAGGGTGCCAAAGGCCTTGTCCGCCTCAATCACCTCGGGCAGTTCACCTAGCAGAAGCTCCAGATCCACGCCTTCCAGCAGCGGATTGGCCAGCGCCGCCTTGGCGTGGTCGTTGATGCCGCCGTGACGCCGCAGGACAAAGGAAATCAGGCGCGCCTGGGCGACCATGCGCGCCGCAGCGGAATCCTCGGGCGCATCCTGGGGATGCAGCTGGTAGGCGATGGCATGCTGGATCACCACCGGCAGCTGCCAGCGGCGGGCCAGCTCGGCACCCACCTCCGGATAGCCGAAGCCGATGGCCTGGTCGGCGGGCACCGGGGCGCGCTGCTCGGCGTCGATGCGCACGGCGATGTCGGGCGCCGCGGTCCTGATCAGCAACTCGCCGATGCTGTGCAGCATGCCGCAGGTGAAGGCGGTCTCGGGATCGGCACCGGCCTGGCGGGCGAGGACGCGGCAGATGCTGGCCACATCGAAGCTGTGCTGCCAGAAATCCCGCGGATCGAAGCTGGGGTTGTGGCGGAAGGCCGCGGTCACCGCCGAGGCCAGCACCAGGGTGCGCAGGGCGTCGAAGCCCAGGCGGATGGCGGCGCCTTCGATGCTGGTGGACGGTCGCACGCCGCGAAAACGCACCGAGTTGGCCAGGCGCAGGACCTTGGCCGAGAGCACCGGATCCAGCGCCAGGTTGCGGGCGACGTCTTCGATGCTGCTGTCGGGATCGTCGAACTGCTGGATCAGCTCCTGAGCCACCTTGGGAATGCTGGGAAGGGTATGCAGGTGATCGAACAGAGCATCGATTTCCATGATGGCGCCTGGTTTGTTCTATACCGAAGGTGGGAGCTGATAAGTCGTTGAAAGCATGAACGACGGCCTGGGCACTGCCAAGCCTAGCCGAGAATTCGCAGCGAAGAGCTTAGCGGGCCGGGCGCCGCGGGTTGCAGGACGAGCTGACCGGTGGCGTCATTTCGCCGCCGTCCGTTGGCTCGATCCGTGCGCGGCCGTGGTCCTATGCGGTCCAGTGATGGGCGAAGCGATGACCAGACGTCTATTGTCTTGCTCGAGTCCGCTTTCCGCCGACGACGGGCCACGAATGAGATAGCATCCAGTGATATCAGTTGGCCACTAAATTTGGCGTTCGAGTTGTGCAATGACTTATCAGACTCACATTCGCCAGATGCTGCAGTTGCCCAATGTGCTGGCGCAGAGCACCGGCATCCTGGGCTGGTTGATCAGCGTGCTGGTCAACCCTTTCCTGACCGCCGGGGTACCGGCCTGGGGCTGGCTGGCCTTTGCCGGCATGATCGGCTCCTGCCTGGCCATGACCACCGCCCGGCGTTTCGCCGTCTGGCGGCTGTTCGCCCTGGTGTTCGTGCTGTTCGAGGCCCTGGCCTTTCGGTTCCAGATCCTCAGCATGGGCGAGGCCGGCCATGCCTGGATGATTCCCATGGCCATCGTCATCATCCTCGGCTCGACCATTCTGTTTTCCCATGTGCTCGACTACGGCATCGCCGCCGCGGCGGTCTGGTTGCTGCTGTTCTATGGCGAACTGGACACCATCACCGCGGCGGCCCTGCCGCTGTTCGTGGTCATGCTGGGGGCCAGCCTGGCACTGGGGCTGCTGCTCAATGCCACCTTCGTACGCATCGTCGCCAGCACCCTGGAGCTCAAGGAACGCTATCGACTGCAGGCGGAAACCGATGCCCTCACCGGGATCAGCAACCGACGCGCACTGATGCTGGACATGGAGCAGGTCTGCCGAGAAGGATCGCCGTCCTGGTATTTCGTCATGCTCGACATCGACGACTTCAAGCGGATCAATGACCGCTTCGGCCACGACGTGGGGGACCAGGTGCTCAAGGAGATGGCCGTTACCCTGGGCAGGCATTTCCCGGGTGGACGCTTCGGGCGCCTGGGTGGCGAGGAATTCGGCGTGCTACTGCAGTCCGAGGACGAGCGCCAGCTGGCGCAGCGACTGCAGGCGCTGCTGGACGATATCCGCAGCAACACCTGCACCGGCAGCTGCTTTTCCTTCAGCGCCGGGGTGGCGCGCCTCGCCCCGGGCTATCAGCCCTCGGAGCTGCTCAAGCAGGCCGATGGCGAGCTCTATCAGGCCAAGCGCGCCGGCAAGGACCGGGTGCACTACCGCGGTGGCATGATCTGCGGCTAGGCCCGTCCGCAGGGTGCCCGGGCCACGCCTAGGGCGCCTGATCTTCCAGCAGCGGATGGGTGCGATTGCGGCCCAGGTGCTTGGCGCGGTAGAGCGCGGCATCGGCGCTGGCCAGCAGGTCGGCGGGCTGGGGCGGCGGGCTCTGGCCGGGCGGCTGGACGGCGATGCCGAGACTGACGGTGATGCGGCCGAAGGGACTGGTGGCATGGGCCACCTCCAGCGCCTGCAGGCGCTCCTGGACCGTGGCGGCCACGCGCTGGGCGCCGCTTTCGTCGCAGTTGGGCAGCAGCAGGACCATCTCTTCGCCACCGTAGCGCGCCGCCAGGTCGCCCGGGCGGCGCGCCGCCGAGGCCACCACGCCGGCCACCGCTTGCAGGCAGCGATCGCCCGCGGGATGGCCATAGTGGTCGTTGTAGGCCTTGAAGTGATCGATGTCGATCATCAGCAGGCTGAGCGACTGGGCATTGCGTTGCGCCCGGGCCAGCTCCACCGGCAGCAGGTTGTCGAACTGCCGACGATTGCCCAGCCCGGTCAGGCTGTCCTTGAGCGTCAGCAGGTGCAGCTCGTCATGGGCCTGGCGCAGGGCCACGGCGCTGCGTTCGCCGGCGCGGATCTCGCGCAGCAGGCTGAAGCCGAAGACCAGCATGCCGGCGATGATGAGGCCGACCACCGTCACCGACCTCAGCATGTCCTGGCGCCAGCTGGCGAGGATGTCGCTCCGGGAGATACCAGCCAGCGCCACCAGCGGATAGCCTTCCAGATGCTGGAAGGCATAGAGGCGTTCACGGCCGTCGAGCATGGCGCGCACCAGGGCGGTACCGCTGGGGGCCTGGGTCACATACTGGCGAAACAGCGCGCTGCTGGCCAGCGGGGTGCCGACGTGCTCGGGCACATAGGGCCGGCGGACCATCAGCGTGCCATCGTCCTGCGCCAGGGTAATGGCGCCGCGGGCGTCCAGTTTGAAGCGCTCGTAGTAGTCGACGAAGTACTGCAGGCGGATGGTGGCCAGCAGGACACCGGCGAAGCGACCGTCGCGGTCCTCCAGCCGGCGTGATATCGGGATGATCAACTCGTGGGTGCTGCGACTCTCGATCACCGTGCCGACGTGCAGCACGTCGGCGGCGTGCTGGCGGTGAAACTGGAAATACTCGCGATCGGCATTGTTGGCCCGGGGTGGCTCGCTGCTCTTGTCGGTCACCCGCCATTCGCCCTCGCGACCGTAGATGAACAGCCCGTGCAGTTGCGGCAGGAGGGCGGCCTGGCGCGCCAGCAGGCGATGCACGCGGGAGCGGTCCAGTTGATCGAGGGGTTGATCCTCCAGGCGGTCGCGGATGCTGACCAGCAGCGAATCCGCTTCCTTGATGGCGTCGTCGGCATGCTGCGCCGCCGCCAGGGCGATGTTGCCGACGTCGCTGCGCGCGCTGGCGAAGGCGTTCTGGTAGTTGCGCCATACCTGCCAGGACTCCAGCGCCAGGATCACCGCGACGGCACAGACCAGCAGCCATAGCGCCCGGCGCTGGGTGGCCGGGTTGCGCGGCGGGAGGGGAGTATCGTCGGCGTCGACCATGGCGGGAGAGCTTCCTCGTCCTCGGTGTGCAGGAGACCGCGAGCCGGGCGATTCAGGCCACTACACGGGGATAAAAGTCAGACAAGTCTACAGTTTCGTCGGAATCTTGCAGAGCGTACGAATCCTCGTGGCCCAGCCGTGGTCACTAGCGATATAGCTGTCCATGGGATGGCGCCCAGCCAACTGCCCGACCGGGAGGTCAAAGATGTCGCAGATCGCCGAACAGATCGTCGAAGACGCCATGCAGCGCATCGAGGAGAACGAGCCGCAGCATGCCGCCGATCCCGTGCGCAACTTTTCCCTGACCCTGACCGATCCCGCGGAGATCCGGGTCGGTGCGGAAATCTACTTTCTCTTCGAGCAGCGTCTCAAGGGGTTCTATCCGGACGCCCGGGTCGTGGTGCGTGGCCATGCCGCCGAGGGCTACAACATCACCGCCCAGGTCGAGCGCCGCCGCTCGGCCTGACGGCCCGGCCCTCAGCCCGTGCTAGGTGGGGGCCAGCTTGACCAGTTGCCGGGCCAGTAGCGGCCCGGTCAGCACCACGCCGATCAGGCGCAACGCCTGCATGGCCAGCACCAGGCCGACATCGGCATGGGCATCCACCGCGATGATGGCCATGGAATCCAGTCCGCCCGGACTGGTCGCCAGGTAGGCGGTAAGAAAGTCCACGTGCATCAGCTTCGCCATCAGCAGCGCCGAGAGGGCACAGAGCGCGATCAGCAGCAGCGAGGCGAAGATCATCTTGGGCAGGGCGCGCCAGACATAGGCGACCGTGGCCCGGTCGAACCTCAGGCCGACATAGCAGCCCATGGCGCCGTAGGCCGCCGCGAGCAGCAGATGGGGCAGGGTGATGTCCAGCCAGCCGTTGAGTTGCAGCAGCGTGCCCAGGGCGATCGGCAGCAGCAGGGCACCGGCAGGAAACAGCCGGCCGCCCAGCCAACTGCCGGCGAGGGCCACCGCCAGGGTCAGCGCCAGGTTGAAGGCGAAGTGGCCGTCCAGGCTGACCACCGTCGCCTGATGTCCGGTGCCGCTGCCTTCGGCGCCCAGCAACCGGCCCACCAGCGCACTGATCAGCACCACGCAGACCACCCGGACATATTGCATGGTGGCGACGATGCGTGGATCGGCGCCGTATTCCTCGGCCATGGCCACCATGGCGGCCGCAGCGCCAGGCGTGGTGCCCCAGGCGGCGGTACTGCCGGGCAGGCCACCGAAGCGCACCAGCAGGGCGCCGGTGAGCAGGCTGAGCAGCACGGTCAGGGCGGTGGCCAGCAGCATCACCGGCCAGTGCTCGGCGACCGTGAGCAGCACCGCGGCGGTCATGGCGTGGGCGATCAGGCAGCCCACCACGCCCTGGCCGGTCTGGAACAGCCGCCGTGGCAGGCGGATGGAGGCACCGCAGACGCCAAAGGCGATGGCCACCAGCATGGGGCCGAGAAAAAGTGCCGCGGGTACCTGCAGCCAGCTGAGTCCGCCTCCGACCAGGGCGGAACAGAGGATCAGGGCCAGCCATTGCAGCAGGGGTGGATAGGGCGAGGTGGCAGGCAGGGTGGGCAAGGCGGTCTCCGGACGGCGGGGGACCGGCGCGGCGTACCGACCCCGGGGCCGGCACGGGGCCGACCCTGGAGACGATTATACGGCCTTTGCCGCTTTCAATGGCCTTTCAGTCGCTGAAAAAACCGTTGGCTAGCGCACCAGGTGCAGGAACTGCAAATGGCGTTCGTACTGGTCGAGCATGTCGTTGAGGATCTGCTCGCGGTTGTAGCCCACCAGGTCGTAGTCCTGGCTGCCTTCGGTGAGGTGCACCTCGGCGCGGTAGTAGCGGCGGTTCTTCAGGTGCAGGCCGCCGATGCCGGCGCGGGCGAAGGAGGGCGTGAAGTAGCCCTGCATGATCACCTGGTAGATGAAGGGATGCTCCTCGCCATGGCCGATGATGAGTTGCAGGTTGGCATTGGTGGCGTCGAACTGGGTCTCCACCACCAGGCCCTTCTCCCGCGAGACCTCGACCATCTCTTCCATGGCCGGGCGCACGGTACTGTCCATGAAGCGATAGACCTCGTCCCGCGAGGGGAAGTACACCGCCTGGGACAGTCGCTGGCGCCAGCCGCCATGGCGGGCCTTGCCGTTGGTCGCCACCGGCGCGAGCGAGTGCAGCCGCGCCCGCTGGCGCTGGGATTCCAGGTGCAGCGCCTTGTGCAGGCCCCACATCATCAGCAGCACCACCACCGAGAAGGGGAGCGACGTCAGCACCACCGCGGATTTGAGTGCGTCCATGCTGCCGGCGAACAGCAGGCCGCCCGTGACCAGCGCCACTGCCGCGCCCCAGAACACCCGCAACCACTTGGGCCCGTCTTCGTCGGCCTCGCCGCCGGTGGACGACAGGGTCGAGAGCACCACGGTGCCGGAATCGGCCGAGGTGACGAAGAACACGAAGCTCACCAGCACGGCGACGCTGATCACCACGCGGCTGGCCGGATAGGTTTCCAGCACCTGATAGAAGACCATGGCCGGATCGGTGAGCGCGGTCTGCGCCAGTCCGGTCATGCCCTGGCCGAGGACCAGCTCCAGGGCGCTGTTGCCGAAGATCGACAGCCAGGCCAGGGTGAAGCCCAGCGGGATGAACAGCACGCCGAAGACGAATTCGCGGATGGTGCGACCGCGCGAGATGCGCGCGATGAACAGCCCGACGAAGGGAGCCCAGGCGATCCACCAGGCCCAGTAGAACACCGTCCAGCCGCCCAGCCAGTCGGACGGCTCGTCATAGGCATAGAGATCGAAGCTCTTGCCCGGCAACGCGGCGAGATAGTCGCCGATGTTCTGGATCAGGGTGTTGAGCAGGTGCTGGGTCGGACCGGCGAACAGCACGAACAGCAGCAGGGCGACGGCCAGCACCATGTTGATGTCGGACATGATGCGCACGCCCTTGTCGACGCCGGAGACGGCCACGGCGATCGCCGCGCCCATCATCAGCACGATGAGGATCAGTTGCACCCAGTGGCTGTGGCTGATGCCGAACAGGTAGTCGAGACCGGCATTGAGGTGCAGCACCCCGAAGCCCAGGTCGGCGCCGAGGCCGAAGATGGTGGCGATGATGCCGAAGGCGTCCACGGCGTGGCCGATAGGTCCGTTGATGCGCTTGCCGATCAGCGGATAGAGCGCCGAACGCAGCGCCAGCGGCAGGTTGTGGCGATAGGCGAAATAGGCCAGGGCCATGGCCACCAGGGCGAACACGCCCCAGCCGTGCAGGCCCCAGTGCAGGAAGAGGATCTGCATGGCCTGGCGCGCGGCCGCCGGATTGCCGCCTTCGCCGGCCGGCGGCTGGGCGAAGTGGGTCAGGGGTTCGGATACGCAGAAGAAGAACAGGGTGATGCTGATGCCCGCGGCGAACAGCATGCCGGCCCAGGACAGATAGCTGAACTCGGGTTGGTCGTGGTCGGCACCGAGCTTGATCTTGCCGTAGCCGGACAGCGCGGTGACCACCACGAACACCAGATAGAGCGACATGGCCAGCAGGTAGTACCAGCCGACCGTATTGGCGGCCCAGGTCTGGGCCTGCAGCAGCCAGGCGCCGGCCTGCTCGGGACGGCCGATGACCACCACGGAAAACAGCAGGATCACTGCGGCCGCGCAATAGAAGGCGGGGGGATTCAGCTTTACGGTGCCGGATGAGGGCGTCGCACTCATGAGGACTCCTTGCGAACTGCCAAAGGGAAGAATGCTTTTTTAATTGATCGTTCGATTAAAAAAGAATACCACAGGAGGCCCCCGAGGTGAACGCTTCGAGTCAGCGAGGCGTTGAAAGTTGCCGCTTAGAGGGCTTGCTTATGCCGATGGTCGACTTTGGTCGAGCCGGGGCCGAATGGTCAGAACCGTGACCTCTTGGCAAAGTCTGTTGGGTATGACTCAGGCATCTTCTCCCTACGGCTCCTATCGTCCACTACTGCTTCTGGTAGAGGACGAACCCTTGCTGCGGGAATTGGCCACCGAGGCCCTGGAATCTCTGGTGGACCTCCAGGTGGTGGCCGTGTCGACCGCCGATGCGGCGCTGAGCTATCTGGAACAGAACGGTGCCTGCATCGACGTGCTCTTCACCGACGTACGCATGCCGGGACGCCTGGATGGCGAGGCCCTGGCCCAATTGGTCGCTCAGCGCTGGCCGCACATCCCGGTGATTCTCACCTCCGGCGATCGCCTGACAGTCCCCCGCGGTGCCGGCCGCACCCGCTTCATGCCCAAGCCCTGGCATATCGACGACATGGCCAATTGCGTCAACGAGGTGCTGGGGCAGAGTCGGGTGGCGTGAAGGGCTTGCTGCCCGGCGGCGTCGCCATCACTGGTCTAGGTTGCCGTGTAGGAGCGGCCCATGGCCGCGATTGCAGCCATGCAGACTGCTCGGTGTAAACCCTGAATGACTCAATGGTGACCTTGCGGCTGCGGTCCCTCACCCCAACCCTCACCCAAGGGGAGAGGGGGCTCTACGAGCAGGGCTCGACTCCATTCCTTCCGGCAAGTCCGTAATCCAACGTCACGCTCACTGGCGCGTCTCGTCACGGGTGGCACCGTAGCGTGGAAAACAGCGCAGCCTTTTCCACTGGTAGCTACGTACCGCGCTGTGCCCTCACCCAACCCTCTCCCAGAGGGCAAAGGGGCTGTGCCAGCTTCATCAGCTCCAGCAAGATCGCGATCAGCTATCGGGCTGGCCCCCGCAGGGGCGGCCGCATCGAGGACCGCCATGGCCGCATCGGTTCGCCCTACGGCTGCCACTGCGGGTCCTTGCCGCTCAGCTTGCGATCCAGGAAGAAGGCGGTGCTGATCAGAGCCAGGTGCGACAGGGCCTGGGGCAGGTTGCCGAGGGGATAGCCGCGCTTGTCCAGTTCCTCGGCATAGAGGCCCAAGGGGTTGGCGTAGCCCAGCAGCTTTTCGAACTCCAGGTGGGCTTCGTCGACGCGACCGGCGCGGGCCAGGCATTCGACGTACCAGAAGGAGCAGGCGACAAAGGCGCCTTCTTCACCCTTGAGGTTGTCCGCCGGGGTGTCGACCGGGTTGTAGCGGCGGATCATGCCGTCGTAGGCCAGGTTGGCCTTGATGGCGTCGAGCGTGGATAGCCACATGGGGTCGGTGGCGCTGACGAAGCGCACCAGCGGCATCAGCAGCAGGGCGGCGTCCAGGCTCTTGCCGTGGCGGGTCGAGGTGAAGTGACCCAGCTCGGCGTTCCAGAAGTTGTCCCAGATGTCTTCCTGGATGGCGGCACGAGCGGCGTACCAGCGTTCATAGGGCATCGGCAGCGAGCGCTTGACCGACAGCCGCATGGCACGGTCGATGGCCACCCAGCACATCAGCCGTGAGTGCAGGAAGTGCTCGGGATCGCCGCGCATCTCCCAGATGCCGGCATCGGGCTGGTTCCAGTGCTCGCAGACGTGGTCGATCATCCGCACCACGTCCTTCCAGCCATGGTGGGAGATGGCTTCGCCATACTTGTTGGACAGGTAGATGGCGTCCATCAGCTCGCCGTAGATGTCCAGCTGGACCTGCTTGTAGGCCTCGTTGCCGATGCGCACCGGACTGGAGTTCGCATAGCCTGCAAGGTGGTCGAGGGTTTCCTCGGGCAGGTCCAGGCCGCCGTCCAGGCGATACATGATCTGCAGCTTTTCCGGGGCGTTGTGGCTGTTTTCCACGCACTGGCCCACCCAGTGGGTGAAATCCTTGGCTTCCTGGGTGTAGCCCAGGCGCATGAAGGCGTAGACGGTAAAGGAGGCGTCGCGGATCCAGGAGGCGCGATAGTCCCAGTTGCGCTCGCCGCCCAGGGCTTCCGGCAGGCTGAAGGTGGCGGCCGCGGCGATGGAGCCGTGCTTGCAGGAGGTCAGCAGCTTCAGCGCCAGGGCCGAGCGGGTGACCATCTCGCGCCAGCGCCCCTGGTAATGACTCTTGGCGGCCCAGGAGGTCCAGTAGGAGAGGGTGTCCTCGAAGCAGAGATCGCTCTGGCCGGCGACGACCTTGTCGTCTTCCTTGCAGCCAAAGACGAAATCCAGTTGCTCACCCTGTTCCAGTTCGAACTCGGCCGATGCCGCGTTGCCGTCCACCCGCAGGGTGACGCTTGACGCCAGGCGCAGGGTCGGCTGGCCAGCGGCCTCGAACAGGGCGCCGCCGTCCACCAGGCGGGCGCGGGTCTCGGCCCGGGCGTAGTCGTGGGCCGGCGCGCAGACCAGGCGGAAGCGGCAGCGGCCGGCCACCACCTGCACGCGGCGGACGATACGTGGCTGGGTGTCCTCGCTGCTGCACACCGGCATCAGGTCGGTGACCTCGGCGACCCCTTCCGCCGACAGCCAGCGGGTCTGCAGGATGTTGGTGTCCGGCAGGTAGAGCTGCTGCTCGCGGGCGTCTTCCCAGACCGGGGCCAGGCTGAAGTAGCCGGCCTTTTCCGAATCGAGCAGGGCGGCGAACACCGAGGGGCTGTCCAGGTTCGGCCAGCAGAAGTGATCGATGGTGCCGTCGGTGGCGACCAGGGCGCAGGTGCGCAGGTCGCCGATGACACCGTGGGCGCCGATACTGCGGCGGGCGTGCACGGAGGAGGAATCAGCCATTGTCTTCGAATCCCGGATAGAGGCACATGCCGCCGTCGACGAACAGGGTGGTGCCGACGATGTAGTCGGCCAGGTCGCTGGCGAGAAAGACCGCCGCGTTGCCCACGTCGTCGACATGGCCGACGCGCTTGTAGGGGATCAGCCTGAGCAATTCGCGGGCCTTGGCCTCGTCACCGGTCACCTCTTCGTTGATGGCGGTAGCGATGGCGCCCGGGGCGATGCTGTTGACACGGATGCCTTCGGCGGCGACCTCCTGGGCCAGGCTGCGCATCAGCAGATTGACCCCACCCTTGGACGCGGCGTAGTTGACGTGCCCGGCCCAGGGAATGACCTCGTGCACCGAGCTCATGTGGATGATCTTGCCCAGGGCGCGCGAGATGTTCTCGTCGCGGCCCTGCTTGCGGAACTGGCGGATCGCCGCCTGGGCGCAGAGAAACTGGCCGGTGAGGTTGGTGTTGATCACCGTGTTCCAGTCCTTGAGCGACATGTCGGCCACCGCCGCGTCCTTTTGCAGACCGGAGTTGGCGACCAGGATGTCCAGTCGGCCGAAGGCTTCCAGGGTACGCTCGAACAGGGCCTTGACCGCGTCCTCGTCGCCGACGTCACCGCCCACGGCGATGGCGCGGCCTCCGGCGTCCTGGATGCGCCTGGCCAGTTCTTCGGCAGGTTCGGCGTGGGAATGGTAGTTGATGGCGACGGCGGCACCGGCCTTGCCCAGGGCTTCGGCGACGGCGGCGCCGATCCCGGAGCTGCCGCCGGTGACCAGGGCGACCTGGCCGTTGAGGGATAGCTGCATGTCCAGACTCCTGCGCGGAAAAGGTGTCTGACTGCTGACCGTTGCGCTCGCGTCTAGGTTCAGCCCGCGAGCGTTGCCGGATGTTCAGGCACGGGTGGTGCGGAACAGGCTCATGCGTCGTTCCAGGTCTTCGGCCAGCTCCGCCAGCTGACGACTGGCCCCGGCGATCTGCTGCGACCCACTGGCGGTTTCCAGGGTGGCCGCGTGGATGCGATTGATGTTTTCGTTGACCTCTTCGGCCACGGCGGTCTGTTGCGCCGCGGCGGTGGCGATCTGCGCATTCATGGCGTTCACCGAGCCGACGTCCGCCTGGATGGCTGCCAGGGCCGCGACGGCGCGCTGGGTCAGCTCGGCGGTCTCGTGGGCCTGGCCGCGACTCTCTTCCATCTGCGCCGCGGCGCGTCCAGCGCCTTCCTGCAGGGTGGCGATCATGCCGCGGATCTCGCGGGTCGATTCCTGGGTACGGGTCGCCAGGTTGCGGACCTCATCGGCCACCACGGCGAAACCGCGGCCCTGCTCTCCGGCGCGGGCGGCCTCGATGGCGGCATTCAGCGCCAGCAGGTTGGTCTGCTCGGCGATGCCGTTGATGACGGCGACGATGTTCTCGATGCTGGCGCTGTCGCTGGAGACCTGCTGCACGGTGACGCTGGCCTGCTCCAGGGCCTGTACCAGCTGACCGATGGCCTGGCCGGAGCTGGCGACCAGCCGGTTGCCGGTGTCCACCTGGGCACTGGCATTGCCGGTGGCCTGGGCGGCCTGGGCCGCGTAACCGGCGACCTCGCCAATGGTGGCGGCCAGTTCGGTGACGGCCGCCGCCATGTGCTGGGCCTGGTTGGACTGCACATCGGTGTGGCGCTGGTTGGTCTGGGCGGTACCTTGCAGCTGGGCTGCTGCCGCCGCGACCGAGCTGGCGGTATGGCGTACCTGGACGATGGTCTCGCCCAGGTGCGCGGTGGCGCTGCCCAGGGTGCCCATCACGCTGTCCGGATGACGGGTGGCGGGGCGTTCGTCCAGCCGGCCCTCGGCCAGGCGGCGGATGGCGGCGGCCACGGCGTGGGGTTCGCCGCCCAGGGTCGCGCCCATCTGGCGGATGATCAGGATGGAGACGGTCACGCTCAGCAGCAGGGCGAGGGCGCAGGTCACCAGCATCAGCCAGCGGAAGCCTCCGGCGATGCCGCGGACCTCGGCCAGATGGCCGCTGGCGATGGCTTCCTCGTGATCGATGAGCGCATTGATGCGCTTGAGCCACTCGACATAGGCCGGCGAGACGCGCTCCAGCAGGAACACCCGGGCGCCTTCCAGATCACCGGCCTGGCGCAGTTGCAGCAGGCGATCGGTCAGCGGCAGGGCGGTGCCTTCGATGTCCTTGAT